>NZ_JBHYTT010000002.1:0-269507 GCF_042749285.1 Streptomyces sp. NPDC059499
GTTTCCCTTTCCGGCGAGTCCGACTCTATCAGATCCTTTCGGGCCTGATTCCCAGTCAGTGGGGCTTGTCTTCCCGGCTGTTGGGCCGTTCCGACGAGTGAGACTTTAGCGGAATCCAGGGCCCCGACGCTAATCGGGTCATCGTTCCTTCGAACGTGGATTCCTCATTCCGAACGTGCACACAGAAAACGTGCGACACAGGTCGCCGGTTTCTTGTGGTCACTACGGAATGGCTGTCCGGGGACCGACCGGGGTCGGCGCTCACGTCGGACAACTCGGAGCACACTACGGAGCCGTACGGGTGGTGTCAACCTCCGGCTCGGCCCCTGCGTCGCGGAAGGCCGTCCGGTAGCCGCGTGGGCTGGTGGAGAGGTGCGCCGCGAAGCGCTGGCGCATGGTGACCTCGCTGCCGAACCCCGTGCGGCGGGCCACCTCCGGGAGAGGGAGGTCCGTGCGTTCGAGGAGTTTCTGGGCTGCGGCGATGCGTTGCGCGATCAGCCAGCGCAGCGGGGTGGTCCCGGTCGTGGCCTGGAAGTGACGGGCGAAGGTGCGTGCGGACATGCCGGCTCGGGCCGCGAGGGTGGCCACGGTGTGCGGTTCCGCCAGATGGGCCAGCGCATGGGCCCGCACCGAGGCGAGCGTGTCGGCGTCCCGGTCGGACTCCGGGGTGGGGTGCTCGATGAACTGGGCCTGGGTTCCTGTCCGGAAGGGGGCCGTGACCATCGAACGGGCGATCGTCGCCGCGGCTTCGGCGCCATGGGTGATGCGGACCAGATGAAGGCAGAGGTCGATGCCGGCCGCCGTGCCCGCCGAGGTCCAGATGTTCCCGTCGTGGAGGAAGAGGGCGTCCGGCACCACGGTGACCTGGGGGTGATGGGCATGGAGGAGGTCGGTGAGGTTCCAGTGGGTGACGGCCTGGCGGCCGTCGAGCAGCCCCGCCTGCGCAAGCGTGAAGGCACCGCCGCAGAGCGCGGCGATGGGTGTGCCCCGCGTATGGGCACCGCGCAGGGCTTCGAGCACCGCGGTCGGGGCCGGGGTGAGGTGGTCGTCGAGACCGGGCACCACGATCAGGTCGCACCGGGACAGCCAGGTCAGCGTCCGGTCCGGGGTGAGGGACAGACCGCCGCGGAGCGGAATGGGCTCAGGGGCGGCGGCGGTGCGGCGCAGCTCGAAGGCGGGGACACCACGGTCGGTGCGGTCCACACCCCAGACCTCGGTGATGACGGAGACGTCGAATGCCCGGACTCCCGGGAACGAGACCAGGGCGATGCGGGCGGGGTGGTTCGGCGACGCGGTCACCTTGGCAGTAAAGCATCGATCGATGGCTTTCCCGGCTCTGGGAGACGGTCGCCCGTGGGCCGAGAGTGGAGGCATGGAGATCGCAGGGAACGCAGCGCTGATCGTGGTGGACGTACAACAGGGCTTCGAGCAGGAGGCGTACTGGGGACCGCGGAACAATCCGGATGCCGACAGGAACATCGCGGAGCTGATCGATGCCTGGCAGGCGAGTGGCCGGCCCGTCGTGTTCGTGCGGCATGACTCGACCCAGCCGGGCTCGCCCCTGCGGGCGGGCCAATCGGGCAATGCGTTCAAGGAGTACGTGGAGGAGCGTCGCGGAAAGGGGACCGGGGCGGAGTTGTTCCTGACGAAATCGGTGAACTCCGCCTTCTACGGGACACGGGACCTGGATGCATGGCTGCGGGAGGCAGGGGTACGGCAGATCGTGGTGGCCGGAATTCAGACGAACATGTGCGCCGAGACGACAGCGCGCATGGGCGGCAATCTCGGGTACGAGGTGTTCTTCGCCTTCGACGCGACGTACACCTTCGACACGGTGGGGCCGTGGGGCTGGGCCCTGGGCGCGGATGAGCTGGCGCGGGCCACCGCCGTGACGTTGCACGGCGGTGGGTTCGCGAGCGTGGTGCGCACTGCGGAGCTGGTCGCTGCGGTGCAGTAGGCCGGTGACGCGGGTGAGGTGGGTGGGCGGTGGGGTGGCCGGTCTCAGCCGTTGCCGGAGGCGAGCTCGCGGCTGCGGTCGCGGGCCGCTTCGAGTGCGGCGATGAGGGCGGCTCGTACGCCGTGGTTCTCCAGTTCCCTGATGGCGCTGATGGTGGTGCCGGCCGGGCTGGTGACGGCCTCGCGGAGCTTGACCGGGTGTTCTCCGCTGTCCCGGAGCATGATCGCGGCGCCGATGGCGGCCTGGACGATCAGGTCGTGGGCCTGGGCGCGGGGCAGGCCGAGCAGGATGCCCGCGTCGGTCATGGCCTCGACGAGGAAGTAGAAGTACGCGGGGCCGGAGCCGGAGAGCGCGGTGGCGGCGTCCTGCTGGGACTCCGGGACGCGGAGGGTCTTGCCGACGCCTCCGAAGATCGCCTCGGCGTGGGCGAGGTGTCCGGGGGTGGCGTGGCTGCCCGCGGAGATCACGGACATGCCCTCGTCCACGACGACGGGGGTGTTCGGCATGACGCGTACGACCGGGGTGCCCTCGGTGAGGCGCTCCTCGATGAACGCGGTCGGGATGCCGGCGGCCGCGGTGATGACGAGACGGTCGGCGGTGACGTGCGGGGCGAGTTCGTCGAGGAGCTTGCCCATGTCCTGCGGCTTGACCGCGAGGATGAGGATGTCCGCGCTCTTGGCTGCTTCGGCGTTGGTGACGGACTCGACGCCGTAGCGGGTGCGGAGCTCTTCGGCGCGCTCGGAGCGCCGTGTGGTCACCAGGAGATCGGCGGCGCGCCAGCCCGCCCGGATCATGCCGCTGAGCAGAGCCTCGCCGATCTTTCCTGTACCGAGGACTGCGACTGTCTGGGTCATGCGGTTTCACCCTCCGGGTGGCGGTTCTCGTCGTTGCCGCCATCCTCGCACCGGGTGCTCAGGGCGTGCGGCGGCGGAGGGTGGCCGCACCCAGGCAGAGGACGAGCAGGGCGCAGCCCGCGACGATCACGATGTCGCGGAGGAAGTCGGCGGTGACGTCGGTGTGGGTGAGGACCTCGTTCATCCCGTCGACGGCGTACGACATCGGCATGACGTTCGAGACGGCTTCCAGGACGGGGTGCATCTGGTCGCGCGGGGTGAACAGTCCGCACAGGAGCAGCTGGGGGAAGATCACGGCCGGCATGAACTGGACCGCCTGGAACTCGGAGGCGGCGAAGGCCGACACGAACAGGCCGAGCGCCGTGCCGAGCAGCGCGTCGAGCAGGGCGACCAGGAGCAGCAGCCAGGGCGATCCGACGACGTCCAGGCCGAGCACCCACACGGAGAGTGCCGTGGCCAGCACGGACTGGACGACGGCGACCGCGCCGAAGGCGAGTGCGTAGCCGGCGATCAGGTCTCCCTTGCCCAGGGGCATCGCGAGGAGACGTTCGAGGGTGCCCGATGTGCGTTCGCGCAGCGTGGCGATCGAGGTCACCAGGAACATCGTGATGAGCGGGAAGATGCCGAGCAGCGAGGCGCCGATGGCGTCGAAGGTCTGCGGGCTGCCGTCGAAGACGTAGCGCAGCAGCGTGATCATCAGGACCGGGACGATCAGCAGCAGCGCGACGGTGCGGGGATCGTGCCGGAGCTGGCGCAGGACGCGGGCGGCGGTGGCCAGGGTGCGGGCGGGGCTCAGCGGCTGCGGGTTGGGCGCCGGGGCTGTGGTGCTCATCGGGTCGTCTCCTGGCGGGTGGCGGTGGCGGCTTCGTCCACGAGGTGGAGGAAGGCCTCCTCGACGGTGGCGGAGCCGGTACGGGTGCGCAGGCCTTCGGGTGTGTCGGAGGCGAGGATCTCGCCCGCGCGCATGAGGAGCAGCCGGTGGCAGCGCTCGGCCTCGTCCATGACGTGGGAGGAGACGAGGATCGTGGTGCCCCGGTCGGCGGCGAGGGTGTGGAAGAGGTTCCAGAGGTCCCGGCGGAGTACGGGGTCGAGACCCACGGTCGGTTCGTCCAGGACCAGGAGTTCGGGTGTGCCGAGCAGGGCGACCGCGAGGGAGACGCGGCTGAGCTGGCCACCGGAGAGGTTCCCGGCCAGGGCGTCGGCGTGGGTGGTGAGGTCGACGTCCTGGATGGCGCGGGTGACGGCTTCCCCGCGGGCGTCCCGGTGGCTGCGTCCCGGCTGGAGGACGGCCGCGAAGTAGTCCAGGTTCTGCCGGACGGTGAGGTCGGTGTAGACGGACGGGGCCTGGGTGACGTAGCCGATGCGGGGGCGCAGCGCGGGGTGCCCCGCGGGGCGGCCGAGGACGTCGAGGGTGCCGGTGACCTTGGCCTGGGTGCCGACGACGGAGCGCATGAGTGTGGATTTCCCGCAGCCCGAGGGGCCGAGGAGTCCGGTGATCCGGCCGGGCTCGACGGCGAAGTCGAGGCTTCGGAGGACGGTGCGGTCGCCTCGTTCGACGGTGAGGGCGCGGGCTTCGACGGCGGGTGCGGCTGTGGGCGCGCGCCCGGCTCCCGCGGCGGACAGAGAATTCATCATGTGATGAATTTTTGTCCCGTCGGAGGTCCTGCGTCAAGGGATCGGCGTGGCGTGCCCGCCACTCGGCCCGGGGCGTGATCGGAATGAGTAGTTCCATCCCGTTACCTCACCGCCCACTGCCGCCCACTGCCGACGGAGGCACCTTCTCTTGCGTGGCATCCCGGTCTCTCGCGCCGACTTCACCGCTTCACTCGTCGTCTTTCTCGTTGCCCTGCCCCTGTGCGTGGGCGTGGCCGTCGCCTCGGGCGTGCCGGCCGAGCTCGGACTGATCACCGGGATCGTCGGGGGAATCGTCGCGGGGCTGCTCCCGGGCAGCAGCCTGCAGGTCAGCGGTCCCGCGGCCGGACTGACCGTGCTGGTGTACGAGGCGGTCGCGCTCTACGGGATCGGCGCCCTCGGGGTACTGGTCCTCACCGCCGGCGCACTGCAGGTGGCCCTCGGCGTCATGCGGCTCGGACGGTGGTTCCGTGCCGTGTCCGTCGCCGTGGTGCACGGGATGCTCGCCGGGATCGGACTGGTCCTGATCTCCGGTCAGGTGTATGTGCTCGCCGACGCGACGGCTCCCGCCTCCATGGGGCAGAAGATCGCCGGGCTGCCCGGCCTGCTGCTCGGCGAGGGGGTGTCCGGTCCGGCCGTCGCGCTGGGGGTGGGGACCGTCGTCGTACTGACGCTCTGGCCGAAGTGGCGGCGGGCGGCGCGTGTGGTGCCCGCGCCGCTGGTGGCGGTGGGGCTCGCGGCCGGGACCGCCGCGGTGTTCGGTCTGCAGGTGCGCCGACTGGAGGTGAACGGTCTGCTCGATGCCGTACAGCCGCCGGGGATCGCCGACTGGGCGCGGCTTCTCGAGGCCGGGGTCCTGGGCACGGTCCTCGCGTTCGCGCTGATCGCCTCGGCGGAGTCACTGTTCAGCGCGGCGGCGGTGGACCGGCTGCACAGCGGGAAGCGGACGGACTACGACAAGGAGCTGATCGCGCAGGGCACGGGCAACGCGGTGTGCGGGGTGCTGGGCGCCCTGCCGATGACCGCCGTGATCGTGCGCAGCGTCGCCAACGTGCAGGCCGGCGCGCGGACGAAGGCGTCCCGGATCCTGCACGGCGTGTGGCTGCTGCTCTTCGCCGCGGCCCTGCCGATCGCGCTCGGGATCATTCCGGTGGCGGCCCTCGCGGGCGTACTCGTCCACGCCGGCTACAAACTCATTCCCGTACGGACGCTGGTGCCGCTGTGGCGTGAGCATCGCGGTGAGGCGGTGGTGCTGGCGGTGACGGCCGGGACCATCGTGGCGACGAGCCTGTTCGAGGGGGTCGTGGTCGGACTGGTGCTGGCCGTCGCCAAGACCGCCTGGGACATCAGCCATGTGCATGTGGAGGTGGAGGAGGGCGTCGGCGGTGTACTGCGGGCCCGGGTGGCGGGCAATGCCACGTTCCTGCGACTGCCGAAGCTGCTGGACGCACTGGACGCCCTGCCGCACGACCGGGTGGTCGAGCTGGATCTGAGCGGGCTCCGGCACACCGACCACGCGAGCGCGGCCGCTCTGGAGGGATGGGCCGAGGCCCACCAGGCGCGGCGGGACCAGGAGACCGGCACGGTCAGCGGATCGCCACGATGAGGTCGGCGACGTAGCGCTCCTCGACCGTGCCGTCCGGGAAGAGCCCTGCGAGGTGGCCCCGCTCCGCGGCGAGGAAACGGCGGGTTGCCTGCTCGCCCGCCGCGCCGAGCACGAGGAACGCGGAATGGCTGGCGAGGTTGGCGAGGTGGGTGTCGACCGGCACCTTCCGGGACCAGGGGAGCAGACGCTGCGCGAAGCTGCTGCCGGCCGGCCCGGGCAGCTCCCGGAAGCGGCTGCCGGGGACCGGGGACGCGGGGGACGAGCCGTGGGCGCTGTTCCCGGCGCCGAGGTGGCGGCGCAGACGGGTGTCCTGGTCGGCGATCCAGGGGACGGAGTGGTCGGAGACGTTCCACCACAGCGCCAGTGCGCCTCCGGGACGCAGGACGCGGAACGCCTCGGGCATCGAGCGTTCCTGGTCCGTCCAGTGCCAGGACTGTGCGTAGGTGATCAGGTCGGCCGACGCGGTGGCCAGGGGGAGGCGGTTGCCGTCGCCCCGCACGATCGCCACGGACGGAAGCGTCCGGCGCAGTTCGGCCGCCATGCCGGGGCCCGGCTCCACGGCCGTGACCCTGGCCCCCCGGGCATGGAGCAGCCGGGTGGCGATGCCCGTTCCGGCGCCGACGTCGACGGTGCGGGCGCCTCGCAGGGGACGGCCCGCCAGCTCCTCGACGGCGTCGAAGAGGGCGGGCGGGTAGTCGGGGCGGGCCGCCGCGTACTGGGCGGCGGCACGGTCGAACGAGAGGGCGCGTGTAGAGGACATGAGTTCATCGTGCCTCCGCCCCGGCGTACGCGGGAGCGGTTCTCCGCAGGCCCTACTTCCGGCCGGTGCGCTTGCCCTTGGCGCTCCTGCGGGCCGCCGGGTTGCCCGTGCGGGTCGAGCGGCGCTTCACGTACTGGGCGAGCGCCGTCTCGTACTCCGTGCGCCGGAGCTTCTCGCCCGGCGCCTCCAGGAGCGAGCGGAAGAAGTACGCGAGGAGCGAGCCGATGAAGCCGATGGACTTGAGGCCGCGCAGGCTGTCCTCGCGGGACGGGTCGGCGGGACGGCGGCCGAACCCGTCCCAGGTCCTGCGGAAGGCGATGGCGCTGCACACCGCGAACATCAGGACCACGAGCATGCCGACGAGGCTGCCGACCTCGGCGATCTCCAGGCCCTGGTACGCGAAGCGCAGGACGAAGCACGAGGCGACGGCTGCCGCGAGCGAGCCGACGGCGGCGCCGGCCCGCCGCAGCCCGTAGCCCCCGTCGTGGTCGACCCAGGTCGTACCGAAGAAACGAAGGGGCTCGGGCTGCGGTCCCGGCGTGCTGCCGCCGGACGTCGTGCTGCCTGAGGGCGTGCCGGATGCTTCGCTGTTCTCGCTCACGGAATCGATTATCCCCGGGCGAGAGCTGTGCGTGTCAGTCGCAGCGCGGGGCGATGTAGCCGTCACTGCCCGTGTGCACGTACGCGTCGGACACGAACTCGCCGCTGGCGATGTTGTCCCAGAGGTTCGTCGTCCCGTACGGACCGCTGACCCGCTCCCCCGGCTTCTGGCAGTAGACCGGGACGCTCATCCCGTACGGCAGCGTCCTGACGATCCCGTACTGCGTGCCGGGGCCCTTGCGGACGTTGACGCGGTAGCCGGGAGCGATGGGATATCTGACGACGCTCGCGGCGAGCGTCGTCACCCCCTGGTCGTCCGCCGCCGCACTGTCGGTGATGCTGTTCTCTCCAACGCCCATGAGGGCCTCCCCCGTTGAAAACGATGCGTACGACGCGCAGGCTAACAAGCCCCACCCTTCTCGCACGCACTATCGACTAGGCTCCGTGCGTCGCGCTTGCGGACGAACACACGGGGGTGGGCGGTGCCGCCGCTGCGAGGTACCGGATCGCATCCGGAAGCGGAACAACCTGAGTACGCCGGGGGGTACCGGCTCGAGGCATGTCTCGGTGCGGGCGGCATGGGTGTGGTGCACCTGGCGCGCTCCGCCTCCGGGCTGCAGCTCGCGGTCAAGGTGGTGCACCGGCAGCACGCGGCGGACCCCGAGTTCCGGGCACGGTTCCGGCAGGAGGTCGCGGCGGCCCGCCGGGTCAGCGGCGCGTTCACCGCGCCGGTCGTGGATGCCGACCCGGCAGCCGAACTGCCCTGGATGGCCACTCTCTACGTGCCCGGCCCGACGCTCTCCGCGCAGGTGAAGCGGAACGGGCCGATGAGTCCGGCCGAGCTGCGCAGGCTCACGGCGGGGCTGGCCGAGGCGCTGCGTGACATCCATCGGGCCGGTGTCATTCACCGCGATCTCAAGCCGAGCAACGTGATGCTCCCCGACTCCGGCCCCAAGGTCATCGACTTCGGGATCTCCCGGCCGTACGACAGTGATCTGCGCACCGAGACGGGAAAGCTGATCGGCTCGCCCCCGTACATGGCGCCCGAGCAGTTCCAGCGGCCGCGCGAGGTCGGCCCCGCCGCGGACGTGTTCGCGCTGGGTGCGGTGCTGGTCCACGCGGCGACCGGCCGGGGGCCCTTCGACTCGGACAGCCCGTACATCGTGGCCTATCAGGTGGTGCACGACGAGGCCGATCTGGCCGGGGTGCCCGCCGATCTGGCTCCGCTCGTCGGTCGGTGCCTGGCGAAGGATCCCGCGGAGCGTCCCACCCCGGACGAGATCATGGCGGCGCTGCATCCCCCGTCGTACGAGGCCACGGCGTTCGTACCGGCACAGCGGCGGCCGCCCTCCGTCAGGTCCGTGGCGGGGACAGGCGCGAGGGAGCCCGCACAGGAGGAGACGGCGACCCACATACGGGCGGCGGAGCCGCCTGCCCGGGCGAAGGGCGGGCGGAGGACGGGGCGACGGCTCGCGGTGGCCGCGGGAGTGCTCGCCCTGGTCGCCGGCTGCGTGTGGGCGGCCGGCGCGTGGGACGGCTCCGGGACTCCGGCAACGCACAAGGCCGAGGGGAAGAGGAAGAGCGCGCCGGCCTTCGTACCGTGGCAGACACCGCTGCCTTCCTCGCAGGGCTCGACGCCCTCGTGCGCCCCCTCGGGGACGGGCGCGGGCTCCGCCCTGTACTGCGTGGCCGCGGGCTTCGGCACGGCGCGGCTGGACCCGTCGGACGGCCGGTTGATCTGGTCGCACCGGGACGCCTCGCCGGAGGCCCCCGAACTGGGAGCGGCGGCCGGCGGACCGGCGTACACCGCCGTGCCGGGCGGAACGCTCCGGGCCTACGACCCAGGCCGTGGCACACCGCTCTGGGACGCGGACCTCTCCGCGGACCTCGACGTCCCCTTCCCTGCCGGTGACACGCTGCTGATGGCCGGGCGGGACGGCACCGCGCGGGGCCTCGACGCCACGACCGGCGCGTCCCTCTGGCGGCACACCGTCCCCGGCCACCGGCAGCCGGGCTACGCGCTGTACGAGAGCGGGACGGGACTCGCGTACGTCTTCGAGAACTCGGCGCACGGGACCACCACGCTCGTCACGGCGCTCGAGGCGGAGACCGGGCGCACCGCCTGGCAACGCCGGCTGGACGGGACCCTCACACCCGCCGGGGCATCCGACGGGGTGCTCGTCCTCACGTCCATGAACGAGAGCGCCCAGATCACCGGGCTGGTGCGCTACGACCCGGTGCGGCGGAGCGCCACCCGGACGGCGCTGCCCTTCCGGATGAACGAACCGGAGGTCGTTCTCGACGGCGACACCGCGTATCTGCTGGAACGCGGCGGCACGCTGCTGGCCGTCGGAGTCCGTCCGGGCGGCGGGAAGGCGGAACGGTGGCGCCTGGAGACGGCCGTCGGGCTCACGTCCTCGCCCGTCCTCGGGGAGGGCGACCGGCTGTACTTCTCCGCGGCCGACGGGCGGCTGCTCGCCGTCGACACGGGACACGGCACGCTGCTCGGCCAGACCCGTCCGCGGCTGAGGGCGGGGAAGCTCAGCCACGCCTCGTCGCTGCCCGCTCCGGTGGTCCTCGGCACGGCCGTGTACGGAACCTCCCCGGACGGTTCCGTTTTCGCCGTGGACGCGAACGACCCCGCCCTCTGGTGATACCGGGGGCGGGGTCGGCCGTGCGGTGGTGTCAGCCGAGCTTGGAGACGTCGCGGACGGCGCCGCGGTCCGCGCTCGTCGCCATGGCCGCATAGGCCCGCAGCGCCGCCGAGACCTTGCGGTCGCGGTTCTTCGGCGCGTACACGCCGTTCAGGGCCGCTCGGCGGGTGGCCAGCTCGGCGTCGGGGACGAGGAGCTCGATCGAACGGTTCGGGATGTCGATCCTGATCCGGTCGCCGTCCTCGACGAGCGCGATCGTGCCGCCGGACGCCGCCTCCGGCGAGGCGTGCCCGATGGACAGGCCCGAGGTACCGCCGGAGAAGCGGCCGTCGGTGACGAGGGCGCAGGTCTTGCCGAGGCCGCGGCCCTTCAGGAACGACGTGGGGTAGAGCATCTCCTGCATGCCCGGGCCGCCGCGCGGGCCCTCGTAGCGGATGACGACGACGTCGCCGTGCGTGATCTCCTTGCGGAGGATCTTGTCCACCGCGTCGTCCTGGGACTCGCAGACCACGGCCGGGCCCTCGAAGGTCCAGATCGACTCGTCCACACCGGCTGTCTTGACGACACATCCGTCGACCGCGAGGTTGCCCTTGAGGACCGCGAGGCCGCCGTCCTTCGAGTACGCGTGCTCCACGGAGCGGATGCAGCCGCCCTCGGCGTCGAGGTCGAGGGTGTCCCAGCGCTCGGACTGCGAGAAGGCGAGCGCGGAGCGGACGCAGCCGGGGGCCGCGTGCCACAGCTCGATCGCGTCGGGGGACGGGGAGCCACCCCGCACGTCCCAGGACTTCAGCCAGTCCGCGAGGGAGTCGGAGTGGACGGAGTGGACGTCTTCGTTGAGGAGGCCGCCGCGGTAGAGCTCACCGAGGATGGCGGGGATGCCGCCGGCCCGGTGGATGTCCTCCATGTAGTACGTACCGCCGGGCGCGACGTTCGGCGCGACCTTCGCGAGGCAGGGCACGCGGCGCGAGATCTCGTCCATCTCCGGGAGGCCGAAGTCGAGCTCGGCCTCCTGGGCGGCGGCCAGCAGGTGCAGGATCGTGTTGGTGGAGCCGCCCATGGCGATGTCCAGGGCCATGGCGTTCTCGAAGGCCGCTCGCGAGGCGATGTTCCGCGGGAGGACCGTCTCGTCGTCCTGCTCGTAGTGGCGCTTGGTGATCTCGACGATCGTGCGGCCGGCGTCCTCGTACAGCGCCTTGCGGGCGGTGTGCGTGGCGAGGACCGAGCCGTTGCCGGGCAGGGCCAGGCCGATCGCCTCGGCGAGGCAGTTCATCGAGTTGGCGGTGAACATGCCGGAACAACTGCCACAGGTCGGACAGGCGTTCTCCTCGATGCGGAGGATGTCCTCGTCCGAGATCTTGTCGTTCACCGCGTCGGAGATCGCGTCGACCAGGTCGAGGCTGCGGACCGTGCCGTCGACGAGGGTGGCCTTGCCGGCCTCCATCGGACCGCCGGAGACGAAGATCGTGGGGATGTTGAGGCGGAGAGCCGCCATCAGCATGCCGGGGGTGATCTTGTCGCAGTTCGAGATGCAGATCAGCGCGTCGGCGCAGTGGGCCTCGACCATGTACTCGACGCTGTCCGCGATGAGGTCGCGGGAGGGCAGGCTGTAGAGCATGCCGCCGTGGCCCATCGCGATGCCGTCGTCCACCGCGATCGTGTTGAACTCGCGGGGCACCGCGCCCGCGGCCTGGATCGCCTCGGAGACGATCCGGCCGACGGGGGCGAGGTGGGTGTGGCCGGGGACGAACTCGGTGAAGGAGTTGGCGACCGCGATGATCGGCTTGCCGATGTCCTCACTGGCTACGCCGGACGCCCGCATAAGGGCGCGCGCGCCCGCCATGTTGCGGCCGTGGGTGACAGTGCGGGACCTCAGGTGGGGCATCGCCGATCGCTCCTTCGACAGATATGGACTGTCTCCGAGCGTACGCCCCGCTCCAGGATCTGGACAGCGTGTCCGGATTCCGGGACACGGTGCCCAGTGTCCGGGCAGGTGCGGCACCCGCCCCGCCCTACGGGATGTCCTGCCCCGTGAGGTAGCGCTGGAGCGTCGGGGCGACCATGGCGATGATCTTCTCCGGGTCCGTCGACGCCAGTGGTTCCGCCCGGATCACGTAGCGCAGGATCGCGATCCCGATCATGTGCGAGGCGGCCAGTTCGGCGCGGAAGGTCGGGTCGGGTACGTCCAGGTCCCCCGCGATCCGCTCCAGCAGCCGTCGCAGCACGAATCCGCGCAGGACCTTCGCGGCCGCCTCGTGCGTGAGCGCGGAGCGCAGGATGGCCAGCATCGGCGCGCGGGACACCGGGTTCTCCCAGACTCCGATGAAGTACCGGGCCAGCCGCTCGCCGACGCCGTCCATGGGACCGCCGAGGATCTCGGGGATGACGAGCGCGGGCTCGAAGGAGACCTCGATCGCCGCCGCGAAGACCTCGTCCTTCGTACCGAAGTAGTGGTGGACCAGGGCCGCGTCGACGCCCGCCGCCTTGGCGATACCGCGCATCGAGGCCTTGTCGTAGCCGCGCTCGGCGAATTCGGAACGGGCCGCCTCGAGGATCCGCGTCCTGGCGTCGGGGCCGGCGGTCTTCGCCGTACGGGAGGGGCGGCCCCGGCGGCGGGGAGCCGGTCCGTCCGCGCCCGGAGTCATGAGCGGGGTGCCTGCGCGGAGGACGCCAGGTGGAGCCGGGTGAAGGCGAGCGCCTCCGCGAGGTCGGCCTCGCGTTCGGCCGCTGACATGGCGCGGCGCGTGTTGACCTCGATGACGACGTGACCGTCGAACGCGGTACGGGCGAGGCGCTCCAGCAGTTCCGCGCAGGGCTGGTCGCCCCGGCCGGGCACCAGGTGCTCGTCCTTCGCGGAGCCCTTGCCGTCGGCGAGGTGGACGTGGGCGAGGCGGTCGCCCATCCGGTCCACCATCGCCAGGCTGTCCGTCCGTGCCGTCGCGGTGTGCGAGAGGTCCACGGTGAAGTGCCGGTAGTCGTCCTGGGTGACGTCCCAGTCGGGGGCGTACGCGAGCATCTCGCGGTCCCTGTAGCGCCACGGATACATGTTCTCCACCGCGAACCGCACATCGGTCTCGTCCGCCATGCGCCAGATTCCGCTGACGAAGTCGCGTGCGTAGTTGCGCTGCCAACGGAACGGCGGGTGCACCACCACCGTCGACGCCCCGAGCTTCTCCGCCGCCGCTCTGGCCCGCTGGAGCTTGACCCACGGGTCGGTGGACCAGACCCGCTGCGTGATCAGCAGGCAGGGCGCGTGCACGGCGAGGATCGGGACCTGGTGGTAGTCCGAAAGCCGCTTGAGGGCCTCGATGTCCTGGCTGACCGGGTCGGTCCAGACCATGACCTCGACACCGTCGTAACCCAGGCGCGCAGCGATCTCGAAGGCCGTCGCCGTCGACTCCGGATAGACCGAAGCCGTCGACAGGGCGACCTTCGCATCCGGGATGCGCACCACTGGTTCTGCCACGGAGACAGGGTACGGGCAGCGGTAGGCCTCCAAGAGGGACCCCGGCTGAAAGTGAGAAGGGCCATGACCGCCTGGCCGGGGATCAGTCGAGTGCCACCTGGCCGGTCGGGAGGTGGTCCAGGCGGCGCAGGATGACTCCCTCACGCAGCGCCCAGGGGCAGATCTCCAGCTCCTCGACCCCGAACAGGTCCATGGCCCCTTCGGCGACCAACGCCCCTGCCAGCAGCTGTGCGGCCCTCCCCTCGGCCACCCCGGGCAGGTTCCCCCGCTGCTCGACGGTCATCGCCGCCAGCTTCGGCACCCACTCCTCCAGCGCCTTGCGGGTGAGGACGCGCTGTACGTACAGGCCCTCGGCGGAGCGCGCGGCGCCCGCGATCCTGGCGAGCTGCTTGAAGGTCTTGGAGGTCCCGACGACATGATCCGGCGGGCCCAGCCGGGTGAACTCTCCGACCGTGCGGGCGATGCCGGCCCGGACGTGCCGGCGCAGCATCCGTACGTCCGTCGCGGCCGGCGGATCACCGGGCAGCCAGCTCGCCGTGAGGCGCCCGGCGCCGAGGGGCAGCGAGACGGCGGCGTCGGGCTCCTCGTCCATCCCGTACCCGACCTCCAGCGAACCGCCGCCGATGTCCAGCACCAGCAGCTTCCCCGCCGACCAGCCGAACCAGCGGCGGGCGGCCAGGAAGGTCAGCCGGGCCTCCTCCTCACCGCTGAGTACGGCGAGGGCGATGCCCGTCTCCTCCCGCACCCGGGCCAGCACCTGGTCCGCGTTGCTCGCCTCGCGCACGGCGGACGTGGCGAACGCGAGTACGTCCTCGCAGCCCTTGTCCTCGGCGGCCCGCAGCGCGTCGGTGACCGTCGACACGAGCCGGTCGACACCCTCGGGGCCGATCGCCCCGTCCATGTCGAGGAGTTCGGCCAGCCGCAGCTCCGCCTTGTGCGAGTGTGCGGGCAGCGGGCGGGCGCCGGGGTGCGCGTCGACCACCAGCAGATGAACCGTGTTCGACCCCACGTCGAGGACTCCGAGTCTCATACCCGGAACGCTACTGCTCCGGTCGGTCTTACTCTTGGCCCGTGCCAAAGACGAAAAAGGCGAAGCCGGACAAAGTCACGAAGAAGCAGAAGATGAAGCAGGAGATGCAGCAGCCGGAAGCAAAGGGGCCCGGCGGGCCCGATGAGAAGGGGCTCGACTTCGCGCGGGCCTGGGTCGAGTTTCCCGACCCCGCCGACGACGAGCAGATCTTCCGTTGCGATCTGACCTGGCTGACGTCCAGGTGGACCTGCATCTTCGGCAGCGGCTGCCAGGGCATCCAGGCGGGCCGCGCGGACGACGGGTGCTGCACGCTGGGCGCGCACTTCTCGGACGAGGACGACGAGAAGCGGGTGGCCGGACACGTCGAGCGGCTCACTCCCGACCTGTGGCAGTTCCACGACGTCGGCACGGAGTCGGGCTGGGTCGGTGTCGACGAGGACGGCGAACGCCAGACGCGGCGCTGGGAGGGCTCCTGCATCTTCCAGAACCGTCCCGGGTTCGCGGGCGGCGCGGGCTGCTCGCTGCACATCCTGGCGCTGCGGGAGGGCAAGGAGCCGCTGGAGACCAAGCCCGACGTGTGCTGGCAGCTGCCGGTCCGGCGTACCTACGACTGGATCGACCGGCCCGACGACACGCGCGTGCTCCAGGTCTCGATCGGGGAGTACGACCGTCGGGGCTGGGGTCCGGGCGGCCACGATCTGCACTGGTGGTGCACCTCGGCGACGTCGGCGCACGGGGCCGGGGATCCGGTCTACGTGACCTACCGTCCGGAGCTCGTCGAGCTGATGGGCAAGCAGGCGTACGAGCGGCTGGTCGAGCTGTGCGAGGAGCGGCTGTCGTCGCTGCTGCCGATGGCACCGCATCCGGCTGATCCGGTCTGATCGGGTCTGATGCGGCCGATCCGCCCCGGAGGCGCGTGATCCGGCCGCGCGGCTCCGGCCCGGGGTGATCGCGGCCCGGTGCGCGGTGGACAAACGTTCCGCCGCCCACCGGGCCGTGTGCTGTCCGTCAGTCCGTCGGCTCGGGGCTTCCTCCCGGATCCGTGGTCGCACCGGACGGGCCGGGTGTGGGCGACGGAGGGTCGGTGGCGGGCGGCGTCGGATCCGGGGAGTCCGTCGGGTCCGGGGTCGGATCCGACGGGGCGGGCGTCGGCTCCGTGGGGTCCGGGGTCGGGTCGGGCGACGGCGAGGACGGCGACGGCTCGGGGGAACCGGAGGGCGGAGCCGGGTCCGGGCTTCCCGGTGGCGGCACCGTGGCGCCGTACCCGCTGATCGCGACCTCGGCACCCGACGGGGCGAGCACGATGCGCGCGCTCCACGCTCCCGCCGGTTCCGCCGCGTGATTCACGAGGGCGTGGATGGTGACGCTCCGGCCCGGGGCGATCGTGCCGGAGGAGCGGCTGAGGTACAGCCACGGCACGTCCGCCCGGGCCGACCAGGCGACGGCTCGGGTGCCGGTCGCGGTCAGGGTGATCGTCGTACGGCCGCCGGACGAGCGGGCCGCGACCCTGAGCGCCCCGGGTCCGTGCCGGCCGCCGCCGGCACTGATCACCTCGGCCGAGACGTCCGGCCTCCGGCCCGCGTCGGTGAAACGGCCGTCGGCGTCGGGGCGGGCGTTGCCCGCGTTCTCGTAGTGGTCGTACGGATCGCCTTCGAGCCCGGCTCCCCCGTCCACCTCCGTCGCGGTCACCGAGGAGGAGCCGTCGCGGCCCTCGCCGGTCAGCGGTGCGCCCCGGTAGGCGGCCCACAGCGCGATGACGGGGGCGGCGACGACGGTCGCGACGACCGTCGTCGTCACGACCCGGGCACGCAGCCGGTCCCGGCGCGCGGCATGGTCCTTCGGGTCGAGGGGGAAGCCCGTCCGGCCGAAGCGCGGGGTGCCCGACCGGGACCGCCTCGCGTGGACCAGGGCGACGCGCACCGAGGGGCGCGGCGCCTCCAGGACCGTCAGCGCGGTGCCCGGGGTGACCGCGCCGGGCCACGGTCCTGCCGCCCCCGCCCGTTCTGCGGCGCGGCGGCACCGGGGGCAGTCGTCGACGTGCCGGACGAGCTCGCGGCGCAGGGCCGCGGAGAGCAGGACCCGGTGGGTGCCGGTGAGCCGGGCGACGGTGGGGCAGTTCCCCGTCTCGACCACCGCGAGTGCGGCACGGGTGCGCTCCACCTCGCAGGCCGCGGCGGCCAGGAGCTCCCGCGCGGTGGCGGGTTCGAGGCCGAGGACGGCGGCCACCGCCCGCGGGGTGAGACGGTGACGAACGGCGAGCTCCAGCGCCTCGCGCTGTTCGGGTGTGGTGCCCGCGGCCTCCGGCCAGGCGAGCCGGGCGAGTTCGCGCCGGCGCGCTTCGGCGGCGGGGGACTCCGCGTGGCCCGGGGCGGCCGCTTCCTCCGGGGTGACGCCGGCGGCAGGTAACGGGGGCGGCCGGGTGGCCGTCCGGCGGTGGGCCTGGCGGCCCCGCTTCTGCTCCGTGAGCGTGCGCAGGCACATCCACCTGGCCAGGGCATACAGCCAGGATTTACGTTCCTCCTCGGCCGCGGGACACCGGCCCTCCTGACGCTCCGCGATCGCGAGGACGGCGCCGAGCGCCTCGGTGGCCGCCTCGTGGTCGCACAGCACGGAGAGGCAGTAGGTGAACAGGCCGTCGAGATACGGCTCGTAACGTGCGGACGTTCGATGCGCTGCCGGGCGGATCCCACGACGGTGCGCCCGGGGTGCGCCGGTGGTGTGTACGGGTGTCTCCAGCCTGCTGCTCGTCACCTGGCGACCGTAGGCAGACGAAGGTGCGCCCTTAGCACCCCTTCCGCACATTTAATCCTTACGGGTGAATGTATCCCCCGAAAGGGGACAGCAATCCCGTATTCCAACGGAAATACCGCATCGTGCACATGTTCGTCACCCGTGACTCCGGTCGACTGGTCGGCACTGTCGGACCACCCCTATACGGTGACGCCATGGCTGCCCGTACGAAATCCGCGAAGGACCGGCCGTCCTACCGCTGCACCGAATGCGGCTGGACGACCGCCAAGTGGCTCGGCCGCTGCCCCGAATGCCAGGCCTGGGGGACGGTCGAGGAGTTCGGCGGCGCCCCTGCCGTGCGCACCACGGCAGCGGGCCGCGTCTCCACCGCCGCTCTGCCCATCGGGCAGGTCGACAGCCGCCAGGCCACGGCGCGCTCGACCGGCGTGAGTGAGCTGGACCGGGTGCTCGGGGGCGGGCTCGTGCCGGGAGCCGTCGTGCTGCTCGCGGGCGAACCGGGCGTCGGGAAGTCGACGCTGCTGCTGGACGTGGCGGCGAAGGCCGCGAGCGACGAACACCGCACGCTGTACGTCACAGCGGAGGAATCCGCGAGCCAGGTGCGGATGCGGGCCGACCGGATCAGGGCCATCAACGATCACCTGTACCTGGCCGCGGAGACCGACCTGTCGGCCGTCCTCGGGCATCTGGACGCGGTCAAGCCGTCCCTCCTCGTCCTCGACTCCGTACAGACCGTCGCCTCGCCGGAGATCGAGGGCGCACCCGGTGGCATGGCGCAGGTCCGAGAGGTCGCGGGCGCCCTCATCCGGGCCTCGAAGGAGCGCGGCATGTCGACGCTCCTGGTCGGCCATGTCACCAAGGACGGCGCGATCGCGGGGCCTCGGCTCCTGGAGCACCTCGTCGACGTCGTGCTGTCCTTCGAGGGCGACCGGCACGCCCGCCTCCGTCTGGTACGGGGCGTCAAGAACAGGTACGGGGCCACGGACGAGGTCGGCTGCTTCGAGCTGCACGACGAGGGCATCACCGGACTCGCCGATCCGTCCGGCCTCTTCCTCACCCGGCGCGACGAGCCGGTTCCCGGCACCTGCCTGACCGTCACCCTGGAGGGCAAGCGCCCTCTCGTCGCGGAGGTCCAGGCGCTGACCGTCGATTCGCAGATCCCCTCGCCCCGGCGCACGACCTCGGGCCTGGAGACCTCTCGCGTCTCGATGATGCTGGCGGTTCTCGAGCAGCGCGGCAGAATCAGCGCGCTCGGCAAGCGGGACATCTACAGCGCGACGGTCGGCGGCGTGAAGCTCACCGAGCCCGCCGCGGACCTCGCGATCGCGCTGGCCCTGGCCAGTGCGGCAAGCGACACCCCCCTCCCGAAGAACCTCGTCGCGATCGGCGAAGTGGGCCTCGCCGGGGAGGTCAGAAGGGTTACGGGGGTCCAGCGCAGGCTCGCCGAGGCGTACCGTCTCGGGTTCAAGCACGCCCTGGTCCCGAGGGACCCGGGGCAGGTCCCCGCCGGTATGAAGGTCACGGAAGTCGCCGACATGGGTGATGCTCTGAGAGTCCTCCCGCGCAGGTCTCGCTCGGACGGACCACAGGAGGACGGCGCACGCCGGTAGACTTTGCCCTGGTCTCGCCCGCCCGTACGAACGCCATGAGGGACGCAAGGGCACCGCAAACCTGTGACCGGAGGAGTGCAGTGGCAGCCAACGACCGGGCAGCATCGCCCGGAAAGTCCGGCCAAGGCACCGGCAACGAGGCGCTGATGCGCGCCTCGTTGAGCGCAGTGGCGCCCGGTATGGCCCTGCGGGACGGCCTGGAGCGCATTCTCCGGGGCAACACCGGCGGGCTGATCGTCCTCGGCATGGACAAAACCGTCGAATCCATGTGTACCGGTGGATTCGTGCTGGATGTGGAGTTCACCGCGACGCGGCTGCGCGAGCTGGCCAAGCTGGACGGCGCGCTGATCCTCGACAAGGACATGACCAAGATCCTGCGGGCCGGAGTGCAGCTCGTCCCGGACGCCTCCATCCCCACCGAGGAGACCGGCACCCGCCACCGCACGGCGGACCGGGTCTCCAAAGCGTGTGTGTACCCGGTCGTCTCCGTCTCCCAGTCGATGCACCTCATCGCGCTGTACGTGGACGGAGAGCGAAGGGTCCTGGAGGAGTCCTCCGCGATCCTGTCCCGTGCCAACCAGGCGCTCGCCACGCTGGAGCGGTACAAGCTCCGGCTCGACGAGGTCGCCGGGACGCTCTCCGCGCTGGAGATCGAGGACCTGGTGACCGTCCGGGACGTGACGGCGGTCGCGCAACGGCTGGAAATGGTGCGCAGGATCGCCACCGAGATCGCCGAGTACGTGGTGGAGCTGGGCACCGACGGCAGGCTCCTGTCGCTCCAGCTGGACGAGTTGATCGCGGGCGTGGAGCCCGAGCGGGAGCTGGTCGTACGGGACTACGTGCCCGAACCGACCGCGAAGCGGTCCCGTACGGTCGCGGAGGCGCTGACCGAGCTGGACGCGCTCTCGCACACGGAGCTGCTCGAACTTCCGGTGGTGGCGCGGGCGCTGGGCTACAGCGGTTCGCCCGAGACGCTGGACTCCGCGGTCTCGCCGCGGGGCTTCAGGCTGCTGGCGAAGGTGCCGCGGCTGCCGGGGGCGATCATCGAGCGGCTGGTGGAGCACTTCGGCGGCCTGCAGAAGCTGCTCGCCGCGAGCGTCGACGACCTCCAGACGGTGGACGGGGTCGGCGAGGCGCGGGCCCGGAGCGTACGGGAGGGGCTCTCGCGACTGGCGGAGTCCTCGATCCTGGAGCGGTACGTCTAGTTCGGACCCGGCGGCCGGCCAGGTCCCTGCCGGGCAGGCTCCGGTCCTGCCGGTCAGTCCTTGGCGAGGACGAACGAGGCGCGCTGCAGCGGCTCGCCCGGCGCCTTCGCCTCGAGCAGATACGTACCGGGGGCGGCCTTGCCGGGGGGCGGAGTCGCGCACTGGGGCGCGCTCTTCTTCCGGTCCCATTCCACGGTGTGAACGATGGTCGCCCCTGCCGGGACCTTCAGGAACACCGCGCCGCCCGACGGGCAGTCCTTGGAGGACCACACCTGTTCGTCGTTGCCGCCGGCTTCGGTGATGGTGAGCACCGCGCTCTTCGGCCCGAAGTCGGCCTTGCAGGCGCTGCCGGAGGTGTTCTTGGCGGTCAGCCGGAACGCCGGCTTGTCGTCGGGGCCGTAGCTGTTCTCCGTACGGAGACTCAACTGCAGCACGGAGGGTGCGCAGTTGGGGAGCGAGGAGCCGGCCGGCACCTGTTCGCCCGTGGTCCCGCCGCCGCCCGTTCCCGTGCCGCCCGCCGCCGAGCCGTCGGACCCGCCCGCGCCCGATCCGGCGTCGCCACCCGTGCCGCCGTCGCCGTCGCTTCCGTCGGAGCCCGCGTCGGCGGCACCGTCCCCGCTCCCACCGGAGTCCGACTCGTCGCGTCCGCCCGGCTGTTGGCTGATTGCCGGTCCTGATCCGGAGGGTCCCGGGGTGATGGACGGGGCCGGATCCGAGTCGCCGGGCTTCGCGTCGTCCTTCGTCCCGCCGCCGCCACCCGAGGTGACGGCCCATGCGACCAGTGCCGCGAGCAGCGCGATCACCATCGCCGCAACTGCCCTCCGCCGCCAGTAGATGCTGGAGGGAAGCGGCCCGACCGGATTGCGCATAGATCCCACGGCGCAAACTGTACGAGAGATCCGGGCCGACTCCGGCCCCACCCGCCGCTCTGATCCTCAAGTTTTCCGGATCATCATCACGCAGGGGCCGTTCCCGGCCACTTCCGGCCACTTTGTGCCGCGCGGAACCGTCCCGGGACGTCCTCGAAGGCTCTGGAAGGACCAGAAGGGTCAGAACGGGTGGCAATATCACTCCCTGAGCCCTCAGCCGGGCCGACACCCCCGTGGCCGTGCCCCATGTCCTGCCTTCCGTGCCAGGATCGTAGGTGCGATGACTGCCACGACTTCGACACACACGCCCCCCGCCTCCCTCCACACCCCCGTCATCGGGTGGTTCGAGCAGCACGCCCGCGATCTGCCCTGGCGCCGCCCCGAAGCGGGCGCCTGGGGTGTGATGGTGAGCGAGTTCATGCTGCAGCAGACTCCCGTGAACCGGGTCCTCCCGGTGTACGAGCAATGGATGGCCCGCTGGCCGCGCCCCGCCGACCTGGCCGCCGACGCGCCGGGTGAAGCGGTCCGCGCCTGGGGCCGGCTCGGCTACCCGCGACGCGCCCTGCGCCTGCACGGGGCCGCGCAGGCGATAACGGAACGCCATGGCGGTGACGTACCCAGCGAGCACAACCAGCTGCTCGCGCTGCCCGGGATCGGCGAGTACACGGCGGCGGCCGTGGCCTCGTTCGCGTACGGGCAGCGTCATGCCGTGCTCGACACGAACGTCCGCCGGGTGTTCGCCCGCGCCGCCTCCGGCATCCAGTACCCGCCGAACGCGACCACGGCGGCCGAGCGCAAGCTCGCCCGCGCACTGCTCCCCGAGGAGGACGAGCGCGCGGCCCGCTGGGCCGCGGCCACGATGGAACTCGGCGCACTCGTGTGCACCGCGAAGAACGAGGACTGCACGCGCTGCCCGATCGCCGGACAGTGCGCCTGGCGGCTGGCCGGCAAGCCCGCGCACCAGGGACCGCCGCGCCGCGGCCAGACCTACGCCGGTACGGACCGGCAGGTACGGGGCCGGCTGCTCGCCGTTCTGCGTGAGGCGGTGACGCCCGTGCCGCAGTCCGCGCTGGACGCGGTGTGGGAGGAACCGGTGCAGCGCGCGCGGGCCCTCGACGGACTCGTCGCCGACGGACTGGTCGAACCCCTTCCGGGCGGCCAGTACCGGCTGCCCCTGACCTGACTCCCTCCGGCGGACCGGGCTGTCCAGCGGCTGTTACACAACCGATGGACAGCCGTGCGTCCGCGTACGGCTCCTCCGCACACCCTCGTGACAACGCCTCCGTAGCGTCTGCGACGTCAGCGAACGGGATCACCCGCTGACCAGCGGTACCACGGGGATTCACGGGGACGGAGGCGGTTGTTATGGCGCAGGGCGAGGTGCTCGAATTCGAGGAGTACGTGCGCACCAGGCAGGACGCACTGCTGCGCAGTGCCCGCCGGCTGGTTCCGGACCCGGTGGATGCGCAGGACCTGCTGCAGACCGCCCTGGTCCGCACCCTCGGCCGGTGGGACGGGATCGCCGACAAGTCGCTCGCCGACGCCTATCTGCGCCGCGTCATGATCAATACGCGTACGGAGTGGTGGCGGGCCCGGAAGCTCGACGAGGTACCCACCGAGCAGCTCCCCGACGCGAGCGTCGACGACGGTTCCGAGCAGCGTGCCGACCGTGCGCTGCTCATCGACGTCCTGGGTGTCCTGGCTCCCAAGCAGCGCAGCGTCGTCGTGCTGCGACACTGGGAGCAGATGAGTACCGAGGAGACGGCCGCGGCGCTCGGCATGTCGGCCGGTACGGTGAAGAGCACGCTGCACCGCGCCCTGGCCAGACTGCGCCAGGAGCTGGAGGACCGTGCCGCCCGGAGCCGCGAGGCCGAGGGAACACCGGCGCGGATACCGGCGCAGCAGGACAGGCGTCATGACGAGCGGGGGCGGGAGCGGTGCGCGGCCTGACAGGCAGCGGTACGGCGGCCGGCCGGGGCAGTGGGCTCCGGGCCGGTCTGGCGGCGGGAGGTACGGCCATGGCCGGGCTCGCCGCCTTCGGGCTGTTCTGCGCCGGCTGTTCCACCGGCGGCACGGGCACCCGGGACGAGGGGCCCGCGGGCACCCAGCCGGTGGCTCAGGTGACGCCCTCGAACGTGCTGCCCACCGGCACGGCGAAGCCCGCCGCACCGGTCGACGCCGTGCAGCTGGTCAAGCGTGACCCCGAGGTGAGCCGACGGATCAGCAGCGATCTGAGGCCCTGCACCGGTGACGAGTACCCGGTGGACACCTCGTACGGCTCACTCACCGACGGTCCCGCACCCGACGTCGTGGTCAACGTGATGACCTGCGGCGATTCGGTGGGGGTCGGCACCTACGCCTATCGGCAGCGCCCGGACGGTACGTACGAGAACGTCTTCGCCGCCGAGATACCCGCGGTCTACGGCACCATCGACCGCGGTGACCTGGTGGTGACGACCCAGGTGTACGGCTCGAAGGACTCGGTCGCCTACCCGTCGGGCGAGGACGTGATCACCTACCGCTGGTCGGCCGGCCGGTTCACCGAGACCGACCGGGTGCACAACGACTTCAACCGGGCCGTCGGCAACGGGGACGGAGAACTTCCCGCCCCGCCGACGACGCAGAACTGAGAGCCCGCATGGCCGAGACCCACGTCCTCTTCGTCGAGGACGACGACGTGATCCGCGAGGCCACCCAGCTCGCGCTGGAGCGGGTCGGCTTCACGGTCACCGCGATGCCCGACGGTCTGCTGGGCCTGGAGGCCTTCCGGGCGGACCGGCCGGACATCGCCCTGCTCGATGTGATGGTGCCGGGACTGGACGGGGTGAGCCTGTGCCGCCGCATCCGCGACGAGTCGACCGTTCCCGTGATCATGCTGTCCGCGCGGGCCGACTCGATCGACGTGGTCCTCGGCCTGGAGGCCGGGGCCGACGACTACGTCACCAAACCCTTCGACGGGGCGGTACTGGTCGCCCGGATCCGCGCCGTTCTACGCCGGTTCGGCCACGCCTCGGGCGGGCAGGGCGGCGCCACGGCCGCCGAGCCGTCGCACGGGACGGGCGGGGCGCTGGTCTTCGGTGATCTGGAGATCGACACCGAAGGCATGGAGGTACGCCGGGGCGGCGCGCAGGTGGGCCTGACGCCGACCGAGATGCGGCTGCTGCTGGAGTTCTCCTCCGCCCCCGGCACCGTGCTGTCCCGGGACAAGCTCCTGGAGCGGGTCTGGGACTACGGCTGGGGCGGCGACACACGGGTCGTGGACGTCCATGTGCAGCGGCTGCGCACCAAGATCGGGCAGGACAGGATCGAGACGGTCCGCGGCTTCGGCTACAAGTTCCGCGCATGAGGCGGCTCGCTCTGCGGACCGGTGTCCGCTGGAAGATCAGCATCGCGATCGCCGCTGTCGGCGCACTCATCGCGGTGGCCCTGAGTCTCGTCGTCCACAACGCCGCGCGCGTCTCGATGCTGGAGAACGCCCGCGAGGTACAGCTGGAACGGCTGCTGTTCGCCCAGAGGCTGTACGAGGCGTCGAACACACAGAAGCCGTCGCCCAAGTTCGGCGCCAAACTCAACGACCCGGCGATGCCCTCCAGCCTGCGGGACCAGGTCCGGAACAACCGGCGCGCCACCCACGTCGACGAGTACGCGGGAGGAGTACCTGACGTCTGGGCGGCCGTACCGCTGGCCAACGGTGACGTCCTCTCGCTGCACACCCGCTTCGCCGACCGCAACGCCACGATCATGGGCGACCTCGACCGCGCCCTCGTCATCGGCTCGGTCTCGGTCGTCTTCGGCGGGTGCGCCCTGGGGGTGCTCATCGGCGGCCAGCTCTCACGCAGACTGCGCAAGGCCGCGGCAGCGGCGGGCAAGGTGGCCCAGGGCAACACGGATGTACGGGTACGGGAGGCGGTCGGCGGCGTCGTACGGGACGAGACCGATGAGCTGGCCCGCGCGGTCGACGCCCTCACGGACGCCCTGAACGAACGGATCGAGGCGGAACGCCGGGTCACGGCGGACATCGCCCATGAGCTGCGCACCCCGGTGACGGGACTGCTCACGGCGGCCGAACTGCTGCCGCCGGGTCGCCCGACCGAGCTCGTACGGGACCGGGCACAGGCGATGCGGACCCTGGTCGAGGACGTGCTGGAGGTCGCCCGGCTGGACAGCGCCTCGGAGCGGGCCGAGCTGCAGGAACTGCCGCTCGGCGAGTTCGTGAGCCGCCGGGTCGCCCTGCTGGATCCGGGGATCACGGTCCAGGTGGTGCACGAGTCCTGGGTGTCCACGGATCCGCGGCGCCTGGAACGCATCCTGGGCAATCTGCTGGGGAACGCCGCCAAACACGGGGCGGGCCCGGTCGAGGTCACCGTCGAGGGCAGGGTCCTGCGGGTCCGCGATCACGGGCCCGGTTTCCCGGAGGCGCTGCTGCGGGACGGGCCGAGCCGGTTCCGTACCGGGAGCAGTGACCGGGCCGGCCACGGGCACGGGCTGGGGCTGACGATCGCCGCCGGACAGGCGCGGGTCCTCGGTGCCCGGCTCACCTTCCGCAACGCGGCGCCCGCCGGGGCGGCGGACGGTGCGGGCGGGGCCGTCGCCGTGCTGTGGCTGCCCGAACACGCGCCGACGAACACCGGGAGCTTCCCGGTCCTGCAGCAGTCCGGGCAGCAGACACAGGACTGACGGGTGGGCTGCCGTCTCGGACGCGTGTGGGCCCCGGAGGCGTCACGCATCCGGGGCCCACACGCCGTACAGCTGCTCAGACGGTCTGCGACTCCTTGGCCGCCGACGGCCGCGGCCGTGCCGCGTCGTCGACCGGAGCGGCCTCCGGCTTCTCCGTACCCCGCAGCGGGACCTCCTTGACGAACAGTGCCGCCAACAGGGCCAGCACCGCGATCGAGCCGCCCAGCAGGAAGGCGATGTGCGTTCCCGAGGACACCGCGAACTCGTACGCCTCACGCATCTCGACCGGCAGCTTCGCCAGGCTCGCCGCATTCAGCTGGGCGGAGGTCTCGGTGGCTCCACCGCCGCCGCGGGCCGCCATCTCGTCCTGGACCCGCCCGGTGAACAGGGCACCCATGATCGCCACTCCGAAGGAGCTGCCGAGCGTGCGGAAGAGGGTGGTCGCGGAGGAGGCGACGCCCATGTCCTTGAGCTCCACGCTGTTCTGCGCGACGAGCATGGTGATCTGCATCAGGAAGCCCATGCCGGCGCCGAGCACCGCCATGTAGACACCGGAGGTGAAGCGCGTGGTGCCGGTGTCCATGGTCGACAGGAGGAACAGGCCCGCGACCATCAGGATGCTGCCCACGATCGGGAACACCTTGTACTTACCGGTACTGGTGGTGACCCGGCCGGCGATCAGCGAGACGATCATCATCGCGATCAGCATCGGCAGGAGCAGCAGTCCGGAGTTCGTCGCGGAGGCCCCCTGCACCGACTGCTGGAACAGCGGCAGGAAGAGCACCGCACCGAACATCACGAAACCGGCGACGAAGCCGACGATCGACATGAGCGTGAAGTTGCGGTTGCGGAAGATGTGCAACGGGATGATCGGCTCCGCCGCCTTCGTCTCGACGAAGACGAAGCCGACGAGGGAGGCCACGCCGAGGGCGATGAGCTCCATGATCACGGCCGAGCCCCAGGCGTACTCCGAACCGCCCCAGGTGGTGACCAGCACGATCGCGGTGATGCCGACGGTGAGCAGCGCCGCGCCCAGGTAGTCGACCTTCGCCTTCGTGCGCTCCTTCTTGGGCAGGTGCAGCACCGTGGTGACCATGGCCAGCGCGACCGCGCCCAGCGGCAGGTTGATGTAGAAGCTCCAGCGCCAGCCGAGGTGGTCGGTGATGGTGCCGCCGACGAGCGGCCCGCCGATCATGGCGATCGCCATCACGCCCGCCATCATGCCCTGGTACTTGCCTCGCTCACGGGGCGGCACCAGATCGCCGATGATCGCCATGACGCCCACCATCAGACCGCCGGCGCCGAGGCCCTGGATCGCCCGGAACCCGATGAGCTGGCCCATGTCCTGGGCCATTCCGCTCAGCACCGAACCGATCAGGAAGATCACGATGGACGTCAGGAAGATGCCCTTGCGTCCGTACATGTCGCCGAGCTTGCCCCAGATGGGCGTGGAGGCCGCCGTGGCCAGCGTGTAGGCCGTGACCACCCAGGCCAGATGCTCCATGCCGCCCAGGTCGCCGACGATCGTCGGCATCGCGGTGCCGACGATCAGGTTGTCGAGCATGGCCAGCAGCATCGCGATCATCAGGGCGAGAACGACCACCCGGACGCTGCGTGGCTGTGACTCCGCTTTCCCGGCCGACGCCGCTTTCTTCAGATCCGCCATGTCCCGTACTCCCCTGATCCCCTGCTGTCCGGTCCGCCACCGGGGCACTTACTTGCCGCCCGGCTAGTTGGCTACACTGAGGGAAGGTAGACCCCTAACTAGCCGGTCGTCAAGTAAGTTCTTGGGAGAGTCGCATGGGCAGCAGGCCGCAGCCGCGCCGGGGCAACACCCGGCAGCGCATCCAGGACGTGGCCCTCGACCTCTTCGCCGAACAGGGCTACGAGAAGACCTCTCTCCGCGAGATCGCCGAGCAGCTGGACGTCACCAAGGCGGCGCTGTACTACCACTTCAAGACCAAGGAAGACATCCTCAACAGCATCTTCGAGGACCTGAACCAGCCCGTCGAGGAGCTTCTCGCCTGGGGCAAGGAACAGCCGCGCACCCTGGAGACGAAGAAGGAGATCCTGGTCCGCTACAGCGAGGCACTCAACCGCGCCGCCCCGCTCTTCCGCTTCATGCAGGAGAACCAGGCGACCGTGCGCGATCTGAGCATCGGCCACACGATCAAGCACCGGGTCATCGCCCTGGTGGACCTGATCAAGGAACCCGACGCCCCGCTCACCGACCAGGTGCGCTGCTTCACCGCACTCTTCGCGATGCACGCGGGGATGCTCGCGCTCAGAGACGCCGAAGGCGACCCCGAGGAGAAGCGCAAGGCTGCTCTCGAGGTCGCCATCGAACTGGTGACCAAGGCCCACGACCCGGGGCCTGCCGCTTAGCCGCTACCGGCATCGCGGGCACTCCATCAGATGTGGACGTGCTC
This sequence comes from Streptomyces sp. NPDC059499, assembly GCF_042749285.1. Classification (NCBI taxonomy): domain Bacteria; kingdom Bacillati; phylum Actinomycetota; class Actinomycetes; order Kitasatosporales; family Streptomycetaceae; genus Streptomyces; species Streptomyces sp. NPDC059499. The sequence goes on from NZ_JBHYTT010000002.1 coordinate 28,095, forward strand.
GGCCTTCAGGTAGGAGACCGGGTTGATCGCCGAACCGTAGTTCGGGGTGGTCCGGATCTCGAAGTGCAGGTGCGGGCCGCTGGAGTTTCCGGTGTTGCCGGAAAGGGCGATCTTCTCGCCGGTCTTCACGCGGTCGCCGACGTTCACCTCGATCTTGGAGAGGTGCGCGTACTGCGAGTACTTGCCGTTGGAGTGCTTGATCACGATGGCATTGCCGTACGCGGGACCGTCGCCGCCGCCGTTCGGGCCGGCCTTGACGACCCGGCCGGAGTGCGCGGCCTCGACCTTGGTGCCGATCGGCACCGCGAAGTCCTGGCCGGAGTGCTTGCTGGCCCAGCGGTCGCCGCCGGTGCCGTAGGTCGCGCTCAGCACGTAGTGGTTGACCGGGGCCTCCCACGACGCGGCCTTCTTCTTCGCGGCTGCGGCCTTCTTCTTGGCCGCGGCCTTCTTGTCGGCCTTCTTCTCGACCGAAGCCTTCTTGGCGGCCTCGGCGGCCTTGCCCTGGGCGGTCGCCTGCTGGGCAACGGACTGGGCCGTGGCCGCACCGGCGAGAGCCGCGGTGCCCGCAGTGCCCGTCGTACCGGACGCGAACGCCGCGCCCGCACCGAACACCATCGACGCACCCAGGCCTGCGGCCACGACGGCGCCACTGACGCGGGACATGGACGGGCGGCGGGAGTGCTGGAACGTAACGCGCTTCGACATACGGGGAGAACCTCCGGGGTGCTGGGACCCGGCACTCGGACCGGGCTTGCTCCACCTTGGTAACCCGGATCGCCCAGAACACTCAAACCCCCCATCTACGAAGAAAAGCCGTAGACAGGCCCTGCGGAAATCCCCTCGCGACCCGCCCGGGAGTGCCCACTCAAACCGTCCTAAACATGCTGAAATCAGGATCTGAGATCAGGTTTAAGCCCAGCCCTAAAGGCCCCTTTGCGGACATTGGGCGGTGATACGGGCAGATTCGCCCCCTCCGCCGAAGGTCCCGGCCGCTCCGAGGACGAAGGTCCCTTGAGCGATCAAGGACTTTGCTCCTACCGCTCCTAGTAGGCCCAAATCGGCTGTGCGCCTTGTCACCGCCGGTGGGACCTTCGGCCTTCCGTTTTGGGACCTTCGCGGCGGGGTATGGCGAGGCACTTTTGAGGGGTCCCAGCCGCGTTTCAGGGCCAGGAACCGTGGAACCGGGCGCCCACTGCGCGGGGAACGACGCTCAGCACCCGAAGCCGGCCCCCCGACACGCGGGAAAGGGGCTACCCGCTACCCGCGCGTCCCGGCCCCCGCTGCCCGGGGAAGGGCCACCCGGTACCCGCGCGCCCCAGCCCCGGCCCCGGGAAAGCCACCGACGCCCACTCCTGCCGTCCAGCCCCGGGGACGGCCGCCCGCCATGTGGGGGGAGCCGCCCAGTAGCCCGGGAGCGGCGCCCGACACGTGGAAACACCCGCGGTCCGCCCCCGCCGCCTGGGAAAGGGCCACTCAGTACCCCGGGAGCCGTGCCCGGCACGTGGGAACGGCGGCCCATCACCCACGGCCCTGCCACCTCCGGGCCCGCGGTGCCCGGCCGCCCATCGTGCGGGGAACGGCCACCCTGCACCCGCGTGCCCGGCCGCCGGGCTCAAAGGACGGGGGCACCCACTGCCCCTCGGCCCGGGGCGGTCATGGCCCTCCGGTGGGCAGGCGTACGTGGGCCCGGGGGCGGAGCCCCACCTGGTCCGGCGCACCCCAAGGCCCCAGGGCCCCGGGGCCCGACTCACGCCCGCACAAGTGGGCCCGACACGTGTACCGCCCGCCGAACCCAGCCGCCCGGCCACGTGGCCACACGCAGAAAGGGGCTGCCCCGGACCGTTGACCGGTCCGGGGCAGCCCCTTCTACGTGCTCAGGCGCTACGCGCCCTTACGCTTCCTTCGTCAGGTTCGGGCCGGCGCCACCGGCCGCCTGCTCGATCGGCGGGACGTCGGGCAGTGCCGACTTCTCCTCGCCACGGAACGAGAACTTCTTCTCGTCCCCCTCACCCTCGGTGTCCACGACCACGATGTGACCGGGGCGCAGCTCTCCGAAGAGGATCTTCTCGGAGAGGATGTCCTCGATCTCGCGCTGGATCGTCCGGCGCAGCGGCCGGGCGCCCATCACGGGGTCGTAGCCCTTCTTCGCCAGCAGCGACTTGGCGTTCGGGCTGAGCTCGAGGCCCATGTCGCGGTCCTTGAGGCGCTCATCCACCTTGTCGATCATGAGATCGACGATCTGGATGATGTCCTCCTCGGTCAGCTGGTGGAAGACGACCGTGTCATCGACACGGTTGAGGAACTCGGGCCGGAAGTGCTGCTTGAGCTCTTCGTTGACCTTGACCTTCATCCGCTCGTAGTTCGTCTTCACGTCGCCCTGGGCGGCGAAGCCCAGGTTGAAGCCCTTGGAGATGTCCCGGGTCCCGAGGTTGGTCGTCATGATGATGACCGTGTTCTTGAAGTCCACGACCCGGCCCTGGGAGTCGGTCAGACGACCGTCTTCCAGAATCTGGAGCAGGGAATTGAAGATATCGGGGTGGGCCTTCTCGACCTCGTCGAAGAGAACGACGGAGAACGGCTTGCGGCGCACCTTCTCGGTGAGCTGGCCGCCCTCCTCGTAACCCACGTAACCGGGGGGCGAACCGAAGAGGCGGGAAACCGTGTGCTTCTCGCTGAACTCCGACATGTCGAGGGAGATCAGCGCGTCCTCGTCACCGAAGAGGAATTCGGCGAGCGTCTTGGAGAGCTCGGTCTTACCGACACCGGACGGGCCGGCGAAGATGAACGAGCCACCGGGGCGCTTCGGGTCCTTCAGACCTGCTCGCGTACGGCGGATCGCCTGCGAGAGGGCCTTGATGGCGTCCTTCTGGCCGATGACGCGCTTGTGGAGCTCGTCCTCCATGCGCAGCAGACGCGAGGACTCCTCCTCCGTCAGCTTGAAGACCGGGATACCGGTGGCGGTGGCCAGGACTTCGGCGATGAGCTCGCCGTCGACCTCGGCGACGACGTCCATGTCGCCGGCCTTCCACTCCTTCTCCCGCTTGGCCTTCGCCGCCAGCAGTTGCTTCTCCTTGTCCCGGAGGGACGCTGCCTTCTCGAAGTCCTGGGAGTCGATCGCCGACTCCTTGTCGCGGCGCACGCCCGCGATCTTCTCGTCGAACTCGCGGAGGTCCGGCGGCGCGGTCATCCGGCGGATGCGCATCCGGGAACCGGCCTCGTCGATCAGGTCGATCGCCTTGTCCGGCAGGAAGCGGTCCGAGATGTAGCGGTCGGCCAGGGTGGCGGCCTGCACCAGCGCCTCGTCCGTGATGGAGACCCTGTGGTGGGCCTCGTAACGGTCGCGCAGACCCTTGAGGATCTCGATGGTGTGCGGCAGCGACGGCTCCGCGACCTGGATGGGCTGGAAGCGGCGCTCGAGCGCGGCGTCCTTCTCCAGGTGCTTGCGGTACTCGTCGAGCGTGGTCGCACCGATGGTCTGGAGCTCGCCTCGCGCCAGCATGGGCTTGAGGATGCTCGCCGCGTCGATCGCGCCCTCGGCGGCGCCCGCACCCACCAGGGTGTGGAGCTCGTCGATGAACAGGATGATGTCGCCGCGGGTGCGGATCTCCTTGAGGACCTTCTTCAGGCGCTCCTCGAAGTCACCGCGGTAGCGGGAGCCTGCGACCAGCGCACCGAGGTCGAGGGTGTAGAGGTGCTTGTCCTTGAGGGTCTCGGGCACCTCGCCCTTGACGATGGCCTGCGCCAGGCCCTCGACGACCGCCGTCTTGCCGACGCCGGGCTCGCCGATGAGGACCGGGTTGTTCTTGGTCCGGCGGGACAGCACCTGCATGACCCGCTCGATCTCCTTCTCGCGCCCGATGACCGGGTCGAGCTTGGACTCACGAGCGGCCTGGGTGAGGTTCCGGCCGAACTGGTCGAGCACCAGGGACGTGGAGGGCGTGCCCTCCGCGGGGCCGCCTGCAGTGGCCGCCTCCTTGCCTCCCGAGTACCCGGAGAGCAGCTGGATGACCTGCTGCCGCACCCGGTTCAGGTCGGCGCCCAGCTTCACGAGGACCTGGGCTGCGACGCCCTCGCCCTCACGGATCAGGCCGAGCAGGATGTGCTCGGTGCCGATGTAGTTGTGGCCGAGCTGGAGGGCCTCACGGAGCGAGAGCTCCAGGACCTTCTTCGCCCGGGGCGTGAAGGGGATGTGCCCGGACGGGGCCTGCTGGCCCTGACCGATGATCTCCTCCACCTGCTGGCGGACCGCCTCGAGCGAAATCCCGAGGCTCTCCAGGGCCTTAGCGGCGACACCCTCACCCTCGTGGATCAGGCCCAGGAGGATGTGCTCGGTGCCGATGTAGTTGTGGTTGAGCATCCGGGCTTCTTCCTGAGCCAGGACGACAACCCGCCGCGCGCGGTCGGTGAACCTCTCGAACATCGTTAATCGCTCCTCAGAGCGGTCAGGCAGTTAGGGGTAGGTCCCCTCCCTGTCCTTCCGCAGCTTAGTCCCGCAAGCGGGGACCGCTCATTTCAACTGCCGACACCCGTCGATGGCCTCCTGCCCCGAACGCCGACAACTGCTCCAACCCGATGGTGCGAGACGATGTTCCCGCAGGCCAGGCAGATAGCCCTTTCGCCAGTACGCCGATGGCGAACGTGAGACGTTTTTGCCTGCGTGTCGCCCCTTCTCACTAGGGATGTCTTACCCGCACTCACTGACAGTCCATGCGGCGCACCCCCGTTCCCTCCGCTACGGGCGAACAACTTCACGCTGCCGAATGCTCCCGTACGCCCCCATCACGGACACGAAGAGCAGTCGATCATGAACTGTGCGTAACCCCGGACGCGGTTCGGCGGTTCATCGGTCATGGCTCCCATCGTCCCGCCTCCCCGCTCGTCGCCCGAGGCCGACGCCTGCGCACGGTGGTACGCGACGGAGCTCGACTGGGCCACGGAGGGAACGGCACCCGTGCGGTTGCTGACCGGGCTGCGCTTCGACGTGCTGGAGCTGCCTGCCGCGGCGGGTCACGCGGCACTGCGCCGGGTGGGGCGCACCGGCCCCGTGGCGCTGGCCGGCCGGCGGATGCGGGTGCTGGTGGCCACCGGGACCGCGGACGAGTTGCCGGGGCTGCTCGACTGGCTGGAGTGGAGCGGTATCGCTCTCGACCTGGCCGCCATCGGAACGGGCGGACACATCGACGCCCCTGCGCCGCCCGGTGGGGCGGGGGGCTCGCCGGGGGCCGCGTTCTGGCTGCGGCCCCCCGAACCGCGCCAGGAGGTGGAGCCGCGGCTCCCGGCTCTGGCCGGCCTCGGGAGCAGGGGTGGGGATGCTCCCGATCTCGTACGACTGGTGGACGCGGCAGCGACGGAATGCCACCGGGTCCGGCTCACGCAGGCCCGGACGCACTTGTTGACCCATCGGCCGACAGGTCAGCCGTTGGCCTTCTCGTAAGCCTCGCGGATCTCGGCGGGAACGCGGCCGCGGTCATTCACATTGTGGCCGTTCTCGCGGGCCCACTTACGGATCTCCGCGGTGTCCTTGTTGCCACCCGTAACGGCGCGGCCCTTGCCGCGGCCGGTCGCTGCGCGACCACCCGTGCGACGGCCACTCCGGGCGTAGGGCTCAAGAAGACCACGGAGCTTGTCCGCGTTGCTCGTCGTGAGGTCGATCTCGTACGTCTTGCCATCAAGAGCGAACGTGACGGTCTCGTCCGCCTCGCCACCGTCGAGGTCATCAACAAGAAGGACCTGAACCTTCTGTGCCACCGGATTTCCTTTCATCGAAAATGCAGTACGCGGAAAGGAAACCGCTTTTCCCCGGAAAACACAAACCCCTGGGAGACGTTCAGTAGCACAAGAACACGGGAAACGTGCGCGATTCGGACATAGGGTTCCGATGTCTAGTCCCGGTCACAGGTGCAGAAGCATCCGACTGTTGCCCAAGGTGTTCGGCTTCACTCGTTCGAGACCGAGGAACTCGGCGACACCCTCGTCATAGGAACGCAGCAGCTCGCTGTAGACATCTCCGTCGACCGGCGTCTCTCCGATCTCGGTGAAGCCGTGCTTCGCGAAGAAGTCGACTTCGAAGGTGAGACAGAAAACCTTGCGCACACCGAGCCAGCGTGCGGTCTGCAAGAGCTTGTCCAGAACTTGGTGACCTACTCCGGCGCCCTTGATGCCGTGGTCGACGGCGAGAGTACGCACTTCGGCGAGGTCTTCCCACATCACGTGCAGCGCACCGCAGCCGATGACGCGGGCGTCCTCATCACGTTCGGCGACCCAGAACTCCTGGATGTCCTCGTAAAGCGTGACCGTCGCTTTGTCGAGCAGGATGCCTTCGGCGACGTATCCGTCAAGCAGGCCGCGGACGGATGCCACATCGCTCGTCCTGGCACGGCGGACGGTGATGGCGAGTTTCCCTACCGACGGGTCGGTAGGAAAATCTGTATGCGGCTCGGTTTGCGGCGCGGTTTGCGGCAGCTCTGAGGACATGCCCCGACGCTATCGCCCGATCTCCGGCGGTGCTTCATCGGCCGGGACCGCGTCATCGGGCGGGGCCGCGGAGGGTTCGGGGAAGACCGGCGAGACCATGCGCACCGCATCCTGGAGAGACTCGCGCTGCTCGGCGGACATCATGCCGAAGAAGGCGACCAGAGCGGCGGCCGGGTTGTCGCTGAGGGACCATGCTTCGTTCATCAGTGCGGCCGAGTACGCGGCGCGGGTGGAGACCGCCGTATATCGATATGCCCGGCCATCGACTTCTCGGCGCACCCAGCCCTTCTGATGGAGATTGTCCATTACCGTCATCACGGTCGTGTATGCGATGGACCTCTCCTGCTGAAGGTCCTCGAGAACTTCCCGCACGGTGACCGGACGGTTCCATTGCCAGACCCGTGTCATCACGGCGTCTTCCAGCTCTCCCAATTGGCGAGGCACAGCGTCACCTTAGTGCTAGATGTCTGGAATGGGCCATTTTATCGAGACGGCAAAAGGGCGCACAGCTCCTCAGGAGCCGTACGCCCTTCTCAGCCCGTCCGGATCAGACGCCGTCGGCCCTCGGGGCCTGCTGCAGCGATTCGGCGCGGGCGGCCGCGGCATCCACGGCCGCGTCCTCCTTGGCCTTGTTCGGACCGCCCTGACTTTTGACGATCGTCACGACAAGACCGATGAAGAAGGCGGCCATCACCACGGGGGGCACGAGCGCGGATACGTAGTCCATGCCGCCCAGGGTAGCGAGCCCGGCATTCCGGTCTCTCCCGGGCACCCCCAGGGTCTTTCGTTCGGATCGCGCCGGCCCCCGCGGGCCGGCGCGAGGCCTTAGGACACGGCGCGTTCCTCGGGCGGGGGTGCGGGCGCCGGGCGGCGCCGGGGCGGGAAGACCTCGGACGGCTTGGGCATGGGGCGCTCGCCGGGGGCCGCGGGGCGGGACGGCGTCGCGGGCCGGGCCGGGACCTTGGGACGTTCGGGCTCCTTGGCCGCCGCGAGGCCGCCGGGCAGGGCGAGCAGTCGGCTGCGCGGCGCGGGCGCCGTCGCGGGCACGGCACGTCCGGCGAGGCGGGCCCGCACCGAGCGTTCCGCAAGCACCTGACAGCGCTCCAGGAGCGCCGCCGCGACCGGTCCGGCACGAAGTGCGCGCAGGGCCGCCAGATCGTCGGGACGGGGGTCGTAGCCGGCGGCGAGGGCATCCTGCAGGAGCTCCAGGTAGCCACTGAGGGAGCCGGGGAGCGCGTCGCGGTACCGGGCGAGATCGGCGAGGAGGAACGCGCGCAGTCTGCCTGCCTCGCTCACCGCCTCGTCCACCGCGCCGGCGAGCCGCAGGCAGTCCTGGACATCGTCTTCCGGCAGGGACGTGGGGTGGAGGGCATGGGCGAGAGCACGTCGGAGCACCCGCAGCTCGTCCGCACTGAACGCCATGCCGCCGCGTGATCCGTAGGGCGTGGGCATGACGCGACAATACGTGCTAAATGGACAAAATCCGCTTAACTGGCCGCCCGGCGGCGCGCCGTCCTCCGCGCCGCCGCCGGGCCGTTCCCGCAGGTGACCGCGGGCGCGCCCTACATCCGGGCGATGTTGCGCTCGTACACGAGACGGAGGCCGATGAGCGTGAGCCAGGGTTCGTGCTCGTCGATGACCGAGGACTCCCCCAACACCATCGGAGCAAGGCCGCCGGTCGCGATGACGGTGACGTCGTCGGGGTCGGTCGCCAGCTCCTTCTTCATGCGCTCGACGACGCCGTCGATCTGGCCCGCGAAGCCGTACACGATGCCGGACTGCATCGCTTCGACGGTGTTCTTCCCGATCACGCTGCGCGGCCTGGCCAGCTCGATCTTGCGGAGCTGGGCGCCCTTGACGCCGAGCGCCTCCACCGAGATCTCGATACCGGGTGCGATCACACCGCCCGTGTACTCACCGCGGGCGGACACCGCGTCGAAGGTGGTGGCCGTACCGAGGTCGACGACGATCGCGGGACCGCCGTAGAGCTCGACGGCGGCGACGGCGTTGACGATGCGGTCGGCGCCGACCTCCTTCGGGTTGTCCGTCAGTACGGGCACACCCGTCTTGACCCCCGGCTCCACGAGGACCGCGGGGACATCGCCGTAGTAGCGGCGGGTGACCTCGCGCAGCTCGTGCAGGACGGCGGGCACCGTCGAGCAGATCGCGATGCCCTCGATCCCGTCGCCCAGCTCCACGCCGAGCAGCGGGTGCATGCCCATCAGCCCCTGGAGCAGCACGGCGAGCTCGTCGGCGGTGCGGCGGGCGTCGGTGGAGATCCGCCAGTGCTCGACGATCTCCTCGCCGTCGAAGAGGCCGAGGACCGTGTGGGAGTTGCCGACGTCGATGGTGAGCAGCATCAGGCGCCGGCCCCGTCGGTGGGTACCTCGGTGTCACGGAAGTCCAGGCCGATGTCGAGGATCGGCGAGGAGTGCGTGAGCGCGCCGACGGCCAGGTAGTCGACGCCCGCCTCCGCGTAGGCGCGGGCGGAGCCGAGGGCGAGCCGGCCCGAGGACTCCAGCACCGCACGGCCGCCGACGAGGGCAACCGCCTCGGCGGTCGCCGACGGGGTGAAGTTGTCCAGCAGGATCAGGTCGGCACCCGCGTCAAGCACCTCGGTGACCTGCTCCAGCGTGTCGACCTCGACCTCGATGGCGAGCTCGGGGAACGCCTCCCTGACCCGCTTGAACGCCTCGGCGACTCCGCCGGCCGCGATGACGTGGTTGTCCTTGACGAGGGCCGCGTCCACGAGCGACATGCGGTGGTTGACGCCGCCGCCGCAGCGGACCGCGTACTTCTCCAGGGCGCGGAGTCCGGGAGTCGTCTTGCGGGTGTCGCGGACCTTGGTCTTCGTACCTTCGAGCACATCGGCCCAGGCCCGGGTCGCCGTCGCGATCCCGGAGAGCCTGCACAGCAGGTTGAGCGCGCTGCGCTCGCCGGTGAGCAGGTCACGGGTGCGGGTGGTGACGGTGAGCAGCTTCTGTCCGGGCGCGACGCGGTCGCCGTCCTCGACATGGCGCTCGACCTCGAACTCGTCCGTGCAGACGATGGACAGGACGGCCTCGGCAACGCGCAGACCTGCGACGACGCCTGCCTCGCGGGCGGTGAAGTCACCGGTGGCCACGGCCTCCTCGGAGACGGTCGCCACGGTCGTGACGTCCACCCCTCCGTCGAGGTCCTCCTCGATCGCGACATGGGCGATGTCCTCCACCTGGACGGGGTCCAAGCCCGCGTCGGCGAGCAACTGGGCCAGAGCGGGGTCGAGCCCGCACTCCAGACCGTCCGGGTCGTAGCCGTCGTCGCAGCCGCAGCCGTCGCCGCAGCCGCCCCCGGACGCGGCGGGCGCGCCGATGTGGATCAGCGGTACGTCCACGGGTGTCGGGCGCGGGTTCTCTTCGGGCGTGCTCACGGTTACGGCTCCTCGGGGGCGTCGGCGGGTGGTTCGGGGTACTGCTCGGTGTTGCTGCGCGATCCGGGCGGCGGCGTGCTGTCGCCGCTCAGTCTGCTGAATCCTCGGGGCGTACGGGCGGGAATGCGGCGCTGTCCGTACGACGGACGACGAGCCGCCGGTCCGGGGCGATCCGGACGACGAGGTGACGGCGCCAGTCGGCGTCGTCCCGGTCGGGCCGGTCCTCGCGCCAGTGGCAGCCGCGGGTCTCCTCGCGCTCCCGGGCGGCAGCGACCAGAACCCGTGAGACCAGGAGCAGATTGGTGGCCTCCCACGCCTCGACGCCGGGTACGGCGTCCTTGGCGCCGGTCGCTGCGGTGTCAGCCGCGGTGGCCGCGGTCCGCTGGAGGGAATCCAGCTCCTCGGCGGCGCGGGCGAGGCTGTCGGCGGAGCGGATGACTCCGGCGCCCCTCGTCATGATCCGCTGGATCTCCGTCCGGGACTCGGCGGTGAGCAGCGGGGCGGGCTCCGGCGCGGGCCGGTGGGCGCCGGGGACGGCTGCCCCGTTCCCGGCCGGCTGCGTCAGGTCCTGATCCCGGTCCCTGCCCTCGCCCTGTGCACCGGACACGGCCTGGGCCGGGTCCTCGGCCGGGTCCTGGGTCCGGTCCTGGGTCCGGTCCTCGGTCCGGTCCTCGGTCCGGTCCTCGGTCCGGTCCTCGGTCCGGTCCTCGGTCCGGTCCGTCACGATGTCCGCCGCGATGCGTTCGGCGAAGACCAGGCCCTCCAGGAGGGAGTTGGACGCCAGCCGGTTCGCGCCGTGCACTCCCGTGCAGGCGACCTCTCCGCAGGCGTACAGACCGGGAACCGTCGTACGGCCCCGGAGGTCGGTGCGGACGCCGCCCGACGCGTAGTGCGCGGCCGGGGCCACCGGGATCGGCTCCGTCACCGGGTCGATGCCGTGGGCCCTGCAGGCGGCCAGGATCGTCGGGAAGCGGTGCTCCCACATCTCGGCACCGAAGTGACGCGCGTCGAGATACATGTGCTGGGTGCCCAGGAGGTGCATCTGGCGGGTGATGGCCTTGGCGACGATGTCGCGCGGGGCCAGCTCCGCCAGCTCGTGCTGCCCCAGCATGAAGCGCGTGCCGGAGGCGTCGACGAGATGGGCGCCCTCACCCCGTACCGCTTCCGACACCAGCGGCTGCTGGCCCTCGGAGTCGGAGCCGAGAAACAGGACGGTCGGGTGGAATTGGACGAACTCCAGGTCGGAAACCTCCGCGCCGGCCCGCAGAGCGAGGGCCACCCCGTCGCCGGTGGAGACCGGCGGATTGGTGGTGGCCGAGAAGACCTGGCCCATGCCGCCGGTCGCGAGGACCACCGCAGGAGCGCGGACCGCGCCGACTCCGTCGTGCTGGCCCTCGCCCATGACGTGCAGGGTGACGCCGGCGGTACGGCCTTCGGCATCGGTGAGCAGGTCCAGGACCAGTGCGTTCTCGACGGTGTGCAGGGCTGCCGAGCGGACCGCTTCGACCAGGGCGCGGGAGATCTCGGCGCCCGTGGCGTCTCCACCCGCGTGCGCGATGCGGCGCCGGTGGTGGCCGCCCTCGCGGGTCAGGGCGATGGCGCCGGTGTCGGTGGTGTCGAAGTGCGCGCCGGTTTCGATCAGCCGGCGTACGGCGTCGGGACCCTCGGTCACCAGGGTCCGCACCGCGGTCTCGTCGCACAGGCCCGCGCCGGCGACCAGGGTGTCGTCGAGGTGCTGCTCGGGGGTGTCGCCCTCGCCGAGAGCCGCGGCGATGCCGCCCTGCGCCCAGCGGGTGGAGCCGTCGTCGAGGCGGGCCTTGGTGACGACGACGGTGGCGAGACCGGCTGCGGCACAGCGTAGGGCGGTGGTGAGACCGGCCACGCCGGAGCCCACCACGACGACGTCCGCGTCGATGGCCCAGCCGGGGGCGGGGGCGGTCAGCCGTATTCCGGTCACGTCAGGGCTCCGAGGGTCAGCGGGATGTTGTCGATCAGACGGGTGGCACCCACCCGTGCGGCGACGGCGAGGATCGCCTCGCCGCTGTCGCGGCCGTCGGGGATCTCGGTGAAGTCGGCCGGGTCCACGAGCGCCAGGTAGTCCAGCTCGAGCGGCACCGCGTCCTCGGCCGCCTCGGCGAGGACGGTCTGGGCCGCTGCCCGTACCGCGGCCGGTCCGACCGTCGGCCGGGCCAGCGCCACGGCCTGGGTGTCGGCGGCCGCACGGGCCTCTCCGAGCTTCGTGAGCGCCGCGGCCCGGCCCTCCCGCTCGGGGACGGTCTGTGCGCGGGCGTGCAACGCCTGCTGGGCGGCCAGCCGGTCGCGGGCCGCGAACAAGGCCCTGGGGAGGGCCAGCGCCGTGCGGCGTTCGTCGGCGGAGAGGAAGCGGTTGCGGCTGGAGAGCGCGAGGCCGTCGGGGTCGCGGACCGTGGGAACGGCGACGATGTCGACGCCGAAGTTGAGGTCGCGCACCATGCGGCGGATGAGCGCCAGCTGCTGGGCGTCCTTCTGCCCGTAGAACGCCGCGTCGGGCCGCGTGAGGTGGAGGAGCTTGGCGACGACGGTGAGCATGCCGTCGAAGTGCCCGGGGCGCGAGGCACCCTCGAGGCGCTCGCCCATGGGGCCTGCGGTGATCCGGACCTGGGGGTCACCGCCCGGGTACACCTCGTCGACGGAGGGCGCGAAGACGGCGTCCGCACCGGCGGCCGCGGCCATGGCGAGGTCGGCGTCCAGGGTGCGGGGGTAGCGGTCGAGATCGGCGGCCTCACCGAACTGGAGCGGGTTGACGAACACGGTCACGACGACCTGTCCACCGGGTCCCGCGGCGGCCCGTGCCGTACGGATCAGGGTGGCGTGGCCGTCGTGGAGCGCGCCCATCGTCATGACGACGGCGCGCTGCGCACCGGCCGGCCGGTGCAGGGCGTCCAGTTCCGCGGCGGTGCGCAGAAGCGTGGCGGGTGCGGTGCTCATCGTCCCTCCCCCGGCCCGGTCTCGTCCGTGCCGTTCACACCGGTGGTGGTGTTCGCGCTGTCCGACAGGACATCGAGGAGGTCCTCAGCGAACTCCGGCTTGAGCAGACCGTGGGCCAGCGCCCGGTCGGCCGTGGTGCGGGCCATCGCGAGATATCCGGCCACCGCCTGCGGGGCGTGCCTGCGCAGCTCGGCGATGTGCGCGGCCACCGTGCCCGCGTCGCCCCGGGCCACGGGGCCGGTCAGCGCGGCGTCCCCGGAGCGCAGGGCGTTGTCGAGGGCGGCTCCGAGCAGTGGGCCGAGCATCCGGTCGGGTGCGGACACTCCGGCCTTCTGCAGCAGCTCCATCGACTGGGCGACCAGGGTGACCAGGTGGTTCGCTCCGAGGGCGAGCGCCGCGTGATAGAGCGGACGGGACTCCTCCGCGATCCATTCGGGCTCACCGCCCATCTCGATGACGAGCGCCTCGGCGGCGAGCCTGAGCTCCTCGGGGGCGGTGACCCCGAAGGAGCAGCCGGCCAGCCGCTGGACGTCGACGGAGCTGCCGGTGAAGGTCATGGCCGGATGCAGGGCGAGCGGGAGCGCCCCCGCGCGCAGTGCGGGGTCGAGCACCTTCGTCCCGTATCTCCCGGACGTGTGGACGATCAGCTGGCCGGGCCGCACGGCGCCGGTCTCCGCGAGTCCTTCGACCAGGCCGGGCAGCGCGTCGTCGGGGACAGTCAGCAGCACGAGCTCGGCGCGCGCGAGGACCTCGGCCGGCGTGACCAGGGGGACGTCGGGGAGCAGGGCGGCGGCCCGGCGCACGGATGCGTCGGAGACGCCCGACACCGCGACCGGGCGGTGCCCGGCGAGCTGCAGCGAGGCGGCGAGGGCGGGGCCGACCCGTCCCGCGCCGACGACGCCGATGGTGAGACGGGCGGGGCGGTCCCTCGCGTCGAGGGATTCCTTGGAAACAGATGCGTTCACGCGGCGATGGCCTTCCGTTCCAGTCCGCGGGGGGTACCGGACGATTTCTCTGCATGCTACGCCAGCGTTTCGCCACACCCCCCGGCTGTCCACAGCCTGTGGGTAACTCTGGGCCGCGACCGAAAACGGGGTGGGCTGTGTCAGCGGTCCGGGTGATGATCGTCCCATGGCAGTCACCGATGAGCAGAAGCAGCGGCACCGCAGGCTGACCGCGTGGAAGCGGTCCGGAAGGGTGCTCGCCCGGGCGTCCGCCGACCACACCCTGGGCGAGCGGCTGGCCGCGCTGGCCGCCGACGCCGGGTCGGTCCACGACCTGGACGAGTGGACGGATGTGTACGGCGACGGGGTCGTCGCCGAGGTGGAGCGGCGTACCGCGGATCTGCTGGGCATGGAAGCCGCGGCGTTCTTCCCGACCGGGACGATGGCCCAGCAGGTCGCGCTGCGCTGCTGGGCGGGGCGTACGGGGAATCCGGTCGTGGCGCTCCATCCGCTCTCCCACCCCGAGGTGCACGAGGGGGGCGCCCTCACCTCCGTGAGCGGGCTGCGCACGGTGCATCCGACGTCCGCCCCGCGACTGCCCACTGCGGACGAGATCCGGGACTTCCCCGAGCCTTTCGGCACCCTCGCGCTGGAGCTCCCGCTGCGCGACGCCGGCTTCGTCCTGCCCTCCTGGGAGGAGCTGGAGGCCGTCGTGGCCGCCGCGCGGGAGCGGGACGCGGTCGTGCATCTGGACGGAGCCCGGCTGTGGGAGTGCGAACCCCACTTCGGGCGCGGTCTGCCGGAGATCGCGGCGCTCGCCGACAGCGTGTACGTGTCGTTCTACAAGTCCCTGGACGGATTGTCCGGGGCGGTGCTCGCCGGCCCCGAATCGCTGGTCGACGAGGCCCGGACCTGGCGCCACCGGTACGGCGGCCAGGTCTTCCAGCAGTACCCGGCGGCGCTCTCCGCGCTGCTGGGTCTGGAGCGGGAGCTGCCGAGGCTGCCCGAGTACGTGGCGCACGCGAAGGTCGTCGCAGGCGCTCTGGCGGAGGGTTTCGCGGACAGCGCGGCACCCTGGTTCCGGGTGTATCCGGAACCGCCGCACACCCACCAGTTCCAGGTGTGGCTGCCGTACGGGACACAGGAGCTGGACGAGGCCTCGGTGCGGCAGGCCGAGGAGACGGGCGTGACGTTGTTCCGCCGGTGGCTGGCGGGACCCGCGGGGCCGCCCGGAGTCTCGTACACCGAGGTCACGGTGGCTGCGCCGGGGCTGGAGTGGACGGCGGGGGACGTGCGGGAGGCGGTGGCGGAGTTCGTGCGGCGGCTTGGGTAGGGCGTGGACGGCCCGGTGGCCGGGCCGGCTCGATCGCCGGCGGGGCACTCCTCAGGCGCCGCGCCGGTCCTGTCCCTCGGTCCAGGCGTGGAAGCGTCTGCGCAGTTCCCGCAGGACCTCCCGGTCGTGGCGGCCGGGCGGCGGGGGCGGGGGCTCACCGTGCTGCGCCGCACGATAGCTGTCGAGCATGTGCTGCTGAACGATGTCCATGCATCCAGCGTGAACCCGTTCCCGGCACCCCGCGCGTCGATTGACGGCCCCCGTCAACCGGCGCCCGGCTCCGTCCGCGTACCCCGCACTATGGACGGGTGAGCGTGCACATAGACATCGCGGGCCTGCCCCCCGAACACATCCGTTTCGAGACCTCCCCCCTCGCCGAGCTGGGGCTCGCCCTGCACGCGCTCTCCGAGCCCGGGCACCACCCGGGCCACCACGGCTGGGCGACCGCGACCTCCGCGGCTCTCGAGCCCGACCTCGCCGACCGGCTGCACGAGGCCGACTTCCTCTGGCGCAACACCTTCTCCGACGTCTTCCTCCCGTTCGCCGGTGTCCGTGGCGGCGACGGCCGGACCGGTTCGAGCCTGGCCGAGGACCTGGACATCCTCGACAGGATGGATGACGAGCGGTTCGTCTCCGCGGCCCTGGAGTTCACGTGCGCGAGCCTGTACGGGACGGGCGCGCCCTCCCCGCTCTCCAGCGCCACGATGCGGGCCCGCGCGCTGGACATGGCGGCGGCCAGGGGGCCCCAGCAGCTGGAGTTCACCCAGCAGCTGCTCGCCGCACCGGGCTCCGTACGCACCTGGGTGCGCCGCCTCTTCGAGGACTGCGACCAGGCCTTCTTCGCGGACACCTGGCAGCGGGTCCAGGTCCAGCTGGCCGCCGACGCACGGCACAAGACCGAGCTGCTGCGGCGCAAGCGCCTCGACGAGGTGTTCCGCGCGGTCTCGCCCGCCCTGTCGCTCGACGAGGACGCGAGCAGGCTGATCGTCGACAAGCTGACCTTCGGCCGGACGAACGCCGCCGACCCGGCCGTCGGGACGGGGCTCACCCTCATCCCGACCAGCTTCGGCTGGCCCCATCTGATGGTGCTCCACGCCCCGGGCTGGCGGCCGGTGATCCACTACCCGGTGCACCGCCCCGAGCTGCCCTCCCCCGCCTCCGTGGAGCTGCTCCAGCTGCGGATGGGGGCCCTGGCCCACCCGATGCGGATGCGCCTGTGCCGCAACCTCGCCCGTTCCCCGTACACCACCGGTGAACTCGCCGACGCGCACGGCATCACGGCGCCCGAGGTCTCACGGCACCTGGCGGTGCTCAAGAAGGCCGGCCTGATCACCACGCGCAGGCGCGGCCGGTACGTACTGCACGCGCTGGACCTGACCGTGGTGGCCCGGCTCGGCAGCGACTTCCTGGAAGGCGTGCTGCGCTAGAGCGCCGCTCAGGCGCCCGACCCGCCGCCTGCCCTGACCAGGCCCGTCTCGTACGCGAGGACGACCACCTGGACGCGGTCGCGCAGGCTCAGCTTGGTGAGGATGCGGCCCACGTGGGTCTTCACCGTCGCCTCGGACAGCACCAGACGGGCCGCGATCTCGCCGTTCGACAGCCCCTGGGCGACCAGCATCATCACTTCCCGCTCGCGCTCGGTCAGCTTCTCGATGTGCTTGTGCTGCGGCTCCTTGCCGCTGCTGGGCAGCATCGGGGAGAACTGGTCGAGGAGCCTGCGGGTGGTGGACGGGGCGACCACGGCGTCGCCGCTGTGCACGGACCGGATCGCCGCGAGCAGTTCGCCGGGCGGCACGTCCTTGAGCATGAAGCCGCTCGCGCCCGCCTTCAGGCCGGAGAACGCGTACTCGTCCAGGTCGAACGTGGTCAGGATGAGGACCTTGGGCGGATCGGTCTGCGCGCAGATGCGCCGGGTCGCCTCGACCCCGTCCAGCCGCGGCATGCGCACGTCCATCAGCACCACGTCGACGGTCGTGGACCGCAGGACCTCGATCGCCTCCGCCCCGTCACCCGCCTCGGCGACGACCTCCATGTCCGGCTGGGCGGCGAGCACCATCCGGAAGCCCGTGCGCAGCAGCATCTGGTCGTCGACGAGCATTACGCGGATCGTCATGAGGGTCCTGTCCTTGTGTCACTGGTTGGCGGGCTTGAGCGGGAGCAGTGCGCTGATCCGGAAGCCGCCGCCCGGGCGCGGTCCCGCGTCCAGCGTGCCGCCGACCATGCCGACCCGCTCCCGCATACCGATCATTCCGTGTCCGGCGCCGTCGGCCCCGCCGTCCTCGTACAGCTCGTGCGCGGCACCCCGGCCGTCGTCCTCGACCAGCAGCCCGAGGCCGTCGTCGAAGTAGACCAGCCGCACGCTGGCCCCGGCGTCCGGGCCGCCGTGCTTGCGCGTGTTGGTGAGGGCCTCCTGGACGATCCGGTACGCGGTCAGCTCGACACCGGTCGGCAGCGGACGCGGAGTGCCCTCGATCTTGAAGTCCACCGCGAGGCCCGTGCGCCTCACCTGGTCGACCAGGTCCTCGATCTGCTCGACGTCGGGCTGGGGCACGTACTCGCCGCTCTCCCGGGTGTCGCCGGTACGCAGCACCCCGAGCAGCCGCCGCATCTCGGCGAGGGCCTGACGGCCGGTGCTGGAGATGGTCTCCAGGGCCTGCCGGGCCTGGTCGGGAGCGGCGTCCATGACATAGGCGGCGCCGTCGGCCTGAACCACCATCACCGAGACGTTGTGCGCGACGACGTCGTGCAGCTCCCGGGCGATACGGGCCCGTTCCGCGGCCACGGCGACCTTCGACTGCGCCTCGCGCTCGCGCTCCAGCCGGGCGGCGCGCTCCTCCAGCTGGCTGAAGTAGGCCCGCCGGGTACGCATCGAGTCGCCGAGCACCCAGGCGAGGACGAACGGCACGGTCAGGACGACGACGACGAAGGCCGACTGCACCCAGCTGTCCGACGGGGAATCCTCCGGCCAGCGCAGCTGCGCGAGCCCAGCGGCGCCGAGACTGCACGCCAGGGCGAGCCGGGAGGCCCAGCGCTCCCCCACGGTGGACACGGTGTAGATGATCACCAGCATGGCGAAGTCCGCGACGCCCGGACGCACGTCGAGCAGCAGCTGCGCGATGCCCATCACGATCGTGAGCAGCAGCATCTTCTCCGGTGCGCGGCGGCGCAGCGCGACCACGGTGCACAGGCCGACCGCGATCGGCACGGCCGCGACGCGTTCCCTGCCGTCACCGGTCTGCTCAGCCACGATGGACATGCCGGAGAGCCCGAGGAGGAAGACAGCCCAGAAGGTGTCGACGCCCGTCGGGTGTCTGCGGATGAAATCGTAGAGGCGCTGCACGTAACCCAGCGTAGGTACAGGTGATCGGTACACGGGTCAGCCGAAGGGCCGATCCAGGTCCTGGGACCGTACTCCCCAAGGTGGAGACTTGCCTACGTGACGGATGACTGGTGCGGATGGCGGGATGCGGCGGAGACCGCTTTGTACGGGGACGGGGGCTTCTACCGGCGCCCCGAGGGGCCGGCGGGCCATTTCCGTACGTCGGTGCACGCGTCCCCGCTGTTCGCCTCCGCCGTCGCCCGGCTGCTCGTCGGCACGGCGCGCGAGCTGGGAACGGATTGTGTGGACCTGGTGGATGTGGGAGCGGGCCGGGGTGAGCTGCTGACCGGCGTGCTGACGGCGCTGCGGTCCGGGTCCGCGGGTCCCGGACTCGTCGTACGGGCCCACGCCGTGGAGCTCGCCCCACGGCCGGCGGGCCTGGACCCGGGCATCGAGTGGAGTGCCGAGCTGCCGCAGGGCACGAGGGGGCTGCTGTTCGCCAACGAATGGCTGGACAACGTCCCGGCGGACATCGCAGAAGCCGACGCCGGCGGAAGGGCCCGTTACGTCCTCGTCCGGGCCGACGGCACGGAACGGCTGGGCGATCCGGTGACCGGGGCGGACGCGGAGTGGCTGGCCCGCTGGTGGCCGCTGACCGTGCCCGGTGCCCGTGCGGAGATCGGACGGCCACGCGACGAGGCCTGGGCCCGGGCGGTCGCCTCGATGGCCGAGGGGGTCGCGGTGGCGGTGGACTACGCGCATGTACGGAGGGCGAGGCCGCCGTTCGGAACACTGACCGGCTTCCGGTCCGGCCGCGAGGTGCGGCCCGTGCCCGACGGGAGCTGCGACCTGACCTCGCACGTGGCGCTGGACGCGTGCGCGGAGGCGGCGGCAGCCGACGGCGCGGTGGCCGAACTGCTGGATCAGCGGACGGCGCTGAAGGAGCTGGGGATCAGCGGCGAACGCCCGCCGCTCGCACGGGCGTCGACGGATCCGGCCGGCTATGTGCGGGCACTCGCGGCGGCCGGTGAGGCCGCTGAACTCACCGCGCGGGGCGGGCTCGGCGACTTCGGGTGGCTGCGGCACCGGACGGCGCCGGGGCTTCGCCCCGCACCCCGGCCGGTCTGAGGGACCTGGGGCCGGGTCCCCGGAACGGGAAGGGGGATACTGTCCCGCATGACGGAGACGACGGTCGGCATCGGCGGCGCGGCAGAGAGCACCGACATGGTGCTCAACATCGGTCCGCAGCACCCCTCCACACACGGTGTGCTCCGGCTGAGGCTCGTCCTGGACGGTGAACGGATCCAGCACGCCGAACCCGTCATCGGCTACATGCACCGCGGCGCGGAGAAGCTCTTCGAGGCCCGCGACTACCGGCAGATCATCATGCTCGCCAACCGCCACGACTGGCTGTCGGCCTTCTCCAACGAGCTCGGCGTCGTGATGGCCGTCGAGCGCATGCTGGGCATGGAGGTCCCTGAGCGCGCCGTCTGGACGAGGACGCTGCTGGCCGAACTGAACCGGGTCCTGAACCACCTGATGTTCCTGGGCTCCTACCCCCTCGAACTCGGCGGGATCACCCCGGTCTTCTACGCGTTCCGGGAACGCGAGGAGCTCCAGGCCGTGATGGAGGAGGTCTCCGGCGGCCGGATGCACTACATGTTCAACCGGGTCGGCGGCCTCAAGGAGGACCTTCCCGCGGGCTGGCTGGGCCGGGCCAGGGAAGCCGTCGCCTCGGTCCGCTCCCGGATGGACGTGTACGACCGGCTGGTGCTCGGCAACGAGATCTTCCGTGGCCGCACCAGGGGAGTGGGCGTGCTGTCCGCCGAGGCCGTGCACGCCTACGGGGTGTCCGGCCCGATCGCCCGCGCGTCCGGGGTCGACTTCGATCTGCGGCGCGACGAGCCCTACCTCGCGTACGGGGAGCTGCAGGACACCCTCAAGGTCGTCACCCGGACCGAGGGCGACTGCCTGGCCCGCTTCGAGTGCCTCCTGGAGCAGACGCACAACGCACTGGACCTGGCGGACGCCTGCCTGGACCGGATGGCGGACCTGGCACCGGGGCCCATCAACCAGCGGTTGCCCAAGGTCCTGAAGGCGCCCGAGGGGCACACCTACGCGTGGACCGAGAACCCGCTCGGCATCAACGGTTACTACCTGGTGTCCAAGGGTGAGAAGACCCCGTACCGGCTGAAGCTCCGCTCCGCCTCGTTCAACAACATCCAGGCACTCACCGAACTGCTGCCCGGCACCCTCGTCGCCGACATGGTCGCGATCCTGGGGTCGCTCTTCTTCGTCGTCGGGGACATCGACAAGTAGCCGGCGGGCGGCCACCCGCCACCCTGCCCGCTGCGGCTCCGGCTACGGCTACGGCTACGGCTACGGCTACGAGGAGATCGCGCTGCGCAGCCGGGCGACGTCCAGCTGCTCGGTCTCGTCGTGCGCGGTCAGGTCGATGACCTTTCCTACGGCCCGGTTCTCGGCGGTGCGCGTACGGTGCGCGGCCAGGGCCTCCTCGCCCACGACGTCCGCGAGGTCCTCGTTCTGCACGGACTCGATCGCGGCGTTCGCCTTCTGCGTACCGAAGAAGTCGAAGCTGCCCTGCGGGACGAGGTGGCGCCGCCCGCCCGAGTACGGGACGACGGCCGAAGCGACGGGTACGGAGCGCGGCGCCCGCACGGGCCCGGCGGGCAGCTGAGGTGCGGGGAGGGCGGCCGAAGGGCGGCGGTGCTGGTCACCCGCTCCGGCGGCCGCCGCGTGCTTCCCCTTCGGGCCCTCGCCCTCCGAGTCCCGCTCCGCGGCACGCTCGGCCAGGTCGCGCTGCCTGGCCAGCTCGGCCGTACGGCGGGCTTCCTGGAGCGCGGCGTTGCGCGTCAGTCCCTGCAGGGCCTGGGCGGCGCGCAGGTAGGCGGCCGGGGTCGGGGTCGACCGGGCGGTGGGAAGCTCGCGGGGTATCGCCGCCGCTTCGATGGCGAGCTGCCTGCGGCCCTCCAGGGCACCGGCCCGCTCGGTCTCGGCGTTCGCGTACCGGCGCAGCAGCGCGGCGTGTTCGCCCCGCAGGCCGGCGAGCTCCACCCGCTTGCGGCGCAGTTTCGTCTCCAGGCGGAGGCGCAGTTCCCGTGATTCCTCGAGGTCGGCCTCGAGCTCGGCTATGCGCTCCTCGGTCTTCCACTCGTCGCTGACGCGGGCCCGGTTCAGCTCCGCGACGCGCAACCCTGCCGCCCGGTCCCAGCTGCGCATCAGATAGGCGCCGCTGAGAGCGGCGCCCGCTGTCGCGGCCACCAGGACGCGCAGCGCCACGGGATCCGCGAGGAGCCAGGCTCCGGCGGCGCAGACGACCGACGCTCCGGCCACCACGGAAGGCGGCAGGATTTTGTGGAGGGGTGGCGAATGGCGGTGACGTCCACGTGGCATGGCCCGAAATTTACCGTGCGCACGGGTCACTTGGGAGGCCGCCCGGCAATCTGTTCCCGCCCGGTTACCTTGCGGCCCCCCGAATGACTGTTCCGCGGCCGTCTACTTCTTGATCAGACCCTTCGACTGCAGATACTCCTTGGCCGCATCTGCGGGCTTGGCGCGCTCCGCGTCGACCTTGCGGTTCAGTTCGGCGAGGTCCTCCGTGGTGAGGACATCGGTGAGCTTCCCGAGCGCCGCGGCGATCTCCGGGGCACCCGCGTCCTTGGCGTTGAGCACCGGCAGGACGTTGTCGGCGTTCTGGAGCTTCTTGTCGTCCTCCAGGAAAACCAGCCCGTACGCGTCCAGCACCGCGTCCGTGGTGGTCGTGAGGACAAGCTGGTCCTTGCCGTCCTTGACCGCCTGCTTGGACTGCGGTGTCCCGACTCCCTTGGGGTCGATCCCGGTGACGTCGATGCCGTACGTCTTCTTCAGTCCCGGTGCGCAGAACGGGCGGATCTCGCACTCGTCGCCCGCTGCGATCTTCACCTTGATCTTCGACCGGCCGAGGTCGGAAAGCGTCGTGAGGTTGTTCTTCTCGGCGAATTCCTTCGACACCGCGAAGGCGTTCTGATCGACCGCCTTGCCGACCGGGAGAACCTTGAGCCCGAGCGGGCCGGCGAGCTTCTCCAGGGCTGCGACGGTCGCCGCCGCGTCCCCTGATGCGACCGGCTTCTTCTCCGCCTCCGCCGCACCGTTGACCTTGGCGTTGAGGAATTCGGCGATGGTCGCCGCGTATTCCGGGACGACGTCGATCTCGCCCTTCTCCAGCGACGGCTCGTACAGTTCGCGGTTCTTCACCGTGGTGATCGAGGTGCTGTATCCGGCATCGCCCAGGAGCTGTGCGTACAGCTCGGCGAGCACCTTGGACTCGGTGAAGGAAGCGGCGCCCACGACGAGCGAGCCCTTCTTGGAGTCCGCGCCCGCCCCGGTGCCGGAGCCGCTCTTCTCCTTCTCCAGGCTGTCGCCGCCGCACGCGGCGAGCGACCCGGCCAGCGCGACCACTCCGATGACCGCACTCGCTATGCGCGAGGTCCTGCTCATGTTGTTCTCCATCCGGGAAAAGGGGTGTGCACAGTCCGAAAAGCGCGCGTTCATGCCGTCCGGCGGCGGCGCAGGGGCGACAGCAGCCGGTCCAGCGCCACGAGTGCCCCCTCCACCACCAGGGCGAGCAGGGCGACGAGTACGGCGCCCGCGAATACCTGCGCCGTGTCGTAGGTGTTGAATCCTGCGGTGATGATCCGGCCCAGGCCGCCCAGGCCGACCATCGCCGCGATCGAGGCGGTGGCGACCACCTGGACCGCGGCGGACCGCAGTCCGGTCATGATCATCGGGTAGGCCAGCGGGAGCTCGACCCGCACGAAGAGCTGCACACCGGACATGCCCATGCCCCGGGCGGCCTCGATCACCGACCGGTCCACTTCCCTCATCCCGACATAGGCGTTGGTCAGCAGGGGCGGCACGGCGAACAGCACCAGCGCGATGACGGTGGGGACATAACCGGAGTTGCGCAGCGGCGTCATCATGAAGAGGGCGAGGACCGCGAACACCGGGATCGCCCGGCCCACGTTGGAGATGTTGACCGCGAGCGCACCCCCCTTGCCCAGGTGCCCCAGGTACAGCGCGACCGGCAGGGCGATGGCGCAGGCGGCCACCAGGGCCACACCGCTCACGTAGAGGTGCTCACCCAGCCGGTGCGTCGCCCCGTTCTCCCCGGACCAGTTGGCTCCGGTGACGAGCCAGGTCCAGGCGTCCCCGATGACTCCCATGGGTCAGCCCGCCTCCGTCTTCGCTATGCCCGCGGGCCCGGTCGCCGCAGTGGCGGGCGTCCGTACACGGGTCCAGGGGGTCAGCAG
Source organism: Streptomyces sp. NPDC059499 (assembly GCF_042749285.1). NCBI lineage: Bacteria > Bacillati > Actinomycetota > Actinomycetes > Kitasatosporales > Streptomycetaceae > Streptomyces > Streptomyces sp. NPDC059499. Next base: position 51,850 of record NZ_JBHYTT010000002.1, read on the forward strand.
ACGTTGCAGGCCGAGCAGCAGCAGATCCGCAGCCACCGCGAGCAGCACGCAGAGCACGGAGGCCGTGAGCACCTGGGCCTTGAAGAAGCTGGGCAGCGCGTCCTCGATGAGATTGCCGAGGCCGCCCTTGCCGACGAGGGACCCCACCGTGGTCAGCGCGACCGTCGACACCGTGGCGATCCGCAGACCGGCCATCAACGCGGGCAGCGCGAGGGGAAGTTCCACTTCCCACAGAAGCCGGCCGGGGCCGTAGCCCATGCCCTGCGCCGCCTCCTTCGCCTCCTGGGGCACCGCTTCAAGCCCTGCCAGGATGTTCCGTACGAGAATGGTCAGCGAATAGAGCACCAGGCCGGTGACCACGAGGGCCGCGGACAGTCCGAACAGCGGCAGCAGCAGCGAGAACATCGCCAGCGACGGCACCGTGTAGAGCACCGTGGTCAGGCCGAGCACCGGTCCGGCGAAATGCCGGCCGCGGCGTGCGAGAAGCGCGAGCGGAAATGCGACCACGAGGCCGATCAGGACGGAAGCCACCGTGATCCAGATGTGCTGGACGGTCGCGTCGGTCAACTCCTGGCTGCGGGAGCGCAGATACTCGCCGCAGATCCAGTCGTTCGCCACCAGGCAGTTCTGCTCGGCCATCCGTCCCCACCTCCTGTGTGCCGCCGTGGACTCGATCTCTGGCGACCCTATCCCTGAGCACCGACAATCGCCGAGGCTGTCGTATTCCAGCAACATGTCCTTCACAGAACCCGCGTCACAATGGGGAATCATGATCCGTTTCGAGCACGTCACCAAGCGGTACGCGGACGGCACCACCGCCGTCGACGACCTTTCCTTCGAGGTCGCCGAGGGTGAACTGGTCACGCTCGTCGGACCTTCCGGCTGCGGCAAGACGACCACGATGAAGATGGTGAACCGTCTGATCGAACCGACAGAGGGCCGGATATTCCTCGACGGGGACGACATATCCGCCATCGACCCGGTACAACTGCGCCGCCGCATCGGCTATGTGATCCAGCAGGTCGGGCTCTTTCCGCACAAGACGGTCCTGGAGAACACCGCAACCGTCCCCCATCTCCTCGGCTGGAACCGGGGAAAGGGGCGGGAGCGGGCCGCCGAACTCCTCGATCTCGTCGGACTCGACCCTTCCGTTTATGGCGGGCGCTATCCCGAGCAGTTGTCCGGCGGTCAGCGCCAACGGGTCGGTGTCGCCCGGGCGCTGGCAGCCGACCCGCCGGTTCTGCTGATGGACGAACCATTCGGCGCAGTCGACCCCGTCGTACGGGAAAGGCTCCAGAACGAATTCCTGAAACTGCAGGCACAGGTACGCAAGACCGTGTTGTTCGTCACGCACGACATCGAGGAGGCCGTCCGGCTCGGCGACCGTATCGCCGTGTACGGGCAGGGCCGTATCGAGCAGTTCGACTCACCGGCCACCGTGCTCGGGGCACCCGCGACGCCGTACGTCGCTGATTTCGTCGGGGCGGACCGCGGCCTGAAACGGCTCTCGGTCACCCCCATCGAGGAGAGCGACCTGGACCAGCCGCCGGTCGTCCATCTCGACGATCCGCTGGCGAAGGCGACCGCGCGGCTGCGGGCCGAGGGCGCCCGCTGGGCGGTCGTGCTGGACGGCGAGGACAACCTGCACGGCTGGATCCCCGCGGGCGACGTCACGCCGGCCGACGCGGCGGGGACGGTCCGCGAGCACGCCCGCCGCATGGAGGCCTGGCTTCCGCTCGGCGCCCCGCTCAAGCAGGCGTTCGCCACGATGCTCCAGCACGACGCGGGCTGGATCGCGGTCATCGACAAGGAGAGCACCGGCCGCTTCCTGGGCGTTCTCACCCCGGCCCGCCTCCACGAGGCGCTGCGCCGCTCGATCGACGCGGACGCCCAGGACCTTCCGCGTGCCGAGGTCGCGGTGGAGACCGTCGCGACGGTCGCTTCACCATGAGCCACGGGGTGGCGGCCCCGTGCGGAGCCGGGAGCGCCGGGGTCAGGTCGCGCTGAGCCTGCCGCTCATCCACTCCAGGGCCGGAGGGATCTCCCGCCGCCACGTGGTGAAGTTGTGGCCGCCGCTGTCGAGCACGATCGAGGACACCCTGGCCGGGGCCTTCACCCGGTCGATGAACTCCTGGGTGCCCCGGAGGTTCCCCTCGCCCTGCCGGGACGTCGTGACCAGGAAGGACGAGGCGGCCGGCGGCCGGTGATCCAGGCTCCACAGCAGATCGGCACGGTTGCGCGCCTTCCGGTCGCCGTGGAAGAGGTCGCCGGTCGTCGGGTCCTCGGCCGCCCTGTAGTAGGCCGACAGCCCGGCACTCGCGGCGAAGCGCTCCGGGTGGTGCAGGCCGAGCTTCAGCGCGCAGTAGCCCCCGGTCGAGTTGCCGATGACACCCCAGTTGCGGGCTCGGCCGCCGACCCGGTACGCCCGGGAGACCGCCTGCGGCAGGTCCTCGGCGAAGAAGGTCTCGGTCTGCGGGCCGCCCGCGATGTCCACGCACTCGGTGTCCCGTGGCGGCGCCACCGTCGGCCGCAGCATCACCAGGACCATCGGCTGCGCCCTGCCCGCCCTGACCCCTTCATGAGCGGTCTGCGGGTAGCGCAGGCCCTCGACCAGGTTCTCGGCGGTGCCCGGGTAGCCGGTCAGTACGACGACCGCGGGGAACGTCCGCCGGGCGTGACCCGGCTGGAAGTACTCCGGGGGCAGATAGACGTACGCCGGACTGTCGATCCGCGAAGCCCGCCCGGAGACGACGACCTTGTCGATCCGGCCCGCCACCGCGGGCCTGCCGCCTCCCGGCACATCGGGCCGCTGGGTGCCGACCCGGGCCACGGTCCCAGCCGCGGGCTCACCGGCGCCGTGGTCGGTGACCGTTCCCAGGTCCTGCTTCTGCCCGAACAGGTCGGCCCAGGAGCCGTAGAAGAGGAAGGAGTTGTTGGCCAGGAGGCCGGCCGAGACGAAAAGGGTCAGCTGGGTGGCCAGCAGCAGACCGATCCGGCCCGCCACCGCGGAGGCCGTGCGGGCGGCGAGCCGGGGCCAGAGCCGGATCGTGGCCGCGAACAGCCCGACGGCCAGTGATACCGCCACAACCAGAACGGCGTTGCTGGTGAGACCCATGAGTGAAGGTGAGCTTTCTGTACGGGAAATTTCCGGAAAGGGGATGAACCCGCTCCGCGGAAGCCTCGTCCTAGAGGGCGCACATCGTCCGTAGGGGCTTCGGCCGACGGACTCAGGAATCTCTCGCGGAGCCACGGGAAGCGATGTCTGTCACGGTAGATGGGGACAAATCAGGAACGGTTCCGTGTACGGCACGCGGACGCAGGTTCCTGCGCGGACCGCGACCCGCGTCCGTACCGGCACTGGTGGGAAGCGCCTGCGCGGCGGTCGGACTGATCGATGTCGCCGCCGGGGTCTTCCCCCGGTTCCGGCACAGCCGGATGCACACCTTCGCCGAGGTGCTCCCCGGCGCCCTCGGACCGTTCGCCGCAGCGCTCTCGCTCAGCTCGGGCGTTTTGTTGCTCCTGCTCGCCCACGGCATCAAACGGCACAAGCGGCGCGCCTGGCGGGCAGCCGTCGTCCTGCTGCCCGCGGGTGCCGTGGCGCAGTTCGTCTACCGCCACTCCCTGATCGGGGTGCTCGTCTCCCTCGCGCTGTGCTTCCTGCTGGTACGGCACCGGAGCCAGTTCGCCGCCCTGCCCGACCCGAGGAGCCGCTGGAGGGCGCTGGCCAACTTCGTCCTCCTCGGTGCGGGTTCGCTCGCGCTCGGCCTGGTCGTCGTCAGCGTGCACCCCGGCCGGGTCGTGGGGAACCCGTCCATCGCCGACCGGCTCCAGCACGTGCTCTACGGCCTGTTCGGCCTGGAGGGGCCCGTGGACTACGCGGGAACGACCTCATGGACGGTGGCGTACTCCCTGGGCGCTCTCGGCCTGCTGACCGCCGTCACCACGATCTACTTCGCCTTCCGCCCCGAACATCCGGCCGCCCGCCTCACCGAGGACGACGAGGCACGGCTGCGCGCCCTGCTGGCCAAGCACGGAGGCCGCGACTCGCTGGGGCACTTCGCGCTCCGGCGTGACAAGGGTGTCGTGTTCTCCCCCAGCGGCAAGGCCGCCGTCTGCTACCGCGTCGTGTCCGGGGTGATGCTCGCCGGAGGCGATCCGATCGGCGACGTGGAGGCCTGGCCGGGTGCCATCGAGCGCTTCATGGACGAGGCCCGGGCGCATTCATGGACCCCGGCGGTGATGGGCTGCAGTGAGACCGGCGGCGAGGTGTGGACCCGGGAGACCGGGTTGAGCGCTCTGGAGATCGGCGACGAGGCGGTGGTGGATGTCGCGGATTTCTCCCTCGCCGGGCGTGCGATGCGCAACGTACGCCAGATGGTGAAACGCATCGAGCGCAACGGTTACGAGACACGCGTCCGGCGCGTCCGCGACATCGGTGACACCGAGCTCGACCGCATCCGCAGGGCTGCCGCCGACTGGCGCGGCACCGACACGGAGCGCGGCTTCTCCATGGCGCTGGGCCGGATCGGCGACCGGGCGGACGGCGACTGCGTCATCGCCACCGCCCATCTGGCCGAAACCGGTGCGGGGGAATCGCCGTACGGCGATCTGAAGGCGGTACTCCACTTCGTGCCGTGGGGCGGGGACGGTCTGTCCCTGGAGCTGATGCGACGCGACCGCTCGGCCGACCCCGGCATGAACGAACTCCTGATCGTCGCCTCCCTGCAGGCCGCCCCCAGGCTGTCCGTCGCACGCGTCTCGCTGAACTTCGCCATGTTCCGCTCCGCCCTCGCACGGGGCGAGCGGCTGGGGGCGGGACCTGTGCTGCGCTGCTGGCGCGGGCTGTTGATCTTCCTGTCGCGCTGGTTCCAGATCGAATCGCTGTACAGGTTCAACGCGAAGTTCCAGCCACGCTGGGAGCCCCGTTTCGTGGTCTTCCGCACCAGCCGCGACCTGCCCCGGATCGGCATCGCCGCCCTGCAGGCCGAGGGCTTCGTGAGCCTCGCGCTGCCCCGCCCGTTCCGCGCCCGCCGCCCCCGCCCCTGCGGCCACCGGCCCGAGCAGGGCGCGGAGCGCGGCGTCCGGGCGGCCTGACGGACCCGTTCCCGGGCCTAGGCTGGTCGTATGAGTACGTTGCGAGGACGGGGCACAGTGCAGGGACTGCCGGAGTGGGACCGCTGCGCGGTCATGGGGGTCGTCAACGTGACGCCCGATTCTTTCTCCGACGGGGGCCACTGGTTCGACACCACAGCCGCGATCAAGCACGGCCTCGAACTGGTGGCCGAGGGTGCCGACCTGATCGACGTCGGCGGTGAGTCGACCCGTCCCGGCGCGAGCCGGGTGGACGAGTCGGAGGAGCTCCGGCGGGTGATCCCCGTCGTGCGGGAGCTGGCCTCCGAGGGCGTCACGATCTCCGTGGACACCATGCGGGCCCGCGTCGCCGAGCAGGCCGTCGCCGCCGGCGCGGCCCTCGTCAACGATGTGAGCGGCGGCCTCGCCGACCCGGACATGGTCCCGGTGGTCGCCGGGGCCGGTGTGCCCTTCGTCGTCATGCACTGGCGCGGTTTCAGCGAGTCGATGAACAGCAGGGCGGTGTACGAGGACGTCGTCGCCGAGGTGATCGCGGAACTGCGCACGCGCATGGACGCCGTGATCGCGGGCGGCGTCGCCCCGGAGAAGCTGGTGATCGACCCCGGCCTCGGCTTCGCCAAGGACGCCTCCCACGACCTCGCGCTCATGGCGCACCTCGGCGAGCTGCGTGACCTGGGCCGGCCGGTGCTCGTCGCCGCCTCCCGCAAACGCTTCCTCGGGCACGTCCTGGCCGGCGAGGGCGCCGCCCCGCCACCCGCCCGTGAGCGCGACGCCGCCACGGCCGCGATCTCCGCCCTCTCCGCCCGTGCGGGCGCCTGGGCGGTCCGGGTGCACGAGGTGCGCGCCACGGCCGACGCCGTACGCGTCGCCCGTGCCGTCGAGGGGGCGGCGTGACCGACCCTCGCGAGGAGCAAGAAGAGGCCGCCGCCGACATCGAGTCCGTCGAGCAGGCCAATACCGCCTTCTACGAGGCGATGGAGCGAGGCGACTTCGACGAGCTCTCCGCCCTCTGGCTGCCGGGCGAGGACCTCACCATCTCCTGCGTCCACCCGGGCTGGCCGGTGCTCACCGGCCGCGGCGAGGTGCTGCGCAGCTACGCGCTGATCATGGCGAACACCGAGTACATCCAGTTCTTCCTGACCGATGTCGGGGTCGCGATGACCGGCGACACGGCTTTGGTGACCTGCACCGAGAACATCCTCAGCGGCGGCCCGGCCGAGGAGGGCAACTCGCTCGGACCGCTCGTCGGCCAGCTCGTCGTCGCCACGAATGTGTTCCGGCGCACGCCGGACGGCTGGAAGCTCTGGTCCCACCACGGCTCACCGGTGCTGGCCGAAACCGGTGAGGAGGACGACGAGGAGTCGTCCTCCTGATTGAGCCCCCGGATCTCGGGGTATACGCGGCTACCGACCTCCGTGCGGTCCGGCGCGCGTCCCCTGCGGGCGGGCACTGTCCGTGCTCGCAGGTAGATTCGAAAGAAGGCACTGTGCCGCCCGCACGCGGCCTGGTGCCCCTACGACCAACAACAGCAGGAGTGATTCGCGTGGATCGTGTCGCGCTGCGCGGCCTCAAGGCCCGTGGGCACCACGGTGTCTTCCCCCGGGAACGGGAAGAGGGCCAGACCTTCATCGTGGACCTGGTGCTGGGCCTCGACACCCGCCCCGCGGCAGCCGCCGACGACCTGACCAAGACCGTGCACTACGGCGTCGTCGCGGAAGAGGTCGTCGACATCGTCAAGGGTGAGCCGGTCGACCTGATCGAGACCCTCGCTGAACGCATCGCGCAGCAGTGCCTCAAGCACGACGGGGTTCAGGAGGTCGAGGTCGTCGTCCACAAGCCGGACGCCCCGATCACCGTGCCCTTCGACGACGTGACCATCACCATCACCCGGAGCCGAACGTGACTGCATTTTCCACCGAGGGGCAGAGCGATCCGACCGTCCAGCCGGTTCCCGCCGCCGTGGTCGAGCAGGTGGACGCGGCGGACGTCACCCTGTCCAATCCCAAACGGGCCGTGATCTCGCTGGGCTCCAACCTCGGCAACCGTCTGGAGACGCTCCAGGGCGCCATCGACGCCCTGGAGGACACCCCCGGCCTGCGGGTCAAGGCGGTCTCCCCCGTCTACGAGACGGAGCCCTGGGGTGTGGACCCCGGCTCCCAGCCTTCGTACTTCAACGCGGTGATCGTCGTGAAGACCACGCTGCCCCCGTCCTCCCTGCTGGAGCGCGGCCAGGCCATCGAGGAGGCCTTCGACCGGGTCCGCGAGGAGCGCTGGGGGCCGCGCACCATCGACGTCGACATCGTGGCGTACGCCGATGTGGTGTCCGACGACCCGCTGCTCACCCTCCCCCACCCGCGCGCCCACGAGCGGGCGTTCGTGCTCGCCCCCTGGCACGACGTGGATCCCGACGCCCAACTGCCCGGCTCCGGCCCGGTCGCCGATCTGCTGGCCGGCGTCGGACGCGACAGTGTGCTTCCCCGGGCCGACCTGGAACTCAGGCTGCCCGAGTAGTCGTTAGGCTCAACGCACAGGGACATCCGGTACAGGTGTCCGACACGGGCAACGGCGGCGAAGGGCGGCACTCTCGGTGAAGCAACTACGGCTCGGGCTACTGGCCGGACTCTTCGCCGGAGCCGGCGTGCTGTCCTGGGGCGCTGCCCGTCTCTGGGACGCCCTGGGGACCTTGCCGAGCGTGCCCCTCGCCGCACCCATCGTGCTCGCGGTGATCGCCGTCGTCCTGCTCGCCACGGCTCTGTCGATCCGTGCGCGCCTGCGCGCGCAGCGGGAGCGCCGCCCCGGAGCGAAGGGCGTCGAACCCCTGATGGCGGCACGCGCGGTGGTCTTCGGCCAGGCGAGCGCGCTCGTGGCCGCCCTGGTCTGCGGGCTGTACGGCGGCGTGGGCGTCTTCCTGCTCGGCTCCCTCGACGTCCCGCCCCGCCGCGACCAGGCCATCTACGCGGGCTTCGCGGTCCTGGCCGGCGTGGCCGTCGTCGCTGCCGCCTTCTTCCTGGAGCGCGTCTGCAAGCTCCCGGAGGACGGGGACGACAGCAAGAAGACCGCAGCCGCCTGACGGGCTTCTGCGGGCCCCGGAACCGCGCTGCGGCGCGGTGGCCACGGAAGCCGGGCCGCGGCAGCCGTGCTGCCGCGGCGGTGCGGCGGTGCGGCGGTGCGGCGGTGCCGGGCTACGGGGTCCTGGTCACCGGGTTCTCGATCAGAGTGATCCGCCGCCCCGCCTTCGGGCTCAGCGCGCCATGATGAGGCTCATCGCCTCCGCACGCGTCGCCGGATCCCGCAGCTGGCCGCGGACCGCCGACGTGATCGTCTTGGCGCCGGGCTTGCGGATGCCTCGCATCGACATGCACATGTGCTCGCACTCGACGACCACGATGACCCCGCGCGGCTCCAGGATCGCCATCAGGGAATCGGCGATCTGCGTGGTGAGCCGCTCCTGGACCTGCGGACGCCGGGCATAGACATCGACGAGCCGGGCCAGCTTGGACAGCCCCGTGATCTTGCCGCTGGTCGCCGGGATGTACCCGACGTGGGCGACGCCGCGGAAGGGCACCAGGTGGTGCTCACAGGTGCTGAACACCTCGATGTCCTTGACCAGCACCATCTCGTCGTGACCGAGGTCGAACGTCGTCGTCAGAACGTCCTCGGGTTCCTGGTGGAGCCCGGCGAATATCTCCTTGTACGCACGCGCCACCCGCCCCGGCGTCTCGCGCAGCCCTTCGCGGTCAGGGTCCTCCCCGACCGCGATGAGGAGCTCACGTACGGCGGACTCGGCCCGCTTCTCGTCGAAAACGCCGATCGAGCCCTGCCCGTCCAGCGTCACCGGGTCGGTCATCTGTGCCTCGTTCCTCTGTGCTGTCGCAAGCGCATGGTCGCCCCGACATCGCGGGCGTGGCCCGGCCATGTCGCAGGCATACGGAAAAGCCGCGCCCCCACAGGCTAGAACCTGGGGGGCGCGGCTTCCATTCCGGGCCTGGTGGTGCGTCCGTGACAGGGGCCACACCAGTCGGACAGGGGTACTAGCTCTCGGGACGCTCCTCCGGAACCGCTTCCGAGGAGGTGCCGAGGTCCTTCGACGTGATGTCCTTCGGAGCGATCTCCGGCGGGGTGGCCGAACCGTTGGCAGTGCTCGTGCCGTTGGTCAGGGCCAGCTCCTTGGGAGACAGGACCGGCGGACGCGTCGACGGGGTGCGCCGGGCGGATCCGGTCCACGCCGGGCGGGCCGGACGCCTCACGATCGGGGCGAAGATCTCGGCGATCTGGTCCTTGCCGAGCGTCTCCTTCTCGAGAAGCTCAAGAACCAGTGCGTCGAGGATGTCGCGATTCTCTACGAGAATCTCCCACGCGTCGTTGTGCGCGGTCTCGATGAGCTTCTTGACCTCTTCGTCGACGAGCGCCGCGACCTCTTCCGAGTAGTCGCGCTGGTGGCCCATCTCCCGGCCCACGAAGGGCTCGGTGTTGTCGCCGCCGAACTTGATCGCGCCGAGACGCTCCGTCATGCCGTACTGCGTGACCATCGCGCGGGCCGTGGCAGTGGCCTTCTCGATGTCGTTCGCAGCGCCGGTGGTCGGGTCGTGGAAGACCAGCTCCTCGGCCGCGCGCCCGCCCAGCATGTAAGCCAGCTGGTCGAGCATCTCGTTGCGCGTCGTGGAGTACTTGTCCTCTTCCGGGAGCACCATCGTGTAACCGAGGGCGCGGCCGCGGGAGAGAATCGTGATCTTGTGGACCGGGTCCGACTGGGGAGAAGCCGCCGCAACCAGGGCGTGGCCGCCCTCGTGGTACGCGGTGATCTTCTTTTCCTTCTCGGACATGATCCGAGTCCGCTTCTGCGGACCCGCCACGACGCGGTCGATGGCCTCGTCGAGCATCTCGTTGTCGATCAGCTTCTTGTTGCTGCGCGCCGTGAGGAGCGCCGCTTCGTTCAGCACGTTCGACAGATCGGCACCGGTGAAGCCGGGCGTACGACGGGCGACCGCGTTGAGGTCGACGTCGGGGGCGACCGGCTTGCCCTTCTGGTGCACCTTGAGGATCTCGAGGCGGCCCTGCATGTCCGGCCGGTCGACGGCGATCTGCCGGTCGAACCGTCCCGGGCGCAGCAGCGCCGGGTCCAGGATGTCCGGCCGGTTCGTGGCGGCGATCAGGATGACGCCGCCCTTCACGTCGAAGCCGTCCATCTCGACGAGCAGCTGGTTCAGCGTCTGCTCGCGCTCGTCGTGCCCGCCGCCCATGCCGGCGCCGCGGTGGCGGCCGACAGCGTCGATCTCGTCGACGAAGACGATCGCCGGAGCGTTCGCCTTGGCCTGCTCGAAGAGGTCACGCACCCGGGAGGCACCGACACCGACGAACATCTCGACGAAGTCGGAACCCGAGATCGAGTAGAACGGCACGCCGGCCTCGCCCGCGACTGCGCGAGCGAGCAGCGTCTTGCCCGTACCGGGCGGCCCGTACAGCAGGACGCCCTTGGGGATCTTGGCGCCGACGGCCTGGAACTTCGCCGGCTCCTGGAGGAATTCCTTGATCTCGTACAGTTCCTCGACGGCCTCGTCCGACCCCGCCACATCGGCGAAGGTCGTCTTCGGCGTGTCCTTGGTGATGAGCTTGGCCTTGGACTTGCCGAACTGCATGACCTTGGAACCGCCGCCCTGCATCTGATTCATCAGAAACAGGAAGACGACGACGATCAGGACGAAGGGCAGCAGCGAGAGAAGGATCGAGACGAACGGGGACTGCTTCGACGGCGAGACGGTGTAACCCTTCTCGATGTCACCGCTCTCGAACTTCTGCTGCAGCGTGTTGGCCAGCTCGACGCCCTGGTTGCCGATATAGCTCGCCTGGAACTTGCTGCCGGACTCGCCCTTGAGCTTCTGGCCGTCCTTCAGCTCGATCTTGAGAATCTGTTCGTCACCGGTGGTCAGCTTGGCCTGCTCCACCTGGTCCTTGCTGATCGCCTGGATCACCTTGCCGGTGTCCACCGTCTTGTAGCCGCCGGACGAGCCGACGACCTGCATCAACACGACCACGGCGAGGACGGCCAGCACGATCCACATGACCGGCCCACGGAAGTATCGCTTCACGTCCATCCATACGGAGCGAAGACGCCCCGTCCCTCCTGCCCGTAGGTAAATGCTGCTGTGAGAAAAGACTGTTCTTCGGACGGTACCCCAGCATTGTCACCCGCGACCGCAGGGGACGTCCGACAAACCCGCCTTCGAAGGCTCCAACGGCGGGAAAGCGACGAGGGTTCCCCAGAGTTCGGCCGGGTTCGGCGGGGTCCCCGCGCCTCGTCCGTGCGACGGGTCCTTACGCCGCTCCCGTACACCGGGTCGGCACACCCGTCCGCACGCCGCGTCCGGACGGGGACTCAGCCGCCGTAGACGTGCGGGGCGAGCGTGCCGACGAAGGGAAGGTTGCGGTACTTCTCCGCGTAGTCCAGCCCGTAGCCGACGACGAACTCGTTGGGGATGTCGAAGCCGACCCACTTCACGTCGATCGCGACCTTCGCGGCGTCCGGCTTGCGGAGCAGGGTGCAGACCTCCAGGCTCGCCGGTTCGCGCGAGCCGAGGTTGGTCAGCAGCCAGGACAGCGTCAGGCCGGAGTCGATGATGTCCTCGACGATCAGGACGTGCTTGCCCTTGATGTCGGTGTCGAGGTCCTTGAGGATCCGGACGACGCCCGAGGACTGCGTGCCCGCTCCGTACGAGGAGACGGCCATCCAGTCCATGGTGATCGGGGTGGACAGCGCGCGCGCCAGGTCCGCCATCACCATCACCGCGCCCTTGAGCACGCCGACGATGAGCAGGTCCTTGCCCGCGTACTCCGCGTCGATCTTCGCGGCCAGCTCGACGAGCTTCGCGTCGATCTCTTCCTTGGTGAGGAGCACCGACTGAAGGTCGGTGCCCATGTCCTTCTCGTTCACCCGCGTCTCTTTCTTTGCCTTCCGGACCCGGGCTGTTCCCCGGGCCGGACCGGCCGTCTCGCCTGCACTTCAGCCGCTTGCGCTTCAGCTCTGCCGAATCACCAGTCTGCCACCCTGCCGCAGCGCTTCGACGCGGCCGGGCAGGTTGATGGCCCCCTGGCCACGCCATCCGGTGATGAGCCGGTCGACTTCCTCGATGTGGCGGGCGAAGAGCGAACCGGCCGGGGATCCGGCGTCGATGACGGCTCGGCGCAGCACCCGGCGGCGCACCGCGGGCGGCAGGACGGAGAGCTTGGCGCACTCCAGGCGCCCGTCGTCGTCACGCACCGAGCGGTCGGCCTCGGCCGCCCACGTGTCGAGGGCGTCGGCATCGTCGCGCGAGAGCTGCGCCGTACGGGCGAGGGCTTCGACGACGCCTTTGCCCAGCGCCTTCTCCAGGGCGGGCAGACCCTCGTGGCGCAGCCGGGAGCGGGTGTAGGCGGGGTCGACGTTGTGGGGGTCGTCCCAGACGGGGATCGACTGGACCAGGCAGGCCTTTCGGGCGGTCTGCCGGTCGAGCTGGAGGAAGGGACGGCGGTAGCGGCCCGCGGGGCCCGAGGCTGCGGCCATCCCGGAGAGCGAACGGATGCCGGATCCACGGGCGAGGCCGAGGAGGACGGTCTCGGCCTGGTCGTCGCGGGTGTGGCCGAGGAGGACGGCGGCGGCGCCGTGGCGCTCTGCGGCGGCGTCCAGCGCGGAGTAGCGGGCTTCACGGGCGGCGGCTTCGGGACCGCCGTCGCGGCCGACGTGGACGGCGACGGCCTCGACCGGGTCGAGCCGCATCTCGGCGAGGCGGGTGACGACCTCGGTGGCGCGGAGTCCGGAGCCCGGCTGGAGGTTGTGGTCGACGGTGATGCCCCCGGCCCTGACGGGCAGCTTGCGCGACTCGAAGGCGAGGGCGGAGGCGAGCGCCATCGAATCGGCGCCCCCGGAGCATGCGACGAGCACCAGCGGGGTATCGGGCCGTTCGGGAAGGGCGGCCCGCCGCGGGCCCGCTCCGGCTTCGGCGAACTCGGCACGGCCGGCCTGTTCGATGTGGCGGTTGTAGTCGGTGACGACGTCGTGGAGTACGCGGCGGACCGCCAGGCGTATCGCCGCGACCGCAGGATGGGGACCCATGTCCGGTGCCCTTCGGTGAGGTTCTGGGAAGGTGCCTCGGAGTGCCGGGACGCAAGGATCCCGTTACTCAGAGTGCGTCGATGGTGACAGAGCCAAGCTGTTCATCGAGCATTGCACGCCTTCCCATGCCCCTATGGTCCCTCGGATGGGTGATTGGAGGGGCAATCCCGTGCCATCGGGCGGGCCATGATCACGAATCTGCCTTACGGTGCACCCTCGCGACCCAGTCCGCCGGCTTGGCGATCTCCGCCTTGGTGGGAAGGGTGTTGGGCGAGGTCCAGACGCGATTGAAACCGTCCATACCGACCTCGTCGACCACGGCCCGGACGAACTTCTCGCCGTCGCGGTACTGCCGCAGCTTGGCGTCGAGGCCCAGGAGCTTGCGCAGCGCCAGGTCCAGACGGCTCGCACCGCGCGCCCTGCGCTGCTGGAACTTCTCCCGGATCTCCGCGACGGAACCCACCACTTCGGGTCCCACCCCGTCCATCACGAAGTCCGCGTGGCCTTCGAGCAGGGACATCACCGCGGTGAGGCGGCCGAGGATCTCGCGCTGGGCGGGCGTCTGGACGATCTCGACGAGGCTGCGCCCACCGTCGTCCTCGCCCTGCTCGCCCTCGGGGCGGCTGCTGCCCGAGAAGGTCTGGGCGGCCTCACGGAGGCGCTCCAGAACGGTCATCGGGTCGACGTCGGTCTCGTCGAGGAACGACTGGATTTCGCCCTGCAGATGGTCGCGGAGCCAGGGCACCCCGGTGAACTGGGTGCGATGGGTCTCCTCGTGGAGGGCCACCCAGAGCCTGAAGTCGTGCGGGTCGACATCGAGTTCGCGTTCGACGTGGACGATGTTGGGGGCCACGAGCAGCAGCCTGCCGCCGCCCTTGGTGGAGGCGGGCAGCTCGCGGGTGGCGGGCGCGAAGGTCTCGTACTGGCCGAGCACCCGGGAGGCGAGGAAGGACAGCAGCATGCCGAGTTCGACACCGGTCACCTTGCCGCCGACCGCGCCGAGCACGGCACCGCCGGGGCCGTTGCCACGCCTGTCCTGCATCTTCCCCAGCAGGGGACGCAGCAGTTCACGGAAGCCGGCGACGTTGGCCCTGATCCAGCCGGCCCGGTCGACGACCAGGACCGGGGTGTCCTCGGGTTCGTGCCCCTCCGGGATCATCCGGGTGAACGAACGGACGTGCTCCTCCGACGCCTTGGCATGTCGGCGGAGTTCCGCGACGACGGCGCGGGCCTCCTCGCGACTGATCTCGGGACCCGGCCGTACCAGCCGGGTCGCGGTCGCGACCGCGAGATTCCAGTCGACCATCTCGGCACCACCGATGCTCGTCATGCGTCAACCGTACGTGAGACGGCCCCCCGGTGGTGGGGTGTCAGCCGCTCATCGGGTGCCTTTGGTGAGGGTGGTGGCCAGGGCGTCGAGAGAGGACTCCGCCTCACGCGGGGATGTGGTGCCCGATGCCAGGAAGGCGAAGGCGAGCAGCCGGCCCTGTGCGTCGACTGCGGTTCCCGCGAGGGCGTTCACCCCCGTGAGCGTGCCCGTCTTGGCCCGGATCAGGCCGGTGCCGCGGGAGGTCGCGGGGTAGCGGCTGCCGAGCGTTCCGGTGAAGCCGGCAACCGGCAGACCGGTGAGGGCGGACCTGAGTTCGGGGTGGTCCGGGTCGGCGGCGAGGGCCACCAGGGCCGCGAGCAGGCCGGCCGTCACCTTGTCACCGCGGTTCAGGCCGCTGCCGTCGGCGAGATTCGCGCCGGCCAGCGGCAGACCCAGCTTCTTGAGCCGGTCGGTGACGGCACGCTTGCCTCCGGCGAAGGATGCCGGCCGGCCCGCCTTGAGGGCGGTCTGGCGGACGAGGGCCTCGGCGATGTCGTTGTCGCTGTTGGTCAGCGCCCGTTCGACGAGGGCGGAGAGCGGCTTCGAGAGGTGCGTGGCCACGGTCCTGGACCCTGATCCGGCCCGCCCGGAGGAGGGGGCGGACCGCGTGGCGACACCGGCCTCGTCGAGCAGGTCCGCGAAGGTGCGGGCGGCGTCACCGGCCGGGTCGTCGGTGCGGCGGGCGGGGCCGCGGTCGCTGCCGTCGAGCCGGCCCTCGTCGACCATGAGCGCGCTGACGGGCGCGATGTTCTCGTTGGGGCCGATGGGGTGCAGAGCGGGGCCCGAGTAGCGCGACGTGTCGTACTTCAGCTCGACGGCCCTGGTGCCGCCGTCGCGCAGGGCGTGCGCGGTGTCGGCGGCCAGGTCGCGCAGCGCGGCCTTGTCGAGGGTGGGGTCGCCGCCGCCGACGAGGGTGACCGTGCGGGAGTCCGCGGACACCCGGACCGTCGTCGCGATGCGGTGGCCCGGACCGAGGGCGGAGAGCGCGGCGACGGTGGAAGCGATCTTCACGGTGGAGGCGGGGGTCATGGGGGTGGCAGCGCCGCGCGCGTACAGCTGCTCGCCGGTGGCCGTGTCGACGACGACCGCGGTGCGCACGGTACCGAGCGCGGGCGCGTCCAGAAGGGGCGTGAGGGCGGCCTTCAGGCCGCTCGCGCCCGCCGGGGCCGTCAGTCCGGCCGTGGCGCCCAGGGGGGCGAGTACGGCAAGGGCGCTCGGTGCGGGCTCCGGCCCGGTGGGCTCGGCCCGCCCGTGATGTGCGCCACCTGCGCGCTCCCGGGCGACCGCCCGGTCCTGCTCGGCCTTACGCTGACCGGAGTCCCAGGGACCGGCGGCCAGCACGGCACCGGCGGCGACCACCAGGCCGAGCACCGCGGAGCCTGCGACGAACCGCCAGTCGTTCGGCCCGTTCCCTCGCTTCACGTACTTCGAGTCTTTCCACTTGTCCCACCTGTTCAACGGTTCGTTCGACGGTCTTTCCACCGGCTCGGCCACCGTTGACCAGCCCCTTTCGCGAGCACTCGTCTGCGTGAGGGACACTTAACCACCAGTCGTATGTGTTGATCATGGAGGAGCCACCCGTGGAGTTCGACGTCGTTATCGAGATCCCGAAGGGTTCGCGGAACAAGTACGAGGTGGATCACGAGACCGGCCGGATCCGCCTGGACCGTCGACTCTTCACCTCGACCAGCTACCCGGCGGACTACGGTTTCGTCGAGAACACCCTCGGCGAGGACGGCGACCCGCTGGACGCGCTGGTCATCCTGGAGGAGCCGACCTTCCCGGGCTGCCTCATCAAGTGCCGCGCGATCGGCATGTTCCGGATGACCGACGAGGCCGGCGGCGACGACAAGCTGCTGTGCGTCCCGGCGTCCGACCCCCGGGTGGAGCACCTGCGCGACATCCACCACGTGTCGGAGTTCGACCGCCTGGAGATCCAGCACTTCTTCGAGGTCTACAAGGACCTTGAGCCCGGCAAGTCCGTCGAGGGCGCCGACTGGGTCGGCCGCACCGAGGCCGAGGCCGAGATCGAGGCCTCCTACAAGCGCCTCGAGGCGCAGGGCGGCGCGCACTGACGTGATCCTTCCGGTTCCGCTTCGGGCGGAGCCGAACGGATCGCGGCGCATCGGGCCGATCGGGCCCAGCTGACCGTACGAGGAATGGGCGGCGCACCTTTCACCGGTGCGCCGCCCTTTCGCGTGACGGCCCATGTCCGTGCCCATACTGGGCAGAAGCGCAGCCGGGGACACGCGCAGCCGAGGAGGAACGAGGTCGAGTGGTGGCGGAACAGGGCGGTCCGGAGGACCAGAAGCCCCAGTCCGACGAGGCGCACAGCGCCTTCGTCCCACCTGCCGGGGTGGAGCAGCCTTCGCCCCCGTCGGAGGACGACCACCCCACATCGGAATTCGCCCTTCCGGCCGGTCTGCACACCGATCCGTCGGCACCCCAGGGATCGGGCCAGGGTTCCGCTTCCGGCCCGGGCGGCAGTGCCGCCGAGGCCCTGAGTTCCGCCTTCGTCCCACCGAGCGGGTACAACGCGCAGCATCAGCCGCCGGCCTTCACTCCGGCGCACGGCATTCCCATGGTCCGGCTGACCAAGGAAGCCCCTTGGCAGGACCGGATGCGCACGATGCTGCGGATGCCCGTGACCGAGCGTCCGGCGCCCGAGAGCGTGCAGAGGACCGATGATTCGGGCCCCGCGGTTCCCCGCGTGCTCGACCTGACGCTGCGTATCGGGGAGCTGCTGCTCGCGGGCGGCGAGGGTGCCGAGGACGTCGAGGCGGCCATGTTCGCGGTGACGCGCTCGTACGGTCTCGACCGGTGCGAGCCGACGGTCACCTTCACCCTGCTGTCCATCTCGCACCAGCCGTCGCTGGTCGAGGACCCCGTGACGGCGAGCCGTACCGTACGCCGCCGGGGCACCGACTACACGCGGCTGGCCGCCGTCTTCCAGCTGATCGACGACATCACGACCGCGGAACACGTCGAGGTCTCGCTGGAGGAGGCCTACCGGCGCCTCGCCGAGATCCGCCGTAACCGGCACCCGTACTCGGGCTGGGTGCTGACGGCCGCGGCCGGCCTGCTCGCCGGTTCGGCATCGGTGCTGGTCGGCGGTGGTGTGCTGGTCTTCATCGTGGCAGCGGCCGGCGCGATGCTCGGGGACCGGCTGGCCTGGCTCTGCGCCGGCCGAGGGCTGCCCGAGTTCTACCAGTTCATGGCCGCCGCCATGCCGCCCGCCGCGATGGGCATCGCACTGACCCTCACCCATTCGACCGATGTCCGCCCGTCCGCGGTGATCACCGGTGGGCTGTTCGCACTGCTGCCCGGGCGGGCCCTGGTGGCGGGCGTGCAGGACGGGCTGACCGGCTACTACATCACCGCGGGTGCCCGGCTGCTCGAAGTCATGTACTTCTTCATCGGCATCGTCGCCGGTGTGCTGCTGATGCTCTATCTGGGCGTCCAGCTCGGTGCCGAGCTGAACCCCGAAGCGAAATTCGTGCCCAACGACCGGCCGGTGCTGCAGATCCTGGCCTCGATGGCCCTCAGTCTGTGCTTCGCCATCCTGCTCCAGCAGGAACGCTCCACGGTGCTCGCCGTGACCCTCAACGGTGGCGTGGCCTGGGTCATCTACGGGGCGATGGCCCGCACCGGCGACATCTCGCCGGTGGCGGCGACAGCGGTGGCGGCCGGCCTGGTGGGGCTGTTCGGCCAGCTGTTCTCGCGCTACCGGTACACGTCGTCGCTGCCGTTCATCACTGCGGCGATCGGCCCGCTCCTACCGGGCTCCGCGACGTACTTCGGTCTGCTGGGTGTGGCCCAGAACGAGCTGGACGCCGGGCTCGCCTCGCTCTCCACCGCGGTGGCGACGGCGCTGGCCATCGCCATCGGGGTGAATCTCGGGGGCGAGATCTCCCGGCTGTTCATGCGGGTACCGGGAGCGGTCGAGGGCCCGACCCGCCGGGCGGCCAAGCGGACCCGCGGCTTCTGACACGCGAACGGCGCCCTGTCCCGTGGCGGAATCAGGACGCCGTGTGCCTCGCCGGATGCGCGGTCAGCGCCTGGCGTGCCGCCCGCGCTGACCGGAAGCGCCACCCTGGCCGTTGCCCTGTCCGTTGCCCTGTCCGTTGTCGTAGGGACCCGCACCGGGGCCACCGTTGTACGGGCCGTTGCCGGGGCCGCTGTACGGGCCGTTGCCCGGGCCGTCGTACGGACCCGCACCGGGGCCGCCGCCGTACGGACCGTTGCCCGGTCCGCCGTACGGGCCGCCGTACGGGCCCGCGCCGGGGCCGTCGTCGGAGGGGCCCCGGCCCTCGCCCCGGTCCTCGCGCCGGGCCTCCGCCGCGGCCTCCTTCTTGGACCTGCTGCGGGCGCGGAGGAACTCGATCGCGATCGGCACCACAGAGATCAGCACGATCAGGATGAGGATCAGCTCGATGTGCTCGTGCACGAAGTCGATCTTGCCGAGAGCGGCGCCGAGCACCGTGACCCCGACGCCCCAGAGGATGCCGCCGATGATGTTGAACGTGATGAACGAGCGGTAGTTCATCCGGCTCACACCGGCGATGATCGGCGTGAAGGTCCGGACGACGGGGACGAAGCGGGCCAGCACCAGCGACTTCGGTCCGTACTTCTCGAAGAACTCGTGGGCCTTCTCCACGTTCTCCTGTTTGAAGAGACGGGAGTCCGGGCGCCTGAAGAGGGCCGGGCCCACCTTGCGGCCGAAGAGGTAGCCGACCTGGTCCCCGATGATCGCCGCCAGGGCGACCAGGGTGCAGACCAGCCAGAGCGGGTACTTCAGGTCGCCGGTGGTCACCAGCAGACCCGTGGTGAACAGCAGGGAGTCACCCGGCAGGAAGAAGCCGATCAGCAGCCCGGACTCGGCGAAGACGATGAGCAGGAGGCCGGGAAGCCCGAACGTGTTGAGCAGGTAATCCGGGTCCAGCCAGCTCGGGCCGAGCGCAAGCGTATTCAAGGGTCCGGGCTCCAGGATCGATCGATGGCGGCTGCGTGGCCGTTCCAAAGCTACCAACGCTGCGGGGCGCCTCTGGGTTCCAGTGGCGTAAGCAGGGATGCGTGCGGTACGAACCGGGGCAAAGCTGTCCTCAGGAGGTGCCACCCCATGGGCATTGAGGACTACGGCGGCGGACAGACGACCCGGGCGGACGTGCTCGTCGTCACCACGAATGACGTACCCGGCTACCAGGTGACGCAAGTCATCGGCGAGGTCTTCGGACTGACCGTCCGCTCCCGCCATCTCGGCAGCCAGATCGGCGCGGGGCTGAAGTCGATGGTCGGCGGCGAGCTGAAAGGGCTGACCAAGACCCTGGTCGAGACCCGCAACCAGGCGATGGAACGGCTCGTCGAGCAGGCGAAGGCACGCGGCGCCAACGCGGTGCTGATGATGCGCTTCGACGTGAGCGAGGCGGCCGACGTGGGCACGGAGGTCTGCGCATACGGAACCGCGGCCGTGATCAGCGAAACCTGACCGGTCACCCCGCACTCCCCCGCTCGCTCCCGACCTGCTTCCCGGAGGTTCCCGCATGCCCACGTCGGTCAACGTCGCCGTCGTCTACTACTCCTCGACCGGCACCGTCGCCACGATCGCCAAGGCCATCGCCAAGGACGCCGAGAACGCCGGCGCCGAGGTAAGGCTGCGCCGAGCCGCCGAGCTCGCCCCGCAGGCCGCCATCGACTCCAACCCGGCGTGGGCCGCGAACGCGAAGGCGACGGCGGACATCCCCGAGGTCTCTCCGGACGACATGGTCTGGGCGGACGCGGTGATCCTCGGCACACCCACCCGGTACGGCAACGTCACCGCCCAGCTCAAGCAGTTCCTCGACACCCTGGGCGGCCTCTGGCAGGCGGGGAAGCTCGCCGACAAGGTCTACAGCGGCTTCACCTCCACCAGTACGACCCACGGAGGCCAGGAGTCCACGCTGCTGGCGCTCTACAACACGGTCCACCACTTCGGCGGCATCCTCGTCACCCCCGGCTACACGGACCCGTCGAAATTCGTCGACGGCAATCCGTACGGCACCTCGCACGTCGCGGGGCAGGGCGACATCCCGGTCGGTGAGCAGACCCTGACCGCGGCCAGGGTCCAGGCCGAACGCGTCGTGAAGTTCACCCGGGCCGTCAAGGCCGGACTCGCGGCCGAGAACTGAGAGGGATTTCCGCAGATGGCTCTCCACAAGGGTTCCCACGGCAAGGCCCCGTCCGACGAGCAGCGCAGACTCGCTCTCAACCCCTTCTTCGGCGAGGCGGACCCCACCGCCGAGATGGCCACCGCGCCGCCCACGCACCAGCTGCCCGACGGTCCGCTGCCGCCTTCGACCGCCTACCGGCTCGTCCACGACGAGCTGATGCTCGACGGCAACTCACGGCTGAACCTCGCCACGTTCGTCACCACCTGGATGGAGCCCCAGGCCGATGTGCTGATGGGGGAGTGCCGCGACAAGAACATGATCGACAAGGACGAGTACCCCCGCACCGCCGAACTGGAACGGCGCTGTGTGGCGATGCTCGCCGACCTCTGGCACGCCCCGGACCCGGAGGCCGCCGTGGGCTGCTCGACCACCGGTTCCAGCGAAGCCTGCATGCTGGCCGGGATGGCGCTCAAGCGGCGCTGGGCGGCAAGGAACAAGGACCGCTATCCGGGGACCGCACGGCCCAATCTGGTGATGGGCGTCAATGTGCAGGTCTGCTGGGACAAATTCTGTACCTTCTGGGAGGTCGAGCCCCGCCAGGTCCCCATGGACGGCGAGCGCTTCCATCTGGACCCGCAGGCGGCCGCCGATCTCTGCGACGAGAACACCATCGGTGTGGTCGGCATCCTCGGCTCGACGTTCGACGGTTCGTACGAGCCGATCGCCGAACTCTGCGCCGCGCTGGACGAGCTCCAGGAGCGCACCGGGCTCGACATCCCCGTCCATGTGGACGGGGCCTCGGGCGCGATGGTGGCCCCCTTCCTCGACGAGGACCTGGTGTGGGACTTCCGGCTGCCCCGGGTCTCCTCGATCAACACCTCCGGGCACAAATACGGTCTGGTCTACCCGGGGGTCGGCTGGGCCCTGTGGCGCTCGCCGGCCGAACTTCCCGAGGACCTCGTCTTCCGGGTCAACTACCTGGGCGGCGACATGCCGACGTTCGCCCTGAACTTCTCCCGGCCCGGCGCGCAGGTGGTGGCGCAGTACTACACGTTCCTGCGGCTGGGCCGGGAGGGATACCGGGCGGTTCAGCAGGCGTCCCGGGATGTGGCACGCGGGCTGGCCGAGGCGTTCGAGGCACTGGGCGACTTCCGGCTCCTCACCCGGGGCGACGAACTTCCCGTGTTCGCCCTGACGACGGAGCCCGGCGTGGACGCGTACGACGTCTTCGACGTGTCGAGGCGGCTTCGCGAGAACGGCTGGCTGGTGCCCGCGTACACCTTCCCCGCCAACCGCCAGGACCTGTCGGTACTGCGGGTGGTGTGCCGCAACGGATTCTCCTCGGACCTCGCGGAGCTGCTCATCGAGGACATGCGCAGACTCCTGCCCGAACTACGCAGCCAGTCTGGCCCGTTGAGCCGCAAACACGGACCGCAGACCGGCTTCCACCACTGAGGACGGCGCCGGTCAGCGACTGAGCAGAGCGAACTTCCGCACGGCCAGCGGGAAGAACAGGGCCGTCAGCGCCACCGGCCAGGCCACCGCGAGCAGTTCGGCGTGTTCGGCGGCCCAGGAACCCCCGGCCCCGCCCGGGTTGCCGAACAGGTCGCGCACGGCCGTCGCCGTGGCCGACATCGGGTTCCACTCGACGGCCGCGCCCAGCCAGCCCGGCATCGACTCCGGCGACGCGAACACGTTGGAGAGGAAGCCGATCGGCCAGACCAGGATCTGCACCGCCTGCACCATCTCCGGCTTCCCCGCGACCATCGCCAGGTGGATGCCGATCCACAGCATCGCGAACCGCAGGAGCAACAGCAGCCCCACGGCCCCCAGTGCGGCGGCAGGCCCGTTGTGCCAGCGCCAGCCGACCGCGTACCCCACACCGATCATCACGGCGAGCGCGGCCACCGACTGGAGCATGTCCGCGACGCTCCGTCCGACCAGGACCGTGCCGGAGACCATCGGCATGGAACGGAACCGGTCGATGACCCCCTTGTTCAGGTCCTGGGTGACGGAGAGCATCGTCCCCTCCAGGCCGAAGGCCATGGTGAGCGCGAGCATGCCGGGCACCAGGAACTCGGTGTTGTCCCCGTTGACGCCCTGGCCGCCGCCGACCAGGTAGTTGAACATCAGGAGCAGCATCACCGGGAAGACCAGGCCGACGACCATCTGCACCGGCTGCCTTGCCCAGTGCGCCAGTTCGCGCCGGGTCATCGTCCAGGAGTCGGTCAGCGCCCAGCCGATGCCGCCCGCTCCCGCCGCTGCCGTACTCATACCGCCACCGCCGCATCCGTTGCCATGTGCACCGTTTCGTCCGTCCCGGTCAGGGACAGGAACACCTCGTCCAGCGTGGGGCGGCGCACCGCGATGTCCTCCGCCTCGATACCCGCCTCCTCCAGTGCCCGTACCGTCCGGGTCAGGGTCGCCATCCGGTCCGGAGCCGGGGCGCTGAGCAGCCGCCGGTCCGCGTCCACGCTCACGCCCTCGCCCAGGAGCCGCGCGGCGGCACCGAGCCGGGCAGCGTCGTGGACGACCACATCGATGCGGTCGCCGCCGACCATGGCCTTGAGCTGGTCGGCCGTCCCCTCCGCGATGGCCCGGCCCTTGTCGATCACCGAGATCCGGTCGGCCAGCTGGTCCGCCTCTTCCAGGTACTGCGTCGTCAGCAGTACGGTCGTGCCGCCCGCGGCCAGTGAGCGCACGGCATTCCACACCTCGGTCCGGCCGCGCGGGTCGAGTCCGGTCGTGGGCTCGTCCAGGAAGAGCACCTCCGGATCCGTGATCAGCGACGCGGCCAGGTCGAGGCGGCGCCGCATACCTCCGCTGAACTGCTTGACCGCCTTGCGTCCGGTGTCCGCGAGCCCGAACCGCTCGAGGAGCTCGTCGGCCCGCACGCCCGCGCGGCGTGCGCCCAGGTGGTGGAGCCTGCCGAACATCTCCAGGTTCTGCCGGCCGCCCAGCTCCTCGTCGACAGCCGCGTTCTGCCCGAGCAGCCCGATCCTCCGGCGGATCTCGACGGCCTTGTCCCGCACGTCGAACCCCGCCACCTCGGCCCGGCCCTCGTCGGGCCTGAGCAGGGTCGACAGGATGCGTACAGCGGTGGTCTTGCCCGCCCCGTTGGGGCCGAGCACCCCGTGCACGGCGCCCCTGCGGACGATGAGGTCCAGTCCGTCCAGGGCCTGCTTGGCCCCGTACCGCTTGTGAAGTCCTTCGACGACGATCGCGTCGCTCACGATCCCACCAGCCCTCCGGAACACGTAGTCAAACTTGACTAGCTCGTCGAAGGTAAGCCATCCGGCAGCATTCGTCAAACTTGATTAGCTGGCGTCGCCCGGATCGGGGATGCCCGTCGCGAACGGGTTCTCCTGCCCCTCGGACAGCACCCCGACGAAGGGTTCCCCCTCACCCGCGAAGGTGTACGCCCCGCCCTCGATCCGCTCGATCAGACCGCGGGTCCACTCGGCGCCCGCGTCCGCCGTATGGATCCACAGATGCATGATCTCGCCGATGTGCCCGAGCGACTCGGGGCCCTCCGACGGCGTGTAGTAGTCCGTGACCGAGGCCCGCCAGCCCTCGATGGCGGCGATGCGCTCACGGAGCAGGGCGACGGCCTCGGACCGCTCGAGTTCGACGATGAAGCCGATGCCCGCCGAGAGCACGTCCGTGTTCTGGTCGTACGACGTGAGCGCCGCGCGCAGCAGGGAGAGGAACTCCTCGGTGCCCCGCTCGGTGATCTCGTACTCCGTACGGGGCGGGCCGCCGACGGTGGAGGGGGCGGTCTCGTGCGCGAGGAGCAGGCCCTGCTTCGCCATCTGCTTCAGCGCGTGGTAGATCGAGCCCGGCTTGGCGCTGGACCACTCGTGCGCGCCCCAGTACTCGAGGTCGTTGCGGACCTGGTAGCCGTGCGCGCGGCCGTGCTGGCGTACGGCACCGAGGACCAGCAGCCGGATCGCGGACATGTCACCCACCCCTTGTATTCAACTTTGACTAGGGTAGCCCGCTTCCTCCGCGACCAGCTGGAGGGCGCTCCTGCCGTCCAGCGATTCACGGATGATGTCGGCGTGCCCCGCGTGGCGTGCGGTCTCCTCGACGAGATGGACCAGCAGCCAGCGCATGGAGCAGCGCTCGCCCTTCGGGTACCAGGGGGCCTCGGGAAGCGGGAAGGTGTCGTTCATGCTGTCGACCCCGTGGATGAAGGCCTCGGTCTCCGCGGCGACCTTCGCCCAGAACTCGATCACCTGGGGGACCGTCTCGTCACCGACGAGGCGGAAGCTGTCGGCCCAGGTCTCCGCGTCGCGCTGCCTCTCGTTCGGCAGCCGCTGGGCCATCCGCAGCCAGTTCAGCTCCGTCTCGGCCACGTGCTTGACCAGCCCTGACAGGGAGAGCTCACTGACGCTGGGCCGGCTCGCCGCCTGCTCCTCGGTGAGCCCCAGCACGGAGCGCCGGATCGCACCGCGCTGCGCCTCGACGAAGGCCAGGAGCGCACCGCGCTCGTCGCCGGGGGCCTCTGAGGGAACGTGAGTGACCATGATGTCTGCCTTCGGTGGTACGTGACGGTATTGCCTGCCCCGTCAACGTACGTACCCATCAGGCCGGCCTCGGCCCCCGACCCGCGGGTGTCAGAAGGGAAAAACCGTTCGCCCGTGCTGGATCGAGATCCACCTCTGGGTGGTGAAGGCCTCCACCGCGGCCTCCCCGTTCAGCCGCCCCATGCCGGACATCTTCTCGCCGCCGAACGCGACCAGCGGATCGTCCTGCACGGTGGCGTCGTTGACATGGAACATCCCGCTCGTGATGCGGCGGGCGAACCGCACCCCGCGCTCCGCGTCCGCCGTGTGCACCGCACCGCTCAGCCCGTAGGGACTGTCGTTGACCATCCGCACGGCCTCGTCCTCGCCGTCGAACGGCACGAGCAGGGCGACCGGGCCGAATATCTCCTGCTCGAGCAGCGGCGAGTCCTCGGGCAGGCCGGACAGCACGGTGGGCTCGACGAGACTGCCGCGGGTGCGGCCCCGTACGAGCGCGGTCGCTCCCGCCGCGAGCGCCTCGTCGACCAGCGTCCTGAGCGCCTCGGCCTGGAACTCGCTGATGACCGGGCCGATGCGGGTATCCGGGTCGCGCGGGTCGCCCGTCGTGAGCGCGGCGACCGCCGCGGTGAACAGCTCGGTGAACTCCGCCTCGACCGACCGGTCGACCAGGATGCGGTTGGCGGCCATGCTGACCTGCCCCTGGTACAGGAAGCGGCTGAAGACGGCCGCCCTGACCGCGTGGTCGATGTCCGCGTCCTCCAGCACCACCAGGGCGCTGTTGCCGCTCAGTTCGAGGATGGTCTTCTTGAAGAGCCCGGCGGCGGTGGCCGCGACATGGCGCCCGACCCGGTCCGAGCCGGTGAACGAGATCACCTTGGGTACGGGATGCTCGATGAACGCGTCGCCGATCTCCGCACTGTCGGTGATCACGACGTTGAGCAGCCCGGCCGGCAGCCCGGCGTCCTCGAAGATCTTGGCGACCAGCCCTCCGCCGACGACCGGAGCGTTCTGGTGGGGCTTGACCACCACCGCGTTGCCGAGTGCGATCGCGGGGGCGACCGTCTTCATCGTCACCAGGAAGGGGAAGTTGAAGGCGCTGATCACACCTATGACACCGACGGGCAGCCGGTAGACCCGGTTCTCCTTGCTGTCGGCGACCGAGGGCAGCAGCCTCGCCGAGGGGCGGAGCGCCTGCCGGACCGCCTCGCGCAGGAACTCCTGGGCGGCATCGACCTCGTACTCGGCCTTGAACCGCGTGCCGCCGAGCTCGTCGATGATCGCCTCGACGATGTCGTTCCTGCGCTCACCCACGAGGCGTACGGCGTTCTCGAGAACGGCCCTTCGCTCGTACGCCGTGGCCGCCGCCCACTCGGTCTGGGCGCGCTCGGCAGCCCGGTAGGCCCGGTCGACCTCCGCCGCGGTGGCCACCGTGATGGCACCGAGCTTTTCGCCGTTGTAGGGATTGAAATCAATGATGTCCCACGAGCCGCTGCCGGTCAGCCACTCGCCGTCGATGTACTGGTGGGCCAGTTCATTGAAGAAGGACATGCAATCCCTTACTGCAGGCGCAGACTCCTGTCGGTAGCTCATCGTACGTGTGAATCACGCCAGTTGAAGGAGACCGCGAAGGAGATCCCGGCTCTCTTCCGGCCCCGGGCTCTCCTTGTGGAGCCGGGCCATGGCCTTTTCGTACTGGGCGACTTCCTCGGCCTTGTCCAGATAGAGCGCACTTGTCAGCTGCTCCAAGTAGACAATGTCCGACAGATCGGATTCCGGAAAGCTCAGCATGGTGAATGCGCCGCTCTCGCCCGCGTGGCCGCCGAAACTGAAGGGCATCACCTGAAGCGTGATGTTCGGCTGTTCCGACATGTCGATCAGATGCCGCAACTGGGCGCGCATCACGTCGCGCTCGCCGTAAGGGCGGCGCAGCGCCGCCTCGTCGAGCACGGCGTGGAAGCGGGGCGCCCGCTCGGAGACGAGTACCTTCTGGCGTGCCAGCCGCAGCGCGACCCGGCGGTCGATCTCCGCCGCGGGAGCGCCGCGCATGCCGCGCGAGACGACGGCATGGGCGTACGCCTCGGTCTGCAACAGGCCGTGGACGAACTGGACTTCGTAGATCCGGATGAGCGAGGCCGCTCCCTCCAGACCGATATACGTCTGGAACCAGCCGGGCAGCACATCGCCGTAACTGTGCCACCAGCCCGCCACGTTGGCCTCACGGGCCAGGCCGAGGAGGGAGTCCCGCTCCGCCTCGTCCGTGACTCCGTACAGCGTGAGCAGGTCCTCGACGTCCCTGGCCTTGAAGCTCACCCGTCCCAACTCCATGCGGCTGATCTTCGATTCGGAGGCGCGGATGGAGTAGCCGGCCGCCTCACGGGTGATGCCGCGCGACTCGCGCAGGCGCCTGAGCTGTGAGCCCAGCAGGATGCGCCGCACCACAGATCCACTCGACTCGCCTGCCGGCACTGGTCCAACCCTCCCCATCGCTTCCCGGACTCCGGGGTCCCCCCGAACCCCGGAGCCGGATTCTGCCACCAAAACGCTTCAGCCCGTACTCATTCGATTACGGAAATGGCAAGAGTTCCGGAAAGCTCCGAAACTTGATGCCGGAAGAAATGAGTCAGAACCGGCACGCTACCGGGCAGGTCCGGCGCGTGCACGTGCATCTGCCCTTGCATCTGCCGTGCGCATTCGGAACCATGGTCCTCGCGCACCTGCGTGCTCGTTCGTGTTGTGCCGCTGTACCCCGCAGTACCGCTGCAACCAGCAGTGCCGCTACAGCCGCGAATCCCGGGAGTGCCTCGCATGGGGACGAATGGATCGACGATGCTCGAGCCGTTACGGCAGGGGCTTCCACCCATCGACCCCTCGGCGGTCGCGGGCTCGGCCTCCTGCGCGTTGCCGGCCCGGTTCGAAGCGGTGGGCGGCGCGCGGAAGTTCACCCGTACGACTCTGACGTCGTGGGATCTCGGCGACCGGTTCGACGATGTCGCCCTGGTCGTCTCCGAGCTGGTCACCAACGCGTTGCGGCACGCCCTTCCCGCCGACCTCGCGTGTGAGCGCCAGGACACGTCCGTGCGGCTGCATCTGATGCGCTGGACCTCACGGCTGGTGTGCGCGGTGCGCGATCCCAGCGACAAGAGCCCGGTGGCGGGCGAGGCCGCCGACTCGGCCGAATCGGGCCGCGGTCTCTTCCTGGTGGAGTCGTTCAGCGACGGCTGGGGCTGGCACCCCTCCCCCGTGCTGGGCGGCGAGCAGCAGACGGCCGGAGTACACCGCGGCAAGGTGGTGTGGGCACTGTTCCGTCTGCAGGACAGGACCCCGGCGGAGAGTGCGGTTCCGGAGCTCCCGCCCCTCGGCGGCGCGGTGCCGGCCGAGGCAATTCCCGACAGCGTGTAGGCAGGGCGGCGGAGCGATTTCTTCAGCCGCCCGCCGCCAGATGATCGAACTCCCCGTCCTTGACGCCCAGCAGCAGCGCCTCTATCTCGGCCGGCGTATAGACGAGGGCGGGCCCGTCGGGGTGGCGCGAGTTGCGCATCGCCACATTCCCGCCGGGCAGTTTCGCGAACTCCACGCAGGACCCCTGGGAGTTGCTGTGTCTGCTCTTCTGCCAGACGACTCCGCGAAGCTCTGTGGCCGCCATGCCGTTGTACACGTGGTGCACAGGACGCTCCCCGAGTTGCAAGGTGCAAGTGTCAACTAGCTCGGATCATAGCTGTGTTCATATGCCAATGCATGAGCAGATGCACGTGCACGGGGGGTATGCGCGCGATTACAGCTTTCCCGGCCTACCGGTGTGCCCCTGCTGGGAGAGAGACGAACGGCACGCCTATTCGGCTCCCTCTTCCGGAAGTTGTTCCGTTCCCCCCTGGTAGCTTGGCGCGGACTTTTGCCCGCGAATCAACAAGGGGGATCTCCACATGGACAGGCTCGTACGTTCCGGCGCCGTTCTTGCCGCCGGCCTCGTCGCCGCTCTCACGCTGACCGCGTGCGGCAGCGGGGACGACAGCGGCAAGGGGAAGGATTCCGGCAGCGGATCCGATGCCGGGCAGAGCGCGACACCCGGCGCCGGCAGCGACGACAGCGGCACCCCGGGCGCGGAAGCGACCGCGCTGGACGGCACGTGGGCGGGTCTGTCCGACGGCAAGGCCGTCGCCCTGTCCGTCGCCTCGGGCAAGGTGGCGCTCGTTGCCGACCAGCACGTCTGTCAGGGCGATGTGAAGGACATGGGCGAGGTGATGCTCGCGCTGACGTGCACCGACGGCAACACCGACCGCACCATGGGATCCATCGAGTCCAACGACGGCAAGACGCTCGTCGTCTCCTGGGACGCCGGAGGCAAGGACACCCTGACCAAGACCGATCCCGGCAAGCTGCCGACGGGCCTGCCGGACGTCCCCGCCCCCTGACGCACCGCCGGCCCCGGATCCTGTCGGGCGGCCTTCGATCGCCCGGTCGGACGTCGCCCGGCCGGCTCTCAGACCCTGCGCTTGCCCTTGGGGAGGTCCAGACCCCGCGCGAACTCCTCCAGGGCGTCGAGGAGCATGGCCGCTCCGCTGCGCACGAAGGCGTTGGGCGGGGGCACCGCCTCCGGGTGGCCCTCCGGCCTGTCCCAGCCCGCGAGCACCTGGCGCACCGGCTCCCAGTCCGGCACACGGCGCTCCCGCACCGCCTTCGCGCCCTGCTCACTGACCCGCCGCAGCGTGGCCGCCAGGTCCGCCGCCCCCGGCACGGGCACGGCCGTGCCCGGGGGCAGATGGGCCTCCAGCAGCATCGTGACCCGGCCGAACTGGGCGAGCGCGTGCTGGGCCTCGTCGGCGGAGAGGCGTGAGATGCCGCGGTGTCGCACGGGTTCGTGCCGGGCGGTCGCCAGCGCTTCCTGCCACGCGACGCGCGCCTCACGGGTGTCGAGCAGCGCCTTGCGCACATCGGTGTCGCTCCGGGCCGCCGGATCGGCGTACCCGTCGAGGACGGTCGCCGCGTACCGCGCGTCCGTGATCAGCCAGCGGGCCAGCCGGTTGCGCAGCCTCGGGGTCTCCCAGGCCGGGTAGACGGCGTACGAGATCATCGCGAGCATGCCTCCGGCGAGCGTGAGGACCACCCTTTCGGTGACGGTCTGCGACCAGTCCTCCCCCGCCATTCCGAGCAGGAAGACGACATAGGCGGACACGCAGGCCTGGGAGACCGCGTATCCGCTGCGCATCAGCAGGTACATCAGCCACGCGCAGGTCACCGCGAGGACGGCGGCGAACGTCACGCCCGGCTCGACCGCCTGTACGAGGCCGGTGGCGAGGGCCACGCCGACGACGGTGCCGCCGAACCGGGCGACGGACCGTGAGTAGGTCTGCGAGAAGTCCGGGCGCATCGCCATCACCGCGGCCATCGGCGCCCAGTAGCCGTGCCCGAAGGGCAGTGCGGCGCCCAGCAGGAAGCCGAGCGTGGCGACCGCCGAGAGCCTGATGGCGTGCCGCAGGACCGGCGACTCCCTGCGCAGCTCGCCGCGCATCGCCGCCAGCGCCACCGGGACGAGCCGCAGCAGGCTCTGCCGGCGCCGGGTGTCGGCGGCGTGTCCGGCCGGCTCGCGGGTGCCCGCGCCCTCGGCGATCTCGATGACGTCCGCGAGCAGTGCGTCGAGCCGGTCGGCGGCGCGGCGCGGAGGCCCTGCCAGGATCACCTCGTTGTCGGGTGTCCCGAGAACTCCCAGGTCGGTGGCGGCGAGGTGGACCGGTTCTCCGTGCCGGACCGCGTGGGCCGCCGCGTCCAGTACGGATCCGGCGGCGCCGAGCAGCTCCCGCACCCAGACCCGCTCCAGCCCCTCGCCGGGCACTCCCAGCGCCGGATCCGCCAGTGAGGCGAGGACCGGCCGCAGCCGTTCGGCGACGCCTCGGGCGCCGTGCAGTTCGACGGGGAGCCGACGGGCCTCACGAGGGGTGATGGCGGCGGCGCTGCGGGCCGTCATCAGCGGTACGGGGTCGAAGGGCGCGACCGGGTCGTGGCGCAGCCTGCGGGCGTAGTCGGCCTCGGCGGCGAGGGCGTCGGCGAGCGCGTCGCGCTGGGCACCCCATCTGCGTACCGGGAACAGCACGATGAGGGCCGCCTGGACCAGCCCCCCGAACGCCATCATCGCGGCGTGCGCGGCGGCTTCGGCGACGGAGCCGGGAAGAGTGATCGTGACGAGCATGATCGCGACGTTGGATCCCGCGAGAATGCCGGCCGTGGGACCCACGGCCCAGGTCATCCCCGCGGCGAACGTCCAGAGCGCCAGCAGGACCAGGAACACGACGGGCTGGGTGATGCTGACGTAGCCGACGAACGTCGACACGGCCAGACTGCTGCCGGAGATCAGGGCGAGCACGGGCCGGGGGCGCCAGCTGCGTTCGAAGGTGGCGATCCCCGCCTGGAAGGCCCCGAAGGCGGAACTGGCCGCGATCGCCGGGCCGAAGAAGGCGAGGGACAGCCCGACGACGAGGGCGAGGCCCGCGGCACCGCGCAGAGCGATCAGCGGTTCGAGACGCTGCCGCTCGATGCTCAGCCCCGAGCGAGCGGTCTCCTTCAGCGCCCGGAGCCAGCTCATGAGGGCGAGCCTAACCGCATTCCCCTGCAAGCCCGACTTATGCCGCCCTCGCGGCGCTATCTGTCGATTTCCGGCCTCCTGCCGCCCATCCTGGCCCGGTCCGCGGCGGCCGTGCCGTGGGTCCAGCCCTCGGCGTCCGTGGCGCCGCGCACCCGGGCGGTGGTCGTCCGCGGGAACATCCGCTCCGCGGCGTCCGTCACCGCGACGTCCCGGGCCGCGAGCACGGGCAGCAGGCCACCGACGGGAACGTCGCCGGCCTCCCCCGCCGCTCGGCTGCCGGCGTCGGCCGCCGCCGTGACGCGTGCGGTGTCGTCGGCGAGCCGGCTGCCCAGGCGCTGGGCGTACGCCATCAGGAAGGACTGCCGGAAGGTCTTGGTCCGCTTGCGTCCGCCGGCCCTCTGCCCGGCCTCCGCCTTCGTCATCGCGGCCGTGCCCTGCACCAGCAAGGAGGTGAAGAGCAGCTCCACGGCTTCCAGGTCGGGCTCGAAGCCGACGACCGTGGTGAAGCCGAGATCGCTGTTCCACACGGCCCGGCAGCGGTTCGCGGAGGCGATCGAGTCGAGCAGGATCGCCTTCGCGCTCTCGTACGGGGCATCGACCCCGATCCGGCAGGCCCCCGGCGTACCGGAGCCGTGGGTACGGGCGGCGAGCAGGGCCTCGTCGATGCTGTGCCGGGCCATCAGTTCCTGCGCCTTGGTGGTGAGTGCCTCCGCCTCCTCCGGGAAGCCGGTCGCCTCCGCCTTGGCGAGCAGGGCACGGATCCGGGTGAGCATCCGGGGTTCGCCGTGGGCGGGCGGCCGGTGGAGGTCGTCGGCAGCGGTCCCGGGCGGCGGGCCCACCGGCTCGATCACCGGCAGCCGCAGGAGGAGGCGGTACAGCTCCAGCAGTCCGGATGCGTACGTGAAGCGGTCGGGCCGGTTGCGCGGCGCCGGGGCGGGCAGCCCGGCGAGCTGGTCCGCCCAGCGCGGCGGGAGCTGTCCGTAGCGCGCCGTCTCCGCGGTGATCAGCGCGGCGGCGAGCCCGGCCCCGGACTCGTCCAGCTCGCGCCGGACGATCCGTACGACATCTGCGGGCTGCCAGCCGCGCGACCAGGCACGCCGCAGGAATTCCTCGCCGCGCAGGTGCAGCGCGTCGTCGGCCGACGGATCGGCGGCGAGGAGGGACGCTCCGGTGTCGAGGCCGGCGTCACCGTCCGAGTAGAGGGCTGCCGCGCATGCCTGGTCGATCACCGATTCCATCGGATCAGGGTAGGCCGGACGGTGCGGCCGGGGCCGGTCGGGCCGGGGGCACCGTGCCTCTCAGTGCGCCCCGGGGAGGAGCACGAGCTTTCCGCGTACGTGCCCCGCCTCGCTCAGCTCGTGCGCCCTCGCCGCATCACGGAGCGCGAAGGTCTGCGCGACCGGAATCCGCAGCTCGCCGACCGCGGCCAGCGCCGCGTACTCCGCAAGCTGTTCGGCCTCGTCCGGATGCCGCCCGCCGCCCGCGGAGAAGGCCACGCCGTACTTCGCCGCGTCCGCGTCGGCGATGGTGACGATCCGTTCGGCCGTACCGCCGCGCAGCTCGACCGAGTCCGCCAGCGCGCCCTTGCCCGCCGCGTCGAACACCGCGTCCACGCCCTGCGGTGCCACCGCGCGGACCCGTTCCACGAGCCCGTCCCCGTACTCCACCGGAATCGCGCCGAGCACCCGCAGGTAGTCATGGTTGGCAGGCGATGCCGTCCCGATGACCGTGGCGCCCCGGGACGCGGCCAGCTGGACCCCGGCGGAGCCCACCGCGCCGGCCGCGCCGTGCACCAGCAGGGTGTCGCCCTCTGTCACCGCGAGCTCGTCCAGCACGCGGGCCGCGGTCGCCGTCGCCACCGGCAGGGCCGCGGCCTCCTCCCAGCCCAGCCCCTCGGGCTTGAGCGCGACGGCATCCGCATCGGCCAGGGCGTGGGCGGCGTACGCGCCGGTGGCGCTCCGCCCGAGGACCTCGTCGCCGGCCGAGAACCCTGTGACGCCCTCACCCGTCTCGTCGACGACTCCGGCGAACTCACTGCCGGGTGTGGCGGGCAGCGGGGTGGGGAACGCCGCCTCCATCCAGCCGTTGCGGATCTTGTAGTCGACCGGGTTGACCCCGGCGGCCCTGACCGCCACCCGGATCTGCCCGGGTCCTGCGTGGACGTCCTCGGTCCGGACGAGGCGCAGTACCTCCGGTCCGCCGAACTCCTCGTACACGATCGCTTCCATCACCTGTCTCCTCCGCACTTCGCCGCGCACCGGGACACGCAGCGCGTCCCCCACCGATACTCGCGGCTGCCCCGCGCGCCCGCCCGGCGAGCCGGGCCCGCCGCACCCCTGTCGATGTCAGTGCCGGGTGCCAGACTCGGACCATGACCGAACGTTGGGCTCTGGCCACCGCGGAGGGGGGCGCCGCACTCCTGGTGCCGCTGGAGCGCGACGGCCTGCCCGCCGGACCGGTCGTGTCCGAGCCCGACCTCGTCGAGGCCGTCCGCTCCCGCCCCGACGTGATCCGCTGGGTCTGGCGCTCCACCGCGGAGATCTACCCCAGGCTGCTCGCGGCGGGCGTGCGCGTCGAGCGCTGTTACGACATGGAGTGTGCCGAGCTGCTCCTGCTCGGCCACGAGGGGCGACTCGGGGAACCCCGCTCCGCCGCGGCCGCCTGGGCCCGGCTGCGGCATGCCGCGGTGCCGCCGGACCCGCCCGCCCGCTCCGCGGAACCCGGTTCCCAGTCCTCCCTCTTCGAGCCGCAGTCCGGCACGGACGTTCCGTTCGAGGCGCTGCTCCAGGTGTACGCGGAGCAGCTGCGCCGCCACGACGCGACGGAGCATCCCGACCGGATGCGGCTGCTCACGGCCTCCGAGTCGGCCGGAATGCTGGTCGCCGCCGAGATGAACCGGTCCGGGCTCCCCTGGCGGGCCGATGTGCACCGGGAGGTGCTCCACGGCCTGCTGGGCGAGCGCTACGCGGGCGGCGGCGAGCCACGTCGGCTGGCCGAGCTGGCGGAGGAGGTGTCGGCCGCGTTCGGCAGACGGGTGCGCCCCGATCTGCCCGCCGATGTGGTGAAGGCCTTCGCGCAGGCCGGGATCAAGGTGAAGTCGACCCGGCGGTGGGAGCTGGAGGAGCTCGACCACCCGGCGGTCGAGCCGCTGATCCAGTACAAGAAGCTGTACCGCATCTGGACGGCCCACGGCTGGAGCTGGCTCCAGGACTGGGTCCGCGAGGGCCGCTTCCGCCCCGAGTACCAGCCGGGCGGCACCGTCAGCGGGCGCTGGACGACCAACGGCGGCGGAGCCCTGCAGATCCCCAAGGTGATACGGCAGGCGGTCGTCGCCGACGAGGGCTGGCGCCTGGTCGTGGCGGACGCCGACCAGATGGAGCCGCGGGTGCTGGCCGCTATCTCCCGCGACCCGGGGCTGATGGAGGTGGCCGGCCACGACGGCGACCTCTACAAGGCGCTGTCCGACCGGGCGTTCCAGGGCGACCGCGAGCACGCCAAGCTCGCGCTGCTGAGCGCCGTCTACGGTCAGACCTCCGGCGACGGCCTCAAGAACCTGGCGGCGCTGAGGCGGCGGTTCCCGCTCGCCGTCGCCTATGTCGACGACGCCGCGAAGGCGGGCGAGGAGGGCCGCCTCGTCCGTACATGGCTGGGCCGGACGAGCCCCCCGGCTGCGGGGGCGGGTGAGGACGAGGAGGCGGGCATCCCGCAGGAGAGCGAGGATCCGCCGGCCGCGGAGAGCTCCGGGGAGTACGGGTTCGTCCCGGGGTACGCGTCGTCGAACACCCGGGCCCGCGGCCGCTTCACGCGCAATTTCGTCGTCCAGGGCAGCGCCGCGGACTGGGCGCTGCTGCTCCTGGCGGCGCTGCGGCAGACGCTGGCCGCCGGTCACATGCGGGCCGAGCTGGTGTTCTTCCAGCACGACGAGGTGATCGTGCACTGCCCTGCCGACGAGGCGCCCGGGGTGGTGGACGCGATCCGGGCGGCCGGCGAGCTGGCCGGACGGATCGCGTTCGGTGAGACGCCCGTGCGGTTCCCGTTCACGACAGCTGTCGTCGAGCGGTACTCCGACGCCAAGTAGGGGCCGTTCCTGCCGGGCCGGTGGCTGTTTCCGGTGCGGGAGAGCCGGACGGCCAGGACCGGGATCCCGGTCCTGGCCTCTGCCGCGTATCTACCCGCGTTCCCACAGCGCGGGGACCCGCGGCGGTTCCCACCCGGCCATGGCCGAGTGTGCCTGGAGGCAGCGATAGGCCACACCGTCGTACGTGACACCGTCCCCGGCACGGTAGGAGGTCCCGGCCGCCCACGTGCCGCCCGGGGAGCCGGTCGGCGGGTCCGTCGGCGGGCCGGTCGGATCCGGCTGCTGAGCGACATCGAGGACGAAGTCGAACGTGCCCTGTTTCCCGGATCCGACGGTACGGACGTTCATCAGCAGCGCCGGATCGTAGAGGGCGTCCGTGGCGTTGCGTGGCTCACCGGGGAAGTACAGCTGGGTGGTCAGCACGGGCCGGCCGGGCGCCTGGGCCTTCACGTGGATGTGCCGGGTACGCCCCGGATACAGGCCCGCCACCACGGTGGTGAGCGTGAAGGAACCGTCCGCACCGGTGAACTGGTGCCCACGGAAGGCGAATCCCCGCATGTCGTACGCCCCGGCGGCGTCGGCCTGCCAGAAGTCGAGCAGCACTCCGGCGACCGGCCTGCAGGCCCGGCCGAAGACGTATCCACTCACCGTGAGCGGGGTACCCGCCGTGCCCGGGGTCACCAGGACGGTACGGAGCGGTGAGGCGGGCTTGAAGTACGGCCCCTCCATTTGCGGCGGGGTCGGATCGTCCCCGTCGTCGCAGGCCGGAGTGGGGGCGAGAGGGCTCCCTGCGGAACCCGTGTCACGGGCGAGAGCGACACCGCCGCCCGCGATCAGTGGGGCCGCGCTCGCGGCGACGGCGGCTTTCAGGAGGCTCTTGCGGCTGATCCGGCGGGCGCCGGGAAAGCCATCGGGGGTTTCTGGAGTCATGGCTGGGTCCTCGGAGTTCCTCGGAACGGGGAAGCGGAGCGGGGAAGGCGGGAGGCCGGGTGCGGTGCGCCGGATCAGAGGCGCTGCCAGAGGGCGGGCACGTTCGGCGGCTGCCAGCCGGCCTGGGCCCGGTGGCCCTGCAGGCAGCGGTAGCCGGCGCCGCCGTACGTGACCGTGGCACCGGCCGCGTAGGTCGTGCCCGCCGCCCAGGTGCCGCCCGGCTCGGTCGGCGGGTCCGTCGGGTCGGTGGGCGGGTCCGTCGGCGTACCGCTGGTCATCAGGGTCAGCCCGTAGACCTGGAGCGCGGCGTTGACCGGCTGGAAGTACGTCGTACCGCCCGATGAGCAGTTGCCGGAGCCGCCCGACGTGACCCCCTGGGCCTGGCTTCCGGAGATGAACGAGCCGCCGGAGTCGCCGGGTTCGGCGCACACACTGGTCCGCGTCACCGGGGAGATGGTCCCCTCGGGGTAGGTGACGCTGGTGTTGCGCTGCTGGATCGTGCCGCAGTGCCAGCCGGTCGTCGATCCGGAGCGGCAGACCGAGGAGCCTTCGAGCATCTCGGTGGAACCGGCGACGGTCACGTCCCCCCGGCCGTATCCGTTGACCAGGGCGCGCGGGGTCCAGTTGGCGTCGGTGGCGACCCAGGCGTAGTCCCGGCCGGGGAAGGTGGAGGCCTGGAAGGAGCCCTGGGCCTGCTGGTTGACGCCGTTGGTCGTTGTTCCGGCCCTGCCGCAGTGCCCGGCGGTGACGAAACCGTTCTGCGTGCCGCGCCTGACCGGGAAGCCTATGGAGCAGCGGCCCGAGCCGTTCATGTAGTACGCGTCGCCGCCGCGCAGGTCCGCGAGGGCGCGGGGCTGCTCGCCGGACCGGTTGACCTTCACCACCGAACGGGAGACCCCTGCGGCGGCGAGCAGGGCGTCCGCCGCGGAGGTGTCCGCCGCGTTGACGACGACCCGGTTGGTGCGCACGTCGACGTACCAGGACGGCACACCCTCGGGGGTGGTGCGACGAGCCGCCTCGTCGAGGGCGGCCTTGGCCGCTTCGAGCCGGTCCAGGCTGTGGCCGACGACTTCGGCATCGGCGCCGGCCCCGGTGATCCGGGCGGCTTCGGAGGCGTCGGTGGTGGCGACGGTGAGAGCCGCGCCGTCACCGCTCACCCGTGCTCCGGCGAAGCTGGCGCCGAGGGACCTCTCCAGTCCCGAGGCGATGACCGCCGCCCGGTACTCGTTGCCTGTCCGGGCGGCTGCCTCGTCGGCGTCGAGGCCGAGGTCGCGCTGCAGGGCCTTGATCAGTCCGGGTGGGGGCGTGCCGGGCGCCGCGGCCGGGGCGGTGGCGCCGGCCGGGTCTGCCGATGCGACACCGGTCAGCCCTGCGAGGGCGAGCGCGCCCACCGCCAGGGCGGCGGTACCTGCGGCGAGTGCGCGTCTGCGGAGCACGGTTCTCTCCACGTAACTCTCCTTGGGGTAAGGGATGTCGAGCCCTCGGGTACAGGGCACGGTGAGGGTGGGGAACTGCCGGAAACGTAGCCGCGCCACACGTCCCCCGAGGAGATCCCGTCCGCCCCCTCCCGTCGCGTTATGGGGTCCCCGCGAGCCCTCCCGAAGCATTGCCGGGACGTGCTCGGAGCCGTACCCGGCCACCTCCCGGGGGCCGCATCCGGACGCGTCCCGAGCCGTACCGGAGTACGGTCCGGCGCCCGCTATAGGCTCCGCCCATGGCGACGCACGAGCGCGAGATCACCGAGCCCGTCGACCTCTGCCTGCCCGACGGCAAGCTGAATCCGGCAGCGGTCGGCTGGTCGAGGAAGCCGCTGCACCGGGCCAATCTGCGCGGCTGGGGCCGGACCAAGCGGTGGGAGTACTGGTGCGTGACCACGCCCACCCACCTGGTGGCGCTGACCGTGAGCGACCTCGACTTCCTGGCACTGAACGCGGTCTACGTCCTCGAGTACGGGCCCCGGGGCCGCGAGTTCGAGTGTTCCTCGATCGTCCCCGCCGGCCGTGGCGTCCATCTGCCGGACACCGTCGCGGGGGCGCCGGGCTCCGAGGACGTGGTCGTCGGACCCGCCCGGCCGAGCGGCGGCAAGGTACGCATCGAGATCCGCGACGAGAACGCCGGCACCCGGCTGCGGGCCCGCTGTCTGACCCGGGACCGGCTGCCGCTGGAGGCCGACATCCTCGTCTCGCGCCCGGCGGGACACGAATCGCTCTCCGTCGTCGTGCCGTGGAGCGAGCAGCGCTTCCAGTACACCTCCAAGCACACCGCGCTCCCCGCCGCGGGCCGGGTCCGTATCGGCACCGAGATCCTGGAGTTCGGCGCCTCCCGGACCACGAGCGCGGCCGGCAACGACACCTGGGCCGTCCTGGACCACGGCCGGGGGCGCTGGCCGCGCGCGGTCGACTGGAACTGGGGTGCCGCGTCCGGCCGTACGGACGGGCGCACGCTGGGTCTCCAGTTCGGCGGCCGCTGGACGGCGGGGACGGTTTCCACCGAGAACGGCCTGTGCGTGAACGGCCGGCTCACCAAGATCGGTGAGGAGCTGGACTGGCGCTGGTCCGCCTCCGACCCCCTCGCCCCCTGGACCGTCCGTACGACGTCGTCCCGCCAGGTCGATCTGACGTTCACCCCGTTCCACAACCGCTCCACCCACACGGACGTCGGACTGATCGCCAACCGAACCGACCAGTGCTTCGGCCACTACAACGGCCGGGTCCGGACCGACGACGGCACCGAGATCGCCGTGACGCAGCTGCTCGGCTGGGCCGAGGACGTCCGTATGCGCTGGTGACTCCCCCTCGCGCGGCCGCCCGGGTAGGTTTCCCTCATGCACATAGGCCATCTGCTGGGCTCAGGACGCACCGCCGATGTGTACGCACTCGACGAGTCCTGGGTCCTGCGCCGCTACCGTGACGGCGCCGACGCCACCGCGGAACTGGCAGTGATGTCGTACCTGTCGGCCTCCGGGTTCCCGGTCCCGCGCATCGGTCCGCCGTCCGACCCCGCACTGTCCACGGATCTGGTGCTGCAGCGGCTGACCGGCCCGACCATGGCCGAAGCGCTGATGGCGGGCACGCTCACCGAGGCCGAGGGGGGCGAGCTGCTGGCACGTCTGCTGCGGGACCTGCACGCGATCCCGCCCCGGCTCTCCCAGGACCCCGAGGACCGGATCCTCCACCTGGACCTGCATCCGGAGAACGTGATGCTGACTCCGCAGGGTGCCGTGGTGATCGACTGGAGCACGGCCTGCGAGGGGCCGCCCGCCCTGGACCGGGCGATGTCCGCGCTGATCCTGGCCCAGGTGTCGCTCGACCCGTCGTTCGCCGCCGGTGAGCGCGTCAGGATCCTGCTCGCGACGATGCTGGCCCGGCTCGCGGACGAAGGCGGTGTCCCCTCAGGCGCCCTGGCCCGTGCCACCGCCCGGCGCGCGGCGGATCCTCGGCTCACCGCGCAGGAGTCGGCGGTGCTGGACGAGGCGGCGGAACTGGTCTCGGCGCTCGCGGGCTGACGGGGCCTCGGCTGCCCGTCGTCGCCGGGGTCCGGAACGAACGGTTCCAGCTAGGGGCTGCCCCGGAGATAGGCCAGCACGGCCAGCACCCGGCGGTTCGTCGCGTCCGTCAGTGAGAGGTCCAGCTTCGTCAGGATCGAGCCGAAGTGCTTGCTGACCGTGCCTTCGCTGACGGTCAGCGCCTCGGCGACCGAGGCGTTCGACCGGCCCTCGGCCATCAGGGCCAGCACCTCCTGCTCCCGCGCGGTGAGCCTGGACAGCGGGTCGCGGCGGTGTCTGAGCAACTGCCGCACCACCTCCGGGTCGACGACGGTGCCGCCGTCCGCCACCCGCTGGAGGGCATCGACGAACTCCTCGACGTTCCCGACCCGTTCCTTCAGCAGATAGCCCACGCCCCGGCCGTCGCAGGAGTCAAGCAACTCCTCGGCGTAGGCCCGCTGGACGTACTGGCTGAGGACGAGGACGGGCAGCTTCGGGCGGGTCTCCCGCAGGGCGACCGCGGCTCTGAGCCCCTCGTCGGTGAAGCCCGGCGGCATCCTCACATCCGTCACCACGATGTCCGGGGTGTGCGCGGTGACGGCCTCGGTGAGCTCGTCCGCGCTGCCGGCACCCGCCACCACCTGGTGGCCGAACCGCTCCAGCAGACCGATGAGGCCCTCTCTCAGGAGCACGCTGTCCTCGGCCAGCACGATACGCAGCATCAGACCCTCATTCGACCAGGTGGGCGGGGGAGCAGGGGGCGTCCAGCCGGAACACCGTCGGCCCGCCGGGCGGGCTGGAGATTAGCAGCTGACCGCCCACCACGGAGATGCGGTCGGCCACTCCCTGAAGGCCGCTGCCCCCCGACGTCCCGGCGCCACCGGTTCCGTCGTCCCGGACCTCGACGGTCAGGCGTTCCCCGTCGGTCCGGCCGGTCACCCGTGCCCGGCTCGCCCCACTGTGCTTGGCGACATTCGCCAGTGCCTCGCAGACCGCGAAGTACACGGCGGTCTCCACCGGTTGCGGAAGCCTGCCCGGAATCTCGAAGTCCATATCGACCGGCACGGCCGAGCGGTCGGCGATGTCCTCGACCGCGGCGGCCAGGCCCCGGTCGGTGAGCACCTGGGGATGGATGCCCCGGATGAGTTCCCTGATTTCCACGAGGGCCACCCCTGCTTCCTCGTGCGCCTTGGCCAGCAGGCTGCCCAGCGGCTCGGCGGGAGCTTCGAGCCTGGCCAGGCCGAGCGTCATCGAGAGGGCGACGAGCCGCTGCTGGGCACCGTCGTGCAGATCGCGTTCGATCCTGCGGCGCTCCGCCTCGAAGGCGTCGACGAGCCGCATCCGGGAGCGCCCCAGCTCCTCCAGCCGGCTGTCGAGCCCGCCCGGCCCGGCGGACAGCAGGACCCGGGTGAGCGCGGCGCGCGCCACGGCCGCCCACCCCAGCGGATAGGCGAACAGCGGCAGCAGCACCAGCCCGAGGAGCGCGAGCGCGAACGCCTGCGGATACGAGTCGGCCAGCCAGAGCTTCATGACCCGCACCTCCTCCCCACCGGTGACGGTGGCCATGACGAGGGGCGTCGCCAACAGACCGCCGCAGACGGCCAGTACGGCGCCTGCCACCAGACCCTCCAGGGGCCACAGCACGAAGGCGAACACCAGCACGTACCCGAACTCCCGCCAGGTGGCCCGCTCCCGGAGCCGGATGCGCAGCCAGGCCGCCAGGCCGGTGCGCTCGGGCGCGCGGTGCGGATCGGCGAGGGGAACGGGGTCGATCAGCAGCAGCCTGCGCCGTTCCACCGCGGCCACCGGAATGCCGATGAGGGCGAGCATCAGCAGGAGCAGGATGCCGACGATCACGAGGGTCAGCGCGCTGCCCACCACGGCAAGCAGCACGACCGACGCGAGGAGGCCGGCACCGATCGGAACGCTGCTCAGCAGGTAGAGCGCCGCGCACCAGGGCCGGCTGCCCAGGAGGTAGCGGGGCTGCCGAAGGGCCTGCCGGAGGGTGAGGGAACTCATGAGCGCACCGTAGACAGCGCGGGCCGGGTGCCACCACCCTCCTGGCAGGGGGCCGGAGGTGGAGCTGGCTCCACCCCCAGGACTCCTCCTCGCTGCGATGTGCGCGCCGGACTCCGCCGGTTGACTCGAAGCATGAAGAACCAGCCAACTGCCGTCCGGCTCGACTCGGTCACCCGGTCCTTCGGGAAGCCTTCCGAGGCGGTCACCGCCCTCGACGCGGTCAGCCTGACCATCCCCCGGGGCTCCTTCACCGCGATCATGGGCCCGTCCGGCTCCGGGAAGTCGACGCTGCTCCAGTGCACGGCCGGACTCGACCGCCCGACGGCCGGCCGGGTGTTCCTGGGGGACACGGACCTGACCGTACTGAGCGAGAGAAAGCTGACACTGCTGCGCCGCGAGCGGATCGGCTTCGTCTTCCAGGCCTTCAATCTGCTGCCCGCGCTCACCGCGGAGCAGAATGTGGCGCTCCCCCTCCGGCTGGCGGGCCGCAGACCCGCACGGACCGAGGTACGCGCGGTCCTGGAACGGGTCGGCCTGGGCGACCGGGCGCGGCACCGGCCCGGCGAGCTGTCCGGCGGACAGCAACAACGCGTCGCCCTGGCCAGGGCCTTGGTCACCCGCCCCGAGGTGCTCTTCGCCGACGAGCCGACGGGCGCGCTCGACTCGCAGACCGGCCGCGAGGTCCTGACGCTGCTGCGGGCCATGGCCGACGCCGGCCAGACCGTGATCATGGTGACGCACGATCCGGTGGCCGCCTCCTACGCGGACCGGGTGGTGTTCCTGGCCGACGGTTCCGTGAGGGACGAGCTGGACGACCCGGCGGCCGAACAGGTCGCCGCCCGTATGACCGCCCTGGCGGTGGTCCCGTGCTGACCCTGGCACTGCGCTCGATGCGCGCCCGCTGGGTCACGTTCGTCGGTTCCTTCGTCGCACTCGCCCTGGGCGTCGGACTGATCGCCATGACGGGCCTGGCACTGGCCGCCACGTTCGACGCCCCTGAGCGCTCCCCCGAACGGTTCGCCGCCGCCCCGGTGGTGGTGCGCCCCTCGGAGACCCTGCGGGTCGCCACGCCCGTCGGGGACCGTACCGCCCGGCTCTCCGACCCCCGGCCCGTACCGGGTTCTCTCGCCGCCGCGCTCAGCGGTCTGGGCCGTACGGCCGAGGACCGGACCTTCCCGGTACGGCTCGCCGGGAAGAGCCTGACCGGCCACCCGTGGTCCATCGCCGCCGCCACCCCGTACCGCCTCACCGCGGGCCGTGCTCCCCGGACCGCCGACGAGATCGTCGTGACGGCGGGCGGCGCCCCGGTCCCGCGCATCGGTGACCGCGTCCGGGTCTCCGC
Organism: Streptomyces sp. NPDC059499; assembly: GCF_042749285.1. Classification (NCBI taxonomy): domain Bacteria; kingdom Bacillati; phylum Actinomycetota; class Actinomycetes; order Kitasatosporales; family Streptomycetaceae; genus Streptomyces; species Streptomyces sp. NPDC059499. The sequence continues at coordinate 95,498 of NZ_JBHYTT010000002.1, forward strand.
GCCGGGTCACACCCGGGTACGGACGGTTGTCGGCACGGTGGCTGACGCGGGTTTCGAGACCGCGGTGTTCCTCAGCGATGCCGAAGCCGCCCGTATCCACCCGGACATCGACGCCGTGGTGGTGCACGCCGACGCCGACGCCGTACGTGCGCTGACCGGGTCCGTTCCCGGCATGAGCGTCCTCACCGGCGACGACCGGCGCCGGGCCGACCCCGATCCTGACCGGGACAGCGAGGCGCTGACCGCCGTCAACGCGATGCTCGGAACAGCGGCCGGCATCACCGGCTTCGTCTCGGTCTTCGTCGTCGCCTCGACGTTCTCCTTCACGGTGGCCCAGCGCAGGAGGGAGTTCGGGCTGCTCCGCACCGCGGGAGCCACCCCGGGGCAGGTGCGACGCATGGTCGTCGCCGAAGCCTGCGTGGTCGGTGTCCTGGCCGCTGCCGCGGGCTGTCTGCTGGGCGAAGCGGCCGCGCCGCGGCTGGCCGCATGGCTCGTCGACGAGGGTCTCGCCCCCGCGTGGTTCGCCATCGGGGACGCGAACTGGCCGCTGCACACCGCCTTCTGGACAGGACTCGGCGTGGCACTCACCGGAGTGGTCGTCTCCTCGCACCGGGCAGGGCGGATCCGGCCCGTGGAGGCGCTCCGCGAATCCTCTGTGGACAGCCGGCCCATGCCGACGAGCCGCCTGCTGCTGGGGGCGGCGGTCCTGCTGACCGGCCTGGGACTGCTCTGCTGGTCCCTGCTGACCGACCCGGGGGACGTACTGAAGCGGAAGACGTACATCCTGCAGCCGCTGTGGCTCATCGTGGGCTCCGCCCTGCTCGCCCCCCTGTTCCTGCGCCCGCTGACCCGCCTGGTCACCTGGCTGCCCGCCCGGCTCCCCGGCGCCACGGGCATGCTCGCCCGGCAGAACGCCTCCACCTCGATCCGCCGCACCGCGGCGGTCGCCGCACCCGTCCTCGTCACCGTGGCCCTGGCCGCCTCGCTGCTGGGTACCGTGGCCACGATCAACCAGGCCAAAGCCACCGAGGCAGCGACGCAGACCCGGGCGGACTACGTGGCCGGCGGGGACGGCCCGCTGGACCCGCGCTTCGTGCAGCGGGTACGGAGCATCCCCGAAACGGTGAGCAGCGCCTCCCGTTCCACGTCCGTCACCGTCCTGGAGGAGGGCACCGCCCTCATCAGGTCGGACGCCAGGGCGGTCGATCCGGCCGCCCTGGCCGCGACCGCGCACCTCCCCGTCGTCTCCGGCCGCATCGGCGACCTCGACGACGGCTCCATCGTCGTCAACGAGGAATGGGCGACCCGCACCGTCGGCGACCGGGTGAGCGTCTGGCTGGGCGACGGCAGGAAGGTGTCGCTGCGTATCGCGGCGGTACTGCGGGTCGGCACGGGGAGCAACGGCGTGTACGTGACCCCGAAGAACGCGGCGGGCGCAGCCGTCGACCGCGTCGACATCGAACTCCTTGCCGGAGCGAACCGTTCCACCGTCCGCGCCCAGCTCGGGCAGACCGGCCGGGCCACCGGCACCCCGGTCCTCACGAAGGACGCCTGGATGGCCACGCACGACCCGGGAACCAGCGGCAACACCCGTGCGGGCCTGCTGCTGATCCTGGGTATCGCCCTTCTGTACACAGGCATCGCCCTGGCGAACACCCTGGTCATGGCCACCTCCGACCGGACGCGCGACCTGGCGGTGCTCCGTCTGACCGGCGCCACGAAGACACAGGTCGTCGGACTGGTCACGGCCGAGGCGCTGATGGTGGTCGCGGTGGGCACCGTCCTGGGCGGCGCGGTGGCCGGGCTGAACCTGTTGGGCGTCAAGGGCGCACTGGAACTGCTCACCGTGAGCTCCCAGGTGATCGTGCCCTGGGCCGGCCTGGGAGCCGTGGCGGCCGCGAGCGCCGTACTGGCGACGGTCTCCGCCGTTCTGCCCGCGCTCGCCGCGATGCGCACCCGGCCGGTCGGGACGGCGGGCACCCGCGAGTGACCCGGTGGCGGTTCAGCTGTTGAGCGCGTACGCCAGTGTGATCACCGGGAACGGCCACACCACCGCGCCGAGCAGGGCCAGTCGGCCCATCGGGGTCATGCGGCGCAACGGAGGGGACCGGTACAGGCCGGTCAGCAGGGCAGCTCCCGCAGCGAGCACACCGGCCGCACCCAGCAGGAACGACGTGGGGGACTCACCGGAGGCCGCGCCCCAGAGCGCCGCCATCAGGACCAGGAAGCCCAGGATGCCCAGGGCGGCGAGGGGTACGCACCAGATCAGAGCGACCAGGACGACCTGCCGGGTGGATGCGGGGCGGGGGCGCGCCACGGGCGGAACGGGGGAGCGGGCGGGGAGTGCGGGGAACATGCGCGGCTGCCTTTCAGCGCTGCGGAGTACGTGTGCCCACCCTGCGGGATGCGGCCCCGCCGACGCATGCGCGCACGTACTCAGCCGCGCGGTCCACGGCACTCATTCCGCAGCCTCGACGCGCCCCGGCAGAACCGCTCTACTCGCCCGTCACGACCGGCAGTTCCGACGGCCGGCCCCACTCGCTCCACGAACCGTCGTACACGGACACCGCGCCGTATCCGGCGAGTTCGGCGCCCAGCGCCAGGACACAGGCGGTGACACCCGATCCGCAACTGACGACCAGGCGTTCCCGCTCCCCCACCAACGCACCGAAGGAGGCACGCAGTTCGTCGGCCGGAAGCATCCGACCGTCGCGCTGGATCTCCCCGAAGGGCAGGTTCAACGCACCCGGCATATGGCCCGGCCGGAGCCCCGGCCGCGGCTCGGCCCCCGTACCGGCGAACCGCTCCCGGGAACGCGCGTCGAGGACGGCGGAACGCGGGTCCACCAAGGCGGCCACCACCGCACCACTGCCGACCAGCATTCCGTCGCGCGGGCGGGCGGTGAAGTCACCGACAGGCTCGGCGCCTCCCTTCATGCAACCCGCCCCCTGCGCCTTCTCCGCCCTGTCGACCGGAAACCCGGCCGCGGTCCATGCGGGCAGGCCACCGTCCAGCACCGCGACCCGGTCGAAGCCCATGGCCCGCAGCATCCACCAGGCGCGGGCACTGGAGTAGATCCCGGCGGCGTCGTAGACGACCACGGTGTCCGTGCCGTCGACCCCCAGAGCGCGCATCTCCTCGGTGAAGCGGCGGGCACCGGGCATCGTGTGCGGCAACGACCCGGCACCGTCGGACATCGCCCCGTCGATATCGAAGCGCCGCGCCCCGGGAATCCGCCACCCGGCCCCGCGGTGCGCACCCACCGAGGCGTCGAGGACCACGAGGTCCGCAGCCGCGATCCGCGCCGCCAGCCAGTCGGCGCCGACGAGCGGCCCCGGCAGGCTTCCGGCGTTATCGGCCGTTCCCGCGTCGTCGGTCATGCCCGTTCTCCCCCTGGCCGTCCGTCGTCAGCTCCCGTCCGCCATGCGTATCAGCCTGACCACGCGCAGCAGATCGCGATGACGAAAATACGTGGCCGCGTCATCCTGGTGGGCGGGCGGCTCCATACCCCGCTCCAGTGCGACGGCGCAGGCTGCCAGGCGGGCCCGCTCCCGCTCCCCCGACGCCCCTTCGGACTCCAGGCAGTCGGCGGCACAGAGATCCACGGCGCGGCTCAGCCCGTCGGTGAGCCCCGCGCTCCTCAGCCGTACGCGCCAGTGGCCCACGGCGTGCAGCGCCGCCTCGCGCCGCGCGCCGTACCAGTACTCCGGGCTGTTCGGATTGCGCTCACGGGGGCCCGGGGTGCGGAGCCCGCGCCGTTTCGCCCCTGCCCGCTCCTCCGCGTACGCCCTCAACTCCAGCTGCCACGCGGCTCTGCTGGCCTCGATCACGCCCAGAGCTCGCAGCAGGGCGTCCTCGTCCGTGCGGAAGGGACCGGCCTTGTGCGCGAGATAGCTCACCGTCGCCTCGAAGCCGATCGGCCGGTACAGCTGCACGCAGGAACGGAGCGAGACCACCCGGCGCCCGTACGGCAGGGAGGAGTCGCGGACCTTGCGTGCGAAGTTGGTGAAGCCCATCCACGGGAGGCTAACCGGCCCTTCGGACTTAAGACCGAATTAAAAGCGCCTTAAGCGATCCGGGCTTTGTGACGCCCTCTCAAGTAATAGCAGGTCAGGGCGATTTCATCGTTGAAACCACAGTTGGCCGAGCCGGGGCATCTGCGTACCATCAGGCTCCGTCGGCGGCGAACACCGCAGGACGAGAGCGCTCTCAAAACGCTCCCGCGCGCACTTCCGCACCTCCCCCGCCGGCTCCGCGTCCTGCTCTTCCCCACAGAAAAGGGTACGTAGCCCATGGCCGCTCACCGCTCACCCAGATGGTCACTCGGCGGACTGGTTCTCCTGCTCTCCGCCGCGCTCTCCGCCGCACTCCTGATCACCACGACCGGGCCCGCCGCCACGCGGGCCAACGCCGCCTCCGCCGCCGCGCAGACATGGTCCGACGAGTTCAACGGCGCCGCGGGCAGCGCGCCGGACGCCTCGAAGTGGACTCTGGAGACCGGAGGTTCGGGCAACGGCAACAACGAACTGCAGTACTACACCAACAGCACCCAGAACGCGTCCCTGGACGGCAACGGGAACCTCGTCATCACCGCTCGCAAGAGCAGCGGCTCCGGCCTCCAGTGCTGGTACGGGGCCTGTCAGTACACCTCCGCACGCCTGAACACGGCGAGGACCTTCACGCAGGCGTACGGCCGCTACGAGGCCCGGATCAAGATCCCGCGCGGTCAGGGCATCTGGCCGGCCTTCTGGATGCTCGGCGACGACCTCGGCAGTGCGGGATGGCCGAACAGCGGCGAGATCGACATCATGGAGAACGTGGGCTACGAGCCCAACACCGTCCACGGCACCATCCACGGCCCCGGTTACTCCGGCGGTGCCGGCATCGGTGCCTCGTACAGCCTGCCGGGCGGCAAGGCGTTCGCCGACGACTTCCACACCTTCGCGGTCGACTGGAGCCCGAACGCCTTGGTCTGGTCGGTGGACGGTCAGACCTACCAGACCCGCACACCCGCCGATGTGAACGGCAACAAGTGGGTGTTCGACCACCCCTTCTTCATCATCCTGAACCTGGCCGTCGGCGGTAACTGGCCGGGCAGCCCGGACGGTTCCACCGCCTTCCCGCAGACCATGACCGTCGACTACGTACGGGTCTCCACCTCCGACGGTTCCGGCGGCGGCACGGGCAAGACCGGCCCGATCAAGGGCATCGGCGGCATGTGCGTCGACGTCGCGGGCGCCTCGAACGCCGACGGCACCCCGATCCAGCTGCACGGCTGCAACGGCGTCGACGCCCAGAAGTGGACCCTGGGCACCGACGGAACGGTGCGCGCGCTGGGCAAGTGCCTGGACGTACAGGGTGGTTCCACCGCGGACGGTGCGGTCGTCCAGCTCTACACGTGCAACGGCACCGGGGCCCAGAAGTGGGTCCACACCCAGGCCGGCGACCTGACCAACACCGGGGCGAACAAGTGCCTCGACGCCAAGGGCGGTTCCTCGGCCGACGGCACCCGGCTCCAGATCTGGACGTGCACCGGGGCAGCCAACCAGAAGTGGACCGTCGGCTGACCCTCGGAGTCCCGACCCCCGCACACCCCTCGGGGGCCGGGTCCCCGTACCCCCCTCTCGGGGGGCCGGCCCCCACACAACTCCCCACACGCACACGCACGAAGGCGAGAACCCTCATATGACCCCCCGCCACCAGCGCAACGTCTCCCGCCGCAAGCTGATCACCGCTCTTGCCGGAGCCGCTGTGGCCGTCCCCGCCATCGCCGTGATCGCCCCGCACGCCCTCGCCACGGTCGACTCCGACGACCCGGCCGACTCGGCCGGCACCGGCACGAAGGCCACGTCCGCCGGGGCGCTCCCGCTGACGATCGTCAACAACTCCGGTTCGTTCGCCAACTCCTCGGTGTTCGTCTACATCGTCGGCAACCTGGACGGCAAGCAGGTCCGGGTCACGCCCGAGGGCACCCTGGCTCCGATATCCCTCTCGGACAACGGCGCGGACGGCTTCACCGACTACGCCATCGCCCTGTCCGGCAGCGGCGAGACGAAGCTGTCGCTGCCGTACATGTCCGGCCGCATCTACGTCGCCCTGGGCGACCGGCTGAAGTTCAAGGCAGTGGCGGACGGCAACGGCAACGCCGCCCTCCAGTACCCCGCGGGCTGGGTGACCTCCGACCCCAACTACTCCGTGCTGCACGACTGCGCGGAGTTCACGTACAACTCCTCCGGGATGTTCTGCAACACCACCATGGTCGACATGTTCAGCGTCCCCATGAGCATCGGCCTGACCGGCGCCAAGGACCAGACGACCGGCACCCTGCGCGACGGCGGACGCGAACGGGCCTTCGCCGCTGTCAGGGCGATCCCCGAGTTCGCACCCCTGGTGGTGGCCGACCGGCGCATCATCGCCCCCGGACACGGCCTGGACGCGGGAATCTTCGCCAAGGACTACTTCGCCCCGTACATCGACGAGGTGTGGAGCACCTACACGGGCAGGGACCTCACCGTGACCACCAACGCGGGAACCTTCACCGGCCGGGTCCGCGGCGACAAGTTCGTCTTCGGCGGCCCGGCATCGGTCTCGTTCAGCCGGCCGACCACCCGCGACGTGCTCTTCTGCGACGGCAACCTGGCCGCCCCCAACGACGGCACCACCGGCCCGGTCGCCGCCGTCCTCGGCGCGGGCTTCAACCGCTCCACCCTGATCAGCAACCCGTCCCAGCCCACCACGGACCCGGCCGCCTTCTACCGGTCGTCACGGCTGACCAACCACTACTCGGCGGCCATCCACGCGGCAACCCAGGACGGCAAGGCGTACGGCTTCGCCTTCGACGACGTGGCCGACTTCGCCTCGTACATCCAGGACACCGCCCCCACGGGGGCACGACTGACGCTGACACCGTTCCAGTAAGGGGGCGGCTCAGCCGCGCTGTGCGCCGGGGTCGAGGATCGGAACCGGTCCCGCCCCGGCTCCCGGCGCGACGCCATCGCCGTAGCGGGCCAGTTCCCACGGGTCGTGTGCGGAGAAGACCTCGACCTGGTCACCATGGTCGCGGACCAGCTCGCGCAGCCGGGCCTGAGTTCCGAGCCTCAGATCGCCATGCACCTGTGACTGCGTCTGAACGATGTCCAGCAGGGGGTGGGGTTCCCTGGGGTGCCCGATCTCCCGGTGGTAGTAGTAGGCGTCGCCGCAGTGGAGGAGCCAGCGGTCACCGTTCTGTACGGCGACCCCCGTGTGGCCGGCGGTGTGACCGCCGAGAGGGACCAGTTTGATCTCCGGCGGCAGCCCCTTCGGCTGCAGTGCGGTGAATCCGAACCACTGCTCGCCAGGCTCGGGATCGTAAGTGATCCAGCGGGGCTCGTGTGCCCAGTGAGCAGGGCGATAACGGAAGTTGGGCGCCTCGGCGCGCGCGGCCTCGAGTTCGGATGCGAGCACGTGGACGTGGGCGTCGGGGAAGTCGGGAAGACCTCCGCTGTGGTCCACGTCCAGGTGGGTGACGAGGATGTGCCGCACGTCGGACGGCGCGTACCCCAGCCGGGCGATCTGCCGGACGGCGGTCTCTTCCTCGTCGAGCACCGGTTGTGCCATGTCGACCCAGTCGGTGCCGAGCGTACCGGCCGGGTCCCGGACGTTGCCGAGGCCCAAGCCGGTCTCGACCAGGACCAGTCCGTCGACGTCGGTCTCGATCAGCAGACAGTGGTTCACCGCGGGTGCGGGCTGCGGGCCGTCGTACGTGGCCTCGATCGTCCGGACCGATCCGCAGTTCAAGTGATGAATCTTCATGGCGCCTAGACTGCAACTTGAACCGCGATTCAAGTCAAGGGAGACGTGGTGGACGAACCGTTGCTGGACATCGCCGAGGTCGCACGGTCGTCAGGGCTCGCACCCTCCGCTCTGAGGTTCTACGAGAAGAAGGGCCTGATCGCTGCCGCGGGCCGCAACGGCCTGCGCCGTACGTACCGTCCGGACGTACTGGAACGCCTGGCGCTCATCACCTGCGCGCGCAGCGCCGGACTCTCGGTCGCCGAAATCGGCCGCTTCCTGGTGGCGCGACCGTCCGACGCGGCACTGCGCGTCCGCATGGCCGCCAAGGCCACGGACCTCGACGAGCAGCTCGGCCGGCTCACGCGACTGCGCGACAGCCTTCGGCACGCGGCCGTCTGCGACCACGAGCCGATCGTCGACTGCCCGGACTTCAAGCGGGCCATCGGCAATGTGTCCGCACCGGCGATCGACACGAGCGGGCCCGCCTTCTGACCACCGCTCGCGGTGGACCGCCCTGGACTCGAGTGGGCCGGGAACAGCAGCAGCCCGCGCCGCCCGGAGGCGTCACCGCGTCCGGAAAAAGCAAAAGCCCCAGGTCACGGCGAGTGAGTCCTGAGGCTTCTACAGAGCCGCCTTCGGGATTCGAACCCGAGACCTACGCATTACGAGTGCGTTGCTCTGGCCAACTGAGCTAAGGCGGCACCGCTCTGTCGCACCATGGTGCGGTCAGCAGCGACGCCAAGTCTACACAGTTTCGAAGGGTGCTCCGCACCGCCCGCCCCCGCGGCCTTGTCCGCAGGTCAGGAGCACTTCTTGCCGTCCTTGGGCGGGGTGCCTTCGAGCAGGTACGTGTTGATCGCCGTGTCGATGCAGTCGCTTCCCCGGCCGTACGCCGTGTGCCCGTCGCCGTCGTAGGTCAGCAGGGTTGCGGAGGAGAGCTGGTCGGCGAGGGACTCGGCCCACTTGTAGGGGGTGGCGGGGTCGCGTGTGGTGCCGACCACAACGATCGGGGCGGCCCCCTCCGCCTCGATGCGGTGCGGGGCACCGGTGGCGTCGACGGGCCAGGAACCGCAGTTCAGGGCGGCCCAGGCGAAGCCCCTGCCGAAGACCGGGGATGCCTTCTCGAAGGCGGGGACGGCCTCCGCGACGGCTCCCGGGCCGGAGAAGGCTGGGGGCAGGTCGAGGCAGTTCACGGCGGCGTTGGCGAACATCAGATTCGCGTACGTGCCGCTCGGATCGCGCTCGTAGTAGCTGTCGGCCAGGGCGAGGAGCCCGGAGCCGTCACCGTGCTGGGCCCCGGCAAGGGCCTCGCGGAGCTGCGGCCAGGCCGCCTCGTCGTACATCGCGGCGATCACACCCGTGGTCGCCAGGGACTCGCCCAGCTGCCGGGTCTCACCGGTCGGCACGGGATTCGCGTCCAGGTCGGCGAAGAGCTTCTTCAGTGCGGTCGCCGCGTCCGCTGCGGACGTCCTGCCGAGGGGGCAGTCCGGCTGCTTCACACAGTCGGCGGCGAAGGACTGGAACGCCGCCTCGAAGCCGGCGGTCTGATCGCGGTTGATGTCGACCGCGGGGAGCGAGGGATCCATCGCCCCGTCCAGGACGAGGCGGCCCACCCGGTCGGGGTACAGCTCCGCGTAGGTCGCGCCCAGGAACGTGCCGTACGAGGCGCCCACGTAGTGCAGCTTCTCGTCGCCGAGCAGGGAACGCAGGACGTCCATGTCACGCGCCGTCTCGACGGTGGAGACATGCGGGAGCACCTTGCCGGAGTTCTTCTCGCAGCCGTCCGCGAACGCGCCGAAGGACTTGCCCAGCTTCGCGATCTCGGCGTCGCCGTCGGGAGTCTGGTCCACCTGCGTGTACGCGTCCATCTCCTTGCCCGTCAGGCACGTGACCGGCTCACTGCGTGCCACCCCGCGCGGGTCGATCGCGACCATGTCGTACCGGGCACGGACCGGGGCCGGGTAGCCGATGGCCGCGTACCCCTGGACGTAGTCGACGGCCGAGCCGCCGGGGCCGCCCGGATTCACCAGGAGCGATCCGATCCGCTTGCCGGGGCCGGTGGCCTTCTTCCGGGAGACGGCCAGCTTGATGTCTCCGTCATCGGGCTTCTCGTAGTCCAGCGGCGCCTTCATCGTGGTGCACTGGAAGCCCTCCACCCCGCAGTCCCGCCAGCGCAGCTTCTGCCCGTAGTACGGCTCGAGGTCCTCCGGCACAGCCGATCCGGTGGCCGACGCACTGGGCGCCGAACTTCCGCTGCTGCAACCGGAGACGAGGAGGCCGGCAGTGCCGAGCGCAGTGGCGAAGATGTGGAGCAGGCGCCTGGAGTCCATCCCCGGAGCGTAGCCGCCGGGTGATGACTCAACCGATTCCCTACTCATACGGGTGAATTCGCGCACCCTCAGGACTGTCCGCGGGCACCAGCATCAGCCCGCCCGCAGCGCCATCGTCATCGCCTCCACCGCGAGCAGCGGCGCCACGTTACGGTCCAGGGCCTGGCGACAGGCGATCACGGCCTCTATCCGGCGCAGGGTGCGCTCGGGGCCCGAGGACTCGGCGATCCGCTCGAGGGCGTCCCGCACATCGGTGTTGGAGAGGGCGATCTGCGAACCGAGCTGGAGCGCCAGGACATCGCGGTAGAAGCCGGTGAGGTCGGTGAGCGCCAGATCGAGGCTGTCGCGCTGTGTACGCGTCTTGCGGCGCTTCTGCTTGTCCTCCAGCTCCTTCATCACCCCCGCCGTGCCGCGGGGCATCCGGCCCCCGGCGACGGCGCCGAGCGCGGCCTTCATGTCCTCGGTCTCCTTGACGTCGACCTCCTCGGCCACCTGCTTGGCGTCGTCGGTGGCCGTGTCGATCAGCTCCTGGGCCGCTTTGAGGCAGCCGCCGACGTCATGCACGCGGAGCGGGAGCTTCAGAACGGCGGCGCGGCGGGCGCGGGCCCGCTCGTCCGTCGCGAGGCGTCGTGCCCGGCCGATGTGGCCCTGCGTGGCGCGGGCTGCCGCGGCGGCCCGCTCGGGGTCGATGCCGTCGCGCCGGATCAGCACATCGGCGACGGCCTCGACCGGGGGCGTACGAAGTGTGAGGTGGCGGCAGCGCGAGCGGATCGTGGGCAGCACATCCTCGAGCGAGGGCGCGCACAGCAGCCATACCGTGCGGGGTGCGGGCTCCTCGACCGCCTTCAGCAGGACGTTGCCCGCGCCTTCGGTGAGGCGGTCCGCGTCCTCCATGACGATGACCTGCCAGCGGCCGACGGCCGGGGAGAGCTGGGCGCGACGGACCAGCTCACGGGTCTCCTTCACGCCGATGGAGAGCAGGTCCGTGCGGATCACGTCCACGTCCGCGTGCGTACCGATCAGCGAGGTGTGGCAGCCGTCGCAGAAGCCGCAGCCCGGTGCCCCGCCCAGCGCCCGGTCCGGGCTGGTGCACTGGAGCGCGGCGGCGAAGGCACGGGCGGCGGTGGACCGTCCCGAGCCCGGCGGCCCCGTGAACAGCCATGCGTGGGTCATCCTCGACCCCGGGGGCACCGGCTCCCCCGCGGAATTGGCGGTGACCAGCGCATCGGCGTCCCGGGCGGCGGCAGCGAGCTGCTCCTGCACTCGGTCCTGTCCGACCAGGTCGTCCCATACGGTCATGGGTCACCGCCCTTCCGGTGGTGTGGTGCGGGGAAAGCCGGATTCCCATTGTGCGGGAAGGGTCTGACAATCCTGACTTTCCGGCTTCCGCGCATTGACGGCTCCGGGGCCCGGGGCCCGGACGGCCCGGGGCCCGGGCGCCGGACGGCTCCCCGGCTCCCGGGCTTCACGGTCTCGCGGTTCCGGTCTTCGGCCCCGCCCTCCCGTCAGCGGCGCGGCCGGCGCCCGTCCCGCCCTGAGGTGCCCGGGTCGTCGTCCTGGCCGCCGAGCAGTTCGTCGGCAAGAGACGGCAGATCGTCGAGCGGCGTCTCTTCCGCCCAGTCGGAACGAGGACGCTTCTTGGCGCCCGTACGGCCCTGCGCGGCACGCCCGGCCTGCGGGTCGTCGCTGACCTGGGGCAGTTCGCGGGTGCGCTCGTTCTCGTTCTCGCCGGGCGAGGCACGGCGCTCGTCACGGAAGACACCCGGCGGCACCCGGTCCGCCGGGTCCTCGTCCCGCACGGGCGGCAGGACAGCGGTCTCGTCCGCGTCACGGGCCGGGCGGGCCGACGGCTGGGCGAGCGGGACCGGCTGCGTGATCTCGTTCGGATTCACGACCGGGGTCGGAACCGTGAGCTCGTTGTCCGGTGCGGGCGGTGCGGACCGCTTCCTCGCGGCCTCGTCCGCCTCGGCCCGGGCAGCCTCGGCCTCCGCACGGGCGGCCGCCTCGGCCTCGGCACGGCGGCGGGCCTCCTCGGCCCGTACCAGCGCGTCCTCCGCCTTGCGCTGCTTCTCCAGGCGCAGCTCCTCCGCCTCCTGGCGCAGCCTGGCCTCCTCCTCGGCCTGCCTGCTGAGCCGCGCCTGCTCGGCCTCGCGCACCCGCTCCTCGGCCTCGAGGCGGGACCGCTCCTCCTCCGCACGGCGACGGGCGTCCTCGGCGCGCCGGCGGGCCTCCTCGGCCTGGCGCTCGGCCTCGTGCCGGCGCGCGTCCTCCTCCTCGCGGCGCCTGCGCTCCTCCTCCTCGGCACGGAGCTTGGCGAGCTGTGCCTGCCGCTCGCGCTCCAGCCGCTCCTCCTCCGCCTTACGGGCGGCCTCTTCCTCGGCCTTGCGCCTGGCCTCCTCCTCGGCTGCCCTGCGCGCCTCCTCCTGAGCCCTGACCTCGGCCTCGGAGAGCGGGAGGAGCCGGTCGAGCCGGTGGCGTACGACGGTGGTGATCGTCTCCGGCTCCTGGCCGGCGTCCACCACCAGGTACCGGGACGGGTCGGCCGCGGCAAGGGTGAGGAAGCCGGACCGTACCCGGTTGTGGAACTCGGCCGGCTCGGACTCCAGCCGGTCCGGCGCCTCCGTGAAGCGTTCCCGCGCGGTCTCCGGGGCGACGTCCAGGAGCACCGTCAGATGCGGTACGAGACCACTCGTCGCCCACCGCGAGATCCGGGCGATCTCGGTCGGGGAGAGGTCGCGGCCCGCGCCCTGGTAGGCGACGGACGAGTCGATGTAGCGGTCCGAGATGACGATCGCGCCGCGCTCGAGCGCCGGGCGGACGACCGAGTCGACGTGCTCGGCGCGGTCCGCGGCGTACAGCAGGGCTTCGGCCCGGTTCGACAGTCCGGCCGACGACACGTCGAGCAGGATCGAACGCAGCCGCTGGCCGACCGGGGTGGCCCCCGGCTCGCGCGTCACGACGACCTCGTGGCCCTTGGCCCGGATCCATTCGGCGAGCGCTTCGACCTGAGTCGACTTCCCGGCCCCGTCGCCGCCCTCCAGAACGAGGAAGAAGCCGTCGGCAGCAGGCGCGACCGCGGGGTCGCCGCCACGCAGCGCCTCCCGCAGATCACGGCGGAGCGGCACCCCGGAGCGGTCGTCCGTCCTGGCGAGGACGATCACGGCCACGGGAAGCAGCAGGGCGCCGATGAGCATCAGCGCGAACGCGGCGCCGCCGTGGGCGAAGACGAAGTCGCCGGAGCCCAGCCGGTGCCGGCCGATGGCGGCGGCGAGCAGCGGCCCGCCCACCGCGCCGAGCGCGACCAGCACCCGGACGACGGCCTGGAGGTGTTCGGTGCTCCTGGCCTGCCGGAACTCCTCGGTCTCCTGCTCGACGATTACGTGCCCGACGTGCGCGGCGACACCCGCCGAGTAGCCGGCCAGCAGGGCGATCAGCAGCCCGGTCGCCGTGTCCGGCACCAGGCCGAGCGCGAGGAGCGCGATGCCGGTGACGGCCGTGGACAGGGCCAGCAGCCTGCGCCGCGACAGGGCGGGCAGTACCTTCTGCGCGGTACGGATTCCGAGCGCGGTGCCGCCGGTCAGGACGAGGATCAGGAGCGCGAAGGTGGCGGGTCCGCCGCCCAGGTCCGCCGCGTGCAGTACCGAGACGGCCGCGGCGGCGGAGATGGCCCCGGCGACCGCGGCGCATGCGGCGACGACGAGTGGCGCCGTGCCCGTGCGGCCCTTGTCCGGTCCCGTACCGGTGGTCGGCCTGCGCAGGCCCTCCAGCGGGGAGCGCGGGCGGGGCGTCGGAATGCCCGGCAGTTCGAGGAAGTACAGGGTCGAGATCGAGGCCGAGAAGAGGCCCGCAGCGACGTACGAGCCGAGGGCGGCCTGGTGGAAGGAGAACCAGTCGAGCCCCGACCCGAGCAGGTTGCCGACCAGCGTGGCGACCACGAGGACGGCCGCGGCCGCGGGGATCGCGAGGAAGTTCGTCCGCAGGGAGAGCCTGCGCAGTGCGTCGAGGTGGTCGGGCAGGGGGCGCACCGTGGCGCCCTCGGGGGGCGGAGAGGGGAGCAGGGCGGGGGCCGCGCTCTCCTTCGCCACCGTCCACAGACGCTCTCCGACACCGGTCACGAAGACGGTGATCAGGATCATCATGAGCGCCCTGTCCGGCATCCAGTCGATCCACAGCGGTGCGACGACCAGCAGGGCGAGCCGCAGCCCGTCCGCCCCGATCATCAGCCAGCGGCGGTCCACCGGACCGCCGGGCGCCGTGAGCGCCGTCAGCGGCCCCAGGAGTACGGCTCCGAAGAGCACGGTGGAAATAATCCGGGCACCGAACACGGCGGCGACGGCAAAGGCCGCCCCGCGGTATCCGGAGCCGAATGAGCCCTCAAGGACCGCCGCCTGCAGCGACAACAGCACAAGCACAAGAACGGCGAGTGAATCGCCGATACTGCCGACGAGCTGGGCACTCCACAACCGCCGGAGCGGGGGAACACCCAAGAGGGCTCGTACGGCGCGCTCGCGTGAGTCTGCGGCAAGTGTGTCGGAGGTGGGGCTCACGACCGGTAGCTGCTCGGCTCGCGTCATCCGCCCAGCCTATCGGGAGCGGTGCGGTGCTCGGGGGCCGCGTCCGAACATACGGCCGCCGGCCGCGGGCCCAGGGGCGCTCACGGTGGGCCCGGCTCACGGTGGGCCAGCCCACCGCCCGGACCCTCCACAGCACGATCTGCCTGACCCCCAGGAGCTGGAGATCCAGCTCCTGGGGGTCAGGCAGCGCGAATCAGTCCTCCGAGGACGACGACGCGGGGGCGGTCTTCTTGGCCGTGGCCTTCTTCGCCGTCGTCTTCTTCGCCGCGGTCGTCTTCTTCGCCGCGGTGGTCTTCTTCGCGGCCGCCGTCTTCGTCGCGGTCGCCTTCTTCGCGGGCGCCTTCTTGGCCGGGGCCTTCTTCGCCGTCTTCTTCTTGGCGGGTCCCTTGGCGCGCTTCTCCGCGAGGAGCTCGTAGCCGCGCTCCGGCGTGATGTCCTCGACGCTGTCGTCGGTCCGCAGCGTCGCGTTCGTCTCGCCGTCGGTGACGTACGCGCCGAAGCGCCCGTCCTTGACGACGACCGGAGCACCGCTCACCGGGTCCGTGCCCAGTTCCTTCAGCGGCGGCTTGGCGGCGGCCCGCCCGCGCTGCTTCGGCTGGGCGTAGATCGCGAGTGCCTCGTCGAGCGTGATGTCGAAGAGCTGGTCCTCGGACGTGAGCGAGCGCGAGTCCGTCCCCTTCTTGAGGTACGGACCGTAGCGGCCGTTCTGCGCGGTGATCTCCACGCCCTCGGCGTCCTCACCGACGACCCGGGGCAGCGACATCAGCTTGAGCGCGTCCGCCAGCGTCACCGTGTCCAGCGACATGGACTTGAAGAGGGAGGCGGTCCGCGGCTTCACCGCGTTCTTGCCGGTCTTCGGGGTGCCCTCGGGCAGCACCTCGGTGACGTACGGGCCGTAGCGCCCGTCCTTGGCGATGATCTGGTTGCCGGTGACCGGGTCCGCACCGAGCTCGAAGTCGCCGCTCGGCTTGGCCAGCAGCTCCTCCGCGTACTCCACGGACAGCTCGTCGGGTGCCAGGTCCTCCTGCACGTCGGCGCGCTGGTGCCCCTCGGAGTCCTTCTCGCCCCGCTCGATGTACGGGCCGTACCTGCCGACCCGGAGCTTGATGTCGTTGCCGACGGGGAAGGAGGAGATCTCCCTGGCGTCGATCGCACCGAGGTCGGTGACGAGCTCCTTCAGGCCGCCGAGGTGGTCGCCGTCGCCGTTGCCCGCGTCGGAGGCCGCTCCCGCACCGGCCGCGCCTTCGGCACCGGCGCCGAAGTAGAAGCGCCGCAGCCACGGCACGGACTGGGCCTCGCCCCGCGCGATGCGGTCGAGGTCGTCCTCCATGCGTGCGGTGAAGTCGTAGTCGACGAGCCGGCCGAAGTGCTTCTCCAGCAGGTTGACCACGGCGAACGAGAGGAACGACGGCACAAGGGCCGTGCCCTTCTTGAACACGTAGCCGCGGTCCAGGATGGTCCCGATGATCGAGGCGTACGTCGACGGGCGGCCGATCTCGCGCTCTTCGAGTTCCTTGACCAGCGAGGCCTCGGTGTAGCGGGCCGGCGGCTTGGTGGCGTGGCCGTCGACCGTGACCTCGTCGGCGGTCAGCGCGTCGCCCTCGGCGACCTGCGGCAGGCGCCGCTCGCGGTCGTCGAGCTCGGCGTTCGGGTCGTCGGCGCCTTCGACGTACGCCTTCATGAAGCCGTGGAAGGTGATCGTCTTGCCGGACGCGGAGAACTCGGCGTCCCGGCCGTCGCTCGCCCGGCCGCCGATCTTGACGGTGACGGAGTTGCCGACGGCGTCCTTCATCTGGGATGCGACGGTCCGCTTCCAGATCAGCTCGTACAGCCGGAACTGGTCGCCGGTGAGACCGGTCTCGGCCGGGGTGCGGAAACGGTCGCCGGACGGGCGGATCGCCTCGTGCGCCTCCTGGGCGTTCTTGACCTTCCCGGCGTAGACGCGGGGCTTGTCCGGGAGGTAGTTCGCCCCGTACAGCTGCGTGACCTGCGCCCGGGCCGCGGAGATCGCGGTGTCCGAGAGGGTCGTGGAGTCCGTACGCATGTAGGTGATGAAGCCGTTCTCGTACAGCTTCTGCGCCACCTGCATCGTGGCCTTGGCCCCGAAGCCCAGCTTCCTGCTCGCCTCCTGCTGGAGGGTCGTGGTGCGGAAGGGCGCGTACGGCGAGCGGCGGTACGGCTTCGACTCGACGGACCGTACGGCGAACGTGGAGTCGGCGAGCGCGGCGGCCAGGGCACGGGCGTTCGTCTCGTCCAGGTGCAGCGTCTGGGCGGAACCCTGCTTGAGCTGTCCGTCGGAGCCGAAGTCGCGGCCCTGCGCGATACGGCGCCCGTCGACCGCGCTGAGGCGCGCGGTCAGCGTCGAGGGGTCGGACGCGTCACCGGTGCGGCCGGTGGCGAACGTGCCGGTGAGGTCCCAGTACTCGGCGGAACGGAAGGCGATGCGCTCGCGCTCCCGCTCGACGACGAGGCGGGTGGCGACGGACTGGACACGGCCCGCGGAGAGCCGCGGCATGACCTTTTTCCACAGGACCGGCGAGACCTCGTAGCCGTAGAGGCGGTCGAGGATACGGCGGGTCTCCTGGGCGTCGACCATGCGCTGGTTCAGCTCGCGCGGGTTGGCGACGGCCGCCCGGATCGCGTCCTTGGTGATCTCGTGGAAGACCATCCGGTGGACCGGGACCTTGGGCTTGAGCACTTCCTGCAGGTGCCACGCGATGGCTTCGCCCTCGCGGTCCTCATCGGTGGCGAGGAAGAGTTCGTCGGATTCGGCAAGGAGCTGCTTGAGCTTCCTGACCTGGGCCTTCTTGTCAGCATTGACGACGTAGATCGGCTGGAAGTCGTTCTCGACGTCCACGCCGAGGCGGCGGACCTCACCGGTGTACTCGTCGGGCACCTCGGCGGCGCCGTTCGGCAGGTCGCGGATGTGCCCGACGCTCGCCTCGACGACGTATCCGGGGCCGAGATAGCCCTTGATCGTCTTCGCCTTGGCAGGCGACTCGACAATGACGAGTCGGCGGCCTGCGGTCTCGCTGGTCGGGGACAACTTCGCTCTTCTCTCCGGTCGGCACTCGTGGGGCATCCGGGCAGCGCAATGACGCTGCTCGCGGTGCTGTCGCTGCGGAGTGTGACGGTACAACCCGCCCCCGTGTCAAACGGCAAAAGCCCGCAACGGCCACTCGAACGGTAACCCGACTTCCGCCATTCCTGCCGCCCGGACTGCCCGGTCCGCGCTTCGCACCACTGCCGCCTGCGGGTTTCGAGGTGCCGTCGAGGTGCCTGCGGAGCGGTGGCAGAGCCGGTGAGTCGGCCCTGCCGGCGGTCTGGATCAGATGCGGGTGAAGCACCACACGCCGAGGAGGAGGAAGAGTACGCCGAAGAGCGTGGCGAGAGCGGTGGAGGCGACAGGGCTCACACCGTGCGCCACCGGCGCACGGTGGATGGTGCGCGCCCCGGTCCAGATCAGGAGGGCGGCGCCGAACAGCGCGAATGCCGATCCGGCGAAGACCGCTGTGACGTTCTCCATGCCCGTACCCCTCAAGCTCGTCGCATCGGCTGTCGCACGGCTACCAGGTACCAGCCACGCGCTGAGGGGACGGTGCCACGCCGGGGCGTCGCCGATGCGAACCCCGGGTGAACAGCACGCTCCGAAGGCGGGGAGCGGAGCCGGAGCGCACCACCCGCCCGAGGAGCCCGCGGTCCGGGCCGCCGCCCGCAGTCGGCAGGAGCAGTACGGATCCGGCCACCTTCGACACGAGGAAGGCATCCCGCAATCGGAGCCCGTGCGACCCCGGGGCCGGTCCTGACGCCGAGCAGCCCGCAGGCGCGGCGAGCAGGACGGTGGCCGGGCCCGGCAGCACCCCGAGCGGAATCCGTGGACCGGGCAGGAGCAGGGCGGCCGCGCTTGTGAAGAAGCTGGTCAGAAGGCTGTTGAGGCATACGGAAAGGGGCGGCCGAGTCGGAGCGGAGCGCGGGGGCGTGGACTGGGAGGAGCGCGCCGGGGTGACGTACCGGCTCTCATCGGCGATGGCCACGTGCCACCGGAGACGCGTGCTGTGGAGGAGCGATCACGGGGTTGCCGAGCAGAAAGAACCGGTCGTCGGAGACCGCGAGCTGCCGCCCGATGACGAGAGTTGGCGAACGCGTCGGCGTTGCGCAGCAGAACAAGGGGCACCGCGAGCAGCGGTCCCCCTCCCCGAGCGCCAGGACGCGGAGGGTCACGCCAGCCAGGATGAGCGCCGGATGCTGACGAGCTGTTCACTGCGACTTGGGCCGGCCAGGAGTGTCGAGTGCCCTGGCCTCCCGCAGTCGCCTCTACCGGTCGCGCGACCCGTCGGCCCCGGTCATGTACCGGGTCGTCAGCAGCACAGCGGCGCCGCCGGTGGGCAGATCCGCGACGGTGTGCCCGCCCCGACCGGCTCGCTCCGGATCACGGGGCGTCCGCCACCGCGCTCACGCGCCGCCCCTCACCGGCTCCAGGAAGCCCTCCTCCACCAACAGCCGGATCGCCTGCGGGGTGCGGTCGCGCAGCAGCACCGGGTCCTCGGCCATGAGCTGGGCGATGGCGTCCAGGATCCTGCCCGCCGGCAGCGAGCCGTCGCACACGCCCGCGAACCCGGCCCCGACCGCGTCGACCTTGGTGGCCCGTCGCATCCCGCGGTTCTGACGCAGCACCACATGCTCGGGGTCCTCGGCGCCCGGCAGGCCGACCTGCTCCTGCACCACCTCGGCGGAGAGGGTGAAATGCGCTGCCAGCAGTGCGGCGTCGTCATGCTCACGCAGATAGTCCTGCCGGACGAAATGGGCCTCGACGGCCGGCCCGAGGGGCTGCTCCACGGAATGCGGCCACTCCTCGATCACGACCGACGGATCGCCCGCAGCTGCGGCAGCGGACTTCCTGAGCGTGATCCACCCGAACCCGACGGCCTTGGTGCTGCGGGCCTCGAACTCGTCCAGCCAGGCCTCGTACCGCTCGGCGTAGGCGGCGGGTTCCGTGCGGTGGTCGCCGCTGTCGCGCAGCCAGAGCTCGGCGTACTGCGTGATGTCCTGCACCTCGCGCTGCACGATCCAGGCATCGCAGCCCTGAGGCACCCAGGTGCGCAGCCGGTCCTGCCACTCCTCGCCCTCCACGTGCTGCCAGTTGGCGAGGAACTGCGCGTAACCGCCCTCGTTCAGACGGTCGCCGGCCTGCTGCACCAGCGTCCTGCACAGGTCGTCGCCGCCCATGCCGCCGTCGCGGTACGTCAGCCGGGCGCCGGGCGAGATGACGAAGGGCGGGTTCGAGACGATCAGGTCGTACGTCCGCGTGCCGACCGGCTCGTACAGGGAGCCCACACGCAGATCGGCCGGAGCGGCACCGGACAGGGCGAGGGTGAGCCGCGTGAATTCCAGGGCGCGGGGATTGATGTCCGTGGCCGTGACCTGGGTGGCGTGCTGGGCGGCGTGGAGCGCCTGGATGCCGGACCCCGCACCGAGATCGAGAGCGGAGGCGACGGGCCTGCGCACGGTGATCCCGGCGAGCGTGGTGGACGCCCCGCCGACTCCGAGGACGACCCCCTCCTCGTGCGAGCCGATCCCGCCCGCACCGCCGACAGCACAGCCGAGGTCGGAGACGATGAACCAGTCCTCGCCCTCGGGTCCGCCGTACGGCCGGACGTCGACGGTCGCTGTGACGAGGTCTCCCTCACGGACCACCCAGCCGTCCTCCACGCACTCCTCCAGCGGAAGCGCCGCGGCTGCCCGGGCGGCCGGGACGGGGCTCTGCAGAAGGAACAGCCGCACGAGCGTGTCGAGCGGC
Organism: Streptomyces sp. NPDC059499; assembly: GCF_042749285.1. Classification (NCBI taxonomy): domain Bacteria; kingdom Bacillati; phylum Actinomycetota; class Actinomycetes; order Kitasatosporales; family Streptomycetaceae; genus Streptomyces; species Streptomyces sp. NPDC059499. The sequence continues at coordinate 115,972 of NZ_JBHYTT010000002.1, forward strand.
GAATCCCCGCGGGTGGCCCGGAGCGCCGGGACGGTCTCGCTGCGGGCGAGCGCGGCGTAGGCGGGCGCGCCGAGCCGCTCCAGGAGGCCGTCGGCGGTGAAGGCCGCGGAGATCAGGGCCTCGCGGAGCCGGGGGGTGCGGGCGGATGCGGGAAGACTGGTCGTACTCACCCGCCCATTGTGTCCGCTCCCGCCCACAACGGCAGCGGTCCGGCACCCACGAGGGGCGACCGGACCGCTGCGAAGGGCGTCCTGCGGCGGGTTCTCATCCGCGGCACGCCCCTCGCCCGTAACCGATCTCTCGCTCGGCTACGTCCTTCTTCTCTGCTCTTGCTCCGCTTCCCGCTCCGCTACGACTTCTTGCTCGCCGATGCGGAGGGCGAGGCCGACTTCGATGCCGAGGGCGAGGCAGGCTTCGCCGCCGATGCGGACGGGGCGGCCGCGGGCGGGGCGGAGGCCGTCGGCTTCTGACAGCCCTTCTGCTTCGCCATCGCGGAACCGACCTCGCCGGACTGGAGCTTCCTCAGAGCCTGGTCACCGTTGGTGCTGATCTTGTTCAGCTCGTCTGCGATGCCCTTGAGGCCGTCGGCGAACTTCGCCTGGTCCGCCGTGTCGAGTGCGTCGACCTTCGTCTTCAGGCTCGCGTAGGCCACGGAGGAGGCATTGAGCTCCTTCACGGCCTCCTGCTGCGTGGTCTCGCCGTCGTCCACGGGCGGCGGGCCCGCGGACTCCACGGCTGCGCCCAGCGCCTTGTACGCCTGCGAGATCTGCTGGAAGGCGGCCGAGTCGGTCTTCTGGACGTCGGCGGGCTTGCTGTTGTCCGCCGTCTGCTGCTGGATCGCGGCATTGGCGTTCGCGATCTTCTGCAGCTGCGGCTGGACCTGGTCGCAGACCTTCTTCGCCCAGTCGTTCACCTTGTCGTCGCCGTCATCGCTGCAGCCCGACAGCGTCAGTACGAGTACCGCACCGCCGGACAGTGCGGCTGCAAGCTTCTTGTTCACCGGATTGGGTCCCTTCCAAGGCTCTCGGCCCCGGAACTTACACGCCAAGTGGGCGACATTCTGGCGCCGGGCATCCGATGTACGTGCTTTTGCAGCCATTTGCACCAAGGAGAATGAGGGAGATACAACTCACCTGAACGCTCGGCCACTCGTGCGGACACTCCCTCGCACGAGTGGAGTCCCCGGACACGGAGGGGGGCGGACGGCACATCAGAATGCGCCGCCCGCCCATGCACTGACCAGGTGCTACCTACGCGGTCACTCGCTCTCCTCCGTGCCGCTCACGAAACAGCGGCAGGATCAGTGGACTTGGCGGGACGGCCGCCGTCGCCGTCAGATCCGTCGTCGTCACCCATGGCGATCCCGCGCCGCTTGGAGACGTAGACCGCACCGATGATGACGACGATGGCGAACACCGCCACCACCGCTCGTACTCCCGCACTCGCGTCATCGCCGTAGCTGAACTGCACCACCGCAGGGGCGATGAGGAGCGCCACCAGGTTCATCACCTTGAGGAGCGGGTTGATCGCCGGGCCCGCCGTGTCCTTGAACGGGTCGCCGACCGTGTCACCGATGACCGTCGCGGCATGGGCCTCACTGCCCTTCCCACCGTGGGTGCCGTCCTCGACGAGTTTCTTGGCGTTGTCCCACGCCCCGCCGGAGTTGGCGAGGAAGACGGCCATCAGGGTTCCGGTGGCGATCGCTCCCGCGAGATACGAGCCGAGTGCGCCGACACCCAGGGTGAACCCGACCGCGATCGGTGCCAGGACCGCGAGCAGCCCGGGGGTGGCCAGCTCGCGCAGCGCGTCCTTGGTGCAGATGTCGACTACGCGTCCGTACTCCGGCTTCTCCGTGTAGTCCATGATCCCGGGATGCTCGCGGAACTGGCGCCGTACCTCGTAGACCACGGCCCCCGCGGATCGGGAGACCGCGTTGATGGCCAGCCCCGAGAACAGGAACACGACAGCGGCGCCGAGGATCAGACCGACCAGGTTGTTGGGCTGCGAGATGTCCAGGCTCAGCCCCAACTCCCCCGTCTGGGCCCCGACATCGTCGACCGCCGTCGCGATCGCGTCGCGGTACGAGCCGAAGAGCGCCGAAGCCGCCAGCACCGCGGTGGCGATCGCGATGCCCTTGGTGATGGCCTTGGTGGTGTTGCCGACGGCGTCCAGGTCGGTGAGGACCTGGGCCCCGGCACCGGTGACGTCGCCCGACATCTCGGCGATGCCCTGAGCGTTGTCGGAGACCGGGCCGAAGGTGTCCATCGCCACGATGACACCCACGGTGGTGAGGAGACCGGTCCCCGCGAGGGCCACCGCGAAGAGCGCCAGCATGATCGATGTCCCACCGAGCAGGAACGCCCCGTAGACACCGAGACCGATCAGGAGCGCGGTGTAGACGGCGGACTCCAGGCCGATGGAGATGCCGGCGAGAATCACGGTCGCCGGGCCGGTCAGGGACGACTTCCCGATGTCCCGGACAGGGCGGCGGTTGGTCTCGGTGAAGTAGCCCGTGAGCTGCTGGATCAGTGCGGCGAGCACGATGCCGATGGCGACCGCGACCAGAGCGAAGACCCGTGGGTCGCCGCCGTGCGAGGTGATCGCACTGTCGGTGACCCCGTCCAGGTCCGCGTACGAGGACGGCAGGTACACGAAGACCGCCACCGCGACGAGGGCCAGTGAGATCACCGCGGAGATGAAGAATCCGCGGTTGATGGCCGTCATCCCGCTGCGGTCGGCTCGCCGCGGGGCGACCGCGAAGATCCCGATCATCGCGGTGACCACGCCGATCGCCGGAACGATCAGCGGAAAGGCCAGCCCGGCATCGCCGAAGGCCGCCTTGCCGAGGATGAGTGCGGCGACGAGCGTCACCGCGTACGACTCGAAGAGGTCGGCGGCCATCCCCGCGCAGTCACCGACGTTGTCGCCCACGTTGTCCGCGATGGTGGCGGCGTTGCGCGGATCGTCCTCGGGAATGCCCTGCTCGACCTTGCCCACGAGGTCGGCACCCACGTCGGCGGCCTTGGTGAAGATGCCACCACCGACCCTCATGAACATGGCGATCAACGCCGCGCCGAGGCCGAATCCCTCCAGCACCTTGGGCGCGTCGGCGGCGTAGACGAGGACGACACAGGAGGCGCCGAGCAGACCTAGGCCCACCGTGATCATGCCGACCACACCGCCCGTACGGAAAGCGATCTTCATCGCTTTGTGCGAGACAACGGTGAGATCCTTTTCCGGTTCACCCTCCGCCGGAGTCGCCTCACGCGCGGCGGCGGCGACACGCACATTGCTGCGCACGGCGAGCCGCATACCGATGTATCCGGTGGCCGCCGAGAAAAGCGCCCCCACCAGGAAGAACAACGAGCGGCCTGCACGCTGTGACCAGTTGTCGGCCGGCAGCAGCAGAAGCAGGAAGAACACGACGACGGCAAAGATGCCGACGGTACGCAGTTGCCGGGCCAGATAGGCGTTCGCGCCCTCCTGGACGGCCGCCGCGATCTCCTTCATCCGGTCGGTGCCCTCACTTGCCGCCAGGACCTGGCGAACCAGCAGCTGGGCCACGACCAGTGCGGCGAGGGCAACGACCGCGATGACGACGACGATCAGCCGGTTGTCATCGGTGAGAACCGCGGCTGCGAGTGAAGTGGGCCGGCCGGAAGGTACGGAAACGTGCGTCAGTTCTGCGAGTGGGGTGTTGAAGAACTCCGCCATACGTCCTCCTTGACGCTCAGCGCTCAAGACGTGGACGGATTGTAGGGAGCAGAACCGGATCAAAACAGTGGGTGGTCAATGAAATCGGCTACCGCCCACCCAATGACAAATGATCTCTTCCGGGATTACACCCGAATGCAGTAATGGGACAGTCGCATGGCAACCGTCGGGAATTCATAGATCATCGATCAAGCGCACATGAAAAAGGCCCTGCTCAGCAGGGCCGGAAATTCGTGATCACACATCCCGCAGGTGGACGCGGCAACCCTCAGGGAAGCACGACCGCCGACGCCGTCGGCCACGTCATACGGATCACTCCGCCGTCCGCGCCCGAACGGACTTCCACGTCGTCGACCAGCCCGCTGATGACGGCGAGACCCATTTCGTCCTCGACATCGGCTTCCGGCTCGTCGAGTCCCCCGGCTGCGCCGTTCGCTCCCGCCGGCGAGGTGTCACTGCCGGGGCCGGGGACTCCGTCGCCGACCTCGATGGAGAACGCCTTCTCGTCCTCGGTCAGCACGACGGTGACCGGAGCGGCGATGTCATGACTGCGGTGCAGCCCGACAGCGCGACTGCACGCCTCGCCGACGGCGAGTCTGACCTCGTCGAGCACCGCCTCGTCCACGCCGGCCCTGCGTGCCACGGCGGCTGCCACGAGGCGGGCCGTCCTGACGTGTTCGGGCTGAGCGCTGAAGCGGAGTTCAACGGTTGGCATGCCATCCCCCTCAAACGTACGGGCGTGCTTCTCAGGGGCCCGGGCGTGGCGCCCGGTACCCCTGCTCTCAAATCTCCACCGGAAACCGACGAAGCCGACAGTCGACCAAAGGGGTCGACCGCCTGCTCCTGGCGGCCCGTATGCTGCCGCCTGCCGGTCTGTCACAACCTGCCGACCGACCGAAGAACGGCCGGCCTGCGCCGACGTCAGTCGGTGGCCGCGACAGCCTCGTCGACCGTGGTGTGAATGGGAAACACCTTGGTCAGACCGGTGATCCGGAAGATCTTGAGAATGCGCTCCTGGTTGCACACCAGTCGCAGCGAGCCCTCATGGGCCCGGACACGCTTCAAGCCGCCCACGAGCACGCCGAGGCCGGTGGAGTCGAGGAAATCGACACCTTCCATGTCGACAACCAGGTGGTAGCTGCCGTCATTCACCAACTCGACCAACTGCTCGCGCAGCTTGGGCGCGGTATACACATCAATCTCGCCACCGACCTCGACGACCGTACGGTCGCCACCAGGGCCGGACACATTGCGAGTCGACAGGGACAGGTCCACGGATCCTCCAGCACCTTGCTATCGAGCGGTCGCCCCTCAGTCTCCCCGACGGAGGCCAGGGGACGGATCGCCAGCCGCGATGGCATTCAATCACTTACCAGCAGCCATGCACGACGCCTTGGGACCATTGTCCGTCACGCCAGTGACACACTCGATGCCGATGGCCAAGAATCACCGTCCCAGTCGACCGCCGGAGAACGGGGGTTCCCGCCCCTCTCCCGACATGGTCCTCGACCGGCTCGCCGCAGGGGCGGGCCGGGCTGCGCGCATCACTCATACGGAGCACTTGCCCCCGCGCACGGGAACCCATGCCATCTGGCCGGATCGCATCCGGCCAGAAGTGATCGCGGCAATTGCCCGGGCCGGAATCGACCATCCGTGGGCGCACCAGGCCGCCGCCGCCGAGTACGCCCTCGACGGCGAATCCGTCGTGATCGCCACCGGAACCGCGTCCGGCAAGTCCCTCGCCTACCTCGCCCCGGTCATGAGCACCCTCCTCGACGGCTCACAGGCCCCGAACGGCCGAGGCACCACCGCCCTGTACCTCGCGCCCACCAAGGCCCTCGCAGCCGACCAGCGACGCTCGGTGAAGGCGCTCGCCGCACCGCTCGGCACCGCGGTCCGCCCGGCCGTCTACGACGGAGACACGCCGGTGGAAGAACGCGAATGGGTGCGCCAGTACGCCAATTACGTCCTGACGAACCCCGACATGCTGCACCGCGGAATACTTCCCTCCCACCCCCGCTGGGCCTCCTTCCTGCGCGCCCTGCGCTTCGTCGTCATCGACGAATGCCACACCTACCGGGGCGTGTTCGGGTCCCACGTCGCCCAGGTACTACGCCGTCTGCGCCGCCTGTGCGCCCGCTACGGCTCCGATCCGGTCTTCCTGCTCGCCTCCGCCACCGCGGCCCAGCCCTCGGTCGCTGCGGGCCGCCTCACGGGCCTGCCCGTCAAGGAGGTCGCCGACGACGCCTCGCCGCGTGGCGAGACGGTCTTCGCCCTCTGGGAGCCGCCACTGACGGAGCTGCACGGCGAGAAGGGGGCTCCCGTGCGCCGTACCGCCACCGCCGAGACCGCCGAGATCCTGACCGATCTGACCCTCCAGGGAGTCCGCTCGGTCGCCTTCGTACGCTCCCGGCGCGGCGCCGAGCTCATCTCCGTCATCGCCAAGGAACGCCTGGCCGAGGTGGACCGCTCCCTGCCGAAGCGAATCGCCGCCTACCGCGGCGGCTACCTGCCCGAGGAGCGCCGCGCCCTGGAGCGCGCGCTGCACTCCGGGGAGCTGCTCGGACTGGCCGCCACCACGGCCCTGGAGCTCGGCATCGACGTCTCGGGCCTGGATGCCGTCGTCATCGCCGGATATCCGGGCACCAGGGCGTCCCTGTGGCAACAGGCCGGGCGTGCCGGACGCGCCGGCCAGGGCGCCCTGGCCATCCTCGTCGCCAGGGACGACCCGCTGGACACATTCCTCGTCCATCACCCCGAGGCCCTGTTCCAGCAGCCCGTGGAGTCGACGGTCCTCGACCCGGACAATCCGTACGTCCTCGCCCCGCACCTCTGTGCCGCGGCCTCGGAGCTCCCGCTCACCGAAGCCGACATCGCCCTCTTCGGCCCCGCGGTTCCCGACCTGCTCCCGCAGCTGGAGACGGCGAAGCTGCTGCGCAGACGGGCGGCGGGCTGGCACTGGACCCGCCGCGAAAGGGCCGCCGACCTCACCGACATCCGCGGCGGCGGAGGTCGCCCTGTCCAGATCGTCGAGGAAGGGACCGGACGGCTGCTGGGCACCGTCGACGAATCGGCCGCACACACCGCGGTCCACGAGGGCGCCGTCCACCTCCACCAAGGCCGCACCTACCTGGTCCGGAAACTGGATCTGGAGGACTCGGTGGCCCTCGTCGAGGAAGCCGTCCCGCCGTACTCGACCACCGCCCGCGACACCACCGCCATCGCCGTGCTGGAGACCGACACCGAGATCCCGTGGGGGGACGGACGGCTCTGCTTCGGCTCGGTCGAGGTCACCAACCAGGTCGTCTCCTTCCTGCGTCGCAGGGTGATCACGGGAGAGGTCCTCGGCGAGACGAAGCTCGACCTGCCACCGCGCACGCTGCGCACGCGTGCCGTGTGGTGGACGGTCACCGAGGATCAGCTCGACGCGGCCAGGATCAATCCCGAGATCCTCGGTGGCGCCCTGCATGCCGCCGAACACGCTTCGATCGGAATGCTGCCGCTCTTCGCCACATGCGACCGCTGGGACATCGGCGGTGTCTCCGTGCCGCTACACCCGGACACGCTGCTGCCTACCGTCTTCGTGTACGACGGCCACCCGGGCGGCGCCGGATTCGCCGAACGGGCCTTCCACACCGCCCGCACGTGGCTGACGGCGACCCGCCAGGCCATCGCTTCCTGCGAGTGCGAGGCGGGCTGCCCCTCCTGCATCCAGTCCCCCAAGTGCGGCAACGGCAACGAACCGCTCCACAAACGGGGCGCCGTTCGCCTGCTCACCGAACTCCTCAGAACCGCGCCCCCGGACCCCGGAGAGAACCGTCCCGAGACGAACCCCGCCGAAGGCTAGACACCGCACGACTGTCCGGACCGGCGGCGCGGGGCAGAGCCGACGTCGCGGGGCGGAGCCGATGTCGCGGGGCGGAGCCGATGTCGCGGGGCGGAAGCTCAGGTCTGCAGGGCTGACCAGATCCGCAGGGCCGGGGCCGGCTTCGCAGGCCGGGCAACAGGTCCGCAGGGCAGCCCCGGGCGGTGCCCTGGGCCGGTGCCGGGTTGCCGGGCGTGTTCCCCGGGCCGGTGGGGGCCGAGCCGGTGCCGGGTGCCCGGGCAGGTACCCCGGGCTGGTGGGGCGAGGCCGAACCGGTGCGGCAGGCACCTGCCGGAACAGCAAGCCCCTGCCGGTGCCGCAGAGCGGGCCGGTGTCCCAGACCCAGTCGGCTTCGTTTCCCCAGCCGACGTTCGGCGTGGCGGGCGGCGGCAAAGGGCTGGTCTTACGGCAGTGGCGTGGCGGACAGCGGTGGCGGCATCGGTGGCGTGGCGGGCAGCGGTGGTGGGTCGGACGGCCCGGTCACCGGTGGCCCCGCTCGGGACCTGACCTGCGGCGTATACGGCCCGAAGCCCACGCGGGCCGTCACATCGGCAATCTCGCCCAGGATCGCGCACCGCACCACCTCCGCCCCCTGTGCGTCCGCTACACGTCTCGCCGCCCCGCACGCCTCCGATGCGCCGCCCAGCGCGCGGTCTGCCGCAGCGAGGGCCGCCAGGTCCGCCGCACCGGCCGCCTTGTGGCGGGCAGCCACGGCCTGCCCCAGCGCAAGCACCACCGCGAACACCGCGCACAGTGTCGCCGTCGTCATGGCAACCCACACCGTCGCCAGCCCTTGGTCCCCCGGCCTGGCCCCCTTCCCCGGCCCGCGCCCCTTCCCGACCCCTTTCACGACTCTGTCCCTTTCACGACTCCGCTCCCGCCTGCTCGGCCCCCACCATGTCCTCGGCCGACGCAACCGCAACCGCGCTCAACGTCAGAGCAAGCGGCCCCGGTCCTGGCGTCGGGGCCTCCACCCGAACCCGCCACAGCCCCCCGGTCCGCTGCACCGCGACCCGCGCCCTGCCCGGAGCCGCCTCCCGTGCCGCGGCGAGCACCGCTGCCTCCGGCTCCGAACGTGCCGCCGCACGCGCCCCGGCCCGTGCGGCGTCCACACATCGGATCTGCTCCGCCGCCGCAACCAGTGCCCACACCAGAGCCAGGGCGAACGCCACCAGTACGGGGATGGCCATCGCCGCCTCCGCCGTCACAGCGCCCCGATCCCGATCCCAATGCCGGCCCCGATGCCGGCCCCCGTCCCTGGGTCGGCTCACCTTCCGGGCCGTCTCAGAACTTCGCATCGAGCGCGTCCTTGACCAGCGACTGCATCGCCGACAGAACAGGCCCGCTGGTGACCACCTTGTAGAGCACCGCCGCGAACGCGCAGGCCGCGATGGTTCCCACCGCGTACTCGGACGTAGTCATCCCTCGGTCCTGTCGGTGGGATCGGACAAACCTGTCCATCCACACACGGCGCACCGCGCTCAGTGCTCGTCCCATGGCGTTCTTTCCCATCTCGACCCCCGTTGATCTTCGAATTGGTTCAGAGCGGGTGCCCGGTCGGGGCACCCGCGACTTCTGTCAGTTGCCGTGCAGCAGGCTCGTCGCAAGCCCGATCACCACCGGCGCAACCCCCACCGCCAGAAAGGCGGGCAGGAAGCAGAGCCCGACGGGTGCGGTGATCAACACACCCGCACGCTGGGCACGTGCCACGGCGGCACTCGCCCGCTCGGCGCGCATCTCGTCGGCCAGCCGGGAGACCGACGCCGCTGCCGGAGCCCCCGTCTCCCCGGCCCGTTCCAGACAACGGGCCAGTGGACCGGCGCCCGGTATCGCTCCGAACCGCCCCCACGCATCGGCTGGTTCGCCCCCGAGCCGGATCTCAGCCGCCGTACGGGCCAGCCGATCACCGACCGGACCGCCCATGGATTCCCCCACAGCCTCCGCCGCCTCCCGCGGACCAGCACCCGCCGAGATGCAGGCCGCCAACAGATCGGCAGCCAGGGGTAATTGCCGGTTCACTACCGCGGCCTCCGCCGCTTCCTGGGCACCGGTCTCGCGCCCTTGCGCGGAACGCTGCCACCGCCACACCCCGTACGCCGCGGCCAGACCGGTCCCCCAACCTGCCGGCCCGCCGACAAGGATCCAGCCGGTCGCCCAGACGCCCAGGAGCATTGCCCACTCCGCGGCACGGCTCCTGCCCCTCACTCGCCGCAACCGCCACACCCGCCACGGAGTTCCGGAGCCAACGGCCAACAACAACGCACCCCGTGCGCGAATCGCCCGCTCCCGCCGCCTTCCGGTAAGGGCCAGGGCCGCATACACAGCCGCACCCAGAACCGCTCCGGCCACACCGAGCCGGTGAACCTCCTCGGGGAGGCCGCTCACGGCGCCTCCCCGGCCCGGACGATCCGCCCCGCCCAGAACAGCCCCGCGGCCTCCAGCAGGCCTCCTGTCACCAGGCAGGCCAGCCCTCCCGGGCTGTGCAGCAGCACCCTCAGCGGGTCCGCACCGAGAGCCGCCCCCAGGCCCAGGCCCACCACCGGCAGCAAGGCCAGCACGACGACCGTCGACCACGCGCCCGCCAGCTGCGCCCGTAACTCCTCCCGCCGACGCCGCTCGGCCCTCAGGGCCCCTTCCACGCGGTCCAGACCGGCGGCGAGACCCGCCCCGCCGTCGACCGCCACCCGCCAGCAGGCCGCCACCCCCGCGAGCCCGTCCAGGCCCGGCCCGGCCGACGCCTGACGCAATGCGCCCGGCACATCGCCGCCGAACCGCGCAGCCGCCAGCACCGCGGCCTCGGCCGTGCCCAAAGCCCCCGCGTTCCGCCCGGCAGCGAGTAACGCCTGCCCCGGCTCCCGCCCTGCCCGCAGCTCACCCACCACTGCACCGCAGAGCGCCGCCACCGCTTCGGCCGACCGCTCCTGCTCACCCCGCAACGCCCGCCGCCGCAGCCATCGCCGCACCAGAGGCACCGCCACGGCCCCCGCGAGCAGGGGCAGCGCCGACTCGCCAAACACCGCGAGAAACACCGCTACAGGGGCACACAGCCATTCGCGTCGTGGGTCGAAGTGCGTCCGGGCCATGGCCCAAACGGCCCGGAGCCCTTGCCGATGCGGCCCTCCTGGCCCGAACAATGCCCGCGCCCGCCGCACGCCCGGATCCCGTATCACCGTCAACCCGCATGCCAGGCCCGCGCAGATGGCCATGATCACTGCCAGCGCCTGCATCAGGGAATCCGGAGCGGCAGTTGTCACAGCGCACCCCCGACCAGCGACCCGAGCTGCTCCCAGCCGCGGTCCCGGACGAATCCATCAGCGCCCCAACGCAGCGCGGGTACGGTGACCACGAGCCCTGCCGGATCCCGCTCCAGCACGTGCACTTCGGCGAGCTTCCGCTGCCCCGCTCGGTCCCGTACGAGATGAAGCACCACGGACAGCGCGGCAGCCAACTGGCTGTGCAGCGCCGCCCGGTCGAGCCCGGCGGCAGTCCCCAGGGCTTCCAGGCGGGCCGGGACGTGCTCCGCAGCGTTGGCGTGCACTGTGCCGCATCCGCCTTCGTGTCCGGTGTTCAACGCGGCCAGCAGTTCCGTCACTTCGGCGCCTCGTACCTCTCCCACCACCAGCCGGTCGGGGCGCATGCGCAACGCCTGGCGGACCAGGTCCCGCAGCGCCACCCGCCCCGCCCCTTCCTGATTGGCGGGGCGCGACTCCAGACGCACCACATGCGGGTGGTCCGGGCGCAGTTCCGCCGAATCCTCGGCGAGCACGATGCGTTCCCGCTCCCCGACCGCGCCCAGCAGGCTCGACAACAAGGTCGTCTTCCCGAACCCATGACAAAGACACCTCTCTTGACGGACACTCGGGTCATGAGCCCCACACTTCGCGCCGCCATCGACACCGCCGCAGGTGGCCGACAGCGCGCCGTCATCTACTGCCGCATCAGCCAGGACCGCACCGGCGCCAACCTCGGCGTCGACCGGCAGCGCGAGGACTGCGAGGCGCTCGCCGATCGGAACGGCTGGGACGTCGTCGAGGTGTACGTCGACAACGACGTATCAGCGTTCTCCGGGAAACTCCGCAAGGACTACCGGCGCATGCTCGCCGACCTCGAACTCGGCACCGCCACGATCGTGATCGCGTGGCACACCGACCGGCTCCACCGCTCCCCCACTGAGTTGGAGGAGTACATCGACCTGTCCGAGCGGCGCGGCGTATCCACGCACACCTGCCAGGCAGGATCGATCGACCTGTCCTCGCCGTCCGGCCGGATGACCGCCCGCATCCTCGGCGCCGTCGCCCGCCAGGAGTCGGAGCACAAGGGGCACCGTGTCGCCGCGGCCCGCCGGCAGAAGGCGAAGGCCGGACTCTGGTCCGGCGGCTTGCGCCCGTTCGGGTGGGGAGTGCCCACCGGCGAGACGAAGAAGAAGACCGTGAAGGGCACGGGCGAGGAGATCGACGTGCCCGTCCTCGACATGAACAAGCTGGTGCCCGAGGAGGCTGCGGCGCTCGAGGCCGGTACGGATCAGATCCTGGCTGGCGGATCGGTCCGGGGCTGGGTGCGGTGGCTCGCCGACAAGGGGCTGACGTCCAGCACGGGCAAGCCGATCGACCACCAGTCGGCGCGTGATCTGCTGCTGCGCCCAAGGAACGCCGGAATCGCCGTCTACCAGGGCGAGGAGATCGGTCGTGGACTCTGGGAGCCCGCAGTCGACGAGGCGCGCTTCAGGGCCGTTGTGGCGATCCTGACGAACCCGTCACGGCTGACGTCACCCGGGCCGACACCGAAGTGGTTCGGCTCGCTGATCTACCTGTGCGGTCACCGCGGGTGCAACCGGCCGGTGACGTGCACCCGGACTGGTGGCGGGAACCACCCGAGCTACCGGTGCCCCGACCAGCACGGTGGCGGGCGGAAGGCCGAGACTCTCGACGCGTACATCCAGGACCTGCTCGTCGAGCGGCTGTCACGCGACGACGCGGGCGAGCTCCTCGAACCGGCCGCGGACGGAGTCGACGTCGCCGGACTGCAGGTGGAGAGCGAGCAGATCCGCCGGCGGCTCACCGACCTGGCGAGCATGTTCGGTGCGGGGCAGATCGACATGGCCCAGTTCACCGAAGGGTCGGACACGGCGCGCGCCCAGCTCGAAGGCGTCACCAGCCAGCTGGCCCGGGCCACGGTGAAGGATCCACTCGTCGGCCTGGTCGGCGTACCCGATGTACGCAAGGCGTGGGACGCGCTCGACCTCGACCGCCGGCGGACGGTCCTGCGGTCCCTGCTGAAGGTGGTCCTGCACAAGCCCCGCCCCGGCCGCATGCCCGACGGCGGGTACTTCGACTACGAAGCGATCGAGACGCGGTGGAAGAGGTAGAAGCTCACATTTGAGAAACCTCTCCATTCACAACAACTTCACCGTCTTCAAGGCTGAGACTCCCCATGCCCACCCACCCCTTCCTCCACACATTCACCATTCCGGCACTGAAGTATTCATCCAACTCGTCCCCCATTCCAATTTCGTCCGCCGCCTCCCTCATGTCATCGATAGACATTCCTCGCGAGTTCCAGTAGGCAAAGAGCCCTGACTTGTCAATGAGGGACTGCCTCCGGCCCCAATCGAACCCCTCACCCTTTGCCAGAATCCTCAGCTTGACCTGCACCTGGAAGTCAAGATGCGTGGCCTGGTGCCGATCCAGGTACTCCATCACTAGCTCTCGGAAGTGCGGCACCACGCCTGGGTAATGGCGCATCAAGACCGCTAGGTCACCAAAGCGCATGCGGGTGCTGAGCTCGGCTTGATAAACCTCCTCCTCATCCTTGAGCCATTGACTTAGATAGGCCTCGAAGAGTTCCTTCGGATACCCCTCAATTACCGGCTTGAGTAGCTCCTCGATCGACCGCTCAAAGACCTTCCCGAAGGCGATCAGCTCATCCACGGAAATCTTCCTGCGCGGTTCACCGCTTTCGATACGCCAGACAGCCGACTGGCTTAGGGGGCAGCCAGCGTCAGTGACACGCCGCGCCAGCTCGGCCGTGCTCCACCCCCTCGCCTCGCGCTCCACTGCCACGTGTGCTGCCACGTTTTGCTCACTGCTGCTGAACCCACTGTCACTCGGCCGAGCACCCACGCCAACGCCTCCCAACGCTATTCAACATGACTCGCAGGTTATCCCGTGTTGACTTGGCACGTCCAGCGCTGTCTACTGATCCCACTGGCATCACCTGCCAATCCAGAAGGGATCGCCCATGGAAAGCCCTGCCGCCACACAGGAGTTGCAGAGCTTCCTCACCACAGAGGACGTCGCTACCAGGTACCGGACCGCCCCAGGAACAGTGCGCTACTGGCGGCATGTGGGCTACGGGCCCCGTTGGACAAAGGTCGGGCGACGAGTCCTGTATCCCAACGCAGAGATCAAACGGTTCGACGAGGAGCTCCTCGCCAGAGCAGCCGGAAACGACAACAGCGCCGGGGGTGCAACCCCGGCGCCGTCTGTCGAGCGCAGTAACGAAACAGCCGCGAAGCAGATCGGAACACGCTCATGAACAGCATCCCACAGCCCGCTGACACCATGCAGCACGTTGACTTGGGCCAGCCCTGCGACACGCACTCCTGGTGCGCCGAGGTCGGCAACCACACGACGCACGCCTCCGCCTACGTCGAGGCCCCCACCCTCGACGGATACGGCGACTGCGTCCTCCCCGCCAACCTCATGGCCGAGGACGGAGCCGCCTCGTTCGCCCCCACCGTCGGATTCCTCGACCACAACCTGACGGCCGAGCAGACCCGCGCCAGGGTCACCGAGCTCCGCCGCCACCTCGACCAGGTTGCCGCGCTCGCCGACCTGCTCGACGGCCAGGCCCCGCTGGAGCCCGCCACCGAGTGCTACTCGGTCACCGCACCCGGGGCAGAGGGCGCACTCATCAGCGCGGAGATCTTCCGAAGCGACGACCCGCAGCCCGGCGGTCCTGCCGCCCGCATTGCCGTCTTCGGACTGCAGGGGGCTGACGCCGATCTCGACGTCGCGGGCGCCGACCAGCTGATCGCCTGCCTCGAGGACTTCCTCCCCCAGCTCCGCGCGCTCCGCAACCACCTCGCCGCGACCGTCGCCGGACCGGAGGCCCGCCCGTGACAAAGATGCACACCACTGCGGCGGCCGAGGACACCCTCGGCCGCCCGGCCGGGGCCGACCACGGCGACGCCGCGTACTGGGCACGTATCCGACGCATCGTCGACCAGGCCCCGCCTCTCTCTGATCACCAGCGCGCCGTCATCCGAACCGCGTTCCACCAGCCGGCCGACCACAAGGAGCGGGCAGCATGAGCGAGCACCGTCCCGGCCAGTGGCCGGTCGACCAGCCCGTCGAGCTGCCCCAGCCCGACGACCAGGACGCCCAGCACCTGGCGCTCACCGCCGAACAGGCCCGCTTCCACGTCACGTTGGGCGCCGTCCGCGCCGACCTCGAAGGCCAACCGAGCGAGATGTGCCTCCGCGCCGCCGCACGCCGCTGGACCAACGCCATCACGGCGATGTCAGAGGAACTGACTCAGCAGCTGAAGAAGACCGGGTAACGGGTCACGGCGCGCCGGACCGGCGCGCCACACGAACACCTCACCAGCACGAGAGAAAGCCACCGTTCGTGAAGACCATCGCACCCCCGTCGGACACCCTCTTCGGCACGCCCGCCGCAGTGGCCACGCCGCCGCGCGGCCTGGTCCCCGCCACCGCGCGGCTCATCGCCACCCGCAGCCCCGACACCACCGACGCCGAGCAGCGCCTCCTCCTGCTCCTCGTCGTCCACTGCCCGTACTGCGACCGCGCGCACGTCCATCCCGGCGGCCACCTCGGCGCCCCCCGCCTGTGCCCCCGTAACTCCCGTTGCGTCGGAGCCCCGGGCGGCACCTACTACTTCCCGGCGGTGCAGCAGTGACCGAACAGCCGCCGACCCAGGTGACCATCGACGAAGCCCTCGTCCGCGCGTCGCTGGCCCACCAGTACCAAGGTGTCCCCGGTCTCCTCAGCATTTGCAGCGACGCCGACGGCTGGGCCGGACGCCGCTTCACCACCGACGAGGCTGGCATCGCCGCCGCGGTGCAGTACGCCATCCAGCTCGACAGGCGCAAGGCGAAGGGCATCTACGCCCAGGTCACCACCCTCCGCGAACGGCCCAAGGAGGGCCGCGGCGGGAAGGACCTGGCCCACGGCCTCACGTTCCTGTGGGCCGACGGCGACTTCGGCAACGTCGGCCACAAACCGGGCCCCGACGAGATGTCCCACCCTGAAGACGCCGACCACGTGCGGGAGATCGTGGCGTCGTCCGGGCTGCCCGAGCCGAGTGGCTGGGTACTGTCCGGCGGCGGCTTCAACCCCATGTGGATGCTCGACCAGGCGCACGTCATCACAGACGACGACCGGGCCCGCATCGAGGGCATGACGTCCGGGCTGCAGGCCATCCTCGGCGCTGCCGCATATGGGCACGGCTGCACCTGGGACACGGAGATCGGCAACCTCGACCGGCTGATGCGTGTGCCCGGCACCGTGAACCGGAAGGCCGGTCAGGCCCGGGCGACGGGTAGCGTCCCGGGCTCCGCAGCGCCGGTCCCACTGGGCCTCATGTTCGAGCGGGTCGCCGCGCTGGAGCCCGGTGCTCGGGCCGCCCTGGAAAAGGCCGCGGCGGAGAAGCGCGCCCGGCAGGACGTCCGGACCGGGCGCCCCGCCGTACCGCCGCCGCGCGCCCGCGCCGTGAGCAACGGGGGCAGCAGCGTCTTCGACATCCTCGCCGCCAACCTCACCTTCCGGGACATCCTCGAACCTGCGGGCTGGACCTACCGGGGTACGTCCGGCGGGCGGGACAAGTGGCTGCGGCCGGCGAGCTCGGAAGGCTCGGCCGAGAGCGACTACAGCCTCATCTGTGACGACCACGTCGCGGTGAACTGGTCGGAGCGGTCCGGACTCCCGGTCGGACAGCAGCCGTCCGGCCGGAAGCTCACTGTCCCCACCCTGTGGGCTCACCTGCACTACAGCGGGAACGAGCCCGAGGCGGCGCGCGACGTGCTGCGCGCCGCATACGACCAGCCGTGCGCGTCGCCCGCACGGGGCCTGTCCACCCAGATCCTGCTGCAGGTGAAACAGCGGTGCCGGCCGCCCCGGCAGGAGCCGCGGGATGTCGTGCCTCCCCTGCTCGAAGACAGCTGGGACGCTCTCGAAGAGCCCGAGCCCGAGCACGGGCGCCCGGACCAGGATCCCGGCCAGCCTCAGGCGTTGCCCGGGCTGCTGCCTGAAACGTTCTGGTCGGCCCGGCCCGAGCTCCGGCAGATCCGGCAGGCAGCCCACTCCCGCAACCGGTCCGGCGACGTCGCGTTCTACTCCACGCTCACCCGCCTGTCCGCGCTGGTCCCGCACCACATTCGCGCGGACACCGGCGTCGCCGACTTCGTATCCCTCAACCTGTTCGTCGCACTCGTCGGCCCGTCCGGCTCCGGCAAGTCGACCGGCGTCCGAGTCAGCAAGCGACTGCTCGTCGCGCCGCCGACCATGGACTTCCGGGACGGGCTGCCCATCGGCTCCGGCGAGGGCATGGCCGAGGTGTTCATGGGGACTATCGAGGAGGAGACCGGCGAGATCCACAAGGGCGGCCCGAAGAAGGGCGACCCTGTCACCGCGACCGTTCGAGCGCAGGTCCGGCACAACGCGTTCTTCTACATCGACGAAGGCGCCTCCCTGACCAGGCTCATGAAGGAGCGGACCGGCTCCACCCTCGGCGAGACGCTGCGAAGCGCGGCCGTCGGTCAGACCCTCGGGCAGACCAACGCCAGCAAGGACAACTCCCGCTACATCCCCGGCGGGTCGTACAGCATGGGCCTCCTCGTCGGGTTCCAGCCCGAGACTGCGGCCCCGCTCTTCGACGACACCGCCGAGGGCACCCCGCAGCGCTTCCTCTGGGGCGTCGTCACCGACCCGTCGATCCCAGACGAGCCCGTCGACTGGCCCGGCGAACTCCTCGACTGGCGGGCCGCCCTCGACATCCGCAGCGAAACCCTCATCACCTTCGACAAGACCATCACCACCGAGCTCCGTCGGGTCGACCTGGCGAACGCCCGCGGGGAGAAGCCCAGCGAAGACGTGGGCCCGCTCGACTCCCACGCACCCGTCATGAAGATCAAGGTCGCGTCGCTGCTCGCGATCCTCGCCGGCCGACTCCACGTCACCGTCGAAGACTGGGCCCTGGCCGAGACCGTGTGGCTGGCATCGTGCGCCGCACGGAACTGGGTCATCGCCTACAGCGAGCGGCAGCGCAAGGCCGAAGCGGAGAAGCGCACTCAGGCCCGCATCACGGAAGAGGTCCGCCTCGACCACGCCAAGCTCCTGGCCGACGACGCACGCACCGACAAGGCCGTCGACCGGCTCGCCACCCGGCTCGCCCTGCTCGTCCACGAGGCAGGCCCCGCCAGCCGCAGCGCCCTGCGGACCAAGGTCGCGGGCCGCGACAAGAAGCACGTCGCCGACGCGCTGAACCTTGCCGCACTGCGGGGCTGGCTCGACGAAGCCGACGGAAAGCTCACGCCGGGACGGTCCCGGCCGAGCTGATGTCCCAGGGGGGGACAGGGGGACACGTTGTCCCCCCTCCCCCTCACCCGGAGACAAACTTTCGTTCGCGAGCCTAACAATCAAATCTCGCACCAACTCGCTGACCTGCATAAATAAGAGAAGAGAAGAGATCTTTTATGACTCACGTAGCGCGCGACCCACCGAGGGTGAGACCCCCTGTCCCCCCCTGTCCCCCCGTCCCCCCTCTGTCCCCTTCCCGGGGCCGCGTCCCCGCCGACCTCACGAACGGAAACCCATGACTCCCACCGGCTGGATCGCCTGCTACCGCAGCGCCGAGCAGAAGCAGCTCAAGCAGCCCGGCCACACCCTGCCCGTCGACGGATGGACGGCCAACGGGCACGCCGTCGTGGTCGACAAGCGACTTGGCGCGCGCGTGATGGCCACTTCCCTGCCCAACTTCGTCAGCCTCGAGCAAGAGCCTGCGATCGTCGCCGTCCTGCCCGGGCAGGGGTGGCGCCTGGTCGTCGACGACGAGACGTCCCACCCCGTCCTCGGCTGGGCCATCGACTCGGCTGGCTTCGGCTCCCCGATCTTCACCGACCCCGATGGTCTGGCCCAGGTCGAAGACGGTGACCTCGGCGGGCAGATCCTGCCCCCGGCCCCGGGCGCCACGGGGTGAACGTCGACGACGTGGTGGCCGCGCGCGTAGAGGCCGCCCGTGTCCGCATCCAGGCGGCGAAGCGGCGGCGCGAGGAACTGTCCGCCGCCCGTGCCCGCGGCCTCGCTGCCCGGCACGCCAACAAGCTCCGGCGGCTCGCAGCCCGCGTTTCAGATGAAACACCCGCCGCCCCCAATCCTCCGAAGGAGAACCCCTGATGTCCGGAGAGACCGTCATCACGATCGTCGGGAACCTGGTCGACGAGCCCGAGCTCCGCTTTACCCCGGCCGGCGCCGCGGTCTGCAAGTTTCGGGTCGCGTCCACCCCCCGGGTGTTCGACCGGCAGAGCAACGAGTGGAAGGACGGCGAAGGCCTGTTCCTCACCTGCTCCGTGTGGCGGCAGGCCGCGGAGAACGCGGCCGAGACGCTGTCCCGCGGCATGCGCGTCATCGTCCAGGGCCAGCTGAAGCAGCGGTCGTATGAGGACCGTGACCAGGTGAAGCGGACCGTGTACGAGATCGACGTCCACGAGGTCGGGCCGAGCCTGGCCCGCGCGTCGGCGAAGGTCACGAAGAACCCGGCCGGTGGCGGCCAGCAGAACACCACAGCCCAGCCCCCGCAGCAGGCCGGCGGATGGGGCAGCCAGCCCGCTCCTGCAGCTGCACCCGCACCGGCGGCCAGCAGCTACTCGGACGAGCCCCCCTTCTGATCGGAGAGCGACCATGAGCACCGAGACCGAGAGCGCCGCTGCCGTCGCCCGTGTGCAGGCCCTGCACCCCGACAACGGCACCGGCTGGTGTCCGGCCGAGCCGTTCGTGAAATGGCCGTGCGACACCGCGCGAGCCCTTGACCCCGGGGCCGCCGACACGTCGGCCCCGCCGATCAGGCCGCGCCTCGACCTCCTCCGTGCGCTGGACCGCGCCCACGCTCTCGTCGAAGAGTGGGACGGCGACCCGGCACCCATCGCCAGGAGCGACGCGGCCGACATGCTCGCCGAAGTCCTCAAGCTGCACGGCTGGGAGCAGAAGCCCCAGCCCGGCCCCCGCCTGCGGGCCGTCCCCGCGCTCTCCGTCGCCGTGGTCCTCGGCCACGCGGACGACGGTCAGTGGCACGACGTCACCGACAGGCCGACCCCTGCAGAGGAGACTCCGTGATGGCTGACGCCCGGGTCACGATCAACCGTGACCACACCACTCGACTGGGGAACCTGGTCTTCGCCAGCTGGTGGTGGCAGGTCCACCTGCCCGGAGTCGGCAGCAAGTCCGGCTTCGCTCGTACCGAGTCACGAGCCCGGGCCAAGGCCGAGCGTGCTGCGGGCAAGCTCGCCCGCACCCCGCAGGCCACGACGTTTCGGTACACGCTGCCGACCAGCGCCGAGGAGGAGCCGACGTGACCTCGACCCTCGTGAACCTGATCTGCGCCTGCGGAGAAGGCTCCAGCCACAACTGCCCCCTGGAGTGGGACCCGCAGCGACTGCACAGCGCCGTCGTGCGCGGCTGCTGCCCGGCCTGCGGACAGCCGTCGCTCTTCCTCGGCGCCGGCGGCTACGTCACCTGCCGCCGTCTCGAATGCCCCCAGCCCGACGCAGCCAGCACCCTCCTGGAGCGGCCATGAACCTGTGCCTGCTGTGCGACGAACACGACGACACCGGCGGCACCCTCTGCCCGGGCTGCACCAAGGGGACCCGCGTCCGGCTGGAAGCCATGCCCGTTCTCTACCGAGGACTCGCCCCGCTCCTCACCCCGTCGGTCAGCGCCGGGCAGGGACGGTCCGGGAAGGGCGGGCCGGCGCCCATCCCCGTCACGCTCGACGTCCTCGACATCCGCGGCCCCGGCGGCATGGCGTCCCTGCTGGAGTCATGGGTCGACGCCGTGCGCCACGAGCGCGGCATGCCCGAGCAGCCGCACACCGGGAGCCCCGAAGGGCGGGTCGATCGGGCGGTCGGCACGCTGCTGGGTCACCTGCCCTGGATCGCCGTGTCCTGGTCCGAGGCCGGGGACTTCGCCAAGGAGATCAAGGAGCTGGCCCGGTCGGTGTCCACGATGATCCGGCCGCCCGACAATCAGCGCGGAACACGGATCGGGAACTGCCCGGCGATCGACCTATCCGGCGCGCTGTGCGGTGCCGTGCTGCGGCTGGCCCCGGGCGAGAAGGCGGTGCGGTGCGAGTGGTGCGGCAACCAGTACCCGCCCTTCGTGTGGGCGCAGTTGAAGACGTGGATCGACGAGGACACGAAGGCTGGCAATGCTGCCTGAACCGTCGACTATCACGCACCTACGTGATAGTGTCGCGACATGAGCACGAAGCCCTGGCGGCAACGGGTTCACGAGGAGGACGAGCTGCTCGAACAGCTCCGAACCCAGACATCCGAAGCAGCCGAACGACGCGCGACCGCCTTCGCCGAAGGCGTCAACGAGTTGGGCTCGGTCTACAAGGTGGCCAAGGCTCTCGATAAGCCCTGGACCACGGTGGACCAAGCGATCAAGAAGCACGGGCTGGCCAAGCCACGCCCCGACACAACCTCATAACGCAGAGCGGGAGCCAGACGACAGCTCTCCCCGGTGCTCGAACACCGGTGAGGCGCGCGCGTCGCCTGACTCCCTGACCGAAGAACCCCCTGAGTCAACCAGGAGGACCTCGGCTATGCCGAAGCCTATTGCGTCTGCAAGTGGATATGACGGCCACCCCGTCGTGATCCAGACCGACCGGCGTCTGATCGCCGTCGGCACCATCCACCGCCACGGCGGTCGCACCACCACAGTGCGAGCCACCGAGGCCGGCGTCACCGGCAGCATCCGCCCCACCGGCGGTGCCCGATGAGCATCGACGCCTTCACCGCCGAGCTGCAGCAGCTGCTTGCCGCACCGTCGCTCGCCCAGCAGATCCTCACCGCCGTGGCCAGCGCCCTGCAGTCCGAGGACCCGTTCGAGCCCCTCACCCTCGACACCCTCAACGCGGTGCTCGACGGAGTCGCCTACGTCCTCACCGACAGCATCCCCGTCCCGGTGGGCACGAACGCCACCGAGCGGGCCGAGGCCGCCCTCCCGCCCATCCACGACCGGGAGACCGCCGACGCCTACGCGCTCCGCGTCCTCCAGGCTGCGAGGACCGTGTGAGCGCCGCCGAAGAACTCCGCGAGCTCCTCGAAGCCGTCATCGACGCGATCGACCTCCCCCGCCCGGTGTCCATGGCCGATGAGTTCGCGTACCGCGTCACCCTCGACCACCGCCTCAGCCTGGCGGTCATCGTCGCCCGCGCCGCGTTGGACGAGAAGCCGGACGCCTACGCATGGAACGCCGCCTACCTTCGCCGCAAGCTCGATCAGCACCCGGTCACCTACCGCGCTTACGAGAAGCCGGAGGCCGGCCGATGAGCGCCCCGCGCACCGTCACGGTGCCCACCCTCGACCAGGGCAACATCACCATCACCGAACCGGCCTGGTGCGCCGGCCACGACGGAGACCAGCCGCAGTTCCGCAGCGACACCGGGCACCTCGGTGCCCCACACCGCGCGGACTTCGACGGCGACGAGCTCGCGTTCGCCGCCCTGGCACAGGACCCGTTCGCCGAGCACGCCGACCGCAGCGTCGGTGTCCTCGTCGAGATGGGCCAGCTCGCCCGCGCACTCACCCCGGCCGAGCTCGACGGCCTGGCCGCAGTCCTCGTCGACTACGCCGGAACACTGCGGCGCCTCGCCCGCCAGCTGTCAGCGCTCCGTACCGAAGGTGAGGGCCGATGAACGCCAAGCTCACCGGTGGACAGATCTTCGTCCTGTCCGCCGCCGCCGTCCCCATGGTGGCCGTCGGCATCGTCGGAGGCATCGGCACCTACGCCAACATCGCCGCCGAACTCCACCGCGCCGAAACCGCGCTCGGTGTCGTCGCCGCCGGTGAGGGCGTGACCCTCGTCCTGTCCCTCGTCATGGTCGGCGTCACCATGCTCGGCCAGGCCGCCCCCACCCCTGTCCGCATCGGCCTATGGGTGACACCCCTTGGCGCCGCAGCCATCGGCCTGTCCGCCGCCGACAGCCGAACCGAAGCCGCCATCTACGCCATGACGCCACTCGCCATGTCCGTGGCCGCCGAAGGACTCGGCTTCCTCGCCCGCCGGATCGTCATCCACCGCACCGGCCACGACATGGAAGCCCAGCGCCGCAACGCCGAGACAGTTCAGCGCCTGGCCTACCACCAGGCCCGCGCAGCCAAGCACCCCGGCAAGCTGGCGCCGTGGTGGTCCGAGCGAGTGTCCTGGCGCCTGGCCCGCCAGGTCGGCCGCGGCGACATCGAACTCGGCTTCAGCCTCGTCCAGGTCCAGCGCGAGAAGCTGACCGAGGGAGCAGGCGCGGCACTGGCCGGCATGTTCGCCACCGCCCCGCCCACGGAGCCGGAGGCGCCCGCCGCTGCGGTCCGGCACTCGGCCACCGAGGTGCTGCGGCGCCGCTTCGCCGAGATGGACCCCGCTGATGCGGTCCGCATCGCCCATGATGCGCACCCTGATACGCCCCCGGCCGAGCTGGCGTCTCTCCTCATCACCTACGGCGTGATCGTCGACGCCGTACAGGTCGCCCTCGTCCTCGGCAGTACGCCCGAGCGCATCACCCTGGAGCGCAGCGATACGGATGATGCGCCCGATGATGCGGATGATGCGCAGCAGGTCACGGGGCCACCGGCCCTCACCAAGGCGCAGGCGATCATCGAAGCCGCCACGGTCCTCGGACCCGACTTCAAAGCCGCCGACATCGTCGACCGCGTGAAGCGCATCAACCGCATCACCACGGACGACGCCTACGTCCGCGCCGTCCTCTCGCGCGAAGCGAAGAAGGCGAAGCCCGCCGACGAGCCCCGGCCGATGGAGGGCGGGTTCCTGTGATCACGTACCACTCGCTCGGCTACTACGGCCTCTTCGCCGCCCTCGGCGCCGTCGTCCTCATGACCCTGCTCCCCAACGGGTCCCGAGCCCACCGCCTGGTCACCCGCGCCGCCCTGGCCGCCCTCCTCGTCACCGCCGCCATCGTCGGCCTCTCGTACTGAAGGACCACACCGTGAAGACGTCGCTCCTCGCCGCCATCGACACCGCCAGCCACCACACCATCGCCGCACCCCCCGCCGCCGTCGGCACCGGCGGATCCGTCCCCATCAGCGTCCTGCTGATCATCGGCCTCGGCGGAATCGCCTGGTGGATGTTCAAGCACGGCGACAAGACCAAGAAGCTCCACCTCGCCCCCGGCTTCGTCTGCGTCGGCCTCGGCCTCTCCCTCTCCGGCACCCAGATCGGCACCATGGTCGCCCAGCTCTTCGCATCGGTCGCCCAGATGATCGCCACCTTCGCCAGCAACGCCTGAACATGACCACCAAGTCCGAGGCCGACACCCTCGAGCTGCCGCCCGTCCCCGAGTTCGGGACCGGGCGGCCCCGGTGGGCCGCACACCGCATCCACCCGAGGCGCCTCAGCCGCGGACACCTCACCCAGTGGGCGCGGCTCCGCGCCTGGACCATCGCCGAGAACCACCCGACCCGGGGGAAGACCGTCACCGCCCGCGCGGCCGGCCTCGGGCTCGGGGCGCTCATGGTCTGGCGTACCGCCAACGAGGAACCCAGGCTCCTCGCCATCGGGGCCGGCGCCTACGCCATCAGCGCCTGGCGCGCCGGACGCCCCGTCCCACCGACCGAGGACGAGCTGAAGCGCCGCGTCATCGAAGGCGTCGCCCACCTCATCGGGGACCGGCCCGCCGTGTTCCTCGCCGACGTGTACGCCGCCTTCCAACTGCGCCCCGCCGCCCAGCACCTCGACGACGCCCGGCTACGGGCCGTCCTCGTCCACAGCGGCATCACCATCCACCGCAGCGTCCGTATCAGCGCCACCGAGACCGGCCGCAGCGGCATCAAGGCCACCGACATCCAGGCCCTCCTCTCCCCCACCCCCGTAGACACCCCTTCCGAGGATGTAGACGCAGGTCAGCCGGATGGAGAAGGGGCCGTAGACCGCCCGTAGACCGGGCTGTAGACCACCCAAGGAGCACCATGCGACGCCACATCCACGCCCTCATCCGGACCCTCGGCTACGACTTCCCGCCGCTCCCGTACTGCGCCCAGTGCGGCGGCCACTACCCGGCACACAGCCACTGACGGGGATACCGAAATCGGCGCATCTACGGGTCAGTAACACCCAGACTGGCCCCCTAGCTAAGGGGTATCGCCATGAGCCAACTGCAGAGCCACGACCGACAGGGCGCAGAGATCAAGGTCGGGGACATCGTCACCTACGCCGACCGCGATGAGATGCACGGAGGAACAGTCGCCTACATCGCGGGGTCGGGGCTGCGGGAGCTGGCCATTGAGGACCCCAAGCGGGGGCTGGTCATCCGCTACGGCGAAGAAACTCCGGGTGCGTTCATCGTCTACGACTGCCTGATCGTGCAACGCTCCTAGCGCATCATGGGCTCATGACCGCACCGCTCCTCGTCGACGTGTATGCCGCCGCAGCCGCCACCGGGATCAAGCCGGGCGCCCTTCGCGTCCGGCTTCACCGCGGCACCCTCACCCACCACGGCTACGACCGCCAAGGCCGCACCCTCATCGACCTGCACGAACTCCAGCCCGCCGCGCTGATCAACGCTGCTTGACCAGCACGATCACCGGGTGTAACACTCAAGGGGCGTCCGGCGTGCCCACACACCGCCAGGAACCCAGGCCCCGCCCCTCACGGATGGGGTCTTCGCTATATCCGCCCCAACACGTCCCCGAGTGCCCGATGATGTCCCCCTCATCACGAACGTCCTTGGGGGACCCATGCGCACCCGCACAGCCGCCGCGCTCACCGCGGCCACACTCCTTGCCACGCTCACCGCATGCGGCAGCAGCGACGACAAGCCCACCGCCCCCGCCAGCGAAACCGCCAGCCAGGCAGACCGCGACGCCGCCCGTGACGCCGCACGCAAAGCCGCCGGCCTCCCGCCCGAGCCCAGCGCAACCGCCCGCTACGCCTACCTCGAAGCCCTCGACGCGATCGACCCACGCATCTCGAAGCCCGGCAAGGACGACCAAACCGTGTCCCGAGGCCTGAACCAGTGCGGGTCCATCAAAACGACGAAGGACAGGACCAAGCTGATCGAGCAGGCTCTCAGCCGGTTCACCATCGACACCCGGCTGCCCGACATCAACAACGCGGCCACCGGCGGCAAGATCGTGGACGCCGTCCACAAGAACCTCTGCCCCGACTTCTGACCCAGCCCCACCCGAGCCCGGCCGTGCACACCGCACCGCCGGGCCTTCCCATGCCAGGAGGTACCCGTGGCCGACGGTCAGACCATCGACATCCAGCTCCCGATCATCCCCGCGAGCATCCCCAGGGACACCCTGCGGGACATCTGCCGCACGCTCGGCCTCGACCCCGGCGACGTCCTGGAGCTCAAACTCGGCGTGAACGAACTCACCGTCACCCTGTACCTGAGCGACCACGACGGCCACAAGATCCGATACGGCGACGGGCCCGCCATCACCGTGGCCACCATCCCCATCGGCTGACATGCCGCGCCGCCCTGCTAGCCGCTGCACCGCCTGCGGCACCCGCAAGGACACCAACGGCCGTTGCGCCACCTGCAAGCCCGCACGCGCCCGCACCAGCGGCCAGAACCGCAAGGACTGGCGCTGGGTCTACGACGACAAGCGGTGGCCGCCCCTGCGCGACCAGGTCCTCTCCGAAGAGGCGATCTGCGCATGCGGCTGCGGCCGGCCACCTACCGTCGTCGACCACATCCGACCGCACCGCGGCGACGAGCAGCTGGCGTTCGACCGGGCCAACCTGCAGGCCATGACCAAGACATGCCACGACTCGAAGACCGCACACGAGACAGGGTTCGCCGGGCACGGCGTCAAGCGCCTCACCACCACAACGGTCACCCTCGTCTGCGGCCCGCCCTGCTCGGGCAAGACCACCTACGTCCGCGACCGCGCGCAGCCCGGCGACCTCGTCGTCGACTGGGATGTCCTCGCCCAGGCCCTGGGATCCCCCCACCCCTGGGACCACCCAGCCGCCCTCACCCCGTTCATCGCCGAGGCGCGCGACGCGGTGACAGCCCGCCTCAACCGCAGCCACCAGGTCGAGCGAGCGTGGCTCATCGCGACTGCACCGCGTGACGCCGACCGCCATCGCCTGGCCCCTGCCGGCGCGTCCGTCGTCGTCCTCGCGACCGAGGAGGACGAGTGCGTGCGTAGGGCCAGACAGGACGACCGTCCAGCGGGTACCATCGAAGCGATCGAGTCCTGGTGGCGCATCCACCGCGCTGACCAGCACTGACACCGCCTCCCACCGAGGTGATCCACCCCCAGGGGGGATGTGGATCTTGCCGGTGGGGGGACCCCCTAGCGCAGGCGGGGGAATCGCGCGCACGACCGCGAGTTTGGGCCGCGTTCCTGAGGATCCTGTGACCGACCGTCACCATGCGTGACAGGGCTGGGGGTGGGTCATGGGCGAGCGTGGACCGATCGGACAGCCGGACAACGTGCGGGCCCTGCGCGGCAACCCTGGCGGCCGGACAGCGCCGACGCGCGTCACCGCAGCACCCGGTATCCCCGCCCCCCCGGACTGGCTGGACGAGGAAGCGCTCGCCGAGTGGGACCGCATCGTGCCCGACCTGGACCGCCTCGGCGTCCTGGCCTTGGTCGACCGGGCCGCCCTGTCGACGTACTGCGCGGCGTGGTCCGTGTGGGTGCGTGCCGAGCGGCTGCTGCAGGAGGACGACCTGGTGGCCGAGCGGCGGGCGGGCAACGGGCCAGCCAAGAATCCGGCGTGGCAGATCTGGCGGGAGGCGGCCACCACCGCGTCCGCGCTGGCGAAGGAGCTGTTCATCACCCCGAGCTCGCGCCTGCGGTCTGTGAAACCGGAGGGTGACGATGGCAACGAGGGGGACGACATCCTCGACTAGGGGCCTCCGGGCCAAGCTCACCGCAGAGATCGACCAGGCCGTCACGCGCTGGGTCGACGAGGGCCTGATCGACGCCACTGAGTGGATGACGCACGGCCGCCGGCCGCTGATGGTGACGCCGCTGCCTGCGTCGCCTGGCGTCTGGTTCGATCCGGAAGCGGTCGAGCGGCTGCTGAAGTTCTTCCTCCTGCTGAAGCAGCTGATCGGCCGCCACGCTGGGCGGTCCTTCCGGCTGATGGACTGGCAGGTCCGCTACCTCATCGCCCCCGTGTTCGGGCTGAAGCGGCCAGACGGCTACCGGGTCATCCGTACCGTCTGGTTCGAGATCCCCCGGAAGAACGGCAAGTCCACCATCTGCTCCGGGCTCGGCCTCTACCTGGCGTTCGCCGACCGGGAGGCCGGGGCCGAGGTGTACGCCGCGGCCGGTGACCGCGAGCAGGCGAACATCGTCTTCCGTGCGGCCGCCAACATGGCGAGCGGCAGCCCGCCGTTGAAGAAGAAGCTCGGCCGGCGCGGGATCCAGCGCAAGCTGCTGGAGCACCCGGTCACGCACTCGATCTTCCGGGCCTTGTCCTCCGAGGGCCTGCGCGCGCATGGCCTGAACGTCCACGGTGGCGTCATCGACGAGGTCCACGTCCACCGGAACCCGGACGTCGTGGACGCCCTGGAGACCGGCACCGGATCCCGTACCCAGCCGCTCATCATCTTCATCACCACGGCGGACGACGGGGCCGAGACCGGCAGCATCTACGCCACGAAGCGCGAGGAGATCGAGGCCCTGGCGGGCGGGCACGCCGAGGACGACACCGTGTTCGGTGTGGTGTTCGGCGCCGACCACGAGGCCGAAGATTTCGACGCGTTCGCCGAGGACACCCTGCGCACCGCGAACCCCGGGTACGGCGTGACGGTGCTCGCCGACTACCTGGCGGGCAAGGCCGCGCAGGCGAAGCGTTCCCCGGCGCAGTTGAACCGGTATCTGCGTCTGCACCTGAACGTCCGCACGAAGCAGACCACCAGGTGGCTGTCCATGGAGGACTGGGACCGCTCGGCCCGGGAGCCGGTCTCGAACGTGCCGGTCCCGGTCGACCTGGCAGACCTGGAGGGCCGGGACTGCTACGGCGGTCTGGACCTCAGCTCGACAACCGACCTGACGTCGTTCTCCCTCTGGTTTCCGCCGGAGACGGACGACCCGGACGAGCCGCATATCTGGGTGCCGTTCTTCTGGCTGCCGGAGGACAACATCAAGGCCCTGGAGCGCAGTACGAAGGTCCCGCTGGAGCGGTGGTCGAAGACGGCCGCACACGAAGGGCCGGCGCTGCGGCTCACCGAAGGGAACGTCGTCGACTACCGGGCCGTGCGCGGCCTGGTCACCGACAAGCTGGCCGAGCGGTTCAACATCCTGGCCGTCGGCTACGACCGGTGGAACGCCACCGAGACGGTCAGCGAACTGATGGACGCAGGCGTGGAGATGGAGCAGGTCTCGCAGGGATACGCGGGCCTGAACCAGCCGTGCCAGCAGCTGGAACGCCTCGTCCTGTCCGGCCGGGTTTCCCACGGCGGCCACCCGATCCTGCGGTGGAACGTCGACTCGGTCGGCATCAAGACCAACAGCGACGGCTACGTGAAGCCGGTCAAGCCCGACCGCCAGGTGTCGTCAAAGCGCATCGACGGCGTGGCCTCTGGGCTGAACGCCCTGGCGATGCACCTGCTGCGGGCCGAGCCCGAGGAAAAGCCCGCACCGAACATCCGCTACATCGGCGGCTGACTGCCCAAGGGGGTGCCATGACCGAACGCGCCCAGTGGCTGTGTGAGCTGGCTGGACTGATCGCCGCGGTGGCTGGGGTGGTGGTGGTCGCCGTCGCGCTCTGGAGCGTGCTCGGCGCCGGCCTCTCACTCCTGGCCGTGTCCCTCCCGCTCCTGGTCCTCGGCAACCTGCGGAAGGGGGAGAGCTGATGCCGTTCATCCGCAACATCCTGACCGGCCGTGCCCAGCGCAGCAGGAAGACGATGCCGCGCCTGGACGGTCGGTCCACAGCGGCCGGGGTGTCCGTATCCCCGGATCGCGCCCTTCAGGTTGCCGCCGTATTTTCCTCGGTCCGGCTGCTCGCCGAGACAGGGTCGATGCTGCCGACCGGTGTGTACCAGCGGTCCGGGAACACGCGGCTGCCCGCGATGGAACACCCGCTTGCCCCGCTGCTCACGTACCAGGCCAACCCGCAGCTGCCGTCCGGTGAGTTCTGGTCACAGATCCTGGGGTGGATGCTGACCCGGGGCAATGCGGCGGCGTACATCGAGCGAAACAACGCCGGCCGTGAGGTGGGCCTGTGGCCGGTGTCGTGGCCGGGCGTGGAACCGCGCCGGGTCAAGGACACCGGAGAGCTGGTCTACAAGGTCGAGGTGGACGACGACGAGTGGGCGCCGATCCGGGAACCTGGCGGGCTGGTCCGCGCCGAGAATCTGCTGCATTTCAAGTCGTTCGGGGTCGGCGGCACAGAGGGCCTGTCCCCGATTGGCATGGCGCGGCAGTCCATCGGTACGGGCTGGGCGGCCTCCTCGTACATCGGCGGGTTCTTCGCCCGTGACGCGTCCCCGGGCAGCACGATCTCGGTTCCCGGCAAGCTCACCGACGAGCAGTTCGAGCGGCTGCTCCGACAGTGGAACGACAACCACGAAGGGTTCGAGAACTCGAACCGGATCGGGGTGATGGAGGGCGGGGCGAAGTGGGAGAAGACCACGCTGTCCCCGGCCGACGCGCAGTTCCTTGAGGTCTACAAGATGACCAGGTCGGAAATCGCCGGGATCTTCGGCGTACCGCCGCACATGATCGGTGATGTGGAGCGGTCCACCTCCTGGGGTTCGGGGATCGAGCAGCAGTCTCTCGGCTACGTCATCTACAGCTTGATGCCGTGGCTGACCCGCCTGGAACGCACGGTGCAGCGGATGTTCGGCGACCCGTCGCTGTACATGAAGTTCAATCCCGACGCGCTGTTGCGTGGCGACTCCGCGCAGCGCAATGCCGGATACGCGCTCGGCCGCCAGTGGGGCTGGTACTCCGTCAACGACATCCGCGCCAAGGAGGACGAGCCGCCGATCGAGGGCGGCGACGAGTACGTCGTCCCGCTCAACATGTCCCCAGCCGGGCAGACCGCACCGCCCGAGCAGCGTGCACTGCCCACGGCCCCGCAGACACGGGCGGCCGGTGACGTGCCGGAGGGCGCCACGATGGTGGCGCTGTTCCCGCCGGCCGATGTCGCCAAGAAGCTGGCTGTCGACGGCGGCCTGCCTGCCGAGGAGCTCCACATCACGCTCGCCTACCTCGGCGAGGACCTGAGCGCCGAGCAGCAGGCAGCGGCCTCCCTGGTCGTGGCAAGCGCAGCGGCGCAGCATGAGGTCCTGGCTGGCTCAGTGGGCGGCCTCGGCCACTTCCCCACCGGCGCCGACGAGGCTGCACCGTACTTCGCCACCGTGGATGTACCCGGCCTTGCGGAGCTGCGTCACCGCCTGGTCGACGCTCTGACTGCGGCTGGCATCGAGGTGGAGTCGGGGCACGGCTTCACCCCTCACATGACGCTCGCCTATGTGGCGGACGGGGAGCCCGTGCCCGAGCCCGTGCCGCCCACCGCAGTCGGGTTCACCGACCTCACGTTGGCGGTGGGCAGTGACCGGACAGCGTTCCGGCTCAGCGGCATTCGAGCACTGTCGTCGGCGCGGCAGATTCGGGCGACTGAGGAGAGTGTGGACGCGCCGTCGACCGAGGACCTGTCGAACTGGGTCACCCGGCACTACGACGCGATCAGCGCGTTCTTCGCCGAGCAGGGCGAGCGGGTCCTGGCCGCCCTGAACCTGGCGCCGGATACGCCGGCCGAGGACCTCATCGACCGCCTGGCCGACGACGAGGTCCTCACCGAGATCCTGGTCCGCCTGGCCATGGGCCTGGTGGGTGAGGTCGGGGCCGCGACCGCGGCGTCGCTCGGCGGAACGTTCGCCGCACAGGAGACGACCGCCGCGGTGGCCGCGTCCGCGGCAGCTACGGCGGCGAACGTCAACGGGACCACGGTCGAGAAGCTGAAGAGCACGATCGACCTGAAGTTCGCGCCGGACGAGGTGCGGAAGTCGGTGCGGGACATGTTCGGTCAGATGACCGAGTCCCGTGCCCGCGTCCTGGCCCAGGCCCGGGTGTCCGAGACGAGCAACTTCGGCAGCCACGAGGGCGCGAAGCAGGCTGGCGCCTCCTCGAAGACGTGGCGGGTCTGGGACGCGAAGCCCCGGAAGACGCACGCACGCGCGGACGGGCAGACCGTCGGCATGCGTGAGAACTTCCGGATCGGCTCCAAGTCCGGGCGCTGGCCGCACGACTACCGGCTCGGGGTCGACGAGATCGCCGGGTGCACATGCCGACTGCAGTTCAACCGGAAGGAACCCAATGCGGACGCGTGAGGTGCGGGCCTTCCCGCTGACCGACCTGCAGATCCGGGCCGCCGACGACCAGGCGCAGACGCTGCGCTTCACCGGGCGGGCCATCGTCTACGACTCGCTGTCCGAGGACATGGGCGGCTGGCGGGAACGCATCGTCCCCGGAGCTGCGACCCGCACCCTGGGCCAGTCACCCGACGTGCGGTTCCTCATCAACCACGACGCGAACCTCCTGCTCGCCCGCACCGCGGCGGGGACGGCCACCCTGGCAGAGGACGAGCAGGGCGTGATGGTCGAGGCGGACATGGCAGACGTGTCCTACGCCCGCGACCTGGCCGTGTCGCTGGAGCGCGGCGACATCGACCAGATGTCGTTCGGGTTCTGGGTCACCGCCGACGGCTGGAGCGGGTCGACACACGAGGTGTTCGGCATCGACCTCGACGGCGGCGACGTCAGCGTCGTGACGTACCCGGCGTTCGCCGCGACCTCGGCCGAGCTCCGGTCCGCCGCCGCCCGGGTGACGGGACAGGCCGCGGTCCCCGAGCCGGAGCAGGTCACCCGGGCGCTGGCCGAGTACCGGGCGGGCAAGGTCCTGTCCGCGTCGAACCGGCAGCTGGTCGCCGACGCGCACGACGCGCTCGGTGCGCTTCTTGAGGCGGCCGACACCACACGGGCCGCAGGCGGATACCCGCTGGAGCGGGCCCGCCACCGGCTGCACGAGCTGGAGATGCTCGCCACCCTCTGATCTTCCCGGCCACCGGCCCGGGACGCACCACCCCTTGCCACACCCACGAGTGAAGGAGTCACCATGCCCACGAGCGTGGAGCTGCGTCAGCAGCGGGCCGGCGTCGTTGAGTCGATGCGGGCCATCACTGAGACCGCCGAGGCCGCGAACCGCGGTCTGGAGGCGGAGGAGCGCCAGGCCTATGACCGGCACGAAGGCGACTTCACCAGCCTGACCGAGCGCATCAACCGCCAGGAGGCGGAGGAGGCGCGCTCGGCACAGATGGCGGAGCCGATCCAGCGCGGTGCGAACCGCCCCGACGACGGCAACCGTGGCGGGCAGGAAGCACGCTCGGCCGAGCGCCGGTCCGCGTTCTTCCAGGCCCTGCGCCGCGGCCTGCCGCGCATGGCACCCGAGCAGCGCGCCCTGGTCGAGAACACCGCCGGAGAGATCCTG
This sequence comes from Streptomyces sp. NPDC059499, assembly GCF_042749285.1. Taxonomy (NCBI): domain Bacteria; kingdom Bacillati; phylum Actinomycetota; class Actinomycetes; order Kitasatosporales; family Streptomycetaceae; genus Streptomyces; species Streptomyces sp. NPDC059499. Next base: position 149,260 of record NZ_JBHYTT010000002.1, read on the forward strand.
GTCCCCGAGGACCTGGAGACGGAGATCTACCGGGCTCTGCCGGGCCTGACGGTCGTGCGGGCGATGGCCTCGCAGCGCAGCCTGACGTCGAACCGGGTGCGCCGGCGCAGCCTGTCCGAGGTGTCGGTGGGCTGGGGCAAGCTGGAGACCGGTACGGCCCTGACCGACTCGATGCCGTCGACGCCGACGGAGGAGTTCACCTACGTCGAGGACCTCTACGGTCTGGCGAAGGTCGGCGAGGACGAGCTCGACGACTCGGACACGAACATCGAGGCGTTCGTCCGCGACAGCTTCGGCCGCGCGGTCGGTGAGGCGGAGGACACCGCGTTCACCATCGGCACCGGGCACGCATCCCAGCAGCCGATCGGGTTCATGACCGCCGGCGGTGGCGTCGCTACGGTCGCCGCGGCGGCCGCTGCGGCGATCTCTGTCGACGACATGAAGAAGCTGATCTACGCCGTCCCGGCGCAGTACCGCCGCAACGGGCGCTTCGCCCTGTCGTCCACGACCGAGCTGGCCATCTCCCTCCTGAAGGACCTCAACGGCCAGTACGTGTGGCAGCAGTCCGTGCAGGCGGGCCGCCCGAACACGTTCCTCGGCTACGCGCTGGAGAACCAGGAGGACATCGCCGCGGTCGCCGCGTCCGCCCGCTCGGTGGCGTTCGGCGACTTCAACTCCGGCTACCGGGTCTACGACCGGGCCGGGATGACGGTCAAGGTCCTGGACCAGCTGTATGCCGAGGACGGCATGGTCGGCTGGAAGATCCGGATGCGTGTCGGCGGCGACGTCGTGCGCCCGGACGCCCTGCGGATCCTCGCGCACCCGGCGTCCTGATGCGGATCCGGATCACGTCGGTCACGTCCATCTCGGACGGGGCCGGGAATCGCTACCGGTCCGGGGATGTCGTCACGGTCGACGACGCCCTGGGCCGGTCATGGGTCGCTGCCGGACACGCGACGGCAGCGGACGGCGGGGCGAAGCGGGCGGCGACCCGCAGGGCTCCGCGCAAGGGCAAGGCGCAGGCCGAACCTGAGCCTGAGCAGGCGGAGCCTGCACCGTCTGACACCACCGAGTAGGCGGGAGGCGGAACTGTGGCGTCACCATGGGCACTGCCCGAACAACTACGGCTCCGCCTCCGGCTCGCGACCATCGACGAGGCCCAGGCCACGGACACGATCGCCGGGGCCGAGGCGGTCATCCGGGCCGCCCTGAACCAGACCATCGACGAGGTCGCAGGTGATGAGCTGGTTCTGGTCGGCAACGGCCGGCGCCTGCTGAACCTGCCCGAGATGCCGGTGACCGCGGTCACCTCCGTCACTGTCGGCGGCGTCCTCCTGGTGGACGGGGTCGGCTACCGGTGGAACCGGTACGGGAACCTGACCCGGCTCGGCTACGACGCCTGCTGGACGCTCGACGAGGACGTCGAGGTGATCTGTACGCACGGCTACCCGGTCGCACCGGCCGCGGTCGTCCAGGTGTGCCTGCAGCTCGCCGCCCGCGCCTGGGTCGCGCCGAAGGAAGCGGTCGCGGCCGAGTCACTGGGCGACTACTCCGTCACCTACGACAAGCAGCGCACCGGGCAGGCCCTGACCGATTTCGAGATGGGCATGCTGGAGCGGTACGCCATCGGCCCGGCGAGTCGCTGATGGACATCTCGCACCGGCTGAACCGGACCCTCGAAGTGTGGCGGGAATCCTTCACCGACGACGGGATGGGCGGCCAGGCCGCCACCCTCATCCGGCAGACAGACGTGGCGGCGAAGGTCGACCAGCCCTCCGCCACGGACCGGATGCTGGCCCAGCAGGCCGGGGCCGAACACACCCACGACATCTACCTCCTGCCCACCGCGGACGTGCAACGGGGCGACGAGCTGCGGGGGGACGGCCAGGTGTTCCGCGTCGGCTACGTTGTCGAGCCGTCCGCACCCATCTACCGCAAGGCCGAGTCCAAGCTGATCGAGCGACAGGGAGCCTGACATGGCAGAACAGGACACGCCTCGACTTCCGGAGATCGCTCCGAACGAAGCGCGCCGCCGGGCCGAGGACTGCCTCGGCCTCGGAGACATCGACACAGACGTCGTCGCCGCGGTGGCGTGGGGGCTGCTCGCCGTGGCCGGCGAACTTGCCGTGATCCGGCGCGACATGCGTAAGAGGTAGGGGGCCTGATATGGCACAGCCGACCGTACAGATCGAGGGCCTGGACCGGTTGCGTGAGCAGCTGCAGGCCCTCGCCCCGGAGATCGAGGCCGCTGCGAAGAGGACCGTGAAGGAGTCCGCAGAAGCGGTCCAGGCCCAAGCCCGGCAGAACGTGCGCGTCGACACGGGCAACCTGCGCAACGAGCTCAGCATCGACTACCAGGACGAGGGGCTCACAGCCGTCGTCGGCTGGAAGAACCGGCACGACTGGTACGCGTCGATCCACGAGCACGGCACCAGCCGCATCCCGGCACAACCCGCCCTGGGCCCCGCCCTCGAGGAGGAGCGGGCCAAGTTCGAGGAGCGGCTGCGGCAGGAGATCCGGAGGGCCCTGCGATGACCGCCGTGTTCTCGCCGATGGCGGCCGTTCAGACCGCCATCATGGGGCGTCTGCGCACGGACGAGCAGCTGGGGGAGCTCGTCAGCGGGGTGTACGACTACCTGCCCGAGACCACCCCGTTCCCCTATGTCGTGGTGGGCGAGGCGACCGAAACCCCCGACAACGCGCACGACCGGTACGGGCGGCAGACGACCGTCACCCTGCACGTGTGGTCGCAGTACCACGGCTACGCGCAGGCGCATCAGATCGCCGACCGGGTCACGGCTCTGCTGGACCACCAGCCGCTGACCGTCATCGGGCTGACGCACATCGTCACCCGGTACGAGTTTTCCCAGACGCTGACCGACCCGGAGACGCCGGGCAACATCCGGCACGTCGTGCTCCGCTACCGGATCATCACCGAGCAGCCGCCGGCCTGACCGGCCGCGCTTCAAGCCGCCCCCGGACCGTATCGGCTGGGGGCTTTCTCATGCACAGAAGGAGCCCGTCATGCCCGGTATCAATGCCAAGGGGACCCAGTTCCTCCGGGACACCGCTGTCCCCGGGGTGTTCGAAGCGATCGCCAACGTCTCCGACATCTCCGGCCCCAACCGTTCGCGGGAGGCCATCGAGGTCACCACCCACGACTCCCCAAACAACTACCGGGAGTTCATCAAGGGATTGAAGGACGGCGGTGAGGTGGAGCTCACCCTGAACTACGACCCGGCTTCGGCCACGCACGCGTCGCTGGACGCGGACTTCGAAGAGGACGACCTGCGCGACTACCAGGTCATCATGCTGCCGGGCACGGTCGACGAGCACACCTGGGAATTCTCCGCGCTCATCACCGACCTCGGCGACGAGTACCCGACCGACGCCCAGATGGAGCGGACCGCCACATTCAAGATCAGTGGCAAGCCGGTCCTGACCGCGACGGGAGCCTGATCATGCCGAGTCTGAAGGAACTCATCCGCAACGCGGACGACATCCAGGTCCAGGACGACGTGGAGATTCCCGAGTGGGCACCCGGGGTGATGTTCCGCGTCACCGGTCTGCCCAGTGGGGACTGGGAGGCCTACCAGAACAAGGTGTCCAAGATGACCCGCCAGGACAAGGCGGACGGCATGGAAATGTCGATCCGCTCCAACCGGGCGGAGATCGTCGCCAAGGCCCTGCGCGACCAGGAGACGGACGAGCTCGTCTTCCCTGACCTGCGTGAGGGCATCTCCATCCTGTCGAAGCGGCAGGCCGGAATCGTCACCGGCCTGTTCGTGCTCGTGCACCACCTCAGTGGTGAGGACCGCGACTTCAAGCAGAAGGTCGCGGCGGCCGAGTCGGATTTCGGCAGCGGCCAGAGCTGAAGCTGGTCTACGACCTGGCCGTCACCTTCCACATGACGCCGGACGAGGTTCTGCAGCGGTTCACCGAGGAGCAGATGATCCGCATGGTGGCGTACCAGAACCTCTACGGCCCGGCCGGCCCGCAGCGATTCGACGCCCTCTTCGCACGGCTCGGCATGGACGTCGCCGCGCCGCACATGCGCAAGGGCAAGAAGCCCAAGTTCAAAGACCACTTGATCGAGTGGAGCCGCAAGGCGCGCCCGCCCAAGAGCGGCCGCGAGCTGCTGGCGGCAGTCCGAGGAATCCAGGCCGGATACGACGAGGCCGAATCGCGAGGACGGAGAACCTGATGGCGCTGCTCGACGAACTCATCGTGCGGATCGGTATGGATTCCTCGGGTGTGGACGAGGGTGCGGACGAGGTGGCCGGCAAGCTCGACAAGATGGCCGGCCCGGCTGCCGCTGCCGGTGTCGCTGCCGGTGCTGTCTTCGCGATCGGCATCAGCTCCGCCATGGACATCGCGTCCGCGCAGACCAAACTGGAGGACCAGCTCGGCCTCACCGAGGCGGAGGCCGCCCGCGCTGGCAGCGTCGCAGGCGACGTGTACTCCGCTGGTTTCGGCGGATCGCTGGACGAGGTGGCAACGTCGCTGGGCGGTATCCAGTCCGGCATCGGTGAGCTCAGCACGTTCACCGAGGCAGAGCTCACGGCGATGAGCAAGAGCGCCATGGCTCTCGCCACCCGGTTCGAGGTGGACGTCGCCGACGCCACAGGCGCGGTCGGCCAGCTCATCAAAACCGGATTGGTCTCCGACGCCACCGAGGGATTCGACCTCGTCACCAAGGCCATGCAGACCATCCCCGCCGAGCTGCGGGACGACCTGCTGCCCACCATCCAGGAGTACTCGACCCAGTTCCGTCGGGTAGGCCTGGACGGCGAGACGTCCATGGGTCTGCTCAGCCAGGCCGTGAAGGCCGGTGCCCGCGACCTCGACCAGGTCGCCGACGCGATCGGCCAGTTCGGCGAACGCGCACTGGCCGGTGGCAAGCCCATCGACGATGCGTTCACGAGCATCGGCCTGAGCAGCTCGGAGATGGCGAAGCTGATCGGGGCCGGTGGCGAGTCAGCGGAGAAGGCTCTCCAGATGACGATGGACGGCCTGCGCGGCACAGAGAACGAGCAGACCAAGTTGACTGCGGCGGCCGCGCTGTTCGGTGATCCCGCGAACGTCATGGGCGAGGCGTTGTTCGCCCTCGACCCGGCGACTGCCGCAGCATCCGCGGGCATGGACAAGGCGGCTGGCAGCTCGGCTGCCCTGGCCGCCGGCATGGAGGACGACCCCGCCCAGCAGATGGACTCCGCGATGCGGATCCTGACACAGGGCCTGGGTGAGGCGCTCCTGCCTGTGCTGCTCCTGGTCTCCGGTTTCTTCACCGAGCACAAAGGACTGATGGAGACCCTGGTCCCGATCGTCCTCGGCCTGGCCGTGGCCCTGGGAATCATGGCCGCGGTGATCTGGCTGGTAAATATCGCGATGTTGGCGAACCCCGTCGCGTGGATCATCCTGGGGATCCTGGCGCTGATCGCCGTGATCGTCCTGATCATCGTCTACTGGGACGAGATCGCCGCCGCCACGGGGCGCGTCTGGGACTGGATCGTCGTCAAGCTCGGCGAGGCCTGGCAGTGGATCAAAGACCAGGTGGGCGCCGCCTGGGACTGGGTGGCACAGAAAACGGGGCAGGCCTGGTCCTGGGTGACGAAGCAGATCGAGACGGCCGTGAACGACGTGCTCGGCATCGTCGGCTGGCTCGCTGCGATCCCCGGCCGCGTCAGCTCGTGGTTCGGTCAGGTCGTGTCCTGGATCGGCGGCCTGCCCGGGAAGATCTCCCGCGCCGCGTCGGGCATGTGGGACGGGATCAGCCGGTCCTTCAAGAGCATGGTCAACTCCCTGATCAGCGGCTGGAACAACCTGTCGTTCACGATCGGTGGCGGCTCGATCATGGGCGTCAGCATCCCGTCGCTGACCCTGTCGACGCCGAACATCCCGATGCTCGCCGACGGCGGTATCGCCACTGGGGCAACTCTCGCGATGGTCGGTGAAGGCCGGGAGGACGAGGCGATCCTGCCTCTGTCGAAGCTCGACCAGATGATCAACACGGGGCAGGACATGCGCGCCCCGTCCGTCGGCAAGACCGCCGGTCAAGCCCGGACCGTCCTGGAAATCCGCTCCGGCGGGTCCGAGGCGGACGACTTCATCGTGGCCGCCATCCAGCGGGCCGTCCGGACCGACGGCCGTGGTGACCCCCTGATCCTCCTGACCCCCTGAGGAGCGGCATGACCTTCCCTCTGGACCGCCGTACCGAGTTCCAGATCGGTGGCACCTGGACCGTCGTTACCGGAGACGTGCGGGAGAGCGAGCCGATCACCATCGAGCGGGGCACGAAGAGCGAGGCGGCAAAGGCCGCCCCGTCGAAGTGCCGGCTGAAGCTCAACAACCGGCACGGCAAGTACTCCCCGAGGAACCCGCTCTCTCCGTACTACGGGCTGATCGGCAGGAACACACCGATCCGGGTGTCGGTGCGGGGGCCGGAGTCGTACCTGGCGGTGGAGGGCAGTGCCACCTCCTACGCCCGCACACCGGACCTGGCCGCGCTCGACATCACGGGGGACTTCGACCTGCGTGTCGAGGCCACCATGGACTGGAGTGCGACGGGCATTCAGCCGCTGCTCGGCAAGTGGATCTCCGCCACGAATCAGCGGTCGTACATGCTGGCCCTGAACTCCGGCTCGCTGGCCATCTACTGGTCGACGACCGGAGCGGATTCGTTCAACTACGCCTGGACGCTGCCGGCCCTGCCGAGGCGGGCGGCGCTCCGGGTCACGATGGACGTGAACAACGGGGCGGGCGGTCACACGGCCCGGCGGTACTGGGCTGAGTCCCTGGCCGGGCCGTGGGTGGAGTTCGGCGACCCGTACACGTCAACTCCGGCGATCAGCATCTACTCGAGCACCGCACCGCTGGAGATCGCGCTGCCCGCTGTGTCGGGGGCCGTGCCCGCTCAGGGCCGGATTCACTGTGCCGAGGTGCGGTCCGGGATCGCCGGCACTGTCGTCGCATCCCCGGACGTCCGGGCCCTGGCCGAGGGTGCGACCGGGTTCACGGACAGTGCCGGCCGAGTGTGGACGCTGGGCGCGGACGCCTCGATCAGCGACCGCCAGTACCGCTTTCACGGGGAGATCAGCGCCTGGCCGACCCGTTGGGATGTCTCTGGCTCCGACGTGTGGGTACCCATCGAGGCGGCCGGGGTGCTGCGCAGGATGGGCCAGGGCAAGAAGGCCCTGGGCTCCACCCTGCGCCGGAGAATCCCCGCGTTCGCCCCGCTGGCGTACTGGCCGTGCGAGGACGAGGATGGCGCCCTTCAGGCCTACTCACCGATCGCAGGCGTCAACCCGCTGGTGGTGTCCACCGGGTTCCGGTTCGGGCAGGACAGCAGCCTGGCCGGGTCGGCGGCCCTGCCCTCGGTGGCCGCCGGATCGAAGATGCGGGGCACTGTGCCCGCACCCTCGGCGACGCCGACGGAGTGGTCGGTGCACATGGTGTACGCCGTCGACACCGCTCCCGTCTCCGACGGCGAGTTCCTGTCGTGGCGGGCCACGGGCACCATCACCCGGTGGCAGATTCTCCAGCGGTCCGGAACGGCCACCGTTCGGGGCTACACCTCGGACGGCACGCTGACTGTTGAGCACTTCATCGGCATCGGCGCCGACGTGTTCTCCGGCTGGCAGCGGTTCTATTTCCGGGCGTCCGCGTCTGGCGGCACCGTCACATGGAGGATCGACTGGTTCAACATCGGCGGGTCGGCGGGCGGGTTCGGGTCCACCTATGCGGGCACCACCGGCCGGGTCACCGAGATCAACACAACCTTCGGCGCGTCAGTCACCGGGCTGAAGGTCGGGCACGTCGCGGTCCTGCCGGCCGCGGTCACCACCGCGTACACCTCGGCTGATCATGGTTTCTCGGGCGACACGGTCCTGGACCGGCTGTACCGGCTCGCCAACGAAGAGTCCGACCAGGTCGCCCTGAGCTGGGTCGACGGCGACACCAGCACACCGTCCGAGAAGCTCGGCCCGCAGCGCCCGAACACGCTCCTCACCCTCTTCGAGGAGGCGGCCGCCACCGACGGCGGGATCCTGTACGAGCGCCTCGACCGCACCGCCCTGATCTACCGGGACCGGACATCGCTGTACAACCAGCCCGCCCGCCTGGCCCTCGACTACTCGGCCGGGGAAGTGCCACCGCCGCTGGAGCCCGCACCGGACGACCAGGCAGTACGGAACGACGTCACCGTGACCCGCTCCGGCGGGTCCTCGGGGCGTGCGGTCCTGGAGTCCGGGCCGCTGTCCGTACAGCCACCGCCGGACGGGGTCGGCCCGTATGACGAGGCCCTGACTCTGTCCCTGTACACAGACGCACAGCCCCCACTGATCGCCCAGTGGCGCATGCATCTGGGCACCTGGGACGAGGAGCGGTACCCCACGATCACGGTGTGGCTACACAAAGCCCCCCACCTCATCGAGGACGTCCTCAGCATGGACATCGGGGACCGGGTCACCATCGACAACACCCCACCATGGCTGCCACCGGGGCTGATCGACCAGCACATGCGCGGCTACACCGAGGCCCTCGGCCGGTTCGAGTGGAAGCTGGCCATGAACTGCACGCCCGCCGGCCCATGGGCGGTAGGCGTGCTGGAAGACCCGCTGAGCGGCCGAGCGGACACGGACGGCTGCACTCTCACCGGAGCAATCACCTCGACTGCCGCGTCTGTCGGGGTGACCAGCTCCCCGGGCCCCCGGTGGATCACCTCGGCCGTGTTCCCCGCCATGTTCCCGTTCGACGTGACTGTCGGCGGCGAGGTGATGCGGGTGACCGCGTGCACCGGAACCGGGCTCGCCCAGACATTCACCGTGACGCGCAGCATCAACGGGATCGTCAAGGCACAGGCCGCCGGGGAACCGCTGAAGCTCACCTATCCGATGCGCGTCGCGCTGTAGCAGGAGGTACGCATGCCCGTTCTTGCGGGCCAGGTCCTCACGGCTGGCCAGTTCAACCGGATGCAGCCCGTGGTCAACGAGGCGACCGGGTCCAGCAACCTGGCGTTGACGACCACGGAAGCTGACGTCGCTGGGGCGACAGTCACTCTGACCACCGGCACGGCGAACGCCCGGTACGTGGTCACTGGCACCTTCGTTTTCGACATCACGTCAGCCACCACCGCTCTTGCCGAGGGCATCCTGCACGTCGATGGGGTTCAGGCCTCCGGCAACGCGCGGTGGTCCGGCGAGGTCACCACCGACTTCGGCACGGCGGCACAACAGTGGTCCGGGATCCTCGCCTCGGCCGGGTCGCACACCCTCAAGCTCCGCGGCGTGATGTCCACCGGCACCGGAATCCAGATCCTCGGTGCGTTCACTCGCATCATCGTGACCATCTATGAGGTGCCGTAACCCATGCCCCTTGCCCCACTTGCCCCCCTGGCCAGCGAACTGCTGCGCTCCTCGTCCATTCCGGTCGACCTGACGCCGAGCACGCCGCGGCCCCTGTATCTGGTGGTCACCGGGCCGCTTCGCCCGGGCGATCAGCTGGACATCACGGCGGACGCCCGGGTCACCAACGACTGCGGCCGGGACGGAGGGATCCGCTACACGGTCGGGGTGGGCTGGCATCTGTGGGCGTACACCTACGTTGGGCCCGGCATCAGCACCGGCCCTTGGTGGCGCATCAGCCACTCAGGGGGCGACAACGTCAGCCCTGACCGACATCATCTGCCGCTGCACATCAGCCGCCTGCACACCATCCCGGAGGACTGGCCGCCCGGGGACCGCATGGTCGTCGTGCTCCAGGCGGACGCGCACTCCACTGCCTGGGCGAAGAACGGCGGCAACGACCTCCTGACCTGCGATGCGGGGTACGGGCAGATGATCGTCCGCCCGTTGGTGGCCACGCCCACCGCCTGACCCCTGCTGAATCATCCCTGCCCCGCGCCTGCTGGCCGGGGCCTTCTGCATGTCTGGAGAGCACATGGCCGCACCACTGTCTGCTGCCGCGTTCATCGCGGCGCTGAAGGCCGAGGGGCTGCGCGTTGTCGAGGTCGGCGACTGGCGCACCCACAACCGCAACCACAAGGGCGCGTGGGGACCGGTCCACGGGGTGATGATTCATCACACCGTGACCAAGGGCACCGCGTCCACGGTGGCCCTCTGCCGCACCGGACACAGCACCCTGCCCGGCCCGCTCTGCCACGGCGTCATCGCGAAGGACGGCACCGTCCACCTCGTCGGCTACGGCCGGACGAACCATGCCGGGCTCGGGGATGACGACGTGCTCGCCGCGGTCATCGCGGAGAAGGCTCTGCCCGCGGACAACGAGGCGAACACCGACGGAAACCGGCACTTCTACGGGTTCGAGTGCGAGAACCTCGGCGACGGCAAGGACCCGTGGCCGCCGGTGCAGCGTGACGCAATCGTCCGCGCGTCGGCCGCCCTCGTTCGGGCGCACGGCTGGGGCAAGGACGGGCCCACCTCGGTCATCGGCCACGCCGAGTGGCAGCCCGGGAAGGTCGACCCGAAGGGGATCAGCGGCGGCATGCCCGGGATCCGGGCCGATGTGGCCGAGCGGTTGAAGCACTCCGCGTCCTGGTCGCCCACCGCACCGAAGCCGCCGACCACCCCGACCCCGCCGGCGCCGAAACCCCCCACGACCGACGAGCGAATCGACGCTCTGGAAAAGCGCATGACCGCGCTGGAAACGAAGGAGTCCTGACATGGCTGCCCGTGTAGAGAAGAAGGTCACCGCCGCATCCGCCGGCGCCTACGTCGCGTCGACCGGGCTCCTCGCCTCGCTCGGCGCGGTACAGGACGATGCCCGCCTGGTGGAGTGGATGCCCGGCGTGCTGAGCCCGTTCGTGCTCGCCCTGGTCCCGGCCGCGATCACGTTCGTCGGCGGCTGGCTGGCCCGGCATACGCCGCGTGGCCCGGCAGGCATCTGATCAATCCTCGTACCAGGAGGCATGCACGTGGACGCTGCGACGCTCGGCGCGGTCGGTGTCATCGTCGTCGGGCTCGCAACGGCCACGGGCGCCTGGATCGGGAAGCGCGGCGAGAACCGTGTGACCCAGTCCGGGACCGTGCTCGGCGGCTACTCAACGCTGGTCGACAACCTGCAAGAAGAGCGGGACAGGGTCCAACAGAAGCTGGCCGAGAACGAACTGGCCCTCTCTGCGGCGCGTGCGGAGCTCGACGGTGAGCGAGCGGGCAAGACCGCGCTTCTCGCGCAGATCACTGAGCTGACTACCGAGAATGCCCGGCTGCATGCGCGCATTGCCGAGCTGGGAGGAACCCCGTCGTGATGCACCGCAGTCCGAATGTTCTTGCACGCCGGTGGCGATCGTTCGCCCTCGCCGCTGTTCTGCTGGTGCTGTCCGGGGCTGTTCTCCTGGTGTGGCTCCGCATTGATGCTGAGGCTCAACGGACCCGGCAGGTGGCCGCTGAGGCAGACCGCAGGGGTGATGCGGTGAGCACGCTGGCCGGGGACGTGCGGACGTTGCGCGCGCAGATTCAGGCCGAGGGCGGGACCCCTGCCGCCCCGGATCCGGCGGCCGCCGTGGACGATCTGCCCGACCGGGTGGAGGTGCCGGTGCCCATCCCGGGGCCGCCGGGTGCGCAGGGCTCTCCCGGTGTGGATGGGGAAGACGGCAAGGACGGCGAGCCAGGGTCACCAGGGCCTGCGGTCACTGGCGCGCCGGGGCGGGACGGTAGCGCCGGTGCGGTCGGCCCAGCTGGCCCGGCCGGTCCCGCGGGGAAGGACGGGTCCGACGGGGCTGATGGGCGGGACGGTTCGGATGGGCAGACGTGCCCGGGCGGGTACAGCCTGCAGCCGCCGCCGGGAGATCCGGATGGGCTGATGTGCCGCCGGGATGGGGCACCGGAGCAGCCGGACCCGGAGCCGTCTCCCGGGCCGTTGGCGTTGGATCCTGCTCGCCGCCAGTACCCGTGATCACTTTCGTGGCACCCCGAAAGTGAAAACGCTTGTCACCTTATGGATGCCCGTAAAGCGATCACGCCCCCTGCTCGGCCACCAACGGCCGCGCGGGGGGCGCTTCGTCGTGTCCGGGGTCAGGCGTCGGGCCGCTTGTTGTACGCGGCCAGGGTCGCCTTGTTCGTCGACGCATCCTGGAACACCAGCTGCCACGGCCCCGTGTTCACGTCGAACTCCTTACCGAAGCCCACCCACTTGCCGGTCATCCGCCGGCCGGTCGTCTCGACCAAGAGCTGGATCGCGCCGTGGTAACGGGCGCCCCGGTAGTAGCTCTCGTTCGCGGTCTGCTCCGTCCACGTACCGGTGGCGACGTGCCCGTCGACCTCAAGGTCCATCGTCAGCGGGCTGTCAGAGGATCCAGGCAGGCTCCGCACAGTCAGCCGGTTGCCGTGCTGCAGCACCACGACATAGTGCTGCCCGACGAACGCAGCGTCCCGCCCGCTGGAGAAGTACTCGTACCGGGACAGCCACACCCCGGAGTGGTTGCCGCGCGCCGCCTGGGCTTCGCTCTGCGGTGGGGCGGGGATCGTCTGGTTGGTGGTGGGCTGCATGTCGTGGCCGCCGTGCCCGTCACCGGAGATCCGGACGGAGGGGGTAGCGCCGGCGAACCCGAGGGATTCGATGGGCAGGCCGGTCACTGTTTCGAGGGCGCGCGCGTACACGGGGCGGGGTGCGGTGGTCGCCCCGGATTCCCAGCGCTGGACGAGCCGCTTGTTCGCGTCGTTGGGCTGGCCCGTGCGGGTACCGGCATCGCGGACCGCGCGGGCGAAGTCGTCTTGGGACATGAGCAGACCGAGGCGGACCGCTCGCAGGGTGCTGTTCGGTGTGGCCATGCCTGAACGGTAGCGCCCAACCCCCTTTGAATGACACCGAAATGACGCCCCGTATGTCGCCGGTATGACGCCTGCACCGACGCCGCGCAACTCTATGTGGTCGCGCCATCTTGAATGCGTGACGACTACAGGCAGCGGCACCCCCCGGCCAGGGCTCACGATCAACGTCTACCGCGTGGACGCGAAGACCGGCGACCGCACCCCGCTCAAGCAGTACGAGACCGTCCCCGCGAACGGACCCTCGGCAACCGGCGCCTACCCGCCCTGCACCTGCCCGCGCTGCCGATGAGCCCCATGTGGGACGAAGAGCCCACCCGCGGCAGCGGCATCTGCGCCTCGTGCGGCCACGCCGTGGAGAGCGGCCCCGTCCACTGGGTACCGCGCATATCCGCTGCCGATATCCGGATCGTCGTCCACGACCCCGGCGACTGCCCGCCGGCGCCCGACCCCACAGACTCCCGCCCGAACCGAGGCGGGCCAGCAACCGCAGTGCACCACTCCAACCAGGAGGGAACACAGCAATGAACCCCTTACAGACACAGCCCGCGATCGATGCGGCAACCCTGCTCAACCCGGAGATGCGCGGCATCCTCGTGGCGAACATGCTCCACAAGTTCCCCGAGATGAAGGCCGAGTTCGCCCACCGCGGCGTCGGCCAGATGCTCGCCTTCCTCGCCGCCGGCGTCGACAGCCCGGAGCCGGTGAGCCCGTCCCCGATGGTGGACGACTTCTGGCACGCCTTCCTCCTCCACACGAAGGCGTACCGCGAGTTCTGCACCGACCGACTCGGCAAGTTCGTCGACCACCAGCCCGGCTTCCTGGACAAGGACGAGCACGGCGGCGGGAAGGCTCTGCGCGCCCGCACCGTCGACGCGATCACCGCCGCCGGGTACCTCGTCGACGAGGAGTTCTGGCCCGAACTCGACATTGCGGACTGCTCGCAGTGCCACGCGAACTGCCACAACAGCCCGAAGCACAACACCGCTCAGACCATCTGAGCATCCCGTCCGTCGGCCCCCGATCTTGTGCCACTCTGTGGCTGGGTCGGGGGTCGGCCCGTGTCCTACGAGGAGCAGCCTCCGTGCAGCGCACAGCTTGGACAGAACTTCCGCTCGCAACGCGGCGCGCCGTCGCCGCCCACACCGGCCCAATCGAGGGCGCCGAGACGGCCACCGAGGGAGTGATGTCCCCCCTCGCCTGCACACTGCGCACGGCCAGCGGGCATCGCGTGTTCGTCAAGGGCACGCCGCTGGACGCCCCCACCGCTTGGATGTACCGACTCGAAGCGCAGGTGACGGCGCAGGCCCTGAACGCCCCCACCCTGCTGTGGCAGATCGAGGATGGCGGCTGGCTGGTCGGCGGGTACGAGTTCATCGACGGCCCGCACCCGGACCTGTCTCCTCGTTCCGAGGATCTGCCCGCCCTGGTCGCGATGCTGCGCACGATGTCCGGGACTCCGTGGCCGGCGGCCGTGAAGAAGAAGCCACTCCCGGCCAGGTGGGGAGCGCTCGTTCCTCCCGGGCATGGCGATGTTCTGACCGGGGCCACCCTGGCCCACACCGACATGTCGCCGTTGAACATGCTGCGCACTGCTGACGGCATCGTCCTCGTCGACTGGGCGCTGGCTTGTCCGGCTCCGGCGTGGGCAGACACTGCGTTCACCGTGCCGCGTCTCATCCATGCCGGTCATACGGCAGAGGAGGCTGAGGCCGTCGCCCGCCTGGTGCCCGCCTACGACCTGGCGTCCGACCGGGCCATCAGTGTGTTCGCGCAGTCGCTGTGCGCGGTGTGGGAAAGCAGGGAGCGAACCGATCCGCTGCCCCACCGGAACGCCCTCTCGGAGGCTGCGCGGGCGTGGACCGAACACCGGTCGGTAGCTGCCTGACCTCCGGACGCGCCCCGGTCGCACACGCGGCAGGGGCTCCGTCATGTCCGGTTCGTACCTCAACCTTTGATTCAAAGGCCCCGCCCGGTGCTGACCTTCGCCGCTTTCTGGCACCATAAACATGCAGGTCAGAGGCTCGCGAGAGGCGCTATCCACAGCCTGTGGGCCCCGATTGCGCTAGGGGTGTCTTAGATCTGGTTCCGGGTTGCCCGCCCCGGTTCCTCCGCTGATGAGGTACGAGACCCTCGCCTCGACCAGCGCCCTCAGGAAACGGTCACCCCCGGGCGGGACCGTGCCCGCCCCGACAAGCTCCGCCAGAGCGAAAGCCCGGGGCCGAACCACCCGCAGCGACAGGCATGTCGAGCCCACGGACACAGGCGGAAGTACCGCATGCATCCGGGTACCGTCCGGCAGTCTCGCGTCCACCCACGGCCGAGCGTCATCCAGTCGGCGTCCTGCCACAGCGGCGAGCCTCTGCGCCAGTCTCCGGACGGCGGCCGCATCCGAAAAGGTGACCCCGGTCAACTCGAGTCCGCCTCCCCGGTCCACCCACACCCGGTCCGGGGCGGACACCAGTACGTCGGTCACCGCCGGGTCTGCCAGCAGTCTCTCCAGCACTCCCGTGCCGACCAGCTCGCCGCGCAACTCCTCTGCCGCCCCAAGCACTTCCGCATCACCGAGCAGGCGGCCCTGCGCTCTGAGGGCGGCCGCCACGCCGGCCGGGGTCGGCGCCTCGCCGCTGCGGGCGAGGCGTTGACGAACCGCGTCGAGCAGGGCCTCCGTCATGACACGCCTCCCCCGGAACGCCCTGCGACAAGGCCGCCAGCGCTGCCCGGGGCGTCCGCCAGATCCCAGAACGCCGTACAGAACCGGGCCAGTGGACCGCGAGGATCGGACCCCGGCGGCCTGCCGCCGTCCTGTGACGCCGACAACCCGGTTTCCCGGGGCAGATCTCCGACGAGGGGGAGGCCCAGCGCGTGGGCCACCCACTGTTCGTCGAGCCCTGCCGCATAGGGGCCCCGCGCGACGACCCGAAGGTCCTCCAGCACCATTCCGGCCGACGACGCCACGCGTTTGGCTGCCGCAACCGCCCTGAGTTCTCCAGGCACCACCAGCAGCCCGAGATCCAGCTGGGCAAGCGCCTCGGCGACACTTTCGTCGACCCTGCGCGGCAGGTCCACGATGACCACCCCGCCCAGCCGGCGTGCGGCCGCGAGCACCGCTTGCATGGCCTGCGGCGGGATGACTACCTCGTCGTCCCGCCCCCAACTGAGCACCCGCAGACCGTGCAGCGCGGGCAAGGACTCTTCAAGTGCGCCACTGCCCACCCTGCCTTTGGAACGGGCGAAATCCGGCCACCGCATTCCGTCGCTTCCTTCGCCTCCGAGCAGAACGTCGATGCCGCCGCCCAAGGGATCGCCGTCGATCAGCATCGTTCGCCTGCCCGAGCCGGCTGCCGTCACGGCGAGCGCACAAGCCAGAGTGGACGCGCCGGAGCCACCCCTTCCTCCCATCACTCCGACAGTGAGCGCGGGACGGCCCACACCTTCGGCCGCATTGGCGATCTGGTCGACGAGCCAGCCCTCGGAATCAGGAAGCCGCAGAACATATTCGGCCCCGATCTCCACCGCCCGGCGCCACACACCCGGGTCGTCCTGGTCCCGCCCGACGAGCATCACCCCACTCCTACGGGCCGCCCCGCGACACCGAAGGGCCGCGTCATCGCCCACCAGGACCATGGGAGCCTGTTCCCAGCCACCCCTCCGTCCGAGGGGACCCTGATGGACTTCCGGCACCGCCCCGGCAGCCGCGCAGAGCCTCAGCAGATCGTCCAGCAACTCCACGTCCTCGGTCACGATCAACGGTCCGCCCCGCCGCTCGCCATCGATCTGCAGACCTTCTTGTGCGAGGGATCCAGCCACGATCTCCGCCCCCTTCTCACTGCCCCTTCAGTACGGTTCGCGGCGATCTCGGACGGATCCGAGAAGCGCGATTCCGGAACCCGCGGACTTCGCGGGTGGAATCAACATGCAGCGCCTCGGAAAAACATGTGGATCTTGCTCGAAAACTGTGGACAACTTCGGCATTGTGAATATCTCGGTAGCTCATACCGGCGACTTTCACAGCGCAGCCATTCCGCTACACAGCGTGACGAGACATGCTTGTGTGAGCCCGCGGCAGAGCCCGGGCCCACACAGGCGCAAAGGGAGGAGGAGACTTGATTCCGGTGATTCCGGGTGGCAAAAAAGCGTCCGGACATGCGACGACCCCCGCCGGGGGGGAGAGCGGGGGTCGTCCCCACGGCCGACTCGGGGGGGGAGGAGCCGGACCGGGTTAGCACGGTCGCGAACGATCCGTGACTTCCATGGTGTACCCGAGAGCCTTCTCAGGCAAACCCACCCACCGGGGTTTACGCCGAATGGTGGGCCCCTATGCTCACCTTTGTGGAAAACTGCTTCTCGCCGCGCACAGCAGCCTTCTTTGACCTGGACAAGACGGTCATTGCGAAGTCATCGACGCTGACCTTCAGCAAGTCCTTCTACCAAGGCGGGCTGATCAACCGCCGTGCCGTACTGCGCACCGCGTACACACAGTTCGTCTTCCTCGCCGGTGGCGCCGATCACGACCAGATGGAGCGGATGCGCGAATATCTCTCAGCGCTCTGCAAGGGATGGAACGTCCAGCAGGTCAAGGAGATCGTCGCCGAGACTCTTCACGATCTGATCGACCCGATCATCTACGACGAGGCTGCAACCCTCATCGAGGAACACCACGCAGCTGGGCGGGACGTGGTCATCGTGTCGACCTCGGGCGCCGAAGTCGTCGAACCGATCGGCGAGCTGCTCGGCGCCGACCGTGTCGTCGCGACCCGGATGGTGGTCGGCGACGACGGCTGCTTCACCGGAGAGATCGAGTACTACGCCTACGGACCGACGAAGGCCGAGGCCGTCAAGGAGCTCGCCGCATCGGAGGGATACGACCTTTCGCGCTGCTACGCCTACAGCGACTCCGCCACCGATGTACCGATGCTGGAGTCCGTAGGCCACCCCCACGCGGTCAACCCGGACCGAGCACTGAGGCGCGAGGCCACCCTCAGGGAATGGCCGATTCTCGTCTTCGACCGGCCGGTACGCCTCAAGCAACGACTGCCCGCGTTCTCGATGCCGCCGCGACCGGCTCTCGTGGCCGCCGCAGCAGTCGGAGCCGCCGCCCTCACAGCGGGGCTGGTCTGGTACGTCAACCGGCGCCGCGCCGCCTCCGTCACCACCTGACGGCGCCAATGCGACCGGACACCGAAAGAGCCGCACGGCGGCTCGGCAGCCACAACCGGACAGTGTCCGACTCACCCTTATTTGAACCTAAAAGTAAAGAAGTGCAGCCAGGGCTTCCGCTACTCCCGGTCCTGGAGTACAAAGGACTCAACGGCCCGCGAGACCAAGGACATCCGAGAGGATGACCTTCGAACGCAGAGTTTGGCCCCACGGACCGCGCATGAAAGCCGAGCACCCACGCGACGTCGACCCGTCGATTACGGGCCAGCCGCACCAGGTGACGGGCAAAGTACCCGACCTGATGGGCATATATCGAGGACGCTTGGTACCTGGGCGGACATGCCAGCGGCGGTACCGGAATCGGTACCGCCGCAACCCTTTTCCGACGCCGCACCAAGCGCGTCCGCCGACCACCGACGCCCTAAGCAGCGCCTCGCTGCAGCGCTTCGCACACCGCCGTCGACTCCCTGGTGCCCAGCTCCACCGAGCGCCCGCAGTGCGCGATCCAGGCCGCCATACCCTCCGGCTTCCCGGAGAGATAGCCCTCGAAGCCCGCGACGTACGCCGCCCGCCCCTGCTCCGCGTGGCCCACTTCGGCGGGGCAGATCGACTTCGGGTCGAGACCACTCCCGATCAGCACGATCCGTTCAGCGGTGCGGGCCACCAAGCCGTTGTGCGAGCCGAAGGGGCGCAGCGCCAGCAGTTCACCGTGCACGATCGACGCCGTCACCAGCGCAGGCGCCTCGCTCCCGGCAATGATCAGCTGGGACAGCCCCTCCAGACGCCCGGCGACTTCATCGGCGTCCGGAACAGGCGCTTCGATGAGCGGCTCGTCCACCGGCTCACCCGGCAGCCGAGGGCGCCCGACGGCATCGTCACGAGTCGCCCCGCCGGCCGCGACCAGGTGCAGCCGCGCCAGGACCCGCAGGGGGGACTGCCGCCAGATGGAGAGCAACTGGCCCGCCTCCGCGGTCAGCCTCAAGGCGGCCCCGATCGTGCGCGCCTCGTCCTCGCCGCTGAAGTCCGTACGCCGACGCACCTCCTCCAGGTTCCAGTCGGCACCCGAGAGCGCAGCCGAGCCACGCGCACCCCGCAGGGCCGCCTCCGCGGTGACCTCATTACTGCGGCGCCGCATGACACGGTGGCCGTACACCCTGTCGACGGACTTGCGTACGGAGTCCACAGCATCGGCGACGCCCGGCAGGGCGCCCAGGGCGGCGAGCGGGTCTGAGGCAGTCGTACTCATAAGTAGCGAGGCTACGCGCCCCCCGCACGGATCCCTCCCCGGAGTGGCCTTCTTCACGAACTTTGACTGCAGTGCGCAACAAGACCGCTACCCTAGGTGAACATGAAGATCGCTTTCGTGGGGAAGGGCGGCAGCGGCAAGACCACGCTGTCCTCGCTCTTCATCCGCCACCTCGCTGCCAATGAAGCTCACGTCGTCGCGGTGGACGCCGACATCAACCAGCATCTCGGGGCCGCGCTCGGCCTGGACGAGACGGAAGCCGCCGCCCTGCCCGCCATGGGGGCGCAGCTGCCTCTCATCAAGGACTATCTGCGCGGCAGCAACCCGCGCATCGCGTCTGCCGAGACGATGATCAAAACGACGCCGCCGGGCGAGGGATCACGGCTGCTGCGGGTCCGCGAGGACAACCCCGTCTACGAAGCCTGCGCACGGACGGTGAGGCTCGACGACGGGGACATCCGGCTGATGGCCACCGGCCCGTTCACCGAGTCCGACCTCGGGGTGGCTTGCTACCACTCCAAGGTCGGAGCGGTCGAGCTGTGCCTCAACCATCTGGTCGACGGTCCGGACGAATACGTAGTGGTCGACATGACGGCGGGGTCCGACTCGTTCGCGTCCGGGATGTTCACGCGCTTCGATATGACATTCCTGGTGGCCGAGCCGACCCGGAAGGGGGTCTCCGTGTATCGCCAGTACAAGGAGTACGCGCGGGACTTCGGCGTCGCCCTGAAGGTCGTCGGCAACAAGGTGCAGGGCGAGGACGATCTCGAGTTCCTGCGTGCGGAGGTCGGCGACGACCTGCTGGTCGGCATCGGCCAGTCCAACTGGGTACGGACCATGGAAAAGGGCCGGCCTGCACCGTTCGATCTGCTGGAGGCCGACAACCGGATGGCCCTGCAGGCCCTGCAGAACGCCGCGGAGGACTCGTACGAGCAGCGCGACTGGGAGCGCTACACCCGCCAGATGGTGCACTTCCACCTGAAGAACGCGGAGAGCTGGGGCAACGAGAAGACGGGTGCCGACCTGGCTGCCCAGGTCGACCCCGCCTTCGTACTGACCGAACGCTTCACGGACGTGGGCGCCGCCCAGCCGGCCTGACCTGGCCGGCCCACGAACCCCGGACCCGGTCGGCGGCCCGCGATCCGCCGACGGGTGGGTCGACCGGCAGGTCATGCTCCGGACGAGAGTCCCTACTCCGCGCTTCCGTCGGTGCCCTTGTCTGCCGACCGGTCAGCAGGCCCGGCCGGTACGGGGCTGCCGGCGTCCTTCCTCGGAGCGACCCCTCCGAGGAAGGACGCCCATCCCTGCTTGGGCTCCTCGCCGACCTTCAGCGTTCCGAGCCTGGACAACGTCGCCGGGTCCTGCGCGTCCAGCCAGTCGGCAAGCTGACGGAAGGAGACACACCGCACGTCCTGCTGGGTGCAGACGGTCTTGATCGTCTCCTCGATGGCACGCATATAGGTGCCACCGTTCCAGGACTCGAAGTGATTGCCGATGATCAGAGGCGCCCGGTTGCCGTTGTACGAGCGAGCGAAGGCCTGAAGCAGACCGTCTCGCATCTGGTTTCCCCAGTACGCGTGCTGGTTCGGGTCCCCCTGCGTCGTGCCGGACTGGTTGAACATGAAGTTGTAGTCCATCGAGAGGGTCTCGAAGGCGCGGCCGGGAACCGGCACGAGCTGGAGGGGGAGATCCCAGAGGCCGTCCTTCTTCGCGGGCCAGACCTGGTTGCCGACGCCGCTCGAGTCATAGCGGAATCCCATCGTGCGGGCCGCTGCGACCATGTTCTTCTGCCCTTCGAGGCAGGGTGTGCGCGCGCCGACAAGTTCCTTGTCGTAGTCGAAGGGCAACGGGGCTTCGGTCTTGAGCAGCGGGGCGTTGGTCTTCCAGTTCTTGACGAAGGACTTCGCCTGGCTGATCTCGCTCTTCCACTCCTCCACCGACCAGGTGCCCACACCACCGTCCGGGCCGCAGAAGTGCCCGTTGAAGTGGGTGCCGATCTCGTTGCCGTCGAGCCAGGCGGCACGCAGTTCGTCCAGCGTGGCGCGGATGCCCTCGGTGTCGTTGAAGCCGATGTCGGAGCGGCCGACCGAGTGTTGCGGAGGGTCGTAGAGGGCCTTCTTCTCCTCCGGCAGCAGATACACGCCGCTGAGGAAGTACGTCATCTTCGCGTCGTACTTCTTCGCGACGCTGCGGAAGTGCGAGAAGAGCTTCTGGCTGTCCTCCCCCGCGCCGTCCCAGGAGAACACCACGAACTGCGGAGGCTTCTGGCCTGCCTTCAGTGGCTTCGCCACGGGGAGTTTCGGCTGAGCTCCGGTATAGGCCGTCGAGCCGTCACCGATGACCTTGACCGCACCCTTGGGCGCTGCCGCCGGCGAGTGCTCCTCCGCGTCGGCGGCTGACTTCTTCCCGGTGCCGGAACCGGCACCACCGGCTCCGGTACCCGAGCAGCCCGCCAGGCCGGCGATCAATGCAGTGGCTACGGCGCCCAGGGCGATCCGCTTCGTGGCGGCCATCATTCCGTCCACCCTCTTCCTTGCAGAAGTTGTGCGTTGAAGTGCCACACGGCGCCGTCAACGTCGCACGCAGCTCTGCGGGAATCAGTACGACAAGCCGGATGAAAAGCTGCTTATTCACTTGATCGAGTGACTCAATGGGCTATGTGATCGAAAGCATGGACACAATTCTTTACTCTCCATTACGATCCGTTTACTGAGAGTTGAGAAATCCCGCCGCTGCACGCCGTGACCCACGGCCGCGTCATCACTTTCCGCGACCGCGCTGCCCCGGAGGAGACGGGAACATGTCTGCCTGCGTCCCCACCCGCAACGACCACCCATCCCGCAGTTCGCGCCCGCCCCGAGACTCGGGGATCAAGCGAACTCACAGCCCCCCACCACCGCCGCGAGGACGTCGTTTCCGCATCTCGGGCGCCAACCTGTCCGCCTCGATCACTGTCTTCCTGATCGCCGTCCCCATGTCGCTCGGCCTCGCCGTCGCCATGGACGCCCCCCTTGAGGCCGGACTGGTCTCCGCGGCCATCGGCGGCATCGTCGCCGGACTGCTCGGCGGCGCTCCCCTCCAGGTCAGCGGCCCGTCCGCCGGGCTGACCGTGGTCACAGCCGAGCTGATCCAGATCTACGGCTGGCGAACCACCTGCGCGATCACCATCGGCGCAGGACTCCTCCAAATCCTGCTGGGCTCCCTGAGAGCCGCCCGCAGCGCGCTGGCCGTCAGCCCCGCCATCGTCCACGGCACCCTCGCCGGCATCGGTGTGGCCATCGCGCTCGCCCAGCTGCACATCGTGCTCGGCAGCACACCGCAGAGCTCCGTCCTCGACAACGCCCTGGCGTTGCCTGCCCAGTTGACGCATCTCAGCCCGGCCGCACCCTTCATCGGCGGACTGACCATCGCTCTGCTCGTCCTGTGGCCGCGACTACCAGGTCGCGTCGGGCTCATGGTGGGCAGGATTCCGGCAGCACTCGCCGCCGTCGCGATCGCGACGGCCGTGGCCGCTGTGGCCACACCCGGAATCGCCCGGGTCGACCTGCCGTCCTGGAGCTCGCACGCACTGCCTGAACTGCCGCAGGGGTCTGCCGCCGCCCTGGCCACCGCAGTCCTCACGGTCATGCTGGTCGCCAGCCTGGAATCCCTGCTCTCCGCGGTCGCCGTGGACAAACTGGCGGCCGACCGGGCAGCCGCCCCGCCCAAGGACGGCACGACACCGGCCTCGCCCGTGAAGCGCTCCGATCTCGACCGCGAGCTGCGCGCCCAGGGCATCGCCAACACGCTGGCGGGAATGTTCGGCGGGCTCCCGGTGTCCGGGGGTGCAGTGCGCAGTTCGGCGAATGTACGGGCGGGGGCGACGGGGCGATCCGCCACGGTGCTGCACGGCTTCTGGGTGCTGCTCGCCGCCGTGCTGCTGGTCGCAGCTCTCGAATGGATCCCGCTGGCCGCCCTCGCCGCCCTGGTGATGGTGGTCGGCATCCAGATGGTCAGCTTCGCTCACATCCGCAACGTTCATAAGCACCGCGAATTCCCGGTGTACGGAGCCACGATCACCGGGGTGATCCTGGCCGGCGTCCTCAAGGGCGTGGCGATCGGAATCGCCGTGGCCGTGGTCATCGCCCTGCACCGGCTGGCCCGCACCAGGATCACGGTGTCGGAGCAGGAGGGCAGGTATCTGGTGACCGTCCGGGGGCAGCTGACCTTCCTGGCCGTTCCCAGGCTCAGCCGGACGCTCGGGCGGCTCCCTCAAGGGGCTGACGCGATCGTCGAGTTGGACGGCTTCTTCATGGACCATGCGGCCTACGAGACGATCCAGGAGTGGCGTACCAGTCAGATCGCGCTGGGCGGCCGGATCGTCTTCACCGGGCGGTCCGGGGGCAGGATCGGGGAGCCTGCGTCGGCGGCCCATTCCTGCTGCCGCCCGTGGACCCCGTGGCGCAACCATCACTGCCACGACCGGTCCGAGCACGCCATCGAGAGCGCGGCCTCCACAGCGTCGCCCTCCACGGCGACGGCTTCCACCTCGACCCCCGCCTCGACTGCCCACACGACCGACCGGCGCGGTGCCCATTGGCTGCTCAGGGGCCTCAGCTCCTTTCAGCGCACCACTGCCCCACTGGTTCGCGAAGAGCTGGCCCGGCTGGCCGCCGAGGGCCAACGGCCCTCCCAGCTGTTCATCACCTGCGCCGATTCCCGCCTGGTGACCAGCATGATCACATCAAGCGGTCCAGGGGACCTCTTCACCGTGAGGAACGTCGGAAATCTTGTCCCGCTGCCGGACACGGAGGGCGAGAGCAGCGACGACTCCGTGGCTGCCGCGATCGAGTACGCGGTGGATGTGCTGAAGGTCGAGTCGATCACCATCTGCGGTCACTCCGGGTGCGGCGCCATGCAGGCTCTCCTCGGGGGCGCGCCGGATGCTCCCAGGACACCCCTGTGGCGTTGGTTGCGGCACGGCCTGCCGAGCCTCGATCGCATGAAGTCCCGCCACCACACCTGGGCACGTATCTCCGGTCGGCTTCCCGCCGATGCGGTGGAGCAGCTCTGCCTGACCAATGTGGTCCAGCAGTTGGATCACCTGCGGGCCCATGATTCGGTGGCGCGCCGACTCGCCGCGGGCACCTTGCAGCTTCACGGCATGTATTTTCACGTCGGCGAGGCGCAGGCGTACTTGCTGACCGAGGGAGAAAGTTCCGGCACCGGCCCGGACGAGGTCTTCGCCCGCGTCGCACCCGGCCCGGAACACGGAACGGAGCCCAGCTGGGACCCCAGCCGGGGCTCCGGCCCTGAGCTCACCGCTGAACTCGCCCCTGAGTCCACCCCTCAACCCTGCGGTGCTCCTGTTCGAACTGCCCACGCAGTGCCCGGCACAGCGGTCGACGCCTGAACCGCACGTGTCCCAGGTCCGTGAGACCTTGTGGTCCCGCTTCCACAGTGCGTAAACCCACCTGTGGAAGCGGGGCGCGTGCCCCCATACACGAAACACAGGTCTAAACCAATTCCCGGCAGACACTTGTCACCCGGCCTGCGGCCTGATGAGCTGTCCCTCGGGACACAACGGACACCCTGGGAATGGGAGATGTCGTGAGCAACGAAAGCCTGGCCAATCTGCTCAAGGAGGAGCGGCGGTTCGAACCGCCTGCCGATCTGGCCGCGAACGCCAACGTGACAGTGGAGGCGTACGAGCAGGCCGATGCGGACCGGCTGGGCTTCTGGGCCGAGCAGGCCCGTCGCCTGACCTGGGCCACCGAGCCGACCGAAACGCTCGACTGGAGCAACCCGCCCTTCGCGAAGTGGTTCGCGGACGGCAAGCTCAACGTCGCGTACAACTGCGTGGACCGTCACGTCGAAGCAGGGAACGGCGACCGGGTCGCCATCCACTTCGAGGGCGAGCCCGGAGACACACGTGCGATCACCTACGCGGAGCTGAAGGACGAGGTCTCCCGCGCCGCCAACGCTCTCACCGAACTCGGTGTCGGCAAGGGCGACCGGGTCGCCGTCTATCTGCCGATGATCCCCGAGGCAGCCGTCGCGATGCTGGCCTGCGCCCGCATCGGCGCCGCCCACTCGGTCGTCTTCGGCGGCTTCTCCGCCGACGCCATCGCCGCCCGCATCCAGGACGCGGACGCCAAGGTCGTCATCACCGCCGACGGCGGCTACCGCCGCGGAAAGCCGACCGCGCTCAAGCCGGCCGTGGACGACGCCGTCTCCCGTTTCGACAGCGTCGAGCACGTCCTCGTGGTCCGCCGCACCGGGCAGGACACCGCCTGGACCGAGGGCCGGGACGTCTGGTGGCACGAGATCACCGGCCGGCAGTCCGTCGAGCACACCCCCGAGGCCTTCGAGGCGGAGCACCCGCTCTTCATCCTCTACACCTCGGGCACGACGGGTAAGCCGAAGGGCATCCTGCACACCTCGGGCGGGTACCTCACGCAGACGGCGTACACGCACCACGCGGTCTTCGACCTCAAGCCCGAGACGGATGTGTACTGGTGCACCGCCGACATCGGCTGGGTCACCGGACACTCGTACATCGTCTACGGCCCGCTGGCCAACGGCGCGACCCAGGTCATGTACGAGGGCACCCCCGACACCCCGCACCAGGGGCGCTTCTGGGAGATCGTCCAGAAGTACGGCGTCACGATCCTCTACACCGCGCCGACCGCGATCCGTACGTTCATGAAGTGGGGGGACGACATCCCCGCCAAGTTCGACCTGTCGTCGCTGCGTGTCCTCGGTTCGGTCGGTGAGCCGATCAACCCCGAGGCGTGGATGTGGTACCGCAAGCACATCGGTGCCGACGCCTGTCCGATCGTGGACACCTGGTGGCAGACGGAGACCGGCGCGATGATGGTCTCGCCGCTCCCCGGGGTCACGGCGACCAAGCCCGGCTCGGCACAGCGCGCGCTGCCCGGCATCTCGGCCACCGTCGTCGACGACGAGGCCCGCGAGGTACCGGACGGCGGGGGCGGCTACCTCGTCCTGACCGAGCCGTGGCCGTCGATGCTCCGCACCATCTGGGGCGACGACCAGCGCTTCATCGACACCTACTGGTCGCGCTTCGAGGGCAAGTACTTCGCGGGCGACGGTGCCAAGAAGGACGACGACGGCGACGTCTGGCTGCTCGGCCGCGTCGACGACGTGATGCTCGTGTCCGGGCACAACATCTCGACCACCGAGGTCGAGTCGGCACTCGTTTCGCACCCGTCGGTCGCCGAGGCGGCCGTGGTCGGTGCCAATGACGAGACGACCGGTCAGGCCATCGTCGCGTTCGTGATCCTGCGAGGTACGGCCACCGCTTCCGAGGAGCTCGTCGCCGAGCTGCGCAACCACGTCGGCACCACGCTCGGCCCGATCGCCAAGCCCAAGCGGGTCCTGCCGGTCGCCGAGCTGCCGAAGACCCGCTCCGGCAAGATCATGCGGCGTCTCCTGCGAGACGTCGCCGAGAACCGTGAGCTGGGCGATGTCACCACGCTCACCGACTCCTCGGTGATGGACCTCATCCAGACGCAGCTGCCGACGGCGTCCGCGGAGGACTGAGCCGGTCCAGTTCCTTTCGTACGGCTCCGAGGGGCATCCGGCAACGCGCCGGGTGCCCCTTCGCGGTCCAGGGCCGAAGTTGCGCTTCGATGGACGCCGATGGGCGACGAGCACCGGATACGTCCATCGGCGCCCCAGGTACAGTGACGACCGCGGCCTCCTCGTCGATGGAGCAGGTCGACAACCTCATATCAAATCTTCACAGGGGCGCCGGGAAGTCTGGTCGGCACGTGCATCTGCCATGCCATCGCTGCCGTACCCGACCCGGAGGTCTTCCCTCGTGGCCGCGCCTGTACCCCCGTCACCCCGCCGCACACTGCTCGGCCGCCTCTCCCTGCCCGAGAGGAACTACGTCGCCGAGGCCCTGAGGACCGAGACGGTCGGCGGCGTCATCCTGCTGGTCGCCGCCGTCAGCGCGCTGATCTGGGCGAACACCCTGGGTTCCAGCTACGCGGCCGTCAGCGACTTCCACTTCGGCCCCGAATCGCTGGGGCTCGATCTCTCCGTGTCCCACTGGGCGGCCGACGGACTCCTCGCCGTCTTCTTCTTCGTCGCAGGCGTGGAACTCAAGCGCGAACTGGTCGCGGGTGAACTGCGCGACCCCCGGGCAGCGGCTCTGCCCGTCGCCGCCGCGCTGTGCGGCATGGCCGTTCCCGCCGTCGTCTACACCTTGGCCGCGGTGTTCGGGAGAGGCTCCACGGCCGGCTGGGCGGTGCCCACCGCCACCGACATCGCGTTCGCACTGGCGGTGCTCGCGGTCATCGGCACCACCCTGCCGGCGGCTCTGCGCGCGTTCCTGCTCACGCTCGCCGTGGTCGACGACCTGTTCGCGATCCTGATCATCGCGATCTTCTTCACCGAGAACATCGACTTCCTCGCCCTCGCGGGAGCCTTCGCCGGTCTGGCCGTCTTCTACGTCCTCCAGCGCGTGGAGGTCCGGGGCTGGTACGTCTACCTGCCGCTCGCCCTGGTGATCTGGGGGCTGATGTACAACAGCGGCATCCACGCCACGATCGCCGGTGTCGCCATGGGCCTCATGCTCCGCTGCACCAAGCGCGAAGGCGAGTCTCAGTCCCCCGGCGAACACATCGAGCACTTGGTGCGCCCCCTTTCCGCCGGGTTCGCCGTGCCGGTGTTCGCACTGTTCTCGGCCGGTGTCACCCTCAAGGGCGATGCCCTGGCAGGTGTGTTCACCCGGCCCGAAACGCTCGGCGTGGTCCTCGGTCTCGTCGTCGGCAAGACGATCGGCATCTTCGGCGGCACCTGGATCGTCGCCCGCTTCACCAAGGCGGAGCTGAACAAGGACCTGGCCTGGGCGGATGTGCTCGCCCTCGCCGCGCTCGCCGGGATCGGCTTCACCGTCTCGCTGCTCATCGGGGAGCTCGCCTTCGCAGGCGACGAGGACATGATCAACGAGGTCAAGGCCGCGGTC
Organism: Streptomyces sp. NPDC059499; assembly: GCF_042749285.1. Classification (NCBI taxonomy): domain Bacteria; kingdom Bacillati; phylum Actinomycetota; class Actinomycetes; order Kitasatosporales; family Streptomycetaceae; genus Streptomyces; species Streptomyces sp. NPDC059499. The sequence continues at coordinate 177,425 of NZ_JBHYTT010000002.1, forward strand.
CTCCTCGGTTCCCTCATTGCCGCCGTACTCTCCGGTGTACTGCTGAAAGTCCGGGTACGCAGATACAGGGCCCTGTACGAGGCTGAGGAGCTCGACGAGGACCAATCGGGAGTGCCCGACATCTACGAGCAGGAGAACCCCGAGTACCACCTGCGGATGGCGGCGATCCACGAGAGGAAGGCCGCCGAGCACCGCCGCCTTGCCGAACAGGCGGGGGCAACGAGCAGCAAGCCGGACAGTCCGGCATGATCTGACATCGGATGTACTGAAGAGGAGAGGGAGTCAGGGATGAGCGACCCCGGCAACTACGCGGGCAGTGCCGACCGTAGTCTCGGACAGCTGTTCGCTTCGGCGACGGCTGAGATGTCCGCGCTGGTGCACGACGAGATCGCCCTGGCCAAGGCCGAGGTACGCGAGGACGTCAAGCGCGGCGTGATCGGCAGCGTGGCATTCATTGTCACCGGCGTGCTGATCCTGTTCGCGATCCCCGTGCTCAGCTTCGCGGCGGCCTACGGGATCCACAATCTGGGGCTCGGGCTCGCCTGGTCGTTCCTGATCGTGGGCGGCGCGTTCATTCTGCTGGGGATCCTGCTCGCCCTCTTCGGCCTCGCCAAGTTCAAGAAGGTCAAGCCGCCGGAGAAGTCCATCGCCTCGGCCAAGCAGACCGCGGCGGTCCTGCAGGGCGTCAAGCCGCACCCCCGCCCCGGCGCACCCGTGGGTGCGATCGGCCGGGCGCAGGGCAGCACGCTCGCGGACAAGGCCATCGAGAACGTCCCGGTCCAGGACAAGGCGGCTTCTGTGGCACGCTCGTCGACATGACCGACCCCGATTTCAGCGCATCCGGCCCGTACGGCCCAGTGGGGCCGTTGGGACCGGCTGCCGGTTCCGGCGGTCCCGTACGTCTCGACGGTCCCTGGACCCACCGCGATGTCGCGGCCAACGGTGCACGCTTCCATATCGCCGAGCTCGGCGACGGGCCGCTCGTGCTGCTGCTGCACGGCTTCCCGCAGTTCTGGTGGACATGGCGCCATCAGTTGACAGCGCTCGCCGACGCCGGTTTCCGCGCGGTCGCGATGGACCTGCGCGGGGTGGGCGGCAGCGACCGTACGCCCCGGGGCTACGACCCGGCCAATCTGGCGCTCGACGTCACCGGTGTGATCCGCTCGCTCGGCGAGCCGGACGCGGCGCTGGTCGGACATGACATGGGCGGCTATCTCGCCTGGACGGCCGCGGTGATGCGGCCCAAGCTCGTACGACGTCTCGTGGTGTCGTCGATGCCGCATCCGCGCCGGTGGCGGTCCTCGATGCTCTCCGACTTCGCGCAGTCCAAGGCCGGCTCGCACATCTGGGGTTTCCAGCGGCCATGGGTGCCGGAGCGTCAGCTCGTCGCGGACGAGGCGGCGTTGGTCGCACGGCTGATCCGCGACTGGTCCGGGCCGCGGACCCCGGGCTTCCCCGACGACAAGACGGTGGACGTCTACCGCCGCGCCATGTGCATCCCTTCGACGGCTCACTGCGCGATCGAGCCCTACCGCTGGATGGTGCGTTCACTGGCTCGTCCCGACGGCGTCCAGTTCAACCGGCGGATGAAGCGCCCGGTGCGCGTACCGACGCTGCACCTGCACGGTTCACTCGATCCGGCGATCCGCACACGGAGCTCCGCGGGGTCCGGCGAGTACGTCGAAGCGCCGTACCGTTGGCGACTTTTCGACGGTCTGGGGCACTTCCCCCACGAGGAGGATCCGGTCGCGTTCTCGACCGAACTCATCAACTGGCTCAAGGATCCCGAGCCCGACCGGTAGCCGACGGGCACACGTGTCCGACGAACAGCCAATTGCCTGCCGCATAAGCCAATTGGCTGACTCCCACGCGATTACCGACCTTGGGTCACGGGCAGACGTCGGGGTATGGGCTGGACGCGCGACTTCAGTGACGCAGCACGCAACCGCCGCTCGACCGCTCCTGCTGGTCCGAGCACTCATGAGGGGGGCGGCTCTCCGAGCCGGGTGCATGATGTGAGTGATTTCCATGATCTCCGGCTGGGTATTCCGCGCATTCTGCACCGCCGGGCCCGTTGGGTCTCGGCGCGGCTGCGGCATCCCCGCGGATGACACAGCAGTCGTCCGACGCACCACGGCGTAGACGCCGGGCGGGCTGTGCCTGACGGCGTACCCGGCGCGCCTGCCTCGCGGACGCGCCGGGTGTCACGTCACTTCCTGGTCAGAGCGCGCAGCCCTGACTGTCGACCTGCTGATTGGCAGCCTTGCCGAGCTCGATGTCCTCGCGGATCTCGTCGGCCGTCAGCGCGTAGCCCGTGTCCGGGTCGTCGAGCGACTTGGCGAACACCACTCCGTAGACCTTGCCGTCCGGAGTGAGCAGCGGGCCGCCGGAGTTGCCCTGACGCACGGTCGCGAACAGGGAGTACACATCGCGCCGCACGGTGCCCCGGTGGTAGATGTCCGGACCGTCGGCGTCGATGCGGCCCCGGATACGGGCGGACCGTACGTCGTAGGCGCCGTTCTCCGGGAAGCCGGCGACGATGGCGTCGTCGCCGCTCTCCGCGTCGCTCCGGGTGTCGGTGAAGCGCAGCGGCTCCGCGGCGAGGTCCGGGACGTCCAGTACGGCGATGTCGCGCTGCCAGTCGTAGAGAACGACCTTCGCGTCGTACAGCCGGCCTTCGCCGCCGATCTGCACGGTCGGCTCGTCCACGCCTCCGACCACATGGGCGTTGGTCATCACGCGGCGGTTCGAGAAGACGAACCCGGTGCCCTCCAGGACCTTGCCGCAGCCCGGCGCCGTACCGACGACCTTGACGATGGACTTCTTGGCGCGGGCGGCGACGGGGCTGCCCGCAAGCGCCGGGTCCGGGGCCTTGACCTCGGTGATCGGTTCATTGGCGAAGGGACTGAAGACCTGCGGGAAGCCGTTCTGGGCCAGGACCGAGGAGAAGTCCGTGAACCAGTTGGAGGCCTCGTCGGGCATCACCCGGGAGACTCCGAGCAGGACCGAGGAACTGCGGACCTCCTTGCCCAGGGTCGGCAGTGACGTGCCCGCAAGTGCGGAGCCGATCAGCCAGGCGACCAGCAGCATGGCCACCACGTTGACCAGCGAGCCGCCCGTGGCGTCCAGGGCGCGCGCGGGCGACCACGTGATGTACCGGCGGAGTCTGTTGCCGAGGTGGGTGGTGAACGCCTGTCCGACGGAGGCACACACGATCACGATCACGACCGCGACGATGGCAGCTGTGGAGGAGACTTCCGATCCGTCGGTCACCTGGTCCCAGATGACCGGCAGCAGGTAGACGGCGACGAGACCGCCGCCCAGAAAGCCGATCACGGACAGAATGCCGACGACGAAACCCTGGCGGTATCCGATGACCGCGAACCACACGGCGCCGACCAGCAGCAGGATGTCCAGCACATTCACCGTCTATAGCCTCGCAGATTCGTCACCTGGCCCGTCCGGTTCGACGGGGTCCGGGCCAGGCCCGGAACAGCGCAGCACGGGAGTCAGCCTGTCATGCGCGCCAGTCGAGCGGCACCTGCTTGGCCCTGTCCCAGGGGCGTTCCCACCCCGCGTAGTGCAGAATCCGGTCGATCACACCGGCGGTGAACCCCCAGACCAGGGCGGATTCGACCAGAAATGCCGGACCCCGGTGGCCGCTCGGGTGGACGGCGGTGGCCCGGTTGGCCGGATCCGTGAGATCCGCCACGGGGACGGTGAAGACGCGGGCGGTCTCCGCCGGGTCGACCACGCCGACGGGGCTCGGCGTCCGCCACCAGCCGAGGACGGGCGTGACCACGAAGCTGCTCACCGGGATGTAGAGGCGGGGCAGGACACCGAAGATCTGGACACCGCTCGGATCGAGGCCCGTCTCCTCCTCGGCTTCCCTCAGCGCCGCCCTGAGCGGGCCGGTGGTCGCCTGGTCGCCGTCCTCCGGGTCGAGGGAGCCCCCGGGGAAGGACGGCTGGCCTGCATGGGAGCGCAAGGATCCGGAGCGCTCCATCAGGAGCAGCTCGGGGCCGCGCTCGCCCTCCCCGAAGAGGATCAGGACGGCCGACTGGCGGCCGGCTCCGCTCTCGGGCGGCAGGAACCGGCTGAGCTGCTGGGCCTGGACGCTCCGCGCCGCACCGGCAACGGGGTCCAGCCACCCGGGCAGCCCTTCAGTGGTGACAGTGACCGCGCTGTCGTGGGGCGCACCTGTCTGCGACGCGTCCGTCCGCGTCGTGGCCGCCTGTGTCGTGGCCGCGTTCCGTGCGGCCCGTGTGCTCTGTGCGTGCGTCATGGGCACCCCCGTCGTTGCAACGCCTGTCGTCGGCCATTTCGTTCCGCGTGCGGCCGGGGCACCCCCGCGGGGACGGTGGCCGTCACCCGGCTCCCAGAGGTGGCGCGGGCATGCCCGGGTAGTCCGGGGGCGGGCTGAGGCGCTGGCCGGGATATCCGCCCATCTCGTACTTGAGGAGCTTCCTGGCCTTCTCCGGGTCGGTCTCGCCCTCACCGTACGAGGGACAGAGCGGAGCGATCGGACAGGCGCCGCAGGCGGGCTTGCGGGAGTGGCAGATGCGGCGGCCGTGGAAGACCACGCGGTGCGAGAGCATCGTCCACTCGCTCTTCGGGAAGATCGCCGCGATCTCCGCCTCGACCTTCTCCGGGTCCTCCTGCTCCGTCCACTTCCAGCGGCGGACCAGTCGGCCGAAGTGGGTGTCGACCGTGATGCCCGGTACCCCGAAGGCGTTGCCGAGGACGACGTTGGCCGTCTTGCGGCCGACTCCGGGCAGTTTCACGAGATCGGCGAGGCGGCCGGGGACCTCACCGCCGAAGTCGTCCCTGAGGGCCGCCGACAGGCCGATCAGGGACCGCGTCTTGGCCCGGAAGAAGCCGGTCGGTCGGATGATCTCCTCGAGCTTCTCGGGTACGGCCGCAGCCATGTCCTCGGGCGTCGGGTAAGCGGCGAAGAGCGCGGGAGTCGTCTGGTTGACCCTCAGGTCGGTGGTCTGGGCGGAGAGCACCGTGGCCACCAGGAGCTCGAATGGGTTGCGGAAATCCAGCTCGGGATGGGCGTACGGATAGACCTCGGCCAGTTCGCGGTTGATCCTGCGGGCACGGCGGACCATCGCGAGGTGCGATTCCGGTTTCGCCGTCCTCTTCGCTGCCGACGACGCCCCGGTCGGGCGTTTTGCGGCATTGTTCCGACCCCGTACGGGCTGTTCGCCCACAGCGGAATTCTTGTCCTCCGACACCCCATCAGCCCCCTTGGCCTGCACTCTCACCGGCTTTCCGGACACCCGGCCAGCCTAGAGCCAGGCACCGACATCCGCCCCGGTCACCGGCCATCCACGCCCAATCGGCCCCCTGCCGTAGGGTCCGGCACGCCCGTGCGTCAAACTGGTTTGTGATTGATCGCACTGTTTTACCGTCCGGCATCATGGGGACCACGGTTCCCTGAACAGGCCGACAAGGAGAGAACTCGTGGACGACGTTCTGCGGCGCGCCCCGCTTTTCGCGGCGCTCGATGATGAGCAGGCCGCGGAGCTCCGCGCCTCGATGAGTGAGGTGACCCTCGCGCGCGGTGACGCGCTGTTCCACGAGGGCGACCCGGGCGACCGCCTGTACGTGGTCACCGAGGGCAAGGTGAAGCTCCACCGCACCTCCCCCGACGGACGCGAGAACATGCTGGCCGTCCTCGGTCCGGGCGAGCTGATCGGAGAGCTGTCGCTCTTCGACCCGGGCCCGCGCACCGCCACCGCGACCGCGCTCACCGAGGTCAAGCTCCTCGGCCTCGGCCACGGCGACCTGCAGCCCTGGCTGAACGCGCGCCCCGAGGTGGCCACCGCGCTGCTGCGCGCCGTCGCCCGCAGGCTGCGCAAGACCAACGACCAGATGTCCGACCTGGTCTTCTCCGATGTGCCGGGCCGTGTCGCCCGTGCGCTCCTCGACCTGTCGCGCCGCTTCGGCGTCCAGTCGGAGGAGGGCATTCACGTCGTGCACGACCTGACCCAGGAAGAGCTGGCCCAGCTGGTCGGTGCCTCCCGCGAGACGGTCAACAAGGCACTCGCGGACTTCGCGGGCCGTGGCTGGCTGCGCCTCGAGGCACGTGCCGTGATCCTGCTGGACGTGGAGCGGCTGGCGAAGCGTTCGCGCTGATCGCCGACGCCCACCGGGTACGAAACCGCCGAGAGGCCCCACCGTCCGGTGGGGCCTCTCGCGTGTCCGGGCAGGGCCCGATCACTCGATCAGTCCGTGTTCGCCCAGGTACTCCAGCTGGGCCCGTACCGACAGCTCCGCAGCGGGCCACAGGGAACGGTCCACGTCCGCGTACACCGCCGCCACCACCTCCGCCGGTGACCGGTGACCGGCTTCCACGGCCGTCTCCACCTGGGCCAGCCGGTGGGCGCGGTGGGCGAGGTAGAACTCGACCGCCCCCTGGGCGTCCTCCAGCACCGGACCATGCCCGGGGAGCACCGTGTGCACCCCGTCGTCGACCGTCAGCGAGCGCAGTCTCCGCAGCGTGTCGAGGTAGTCGCCGAGCCGGCCGTCCGGGTGCGCGACGACCGTCGTGCCGCGCCCGAGAATCGTGTCGCCCGTCAGCACCGCACGGTCGGCGGGCAGGTGGAAGGAGAGCGAGTCCGCGGTGTGCCCCGGGGTGGGCACGACCCGGAGTTCGAGCCCGCCGGTGGTGATCACGTCGCCCGCCGTCAGCCCCTCGTCGCCCAGGCGCAGCGCCGCGTCCAGGGCGCGCACCTTGGTACGGGTGAGCTCGGCGAAGCGTGCCGCACCCTCGGCGTGGTCGGGATGGCCGTGCGTGAGCAGCGTGAGGCCGACGCGCCGCCCGGACTTCTCCGCCGTGTCGATGACGGCCCGCAGATGTCGCTCGTCGAGGGGACCCGGGTCGATGACGACCGCGAGATCGGAATCCGGCTCCGCGACGATCCAGGTGTTGGTTCCGTCCAGAGTCATCGCCGACGCGTTGGGCGCGAGGACGTTGACCGTACGGGTGGTGGCGGGGCCGGAGAGGACACCTCCGCGGGGCTGTCCGGGCAGCGCTGCCGCGTCGCTCATGCGGAATCGCCTCCGGCGTCGCCGGTCGGGATGAGTTTGGTGAACTCCTCGTGCCCCGGCCAGCTCAGCACCAACGCGTCACCCTCCATACGGGCCTGTGCGAGCACAGGAGTCAGGTCCTGGGAATCCGCCGCCTTCAGCGCCTCCGCGGCCGTCCCGTACGGCCTCAGCGCCCGCAGCGTGGCCACGGTCGGCGGCATCATCAGCAGGTCACCCTTGTCGTAGCCGTCGGCGGCCTCGCCCGGACGGATCCACACCGTCCGGTCGGCCTCGGTGGACGCGTTCCGGGTGCGCTGGCCCTCCGGGAGCGCGGCCACGAAGAACCAGGTGTCGTACCGGCGCGGTTCGAACTCCGGAGTGATCCAGCGCGCCCACGCGCCCAACAGGTCGGAGCGAAGGACCAGGCCCCGCCGGTCGAGGAAGGCGGCGAACGACAGCTCACGGGCCACCAGTGCCTCGCGGTCGGCCTCCCAGTCGGCACCCGTGGTGTCGCTCACGACGGTGTCGGCGGTGGGTCCTGCCAGCAGGACGCCCGCCTCCTCGTACGTCTCGCGGACCGCCGCACAGACGACGGCCTGCGCCTCGGTGACCGTCTCCACGCCCAGCCGTTCGGCCCAGTGCTCCAGGGGCGGACCCGCCCATCCCACGAGGTGATCGTCGTCGCGCGGGTCGACCCCGCCACCCGGATAGGCGTACGCACCCCCGGCAAAGGCCATGGACGTGCGTCGGCGCAGCATGTGGACGTCCGGACCGGTGGTGTCCGCCCCGGGCGGGCCGTCCCGCAGCAGCATCACGGTGGCCGCACGCCTGGGGTCCACGGCCGTCAGGTCGCCGCTGGCGAGGGCCCTGATCCGTGCGGGCCATTCCGGTGGGTACCACTGACCATTGGGCATGGCCGGAGGCTATCCGGAACCGCGCCGATGTTCGAGGGCTCCCCGGCTCCGTGACTGCCCCTTACACGCAGCATCCCGCCCGGTCACAGGGACCGGGCGGGATGACAGGGACGTCGAGGGTGCGGCTCAGGCCTCGACGAGCTCGACCTGGACCTCGATCTCCACCGGTGCGTCCAGGGGCAGTACGGCGACGCCCACGGCGCTCCGCGCATGCACGCCCTTGTCGCCCAGGACCGCGCCCAACAGCTCACTCGCGCCGTTGACCACGCCAGGCTGCCCGGTGAAGTCGCTGGCCGAGGCGACGAAGCCCACGACCTTCACCACCCGGGCGATCCGGTCCAGGTCCCCGGCGACGGACTTCACGGCCGCGAGGGCGTTGAGCGCACAGGTCTTCGCCAGCTCCTTGGCCTCGTCCGGCGTCACCTCGGCGCCGACCTTGCCCGTCACCGCGAGCTTGCCGTCCACCATCGGCAGCTGTCCGGAGGTGTACACGTACACCCCGGACTGCACGGCCGGCTGGTACGAGGCCAGCGGCGGGACGACGCCCGGGAGCGTCAGGCCGAGCTCGGCGAGCTTCGCCTCGACGGCGCCCGCCACTACGGCTTCTCCCGCTTCAGGTACGCCACGAGCTGCTCGGGGTTGTTCGGGCCGGGAACGACCTGGACCAGCTCCCAGCCGTCCTCGCCCCAGGTGTCCAGAATCTGCTTGGTCGCGTGCACGAGAAGGGGCACGGTCGCGTATTCCCACTTGGTCATGAGCCGACTGTAATGCCTGGCACAGGCGGCCTCGTGCGTAGCCTGCCTGCCGACTGGTTAGGCTCGAAGACGTGAGCAGGTTCCAGGTCGTCAGCGGCAAGGGCGGGACCGGTAAGACCACGGTCGCCGCCGCACTCGCGCTCGCCCTCGCGACCGAGGGCAGGCGCACCCTCCTCGTCGAGGTCGAGGGCAGACAGGGCATCGCCCAGCTCTTCGAGTCCGAAGCCCTTCCGTACGAGGAACGCAAGATCGCCGTGGCGCCCGGCGGCGGGGAGGTCCATGCGCTGGCGATCGACGCCGAACGCGCCCTGCTGGACTACCTCCAGATGTTCTACAAGCTGGGCGGTGCCGGCCGGGCACTGAAGAAGCTCGGCGCGATCGACTTCGCCACCACCATCGCGCCCGGCGTCCGGGACGTCCTGCTGACCGGTAAGGCCTGTGAGGCCGTGCGCCGCAAGGACAAGCAGGGCCGGTACATCTACGACTACGTGATCATGGACGCGCCGCCCACGGGCCGCATCACCCGCTTCCTCAACGTGAACGACGAGGTGGCGGGGCTGGCGCGCATCGGTCCGATACACAATCAGGCGCAGGCCGTGATGCGGGTCCTGAAGTCTCCCGAGACCGCGGTCCACCTGGTGACGCTCCTGGAGGAGATGCCGGTCCAGGAGACCGCGGACGGCATCGCTGAGCTCCGGGCAGCCGAGCTGCCCGTGGGGCGGGTCGTGGTGAACATGGTGCGCCCCCATCTGCTGGACGAGGACGCGTTGCGTACGGCGTCGGGGGGCCGCCGCAAGGAGATCGCGAAGACGCTGACCAGGGCGGGCGTGACGGGTTCCGCCGGGCTCGTACGGCCACTGGTCGCACAGGCCGCCGAGCACGCCCAGCGGGTGGGCCTGGAGCGCGAACAGCGCGCGGTGCTTGCCGGGCTGGGGCTCCCCACCGCCGAACTGCCACTGATGGGCGAAGGGGTGAGCCTCTCCGCGCTGTACGAGCTGGCGGCGGAGTTCCGCAAACAGGGTGTGGGCGACGATTCGGTGGACGCTGCGGGGCAGGGGCCCGCAAGGGGCGCGCGGCGCCCCGGACAAGGGGTGGGTTCATGACGCTTGGCACGGACATCGCACCGGGGCTGGACACCGACGCGCTCCTGGACGACCCGGGGATCCGGATCGTCGTGTGCTGCGGCTCGGGCGGCGTCGGCAAGACGACGACCGCCGCGGCGCTCGGTGTACGGGCGGCCGAGCGCGGACGCAAGGTCGTCGTCCTCACCATCGACCCGGCCCGCCGGCTCGCCCAGTCCATGGGCATCGACCAGCTCGACAACATCCCGCGCCGGGTCGAGGACATCGGCGGCGACGGCGAACTGCACGCCATGATGCTCGACATGAAGCGCACCTTCGACGAGACCGTCGAGGCGCACACGGACGCCGAGCGAGCCCGCGCAATCCTGGAGAACCCCTTCTACCAGTCCCTGTCGGCCGGTTTCGCGGGCACGCAGGAGTACATGGCGATGGAGAAGCTCGGGCAGCTGAGGGCGCGCGACGAGTGGGACCTGATCGTCGTCGACACCCCGCCGTCCCGCTCCGCGCTGGACTTCCTGGACGCGCCGAAACGTCTCGGCTCGTTCCTGGACGGAAAGTTCATCCGGCTGCTGATCGCCCCCGCGAAGATCGGCGGACGGGCCGGGATGAAGTTCCTCAATGTCGGCATGTCGATGATGACGGGGACGCTCGGCAAGCTGCTCGGCGGACAGTTCCTCCGGGACGTACAGACCTTCGTCGCGGCGATGGACTCCATGTTCGGCGGATTCCGTACCCGAGCCGATGCCACGTACAAACTGCTCCAGGCTCCCGGCACGGCGTTCCTCGTCGTGGCGACGCCGGAGCGGGACGCGCTGCGCGAGGCCGCGTACTTCGTGGAACGGCTGGCCGCGGAGGAGATGCCACTGGCCGGTCTGGTGCTCAACCGGGTGCACGGCAGCGAGGCCGCGCGGCTCTCCGCGGAGCGGGCACTGGCCGCCGCGGAAAATCTTGATGGCGTCGGCATTGTGGATCAGACGGCCGGGAAGGCTGGCCTTTGTGACCCGGCGGACCCGGCGGCTGTCACCTCTCCCGAAGCCTCCGAGTCACCGCTCTCCCCCGGGCGGAACGAGCCCACGTCGCACGACCAGGAACCCCACGACCAAAAGCCGCAGGAGCCGCACGACCCGAAGCCGCACGCCCAGTCCGAGGAGCCCGAGCACACGGAGGAGGACGACGCCTCCCTCGCCGACACCGTTTCCGTCGAGCAGCTGACCGCAGGTCTGCTGCGGCTGCATGCTGAGCGGATGCAGGTCGTCGCGCGCGAACAGCACACACGCGACCACTTCACCGCGCTGCACCCCGAGGTCCCGATGGCCGAGGTGGCCGCGCTGCCTGGTGACGTGCACGACCTCTCAGGCCTTCGGACCATCGGGGAACGGCTCGCGGCCGGTTCCGTTCCCGCTCCGGCCGGAGCTGCGTAGGACCGCCGCCGGGCTCCCCTCACGGGGCCCCCGCGCACGGATCTACCCGACGGCTGCGTACGTCTCGTGCAGTTCGTCGTCCTCCAGGCCGACCGCCGCGGGCAGCAAGCCCGTGGACCGCTCGTACTCACTGCGTGCGGTCTCCAGCAGACGACGCCAGGACGTGACTGTGGGCCGTCGGCGCAGCAGTGCGCGGCGCTCCCGCTCCGTCATTCCGCCCCATACGCCGAATTCGACGCGATTATCCAGCGCATCAGCCAGGCACTCGGTCCGCACCGGGCAACCGGTGCACACCGCCTTGGCCCTGTTCTGCGCTGCCCCTTGTACGAACAGTTCATCCGGATCGGTAGTGCGGCAGGCTGCCTGCGCACTCCAGTCGGTTACCCAGCCCATGCCGGCGCCGTCCTCTCCCGAATCGAGGCTCCCCCACGGCGGTAGCGGCATATTCACCGCTGCCAGTTGAGGACGTTACGGAAGCAGGCGACAGCACAACACCCCCTTCGGGCCCAATCTTGAATGGCCCGAACGGACTATGCGTACGCGGCAGATCACCCAGGGGAGTGAGGTGAGGACATGCGGGACTATCACTGAAGAACTAGGACAGTAAGCCCAAATCGCAACGGACATTCGGTGACACACGAGGCGAATTCGGGAACGCCTCGGCATGTGGCTGGGTTGCGCTGGGCCGTGCAGGGGGGTTGCTGCAAAACCGGACTGCTGTGACAGTTGAGAGCAGCTTAGGCCAAGGCCTGTATGCGTGTCCGGCAAATGAGAACGTAGACAGCGCACGTTGCTGTGCCGTCAGGTCCGCGGGATGAGCCCTCCGAACACGGCGCGGCCGTGGAGCCGCTGGTGCCACTCATTGGCGTGGGGACGAAGGCCTTCGCTTCCTCTCCCGTAACCGGCCGGGCTGTCGAACGGAGCTGCCGGTCGCGTCTGCCGATCTCCTCCTCGCTCGCGTCCCGGCCGGGCAGCGGGCCGTCGGTGACGAACGCACGCACTTCGGGTCTCATGGGCGAAGGATCGGTTGCTCCCCTCGCGAAGGGCAAGGCGTCTTCGCTGGTCAGGCAGCTACCGTCACCTCACGCGACGCCGGGACCGGGCCGGCGTCGGACTTCCGTCCACAAGCCACGTGCCGGCCACCACCCCTGCCGCGCACCCGTCCACGTCGAAGCCCCGGCTTGCGGCCACGCACGGATGTCACGGTCTGGTACTCGAACGCTCCGAGGACCCCCCGCCCCTGCGGAACGCCGCCCACTTCGGATTAGGCTGCCCTCATGCCAAAGAAGCGCTCAGGCGGGGGTCTCACCACGACCCAGCAGGCCGCCAAGTTCCTCGGTGTCGCCGCGCTGTCCGGAGCTGTGCTGGCGGGCATCGCTCTGCCGGCCGCCGGAGCGCTGGGCCTCGCAGCCAAGGGGACGGTCGAGGGATTCGACGAGATCCCCTCCAACCTCAAGACTCCGCCGCTGAGCCAGCGGACCACGATCCTGGACAGCGAGGGCGGTCTCATCGCGACCGACTACTCCCGCGACCGGACCGTCGTCCCGCTCAAGGACATCTCCCCGTACATGCAGGACGCGATCATCGCGATCGAGGACTCGCGCTTCTACGAGCACGGGGCCGTCGACCTCAAGGGCATCCTGCGTGCGATGAACCGCAACGTGCAGTCCGGCGGTGCCGCGCAGGGCGCCTCGACCCTCACCCAGCAGTACGTGAAGAACGTCTTCGTCGAGGAGGCGGGCGACGACCCGGAGAAGGTCGCGCAGGCCACCCAGCAGACCCTGGGCCGCAAGGTCCGTGAGCTGAAGTACGCGATCCAGGTCGAGGAAGAGCTCGGCAAGAAGAAGATCCTGGAGAACTACCTCAACATCACCTTCTTCGGGCAGCAGGCCTACGGCGTCGAGGCCGCCTCCCAGCGGTACTTCTCCAAGCACGCGAAGGACCTGAAGGTGGAGGAGGCCGCGCTGCTCGCCGGCCTCGTCCAGTCACCGACCCGGTACGACCCGGTCAACGACACCGAGGAAGCGACCAAGCGTCGCAACATCGTGCTGCAGCGCATGGCGGCCGTCGGGGACATCTCGCAGGACGAAGCCGACAAGGCCATCGCCAACCCGATCAAGCTGAACGTCAGCGAGCCGAAGAACGGCTGCATCACAGCCGTCGCCGGTTCCGGCTTCTTCTGCAACTACGTGCGCCAGGTCGTCCTCAACGACCCGGCCTTCGGGAAGACCGACGAGGAGCGGGCCAAGCTCTGGAACCTCGGTGGCCTGACGGTCAAGACGACACTCGACCCGAAGGCGCAGCGGGCCGCCAACGAGGCGGCGACCTCGAAGGTGAACAAGGACGACAAGGTCGCCGCCTCGGTGGTGCAGGTCCAGCCCGGCAGCGGCAAGATCCTCTCGATGGCCCAGTCGCGCCCGTACGGCCTGGACCTGAAGAAGCACCAGACGATGCTCAACCTCGGCGTCAGCAACAAGATGGGCGGCAGCACCTACGGCTTCCAGGTCGGTTCGACCTTCAAGCCGATCACCGCCGCCGCGGCTCTGGAGAAGGGCATCAGCCCCGCTCAGAGCTTCTCCACCGGCTGGAAGCTCTCGCTGCCGCAGGACTCGTACCGCACCTGCTCGGGTGCCCCGGCCGGCGGCGGCAACTGGGACCTGCAGAACGAGATGGAGTCCGAGAAGGGCTCCTGGGACATGACAGGTGCGCTCGGCAAGTCCATCAACACCTACTTCGCCCTGCTGGAGCAGAAGGCCGGTCTGTGCGAGACCGTCGAGATGGCGAAGAAGGTCGGCTACGAGCGGGGCGACGGCAAGGAGATCGAGGAGCACGCCTCGATCACCCTCGGCGGCGAGGTGAGCACCCCGCTGTCGATGGCCTCCGTGTACGCCACGTTCGCCAACCGGGGCACGTACTGCTCACCGATCGCCATCGAGGCGATCATCGACCCCGACGGCAAGAAGATCGACGTACCGAAGTCCGAGTGCTCCCGGGCGATGAGTGAGCCGACGGCGGACACCATCAGCCAGATGCTCAAAGGCGTGGTCGAGGACGGCACCGGCACGCTGGCCGGTCTCACCGACCGCGACAACGCCGGCAAGACGGGTACGACCAACGACCGCCTGGACGCCTGGTTCGTCGGCTACACCCCGAACCTCTCGACCGCGGTGTGGGTCGGCGACGACATCGGCGAGAAGACCACCAAGATGTACAACATCACCATCGGTGGTCAGTACTACGACAAGGTCTGCGGCGGCTGTCTTCCCGGTCCCATCTGGAAGATCGCGATGACCGGCGCGCTGAGCGCGTCGGAGACCCCGTCCTTCAACCCGATCTCGGTGCCGCGTGCCAAGCCGAAGGAGGACAAGGACAAGGACAGGGACAAGGGCCGGGACCGCGAGGACGGCGACGACAGGCCGGGAACCGACGACCCGATCGGCGGCGTCACCTTCCCGCCGGGCATCATCGGCGGAAACGACGGTGGCCCGCGCGGCGGCGGCAACGGTCCCTGACCCTTCAGGGCGGGCACAGACATGAAGGAGGGCGCTCCCCGGTCCGGGGGCGCCCTCCTTCGTCACTCCGTACGCCTCGTCGGCTCTCAGCCGGCGAGGAGCTTCTTCACCGTGGCAGCGACCCGGCCGCCCTCGGCGAGCCCCGTCACCTTCGGGTTCACGATCTTCATGACGGCACCCATCGCGCGCGGCCCCTCGGCGCCGGCAGCCTTCGCCTCCTCGACCGCGGCGGCGACGATGCCCGTCAGCTCCTCGTCCGTGAGCTGCTTGGGGAGGTACGCGTCGAGCAGCTCGCCCTCCGCCTTCTCCCGCTCGGCCGACTCGGTCCGGCCGCCCTGCGCGAAGGCCTCGGCCGCCTCACGGCGCTTCTTCGCCTCCTTGGCGATCACCTTCTGCACCTCGTCGTCGGAGAGCTCGCGCGACGTCTTGCCGCTGACCTCTTCCTTGGTGATCGCGGTGAGGGTGAGCCGGAGGGTGGACGAGGTGAGCTCGTCACGCGCCTTCATGGCCGTGGTGAGGTCTTCCTTGAGCTTGGACTTGAGCGTGGTCATGCGGCGATTGTGACAGGTACGGGGCACCTGCCGCCCGCCGGTTTTCCTCTCGCCGCACCGTGTCTGCGACGATGGGCGCATGCGCGCACGCTACGGAGTACCCCTGAAAGTCACGGCAGTCGGCGCAGCGGTCGGTGCCGCCGGCCTCGTGTACGCCGCCGGATTCGAGGCCCGCTCGTTCCGCCTGCGACGGATCGCGATCCCCGTACTCCCGCAAGGGGCACGGCCGTTGCGCGTACTCCAGGTCTCCGACATCCACATGGTGAGCGGTCAGCGCAAGAAGCGCGCCTGGCTGCAGTCGCTGGCCGGCCTGCGCCCGGACTTCGTGGTGAACACCGGCGACAACCTCTCCGATCCCGAGGCGGTGCCCGAGCTGCTCGACGCACTCGGTCCGCTGATGGAGTTCCCCGGGGTGTACGTCTTCGGCTCGAACGACTACTACGGCCCCAAGCTCCGTAACCCCGCCCTCTATCTCCTGGAGAAGATGCAGGGCAAGCACGGCCTCAACGGAAACGCCCCGGCGGTGGGCGTTGTCCACAACCCGTGGGAGCCGATGCGGGACGCCTTCGACGCGGCGGGCTGGCTCAACCTGTCCAACACCCGCGGCCACCTCAAGCTGGACGGCCTCGAGCTCGGGTTCACCGGCCTGGACGACCCGCACATCAAGCGGGACCGCTACGCCGAGGTCTCCGGCGGCCCAGCAACGGGCGCCGACCTGTCGATCGGCGTGGTCCACGCCCCATACCTGCGCTCCCTGGACGCCTTCACCACGGACGGCTACCCCCTGATCCTGGCGGGCCACACCCATGGGGGCCAGCTCTGCATCCCCTTCTACGGCGCCCTCGTCACGAACTGCGACCTGGACACGGACCGGGTGAAGGGCCTCTCCAGCCACACGGTCGGCGACAGGCGCGCCTATCTCCACGTATCGGCCGGCTGCGGCACGAACCGCTACACCCCGGTCCGCTTCGCCTGCCCGCCGGAAGCGACCCTGCTGACACTGACGCCTCGCGACTGAGTGTGACCGGACGATCACGGCGCCCTCGCGCCGACCGAGACAAAACCGGATTTCGCCTCCGGGCACCGGTGGGCTAAAGTAATCGATGTCGCCGGGCAACCGGTGGGCATCGGGGTGTAGCGCAGCTTGGCAGCGCGCTTCGTTCGGGACGAAGAGGTCGTGGGTTCAAATCCCGCCACCCCGACAGCTGAAACACCAGGTGAGGCGCCTAGGAGCATTCCTAGGCGCCTCACCTGTTTCGCGTGCGTGACCATCCGCGTGGCTACGGTTACGGATCAGCCGACTGTCCGTGGCTACTGCTGCTCCGGTCCGGATCCGATTCCAGGGAACCTCCTCGGTGACACCGGTCCGGTGATCCATTCGCGGTCGACTTCGCACACGGCCTGAGGGACGACGACGTTCCTCAGCCGCCGCTCTATCCCACCGTCCAGAGGGCACGGGGGCACAGGCCTCGAACGCCGCAGGTCAGCGCACATCCGCGTACGGGGCCTCCGAAATGGAGCCCTCCGTTCGCGTGACCGCGCCCCAGAGATAGCCTGCTCGCCCGCTTGATGCCTCTGGAGGCCCTGTGCACGACGTCGTCTCTTTCGCGCTGGGCCCTCTGCACCTGTATTGCCTCTTGGTGTTCGTGTGGGAACTGGATCGTCAGACCCGTGGACGGAACCCGAGGAAGCCGTGGATCTTCTCCGCTGTCGTGGCGATCGCTCTTGCCGAACTGCTCGACAGCTGACTCCTCACCGCACGGCAACGGTCCCGCACTTGGGCGTGACAACGTGCCGGCTGCGACGAAAGTGGGCTGGTGCCGTCTCGCCGCAACTCGGTGGCGGACCGAGCGGTGCGTCCGGCAGGATCTCGCGCATGGTCTCGGTATTGCAGAACGTGGCGATCGACTGTGCGGATGCCTATGCGCTGGCGCGGTTCTGGAGTGAGGCGCTCGGTCGTCCGCTGCATCAGGATGACAAGCCGGGCTCCCGGGAGACCGAGGTGATGCTGCCCGAGGGCCCGCTGCTGCATTTCAACCAGGTGCCGGAACCGAAGACGATCAAGAACAGGTTCCACCTGTGCCTGCGTCCGGAGACCACGCGCGAGGAAGAGGTCGAGCGGCTGTTGAAGCTCGGGGCCACCCTCGTCGACGATCGCCGGGAACCCGACGGCGCCGGCTGGGCTGTCCTCGCGGACCCCGAGGGCAACGAGTTCTGTGTTCTCCGCAGCGAGGCCGACCGCGCAGCGATGCCTTCCTGACGCTCCCGCACACAACGGCCGGATGTTCCGCAGCAGTTGGTCGCAGTCATCCGTTGACCGCAGCGACGAGGACGGTCGCTTCGTGGCGTGCTCCTGGACCGCCCTCACTGCGGGGCGGCGCCGGGAGGTCGCGGGACGACGCACCCGGGGTCATGTGGCGTTCCTCACAGCGAAAGCGCACGCAGTGAAAGCAACTGCACCCTTTCGTCTTTTCTGTCTGTCCCTGTGGTACGGCGACGGCCGGAACGGGTGAGGAAATCGTGAGGGGTGATCGTTGTCCCGGCCATACGATCACCTCAAGTCGCGTCTGCGTGTCCCATTCCGCTGCGACCCCTTCTTTCTTTTTCGGACCCCGAAGGGCTCTTGTGAAGATTCGCCGGATTCTTGCCACAGCCGTTGCCGCCGCAGTGACCACACCTGCCCTCCTGCTGTCGGTCACCCCCGCATTCGCCGCCGATAAGCCGGCTGCGCAGACGCAGGAGAAGCCGTCCATCGCGGAGCTGGAGAAGGCCGCGGAAGCAGCACAGGCGGTGTACGACGCCGCCGTACTGGCCGAGAGCGCCGCCACGGAGGCTCTGGAAGCGACCATCTCCGACACGTTTCCCCTGACCGTGGCCGCCAAGGCCGCCGAGCAGGCGGCGGCGGAGGCCGCCACCGCGAAGACCGCCGCCGACCAGGCGGTCGTCGACGCCAAGGCGGCCGTCGACGCCCTTCCGGAGACGGCCACCGAGGAGGAGAAGACCGCTGCGGCGACGACTCTCACCGAGGCAGAGGCCACGGCAGCGGCAGCCGGTGTGGCCAAGGCCGCCGCCGACGCCGAGGTCGTGGAGGCCGTGGACGCGCGCGACGACGCGCGGGTCGCCGCGGTCCGGGCGCTCGACACGGCGCAGAAGGCGACCAAGCAGGCGCTCGCCGACAAGAAGGCCGCCGACAAGGCGCTGGCCGACGCGAAGGAAGAGGAGGGCGAGGAGGGCGAGGACTGCGTCCCCGAGGCCAAACTCACCACGGTCGTCACCGGTCTGCCGTCCACCGTCGTCGCCGGCACGAAGGTCAACTTCAAGCTCCGGGTGACCAACGGCACCAAGAAGACGATGGACGAGGTGCTGCCCTTCGCCTACGTCCACGCGACCGACGAGAGCGGCCTCAACGACATCGACGACCTGGTGCACCTGCAGTGGTCGTCCGCCTCCTCCTCGAAGTGGGAGACCGTCGACAACGAGCACTACATGGACGCCATCAGCCCGCTGAAGGCCGGCGCCCACGCCGACGTGAAGATGCGCCTCACGATCGACGCCTCGGCCCCCGCGGGCAACGGTGTCACCTTCGTCGCCGGTGACTACTTCAACGACAACGGCACCTGCGGCGGGACCCCGGACCTCGAGGGCTACGAGTTCCTGATCGCCGCCGCCGGAACCAAGCCCGGCAAGGTCGACGGCGCCAAGCCCACGGCCACCCCGGACCTCACGCCGCAGACCGGCACGTCGGCCAGTCCCGTGAACGGCAGCCTCGCCGCCACGGGTTCGTCCTCCGCGACGTCGCAGCTCGCCCTCGCGAGCGGCGCGGCCCTGGCGATCGGCGCGGGCGCGGTGTTCGTCGCACGCCGCCGCAAGGCCGGCTCCCACGCCTGACGCATGAGCCGGGGTGCCGACCAGGAACCCCGGCCCGCACGTTGACCGCGCAACGGGCCCGACACCGGACGGTGTCGGGCCCGTTGTCGTCACACGGGGGTTCGGCGCGCGGGACGAAGGGCCCGCAACAGGCAGCACGGGCCTTCTTCGCGGCCCGCGTGCCACGTACGAGAATGGCTCCGTGGAACCAACCGGTCCGATCATCGTCGCCCTGGATTTCGACAGTCGCCGAGCTGCTGAAGCGGTCGTCGACCGGCTCGGTGACGAATGCCGCTTCTACAAGGTCGGGCTGGAGTTGCTCACGGCGGCGGGCCCCGACCTCGTCAGGCACCTTGTCGCACAGGGCCATGAGGTGTTCCTGGACCTGAAGCTCTTCGAGATCCCGAACTCCGTTGCCGGAGCGGTCCGTGCCGCAGGCGCGTTGGGCGCGTCGATGGTGACGGTCCACAGCATGGGCGGCACCGGCATCATGGCCGCCGCGGTGGCCGCGGCCCGTGAGTTTCCACGCCTGCGTGTCCTGGCCCTGACCGTCGTCACCAGCATGACCGGCACGGACCTCGCCGACATCGGAATCGGCAACTCTGCCGAGGAGCAGGTGCTGCGCCTGGCGGGGCTGGCGGAGAAGGCCGGATGCCATGGCGTGATCGCATCGCCGCAGGAGACCGCGCCGTTGCGCGGCCTGCTGGGCCCCGACTCCCTGATCGTCACTCCAGGAGTCACGCTGCCCGGCGAGTCCCGGGCCGAGCACGCCCGCCCCGGTACACCGCGTACCGCCATCGCCGCAGGCGCCTCGTACATCGTCGTGGGGCGGTCGGTCACACGAGCGGAAGACCCCGTGACAGCGCTCCGGAGGTTCCGCTCGGACGCGGGGCTATAACCCACGCACCGGCATTCCAGGCGCCGTTCGGGAGGCCGTACCCGGACCGTCACGAGGCACACTGGCCGACATGCCTCTCTCGCTGCACCACATCGTCATCGACGCCCACGACCTGCCCGCCCTGGCCCGGTTCTGGGCCGAGGTGCTGGGCTGGCGCATCCTGTCCGAGCGGGAGCGGGAGGTCGTGATCGGGCCGGACGAGTCCGCCCCGGTGGGCATCTGCTTCATGCCGGTGACGGACCGAAAGGTCGTCAAGAACCGTCTGCACCTTGATCTGACCAGCGGTGCGAAGGACCGGGAGGCGGAGATCGAACGCGTGCTGGCACTCGGCGCCCGCAGGGCGGACGTCGGGCAGAGCGGCGACGAGTCGTGGACCGTACTGGCGGATCCGGAGGGGAACGAGTTCTGCGTTGTCCGGCCGAAGGAGACCCTCATCGGCTAGCCCGTACGAGGCGGTGCTTATTGCACAGGAGGAGCTCTGGTGGGCCGCGCGACAGCGGGCCTTGCGGACAGCATCTGACCTAATGCCGTCCTACGGTCGTGCCATGACACAGACGCAGAAGATTCTTGTCACCGGCGCCACCGGAACCGTCGGCCGCCAGGTCGTCGCCGAGCTGGTCTCCCGCGGCCACACGGTTCGCGCCCTCACCCGGGATGCGTCGAAAGCCGCCTTCCCGGCGGGCGTCGAGGTCGTCCAGGGCGATCTGACCGACCCCGGCAGTCTGATCCCGGCCCTGGACGGCGTCACCGGCCTCCACCTGATCACCTTCGGCGCCCACTTCGTTCCGCTGGAGACGGGCCCGCGGATCATGGAGCTGGCGCGCGCGGCCGGAGTGCGCCGGGTCACCGTGCTGCACGGTGGCGGATCGTCGTCGCTGGAGGACGCCGTGCGTGCCGACGACGGTGTCGACTGGACCGTGCTCATGCCGGTCGAGTTCATGGCCAACGCCCTGGAGTGGGCGGGCGGGATCGCGGCCTCGGGCGAGGTTCGCGAGCCGTTCGTGTCCCGGCTCAGCGCCATGGTCCACGAGGGCGACATCGGCTCCGTCGCCGCGGTCGCGCTCACGGAGGAGGGGCACGGGGGCCGGGAGTACGTGCTCACCGGCCCCGAGCTGCTGACCGTCGGCGACAAGGTGGCGACGATCGCCGCCGCCCGCGGCAGGGAGATCGCCCTGGTCGAGCTGACCGAGGAGGAGGCGGTGGCGCAATGGCGGGCGGCGGGCCACCCGGAGGGGATCATCGGCTTCCTGCTCGAGGCGTACGGGAACACCCCGGAGGTGGGCCGTACGGTCGTCGACACGGTCGAGAAGGTCACCGGACAGCCGGCCCGCACGTTCACCCGATGGGCTGCGGAGCACGTGGACGCCTTCACGGCGCAGCCCCTCGCGTCGTAACCCGGCGCCCCCTGGAACGCCGCGCGACGACCGGGCGCCGGGACATCGCGCAACTGCGCCGCCCGGCGCGAACGCGGGCGGCGCAGTGACGTGTGTACGGTCCGGGCGGCGGCGCGGCATCCTCGGCGTGCCGCCGTCGGGGTGAGCTGCGTCAGGCAGCCGCGGCGGCGGTCTGCTCGGTGACCTGGCGGATGACCTCGGTCAGCGAGGTGACGACCTCGGCGTCATCGGCCGGGTGGATCTCGGCGAAGCGGGTCACGGAGCCGGGGATGGACAGCTTGGCGTCCTCGAGGACGGCGCCGCCCGCGATGCCGACTGCCTTGCGGACATCGTCCTGGGCCCAGACGCCGCCGAACTGGCCGAAGGCGGTACCGACCACGGCGGCCGGCTTACCGGTCAGGGCGCCCGCACCGTACGGGCGCGACAGCCAGTCGATCGCGTTCTTCAGCACGGCCGGCATGGTGCCGTTGTACTCCGGCGAGAACAGCAGGAAGGCGTCGGCCCGGCCGGCTGCCTCACGCAGTCGGGCGGCAGCGGCGGGGACGCTGCCCTCGACGTCGATGTCCTCGTTGTAGAAGGGCACCTCGGCGAGGCCCTCGAAAAGCTCGATGTCGGTGCCGGTGGGCGCGTGCTTGGCGGCGGCCTCGGCGAGCTGGCGGTTGTGGGAGCCGGCGCGGAGGCTGCCGACGAGGGCGAGGATGCGTACAGACATGGGGAACTCCTGGGAGACGGAGACTGCGGAAGCAAGCGGACCACGGTCCGTTTAAAGTTGTACCACCTAAACGGACCGCGGTCCACTTTTTCTTCCCTGGCGTTACGCTGAAGACATGAACGGTCCCGTCCCTCCGCCCTCCAGGCCGTCCGAACCCGGCGAGGAGCGGACACATCTCCCGCTCGCGCCGGCCGGTGAGCCGCCGGAGCAGCTGCGGGCGGACGCGGCGCGCAACCGCACGCGTCTGCTGGACGCCGCCTCCCGCCTGCTGACCGGGTGCGGCGCGGCGAACCTCACCATGGAATCGGTGGCCAACGCCGCGGGCGTGGGCAAGGGCACCGTCTTCCGGCGCTTCGGCGACCGCACCGGCCTCCTCCTCGCGCTCCTCGACCACCGCGAGGGGCTGCTCCAGGCCGCCTTCCTCTCAGGACCGCCGCCCATGGGCCCGGGCGCCCCCGCAGCGGAGCGGCTGCACGCCTTCGGCCCCGCCGTCATGCGCCACGAACGAGGTCACCACGAGCTGATCCTGGCCTCCCGCACCGATCCGCTGCGTGCCTACGCCGTCCCGGCCAACCGCCTGCGGCTGAGCCACGTCACCATGCTGCTGCGCCAGTTGGACGTGGTCGGCAACCCGGAGCTCCTCGCGCACACCCTGCTGGGATCGGTCGACACCGCCCTCGTCCACTACCTGACCCGCGAACGCGGCATCGCGCTCGACCAGTTGGAGCAGGCCTGGCACGACCTCGTCGACCGCCTCGTGCAGGCACCGCCGCAGCCCTAGGAGCCACCCTCGCCGCGTGCCTGGATCAGGGCGTGCGTACCGCTGGTGCGCCAGGCCCGGCCCGATGCGTCGAGGGCACTCAGCGTCTGCGGCTCCAGCCCGACGACGACGTCGGACTTCAACGTGCGCAGCGCGGCCACGGGCCCGGGGAAGTACGCCGTACGCTCCGCGAAGGGCGTCGTCGGGTCCCACAGCCGGTCACCCACGAGGCGCCGGTAGTTGAGGTCGCCCTTCAGGATCGTGAGCGCGCCGGCCCCCCATTCCTTCCGCAGGTCCTCGGGCGCCATCTCGTACGGCAGTGGCGCGCAGAAGAACGCATGGGCGCGCACCTCCAGGCGCCCCTCCCCCATCGCCTCCCAGAGACGCCGGCCGATCCCGCCCGCGGCACCGGTTGCCCGGACGAGGCGGCGCAGGGAATCGATGACGTCGGCGGTCGTCGCGTCGGAGACGTAGTACGGGCCGGGCTTCACGTGCAGCACGGCACGCTCCGCATGACCTTGCGTCAGCAGGTGGTCGATCAGGATCAGATCGGGGATCAGCTCCCGGCCGGCATTGTCCGCCACCACGGAGACAGTCGCCGGGGCCCCCACGGGGAGCAGCGCCCACAACAGGGCACTGTCGTCGGCCACCAGCCCGGGGTCCGCGTCTCCCAGCGGTTCGTCCGCCGCCACCCGGAAGCCGAGATCGGCGCGATTGCCCCAGAGCGAGGCGTGCAGCAGAGCCGTCGCCCGCTCGTCGGCCGGAGCGTCGGCGAGCCGGTCCAGGGAACGGAGCTCGTCGTCGACCGTGCTGCCTTTCAGTTCCGCCAGCTTGAAGGGAGCGAAGGGGTCGATGCCCTGCCACGGCCCTTCGTCGAAGTACTCGACGGCCGCGAGGAGCCTGCGGTAGAAGTAGCTCTCGGCCCAGAGGAACGGGGCGTCGAACCACGGCCGTCCGAAGTGCTCACGCCCCCAGTCCTGCCAGGTTCCGTGGTCCGGTGCCGCGGCGTCGAGGGGTTCCACGGCTCCGTGCGTGATCTCCTCCAGCAGCGCGTCGAACGCACGGTGCTGCCGGGGACCGTACGGAAACGCCTCACGCACCTGCTGGATCAGCGCCGGATGGCGATCGGCCAGCACGCTCCGGGCGAACGAACCGGGCTCGTTGCCGAGGATCACCGGTGCACCGGCGCCTCCTGCCGTCTCTGAAAACGCTCGCGCATCGCCCATGCGCCCCAGTCTGCCGGGTCACGAGGTCGAGGCGATCAGCCACGCCTGTGCGGCAGCGCGCGGGAAGGGGTCCCGGCGGCAACTGCGCCACCGGCCCGTGAGCCCCATCGCCCCCTGTGCGTACGCTGCTTGACGGAACGCGCCGGGCGTCTCCACCCCGGCACCCGGGCCCACCGAACGCATCCGGGATGCGGCACATGGGCACCGCGGGGGCTGGCTACGATATGTCTCGGCTCAGATGACTTACCCCAGAAAGGGAACCTGCACCCATGCCGGCCGAGACATTCGAGTTCCAGGTAGAAGCGCGTCAGCTCCTGCAGATGATGATCCATTCGATCTACTCGAACAAGGACGTATTTCTGCGGGAGCTCATCTCCAATTCCTCGGACGCACTCGACAAGCTGCGCCTCGAAACTCTTCGTGACGACACACTCGAGGCGGACTCCTCCGACCTCCATATCGCCGTCGAGTCAGATAAGGAGCAGCGCACGCTGACTGTGCGCGACAACGGAATCGGAATGTCGCACGACGAGGTCGTGCAGCTGATCGGAACGATCGCGAACTCCGGAACGGCGAAATTCCTGCAGGAGTTGAAGGAGGCCAAGGACTCCGCCGCGTCCGAGGAACTCATCGGGCAGTTCGGTGTCGGTTTCTATTCGAGTTTCATGGTGGCCGACGAGGTCACGCTCCTCACCCGGCGCGCCGGTGAGAGCCAGGGCACGCGCTGGACGTCCAGCGGTGAGGGCACATACACCGTCGAGTCCGTCGACGACGCCCCGCAGGGCACCGCGGTCACCCTGCGGCTCAAGCCCGAGGACACCGAGGACCAGCTCTTCGACTACACGTCGCCCTGGAAGCTCAGGGAGATCGTCAAGCGGTACTCGGACTTCATCACCTGGCCCATCCGTATGGCCGCCGCGACGGCGGGTGAGGACGGAGCGGCGCCCGAGATCGAGACGGTCAACTCGATGAAAGCGCTGTGGGCACGGTCGAAGAACTCCGTGACCGATGAGGAGTACAGCGAGCTGTACAAGCACATCAGCCACGACTGGACCGACCCGCTCGAGACCATCCGCATGCAGGCGGAGGGCACATTCGAATATCAGGCCCTGCTTTTCCTGCCCTCCCACGCACCGCAGGACCTGTACATGCAGGGGCACAAGCGCGGGGTTCAGCTCTACGTCAAGCGCGTGTTCATCATGGACGACTGCGAAGCGCTCATGCCGACGTATCTCCGCTTCGTGAAGGGCGTTGTCGACGCGCAGGACCTGTCACTCAATGTGTCGCGTGAAATTCTTCAGCAGGACCGCCAGATCGAGCTGATGCGCCGCCGGCTGGTCAAGAAGGTGCTCTCGACGGTGAAGGACATGATGTCCGCCGCCCCGGAGAAGTACGGGACGCTCTGGAAGGAATTCGGCCGGGTTCTCAAGGAAGGCCTGCTCCAGGACTTCGAGAACCAGGACACGATCCTGGAGATCTCCTCGTTCGCCTCGACCCAGGACGAGGAGGGACTGACCACACTGCGCTCGTACGTGGAGCGCATGAAGGAGGGTCAGGAGCAGATCTTCTACATGACGGGCGAATCACGCGCGGCCATGGAGAGCTCGCCCCATATGGAGGCCTTCCGCGCCAAGGGCTTCGAGGTCCTCCTCCTGACGGATCCGGTCGACGAGGTCTGGGTCGAGTCCGTGCCCGCGTTCGACGGCAAGCAGCTGCAGTCGATCGCGAAGGGCGAGGTCGACCTCGACACCGACGAGGAGAAGAAGCAGGTCGAGGCCGAGCGCGAGAAGCAGCAGCAGGACTACGCCGGCCTGCTGACCTGGATGACCGAACAGCTGGGCGAGAACGTGAAGGAGGTCCGGCTCTCCTCGCGGCTCACCGTCTCACCGGCCTGCATCGTCTCGGACTCGCACGATGCCACCCCGGCCCTGGAGAACATGTATCGCGCCATGGGCCAGGAGGTGCCGCACATCAAGCGGATCCTCGAGCTCAATCCCTCTCACCCGCTGATCAGCGGTCTGAAGAAGGCGCACGCCGAACAGGGGGACGGCGCGGAGGCCGGTACGGAGCTGGCCGAGGCGGCCGAGCTCGTCCACGGGCTCGCCCTCCTGTCGGACGGTGGCGAACTGAGCGATCCCTCGCGCTTCAGCAGGCTGATGGCGGACCGGCTGGAACGCACGCTGTAGACAGACCCGCACGCACGAACCGCGGCCGCCAGGTGCTCCTGGCGGCCGCGGTCGCGTTCGGGGCGAATGAGCCTTCCGCGCCGGAGGAGCGACCGCAGCCGCATTCGGGGGGACGGCGGCCGCGTCCGGGGGACGGCAGGCGGCGTATTCGGGGGACGGCAGGCGTGTTCGGGGAGGGGCGCGAGCGTGTTCGGGGAGGGACGCAGGCGTGCTCGGGGAGACGCCAGGCACGTCCGGCGTAGCGGCCGTCGCGTTCGGCTGACGCCAGTTGTGAAGGCGGATTCTCCCGGCGTACGGGCGCCGCGCGGCCGCGAACCACACGGGTCGCGGTGACGCAGAGAGGTCACGGGAGTGGCGCGGATGATCCACAACTTCACCCATTTGAGGTCCAGTTGAAGGTTTATCTACGCGCGGAGCATCGACTCCCGAACGATCATTCGGGCATATCAGACGACTTCCTGCAGCGCCATTACCGGCGGGTACCGGGAGCTGCTACAAACATGCTCGCCCCACGAACTCCCCACCCATCCCCCACACTTCGAAGGGCTGGCAGTCATGTCAGTACGCACCTTCTGGGCCTCCGCATCCACCCTCGCCATCGCCGCCGTGGCCGCACTCGGCATGGCACAGCCGGCATCCGCCGCCGGCGACAACTACGTAGCTCTCGGTGACTCCTACTCCTCAGGTGTCGGTGCCGGGAGCTACACCTCGGAAAGTGGTGGCTGCATGCGCAGCACCAACGCCTACCCGTCCCTCTGGGCGGCCGCGAACGCTCCGTCGTCGTTCAAGTTCGTCGCCTGCTCGGGTGCGACGACGGGCTCTGTCTCCAGCGGTCAGCTGAGCGCGCTGAGTTCATCGACCACGCTGGTCAGCGTCACAGCCGGCGGCAACGATGTCGGGTTCGCGGACGTCATGCAGACCTGTGTGCTGCAGAGCGAGGCAACGTGTGTGAGCCGCGTGAACACGGCGGTCTCTCAGATGGAGAACTCGCTGCCGGGGAGCCTCAACTCGCTCTACGGGAACATCCGCTCGAGGGCACCGCAGGCGCACGTGGTCGTGCTCGGGTACCCGCGCTTCTACAAGCTCTCCGGCAGCTGCATCGCCGGGCTCACCGAGACGGAGCGCGGGGCGATCAACAACGCGTCCAACGTCCTGAACGGAGTGCTCGCCAAACGGGCCGCGGACGCCGGGTTCACCTTCTCCAGTGTGGTGGACGAGTTCACGGGACACGAGCTCTGCTCGGGTGACGCCTGGATCCACAGCGTGTCGATTCCGATCTCCAACTCCTACCACCCCAAGGCGATCGGGCAGTCGAACGGGTATCTGCCCGCCTTCCGCTCTGTGGCGTAACGCGCGTAGAAACCTCACGCGGGCGGCGGCACCACCGGGTTCTTCCATTCCGGTGGTGCCGCCGCGTTGTCCGCACCCCGCGGCGGTTCAGTACCTCTCCACGAGGTGCTCCCGGCCTGTCGGCGGCTCGTAGGACTCGGGCCAGAAGTCCGTGACCGCGGTGATCCGCCCTTGGGCGTCGAACGTGAAGAAGTGAATGGCGTGCATCTGGTCGGAGCCCTCCGTGACCAGCGTCCGGGCGGCTGCCTGCAGCCCCTCCCCGTCAGCCACGATTCGCTCGATCCGGACGTGCCAGTCCCCCGGGTAGTCCCGGTTGAACGCGACGAACCGCTCCTTGCCGTGGATCAGCTCACGACTCTGCGGCAGGTCGTAGACCACGTCGTCGGCGAGCGTCGCGGCGAAGGCGTCCCAGTCGCGGGCGTCGGCCGCGGCCCAGTACGCCTCCACCGCGCGCCGCACCTCGGCCGTGCCGACAGCCCTGCCGGAGCTGCTTCCGACCCCGTCCGCCGCGCCCGTCATGTCAGTCGTGCCAGCCGTGTCAGTCATGGGTACGAGTGTGGCCCCCGCCACTGACAACCGGCCGGAAGTCCGGCCCGGTCAGCCGCTGACCGGGCGCGATGCCTTGACCGAGTACATCATCGGGATGCGCGGACGGTCCGCCGCGAATCGGTAGTAGCCGTCCGCGTGCCGCTTCAAGGCCGGATAGCGCGCGAAGAGCGAGGCGTCGTGCTCGTGCAGGAAGTCGATCCGCAGCCCGGCCGCCGCCAGGGCCGAAACCACCTCGCCGACCGGGTGCTGCCATTCGACGCTGCGGTTGTGGACGGTCTCGGCGTCGAAGTCGGCGTAGGTGCCCGGCGTCTCGTCGACCCAGGGATCACGGCTGAAGTAGTCGTACGTGATGGTCGAGCCGGTCTCGTCGTCGAGGCAGTCGGTCAGCGGATGGAACTCGGCGAGGTAGAGAAATCCGCCCGGCGCGACCAGCGAGGCGGCGATCTCCGCCCAGCGGTTCACGTCCGGAAGCCAGTTCAGCGCGCCGAGCCCGGTGTAGACGATGTCGTACGAGGAGTCGGGCACGGCCTGCGCCGCGTCGTACACGTCGGCGGCCACGAACGCCGCTCGCTCCGGCGGCAGCCCCAGCGAACGGGCAAGCCCGCGGGCCTTCTCGACGGCGGGTTCGGAGAAGTCGAGGCCGACGACGTGCGCGGCACCGTGGCGGGCCCAGGACAGGGTGTCGAGACCGATGTGGCACTGCAGATGCAGCAGCGTCCGGCCGGTGACATCTCCGACCTCGGCGAGCTCGAAGTCGCGCAGGGCGTCCTTGCCCGCACGGAAGGCATCGAGGTCGTAGTAGTCGCTGGCGGCGTGAATCGCCACGCGTTCGTCCCAGCGCGCACGGTTCGCATCGTGCCAGTCGTCAGGCGTCGGTGCATACATGCCGGGAAAGTTACCCACAGGCTGGGGGTGCGCGCGAACAGTTATCCACAGGCCGACCGGCTCCGCAGCCGAATCGGGTTGGATGGGGTCATGAGCGAGACACAGAACGACGCGTCCGTACCTGAGTGGGAGCAGCGCTTCCGTGCTGCCCGTGTGTCCCTGCCCGACTGGGCGGAGGACGCTCCCGACCGCTCGCTCTTCGTCTCCAACGCGACCGGCACGTACGAGCTGTACGCATGGGACCGGACGAACGGGGAGCAGCGCCAGGTCACGGACCGGCCCAACGGGACGACCGACGGCGTGCTGACGCCGGACGGCGAGGCGGTCTGGTGGTTCTCCGACACCGACGGCGACGAGTTCGGCGTGTGGATGCGGCAGCCCTTCGGCGGCGGTGCGGACGAGCCGGCGGCACCCGGCCTGGAGCCTTCCTACCCGGCCGGTCTCGCGATCGGGCGGGACGGGACAGCGGTGGTCGGCCGGTCCACGGACGAGGACGGCACGACCGTTCACCTCGTGCGTCCGGGGTCCGAGCCGACTGTCATCTACCGGCACCGGGAGTCCGCCGGGGTCGGAGACCTGTCGCACGACGGCAGCCTGATCGCCCTCGAGCACACCGAGCACGGGGACGCGATGCACTCCGCACTGCGGGTCGTGCGGCCGGACGGTTCGACAGTCGCCGAGCTGGACGACACCGAGGGCGGCACGAAGGAGCTCGGCCTGTCGGTGCTGGGCTTCGCCCCCGTGGCCGGTGACACCCGGCTTCTCGTCGGGCATCAGCGCCGTGGCCGCTGGGAGCCGATGATCTGGGATCCGGTGGCCGGGACGGAGACGGATCTGCCGGTCGATCTGCCCGGCGATGTGGGTGCCGAGTGGTATCCGGACGGATCCGCGCTGCTGATCGAGCACGACTTCGAGGCGCGCAGCGAGCTGTGGAGGTACGAGCCGGGCGCGAAGGGACCGGTGCGCGTCGACACCCCCGCCGGTACGGTGTCGGGCGCCACGGCCCGCCCCGACGGCACGGTGGAGTACCTGTGGTCGTCGGCCGCGCAGCCGCCCGTCGTACGGGCCACGACGGGCGCGGTCGTCCTCGATCCGCCCGGCGCGAAGGCTCCGGCTTCCGTGCCCGTGCAGGACGCGTGGGTGGACGGTCCCGGGGGCCGCATCCATGCCCTGGTGCAGAAACCCGCCACGGGTGACGGGCCGTTCCCCACAGTCTTCGAGATACACGGCGGGCCCACCTGGCACGACAGCGACGCGTTCGCGTCCGGTCCGGCCGCCTGGGTGGACCACGGTTTCGCCGTCGTCCGGGTCAACTACCGCGGGTCGACCGGGTACGGGCGCGCCTGGACGGACGCGCTCAAGCACCGGGTCGGGCTGATCGAGCTGGAGGACATCGCGGCGGTCCGGGACTGGGCGGTGAAGTCGGGGCTCTCGGACCCGGCGCGGCTGGTGCTCGCCGGCGGCTCGTGGGGCGGCTATCTGACCCTGCTCGGGCTCGGCACGCAGCCGGACTCCTGGGCGCTGGGGCTGGCGGCGGTCCCGGTCGCCGACTACGTCACCGCGTACCACGACGAGATGGAGGCCCTGAAGGCGATGGACCGCACTCTGCTGGGCGGGACACCCGAGGAGGTGCCGGAGCGGTTCGAGGCCTCGTCCCCACTGACGTACGTGGATGCCGTGCGTGCCCCGGTCTACATCTCGGCGGGGGTCAACGACCCGCGGTGCCCCATTCGCCAGGTGGAGAACTACGTGGACCGCCTCGCCGCACGCGGCGCCGTCCACGAGGTGTACCGGTACGACGCGGGGCACGGCTCGCTCGTCGTGGAGGAGCGGATCAAGCAGGTCCGGCTGGAGCTCGACTTCGCGCTGAGGCATCTGGGGCTGCCGGCCGGAACGGAAAGCTGAAGCGACAGGAGAGACAGGAGAGACAGGCAACGCAGGCAGGCCACGCAGACGGTCAACACAGAAGGTCAACTCGGACGGGCCGCCAGGGCGGGCCACTGAGACGGCCGACTGGGCAGCCCTGCAGGGGTAAGGCGCGAATAAATGGGGCACCCCGCTCCGGGCGCCCGGAGCGGGGAACCGTACCGTGGAGGGGTGTACCGGTTCCTGCTGACCCCGCGATGGTGGGGGATCAACCTCTTCGTCGTGCTGGCCATCCCGTTCTGCGTGTTCATGGGCACCTGGCAGCTCGGCCGCTTCGAGGACCGCGTGCAGTCGCACGAGGAGGCCGAGAAGCAGCCCGATCCGGGCACCCGGACCGCGAAGCCGCTCGCCGAGCTGCTGCCCGTGGACCAGGAGACCTCCGGTCGGCCCGCCGTCACGACCGGGACGTACGCCGACCAGTTCCTGGTCCCCGGGCGCAAGCTCGACGACCGTGACGGCTTCTACGTGCTGAATCTGCTGCGTACCGACAGCGGCAAGGCCCTCCCGGTCGTACGCGGCTGGCTCCCCGGCACCGCGGGTCGCGCGGACGTGCCCGCGGCTCCGGCCGGTGAGGTCACCGTGACCGGCGATCTGCAGGCCTCCGAGAACACCGGCAGCGACGGTGTCAGCACCAGGGGCGGGCTCCCCGAGGGCCAGCTCGGCATGATCAGCGCCGCGTCCCTGGTGAACCTCGTCCCGTACGACGTGTACGACGCCTGGGTGACCCTGACCGAGCCCGAGGAGGGTGGGTCGGGCGGTTCGATGAAGCCCGTGCCCGCCGTGGCTGCTCAGGGCAGCGGGCTCGACCTGAAGGCCTTCCAGAACCTCGGCTACACCGGTGAGTGGTTCGTCTTCGGCGGCTTCGTCCTGTTCATGTGGTTCAGGCTGGTGCGCCGCGAGGCGGAGGCCGCGCGCGACGTGGAGCTGGGACTCGCGGCCGACGCCGACTGAGAGTACGGGTGCAGGAGGTACGCGAGAGGCCCGCCGGTTCCTGTCCGGCGGGCCTCTCGACGTACGTGCCGTCGCTCCGTCGTGCGGGCTACGAGGCGTTCAGTACGCCTGTGCGGTAGATCGTGCCCGCGCAGGCGTTCGAGATCGTGGTCTCTGCCGTCGGCGCTCCCACCTCCGGGGTGTGCGTCACCGCGACACTGCCGTCCGCCGGGCCGTCGTCCGCACTGCCGAACTGCGCTGCCATGTCCGCCGTCGTCCCCGCTCCGGCGGCGCCACCGCCTCCGTCGCCCTCGGTGGGCGTCGGGCTGGGCGAACCGCCGGTGCTCGGGCAGCTCTCCGTCGGCACCCAGGCGAACTGCACCTCGTACGCCATCATCGGCTTCAGCAGCACCGTGCCCGGCTCCAGCGACGGATCGGGCAGCCCGGCCGCCGGGTCGTTCGCCGCGTGCTGCACGACCGCGATCTTCTGCGGGTCGGCGGCACCCGCCGCCTGGAAGCCGACCGTGCCGTTGCTGGTCACGGAACAGCCCTCGTCGGACGCGTTGGCGATCCTGAAGGTGCCGTACACCTTGCCGTCCGCGTCCGCTTCGCCCGACTGGGCGGAGACGACTTGGAGCTGGCTGGGTTCGCAGGCCGGCAGGGCCGCCGCGTCGGAATGCGGCAGGTCGTCGATGCCCGTCCCGCTGCCCGCGGTGTCCGAGCCCTCGTCCTGCGACGGCGCCGTGGAATTGCCGGACTCTCCGTCGCTGCCCTCGATCTGCTGATCGGCGGGGTCGGCGTTCTGATCGCTGTCGGACCCGGCACCGGAATCGTCGCCGTTGCCGCCCTGGGTCTGCTCGCCATGACCGGCGATCGCCGTATTGGCACTGTTCGAGCCGTCCGAATTCGCCACATGGACGAATGCGGGCACCGCCGTACCGATCAGCAGCGCCGCAGCCGCCGCACCCACCACGGCCTGACGCCGCTTGGCGCGCCTGGCGGGCACCGCTTTGTGCAGATGGGCGAGCACGCCGTCCGGGGGTTCGAGGCTCCGGACCGCGCCGTGGAGCATGCTGCGCAGTGCGACCTCGTCCAAGTCCGAACCGCCGCGGCCGCTCCCGAAGAGCTCGGTCAGCGTGCCGCCCCCGCCGGACGCACCGGCATCGGCCGCGTCGGCCTTTTCGGCCCCGTCCGAGGTGCTGGCCCCGTCCGAGGTGCCGGCCCCGTCCGTGGCGCCGGCCCCGTCCGAGGTGGCGTCCCTGCCGGGCCTGGGGGTGGTATCGGCTGCGTCCGAGGCGTCGGCCCCGTCCTTCGTGCCGGTCCCGCCGGAGGCTTCGACGCCCTCGCCCGCGACCACGTTCTTTCCCTGCGTCCCCTGGCCGCTGTGCTCCGGCTCGGTGTTCGGGGTCTTCTCCGGCCCGTGGTTCACAATTCCGTTTCCAGTCCGGTCATCGTCGTGCCTGTGCTCGGGTCCGCTCATGCCTGCGCCTCCATCACGACGCGCAGTGCCGCAATTCCCCGGGAGCCGTACGCCTTCACCGAACCGAGCGATATACCCAGCGTCTCCGCGACCTGGGCCTCCGTCATGTCCGAGAAGTAGCGCAGCACCAGCACCTCGCGCTGGCGGCGCTGCAGCCCCTTCATCGCCTTGATCAGCGCATCGCGCTCCAGCTGGTCGTAAGCCCCCTCCTCGGCGCTCGCCATGTCCGGCATCGGCTTCGACAGCAGCTTCAGCCCGAGGATGCGGCGGCGCAGCGCGGACCGGGAGAGGTTGACCACCGTCTGCCGGAGGTACGCGAGCGTCTTCTCCGGATCACGCACCCGGTTGCGCGCCGAGTGCACGCGGATGAACGCCTCCTGCACCACGTCCTCGCAGGACGCGGTGTCGTCCAGAAGGAGGGCCGCGAGGCCCAGCAGCGAGCGGTAGTGGGCGCGATAGGTCTCGGTGAGATGGTCGACCGTGGTTCCTGCCGCCACGGTCTCGTCAGCGCCCTCGCGCTGCGAAGGCAGCGCGGTGGGTCGCGCAGCGGGCATGGGCGCAATCACCGGCATACCGCCGGCTGCGCGGGGCCGCCGGAACGGACGCACCGAAGCGCCACGCAACGGGCCCACCACTGTGATGTCGAGAACCTCTGCCACGCCAGTTGGACACGCTTCCCCCCGTCAGGGTTGTACGCCAACGGCACCGCGTTCGATGCTGTGCGACATGCCCTCATTCGTACCTGCTCTTCCCCAAATGCCCCAAGAACGCATCCAGCCACGCAAGAAGTGACGGCATAGACGCGTCGCATCCGGCTAGCGGTTGCAGGGGGCCAGGAGATCATCGTCGGATATGGCAATGCCCCAGCTCAAGAGGTTCAGACCAGCAAGTTGCTCACAGGGCGTACACAGATCCTACAAAACGGGTTGGCTCAGAGCCGAGGGAATTCCTTGGCCACGGCTTCGGCGATCTGCGCCACGTTGAGAGCCGCACCTTTGCGGAGGTTGTCTCCGCAGAGGAACATCTCGACGGCCCGCGGATCGTCCATCGACTGCCGCACCCGCCCCACCCAGGTCGGGTCGGTGCCCACTACATCGGACGGCGTGGGGAAGTCACCGGCCGCCGGGCTGTCGAAGAGCACCACTCCGGGCGCGGTCGCCAGGATCTCGTGCGCCCGGTCCACCGCCACCTCGTTCTCGAAGCGCGCGTGGACGGACATGGAGTGCGTCGCGATGACGGGGACGTACACGCACGTCGCCGTGACCTTCAGTTCCGGCAGGCCCAGGACCTTGCGGCACTCCCGGCGGATCGCGAGCTCCTCGGACGACCAGCCGCTCCCGGCGTCGGTGCCCGCCCACGGCACCACGTTCAGCGCGACCGGCGCCGCGAAGGGGCTCTTCTCCCCGTCGCCCAGCGCCCGCCGTACGTCGCCGGGACGGGTGCCCAGCTCGGTACCGGCCACCAGCGACAGCTGCTCGCGGAGCGCGGCGACGCCGTCGCGGCCGGCGCCGCTCACCGCCTGGTAGGACGAGACGATCAGCTCCCGCAGCCCGAACTCGGCATGCAGCGCGCCGACCGCGACGATCAGCGACAGCGTCGTGCAGTTCGGGGACGCGATGATGCCGCGCGGCCTCAGCCGTGCGGCATGCGGGTTGATCTCGGGGACGACCATGGGCACGTCGTCGTCCAGGCGGAACGCCGCCGAGTCGTCGATGACCACGGCACCCTTCGACGCGGCGATCGGGCCCCACTGTGCGGACACCTCGTCCGGCACGAGGAACAGGGCCACGTCCACCCCGTCGAACACGTCCTCGCCGAGCGCGAGGACCTCCGTCTCCTCACCGCGTACGACCAGCTTGCGGCCGGCCGAACGCGGAGAGGCGATCAGCTTCACCTCGCCCCAGACATCCGCGTGCTCGGAGAGGATCTGGAGCATGACGCCACCGATCGCCCCGGTCGCGCCTACGACCGCGAGCGAAGGGCGGCGCTGCGTCATCGGCCGGTGCCCCCGTACACGACAGCCTCGTCGGAGTCGCTGTCGAGGCCGAAGGCGGTGTGCACGGCGCGCACGGCCTCGTTGACGTCGTCGACCCGGGTGACCACCGAGATGCGGATCTCGGACGTCGAGATCAGCTCGATGTTCACGCCGACGTCGGACAGCGCCTCGAAGAACAGCGCGGTGACACCCGGGTTGGTCTTCATGCCGGCGCCG
This sequence comes from Streptomyces sp. NPDC059499, assembly GCF_042749285.1. Lineage (NCBI taxonomy): Bacteria > Bacillati > Actinomycetota > Actinomycetes > Kitasatosporales > Streptomycetaceae > Streptomyces > Streptomyces sp. NPDC059499. Next base: position 213,073 of record NZ_JBHYTT010000002.1, read on the forward strand.
ACCAGGGAGATCTTGGCGATCTGGTCGTCGTAGCGCAGCGACTCGAAGCCGATGCCCGCCCGGCTGCGCTCCAGGGCGTCGATGGCCTTGCGGCCCTCCGCCTTGGGCAGCGTGAAAGTGATGTCGGTCAGACCGGTCGACGCGGCGGAGACGTTCTGGACGACCATGTCCATGTTGATCTCGGCGTCCGCGATCGCACGGAAGATCGCCGCCGCCTCGCCGGGCTTGTCCGGCACGCCGACGACCGTGACCTTGGCCTCGGAGACGTCGTGGGCGACTCCGGAGATGATGGCGTGCTCCACCTGCTGGTCCCCTTGCGGCTCGTTGCTGACCCAGGTGCCGCGCAGTCCGGAGAAGGACGAGCGCACGTGGATCGGGATGTTGTAACGGCGTGCGTACTCGACGCAGCGGTGCAGCAGCACCTTGGAGCCGGACGCGGCCAGCTCCAGCATGTCCTCGAAGGAGATCCAGTCGATCTTCTGGGCCTTCTTCACGACCCGCGGGTCGGCGGTGAAGACACCGTCCACATCGGTGTAGATCTCACAGACCTCGGCGTCCAGCGCTGCGGCCAGCGCGACAGCGGTGGTGTCGGACCCGCCGCGGCCGAGGGTGGTGATGTTCTTGCCTTCCTGGCTCACACCCTGGAACCCGGCGACGATGGCGATGTTGCCCTCGTCGATCGAGGTCCTGATGCGGCCCGGCGTGACATCGATGATGCGCGCTTTGTTGTGGACCGAGTCGGTGATGACGCCGGCCTGGCTGCCCGTGAACGACTGGGCCTCGTGGCCCAGGTTTTTGATCGCCATCGCCAGCAGGGCCATGGAGATCCGCTCTCCGGCGGTCAGCAGCATGTCGAACTCACGCCCGGCAGGCATCGGGGATACCTGCTCGGCGAGATCGATCAACTCGTCCGTCGTGTCGCCCATCGCGGACACCACGACAACCACCTGGTTGCCGTTCTTCTTGGCATCGACGACTCGCTTGGCGACGCGCTTGATGCCCTCGGCATCGGCTACGGAGGAGCCTCCGTACTTCTGCACGACAAGGCCCACGTGCGCTCCTCGCTCAATAATGTTGCGGTCGGCTCAGTTTAACGAGCAGTCCGGAAACGACCCGCTCTTACCAGATGGTGAGATGTCCCGCCCACCAGATGGTCCGGCGTGTCGCTCCGAACTGCTCGTATCCGTCTGCTGCCCACTGCCCTGCACGGCACGCCTGTTTGTGTCCCAGGCCACAGGAGTGGCCCGGTGTCACTTGACCGGCCGCAGCCCCAGCGGTCCCGCGATCTCCTCCGCCATCACACGGCCCGCCTCCTCGGCCAGGTCGTCCTCGCCCGGGTCCTGGTCCGTGTCCAGGCCGTCGAGCTCCTGGAGGGGCTGGTTCAGCCGGATGTGGGCGATCAGGGACTGGAGGGCGCGCAGGGTCGCCGACGCGGTGGAACCCCAGTTCGAGAAGTACGAGAACTGCCACCACCACATGGCCTCGGCCGTGCGGTCCGCCTCGTAGTGGGCCAGCCCGTGACCGAGGTCCGTGACCAGGTCGGCCAGGTCGTCGGAGATGCGGTGCGGCACGGGCGACTTACGGGGCTCGTACGGGTCGAAGACCTCGGAGTAGATGTCGATCGGTTCCAGGAGGGCCGCGAAGCGCTCGCGCAGGCCGTCGGCGTCCGGCTCGGGGCCGAGATCCGGCTCGTAGCGCTCGTCCGGGAGGATGTCCTCGTACGCGCCGAGCCTGCCGCCCGCCAGCAGGAGCTGGGAGACCTGGAGGAGCAGGACGGGGACGGCCTCCTCCGGCTCCTCGGCCTTGGACACCTCGGTGACCGCGACGATGAACGTCTTGATCTGGTCCGCGATCTGGACGGCGAAGTCGTCCGGGTCCTGCGTGACGGAGTTCAGCGTGGCGTCAGACATCGAGGAGACCTCCCGTGGGCACGGTCGCGAACGGTGGGTAGAACATAACGTCGCCGTACGTAAAACCGCCGTCAGACATCGAGCAGCCGCCTCCCCTCGAACGCGCGGCCGAGGGTGACCTCGTCCGCGTACTCCAGGTCGCCGCCCACCGGCAGGCCGCTGGCCAGCCGTGTCACCCGCAGGCCCATCGGCTTGACCATCCGCGCCAGGTACGTCGCGGTGGCCTCGCCCTCCAGGTTGGGGTCCGTCGCCAGGATCAGCTCCGTGATGGAGCCGTCCGCGAGCCGGGCCAGCAGCTCCCTGATGCGCAGATCGTCGGGGCCGACGCCCTCGATCGGGCTGATCGCGCCTCCGAGGACGTGATAGCGGCCCCGGAACTCACGGGTCCGCTCGATCGCGACGACGTCCTTGGGCTCCTCGACCACGCAGATGACCGTACGGTCGCGGCGCGCGTCCCGGCAGATCCCGCACTGCTCCTGCTGGGCGACGTTGCCGCAGACCTCGCAGAAGCGGACCTTGTCCTTGACCTCGAGGAGGGCATGGGCGAGACGGCGTACGTCGGTGGGCTCCGCCTGCAGGATGTGGAAGGCGATCCGCTGCGCGCTCTTGGGGCCGACGCCGGGCAGCCTGCCCAGTTCGTCGATGAGCTCCTGAACCACGCCTTCGTACAACGGAAAAGCCTTTCCCTATTCGTGCTCGTACCGTAGCCCGTACGCCCGGGTAGCCACAGGCCCCGCGTGAAGGTCAGAAGGGGAGACCGGGCATGCCGCCCAGGCCCTGCGCCAGCGGGCCCAGCTTCTGCTGCTGGAGCTGCTGGGCGTTCTCGTTCGCCGCCTGCACCGCGGCCACCACCAGGTCGGCGAGTGTCTCCGTGTCCTCCGGGTCCACCGCCTTGGGGTCGATCACCAGGGCGCGGAGCTCGCCGGACCCGGTCACGGTGGCCTTCACCAGACCGCCGCCCGCCTGCCCCTCGACCTCGGTCCTCGCCAGCTCCTCCTGGGCCTCCGCAAGATCCTGCTGCATCTTCTGGGCCTGCTGGAGCAGCTGCTGCATATTGGGCTGGCCACCACCGGGAATCACTGTCACTCCTGGCATGTCGACGACGAATTGTTTCGGTACGCCGAGCCTACGTGCTCCCCGGACGCAGCGCCCCACCCGCCGGGGACCAACTCTTTCGAGTGAGTTCCGGAAATGGCCTGCCGCACTCCTATACCTGACCAGAGGCCGTGTGCACGCGGGAATCCCGCGATTTCGACCCCATGCCCCACCATTCGGCGGTAGGAAGGGCATGCGTACCCGTACGCACACGCACATCACAGGTAACGCAGAGTTACACGAGCGGCGCCCCCGTCATATGCCGGAGACCGCCCCGACCGTGTCCGGAACCGTGCCGATCCGCGTAGTCATGCGCCGATACGTGCCGAACGCAGAGTGCAGAGGAGTGCCCCGGTGAGTCAGCCGGAGATGCAGCCCGAGGGGCCGCACCGCAAGGAGTCCGGCGGATCCGGTGCAGATACCGGAACTGATCCGTCCGGTTCGCGCTACGGTGCGGGTTCCGGGGACCTGACCGGCCGCGCCTTCCCCCTCGGCGACTGGGGCGAACCCGCGGAACGGCTCGACGAGCTCTACCGCTGGGTCGAGGCGGGCGCCCTGGACACCGCCGACTGGTACCTGCGCGACCGGATCCGCAAGCGGCGCGCCGCCAGGCTCCTGCGGTTCGGCACGGCGGCCGGGGTGGTCGCGGGCGCCGCCCTCCCGCTGCTCGACCTGACCGGGGAGCTGACCGGGTCGGCCGGCTGGGGCTATCTGTCGCTGCTGCTGGGCGCCGCGTGCATGGCGTGCGACCGGTACTTCGGACTGACCTCGGGATGGATAAGGAACCTCGCGACGGCACAGGCCGTGCAGCGGCGTCTGCAGGTGCTCCAGTTCGACTGGGCCTCGGAGTGCGTACGGGAGATGCTCGGGCCCACCGAGGGAACGGCCAGTGAGGCCGCGGAGCGGTGCCTGGGCGTCCTGCGACGGTTCTCGGAGGACGTCACCGAGCTGGTGCGCATGGAGACCGCGGACTGGATGGTGGAGTTCCGGGCGGGGCCCGCGCCCATGGGGATGCAGTCGCTCGTCTCGGGCGGGGCGGGCCCGCGACCCGAGCAGGGGGCGCCGCCGGGGCGCCTCACCATGCCCTCGGTGACCCGGCCGAACATGCCGCGCCAGCGACCGCCCGAGCCGCCCCGCTGAGCCGTGCCCGCTCGGCGGCCGGACGGCCACACCCACGCCCGTCGGGCCGTCGGAGCCGCTCCGCCGGATGTCCGGAGCGGCTCCGGGGGGCCGGCGGAGCGGCGCACGGTCAGCCGATCAGTCCCGTCAGCCGGTCAGCCGGTCAGCCGGTCAGCCGGTCAGCCGGTCAGCCGGTCAGCTGAAGATGACCGGTCAGCTGAAGATGATCATCGAGCCCTGCGCGAGGCTGCGGGTCGCCGCCGCGTGCAGCCCCAGCCAGACGTGCCGCTCGCGCGCGAACGGACTCTCGTCGTACGGAATCGGGCCGGCCGGCTCCTCCAGCGAGGTCGGACCGGCGGGCGGGAGCGGTGCGGCCGGCGGATTCGCCGGGTCGATGCCGATGGACGGGCCGACGAACTCCAGTTCCCTCAGCAGCCCGTGCGAGGAGCCCAGCGGGCCACCGCCCTCCAGCAGCTGGTCGTCGGAGAGCGGAGCGGGGAAGTCGACCGGGACGTACGCCCCGGCGTGGTCGTAGTGCCAGACCAGGTGCGACTGCTGTGCGCTCTGCTCGAACATCTCCAGCAACTGCTCGTAGTCCCCGCCCAGTTCATCGACGGGGGTGACGGCGAGCCCGCTCAGCTGGAGCAGATACGCGCGCCGCAGGAAGTGGAGTGCGTCGTAGTCGAAGCCCGCTACCGGGGCGACGTCCCCCGTGAGGCCGGGCATGTAGGCGTAGACGGGAACGGGGGGAAGCCCCGCCTCGGTCAGCGCCTTGTCGTAGATGGCGATCTCTTCGGCGAACGGATTGTCGGGGCTGTGGCACAGCACATCGACGAGGGGGACCAGCCACAGGTCACAGGCCACGAAGTCTCGCTCTCCAACGGGTTCTTGCGATGGTCGGAACAGCGTAATGCGGCCGGAACCCCGCGCACAGTGCCCGGGTCAGCCCCGGTCCGGGTGCGGGGGGTCGTCCGCGGCCAGCCGGTCCGCCCACTTCAGCCCGTGCGCGTAGTAGCCGTCGAGGATCGCGCGTACTTCGTCGCCGTCCGCGGCGATGATCGCCTCCACCAGCACCTGGTGGCCGTTCCACAACCAGTCCCGCACATCGGTGTCGCCCCGCAGGTACGGGACGGCGAAGACCCACGCCTGCACGCGCAGCCGGTGCAGGAAGTCGGTGATGTACGTGTTCCCGACGACCGTGCCCAGCTCCCGCCAGAACCGCAGGTCGTATCCGATGAGGATGTCGAGGTCGCCGCAGCGCGCCGCCCGTGCGGCCTCCTCGGCCCGGCGGCGTACGGGGACGAGGGCGTCACGGTGGGCGCCCAGGACCTCGGGCGCCGAGCCCGTACCGTCGAAGATCTTCCGGAACACCCCGTCTATGACGAGGGCGCGCGCCTCCACCATCGAGCGGTAGTCGGCGACGGTGAACCGGCGCACCCGGAAGCCCCGGTGCTGATCGGATTCGAGCAGCCCCTGCGCGGCGAGGTCGAAGAGCGCCTCGCGGACGGGCGTCGCGGACACTCCGTACTGCTCGGCGATCTGCTTGACGGTGAACTCGAGCCCCGGCTGGAGACGCCCCGCAAGCACCTCGTCACGCAGCGCGTCGGTGATCTGCTGCCGCAGCGTACTGCGGGTGACACCTCCGCTCGCACGCATGGCGCCCCCTCCCGGTTCTCGACTCCGGTCACCTTAAGCCAGGCCCCGTGCCCGGATCCGGGCACGGGGCGGCGTCCCGTCAGGTGTCTCCTACATGTGTGCCCGGCCGGGTGGGGGCGTCCCCGGCCGCGCGCGCACCCGGTCAGACAGTGTGCTCGTCGGCGACCGCGAGGGCGGCGTCCAGGGCGGCGAGGCCTTCCTTCGCCTCGGCCTCGGTGACGTTGCAGGCCGGAACCGCGTGGGTGCGGTTCATGTTGATGAAGGGCCACAGGCCGTTCTTCTTGCAGGCCGCGCCGAAGGCGGCCATGGGGGCGTTGGCCTCGCCGGTCGCGTTGTACGGAACCAGCGGTTCGCGTGTCTCCTTGTCGCGGACCAGTTCCAGCGCCCAGAAGGCGCCGAGACCACGGACCTCGCCGACCGACGGGTGGCGTTCGGCGAGCTCGCGCAGACCGGGGCCGAGGACGTGCTCACCGAGGTGCGCGGCGTTCTCGATGACCTTCTCGTCCTCCATGACCCTGATCGTCGCGACGGCCGCAGCACAGGCCAGGGGGTGACCGGAGTAGGTGAGCCCGCCGGGGTAGGGCCGCGTCTCGAAGGTGGCGGCGATCTCGGCGCTGATCGCGACGCCACCGAGCGGTACGTAACCGGAGTTGACGCCCTTCGCGAACGTCATCAGGTCCGGCACGACGTCGTAGTGGTCGGCTGCGAACCACTTGCCGGTGCGCCCGAAGCCGGCCATCACCTCGTCGAGGACGAAGACGATCCCGTACCGGTCGCAGATCTCACGGACGCCCGCGAGGTAGCCGGGCGGCGGCGTCATGATGCCCGCCGTGCCGGGGATGGTCTCCAGGATGACCGCGGCGACGGTCGACGGACCCTCGAAGGCGAGGGTGTCCTCCAGGTGCTGCAGCGCGCGGGCGCACTCCTCGGCCTCGGTCTGCGCGTAGAAGGGCGAGCGGTAGAGGAACGGCGCCCAGAAGCGGACGACACCTGCCGAGCCGTTGTCGGACGCCCAGCGGCGCGGGTCGCCGGTGAGGTTGATCGCGGTGGAGGTGGCGCCGTGGTACGAGCGGTAGGCGGAGAGCACCTTCGTACGGCCGGTGTGCAGCCGGGCCATGCGGACGGCGTTCTCGACGGCCTCGGCGCCACCGTTGGTGAAGAAGATCTTGTCCAGGTCGCCGGGGGTGCGCTCGGCGATGAGGCGTGCGGCCTCGGAGCGCGACTCGACGGCGAACGCGGGGGCGAAGGTGGTGAGTTTGCCCGCCTGCTCCTGGATCGCGGCGACGACGGCGGGGTGCTGGTAGCCGATGTTGGTGAAGACGAGGCCGCTGGTGAAGTCCAGGTAGCGGTTTCCGTCGTAGTCCCAGAAGTACGCCCCCTCGGCGCCGGCGACGGCGAGCGGGTCGATCAGACCCTGGGCGGACCAGGAGTGGAAGACGTGCGCGCGGTCGGCGGCCTTCACGGCCGCACCGGCGGCGGAGTCGACGTACGGGGCGCGAGAGGCATGAGGGGTCATACAGCGAGGGTAGGTCGGCGCAGGGGCGGTGCTCCATGACCACTGTGTATGGCGTGGAGCGCGCGGCTCGGCAGGATGTCGGGTCCTCACCCGAACCTCGGGGCCGGACTGCGAACCCGGACCGCGAAACCGGGACGGTGAAACCGGCCCCCGAGACCGGAGCCGGGCTCCAACAATTGACAACATGCTGTCATCGTGACAGTCTTCTGTCATAAGAGTTCCACGAGGGTCCCACACCCCCTTTCGGAGGTCACCATGACCAGCACGAGCGTCCACCTCGCCGTCTACGACACCCTCGCCGACTGGGAGCCGGGTTTCGCCACGGCCCACCTCACCCAGAACGGCCACACCGTGCGCACCGTCGGAGCCACCACCGACCCGGTCACCACCATGGGCGGCATGCGCGTCCTGCCCGACCTCGCGCTCGACGACCTGCGCCCCGAGGACAGCACCCTGCTCATCCTCGGCGGCGCCTCCCTCTGGGACATCGGCGACAGCCTCGCCCCCTTCGCGCGCACGGCCCGCGCCTTCCTGGACGCGGGGGTTCCCGTCGCGGCGATCTGCGGGGCGACGGCGGGGCTGGCCCGCGAGGGTCTGCTCGACGACCGGGCCCACACGAGTGCCATCTCCTTCTACCTGGCGGCGACCGGGTACGCGGGCGGCCCGCACTACGTCGACTCCGACGCGGTGACGGATGCCGGCGACGCCTCGCGCGGCGCGCTCGTCACGGCCGGGCCGACCGAGCCCGTGGCCTTCGCCCGCGAGATCTTCGGTCTGCTCGGGGTGTACGAGCCGAAGAAACTGGACGCCTGGTACCGGCTGTTCCACGACTCCGACGCGAGCGCGTACGAGGTGCTCCAGGGATGAGCGGCGAGAACCAGGACCGGTTCAGCCGGACGGCCATCGGGGTGTTCAGGCTCAACGGGCAGTTCCTGTCCGTGGCGGAGGAACTGGCGAAGCCGGCCGGACTCACAGCGGCGTGGTGGCAGGTCCTCGGTGCGGTGCTCGGCGAGCCGCTCCCGGTGTCGGGGATCGCCCGGTCGATGGGGATCACCCGGCAGAGCGTGCAGCGGATCGCGGATCTGCTGGTGGCCAGGGGCCTCGCGGAGTACGTGCCGAATCCGGCCCACCGGCGGGCCAAGCTCGTCCGGCCCACCGAGGAGGGGCGCGCGGCGGTGAGCCGGATCGACCCCGCTCACGCGGAGTTCGCCGGGCGGCTGGCCGCGGAGTTGGGCGAGGAGGAGTTCGCTCAGACCGTACGGGTGCTGGAGCGGCTGTCGGAGGCGTTGGCGGCGGTGGATTCCGGGTCGGTGACACCCCTGGCGGAGGGCTGAGGCCGTAACGGGTGCTGGGCAAGGGGGTGGGGGGCGCGGCTATCCTCAAGCACGGTCTGTCATGACCGCACGGGGGAGGAAGCGCACCATGGAGAAGCTGGGCTCCGGCGATCCGCAACGCATCGGCGCCTACCGGCTGCTGGGACGCCTCGGCGCCGGCGGCATGGGACAGGTGTACCTGGCCCGCTCCGAGCGGGGCCGTACCGTCGCCATCAAGCTGGTCCGGCCCGACCTCGCCGCGGTGCAGCAGTTCCGCGACCGCTTCCGGCAGGAGGTGCTGGCCGGCCGCCGGGTCGGCGGCGCCTGGACCGCGCCGGTCCTCGACGCCGACATCGACGCGCCGGTGCCCTGGGTCGCCACCGGTTACGTCGCCGGCCCGTCGCTCCAGCGCACCGTCTCCGGTGTGCCGGGCGCCCCGGTGGCCGCGTCGGGGGCGTACGGTCCGCTCCCCGCGCGTACCGTCCGCATCCTGGGCGCCGGGCTCGCGAGCGCTCTCCAGGACATCCACCGAGCCGGGCTGATCCACCGCGACCTGAAGCCCTCCAACGTCCTGGTGACGATCGACGGTCCGCGGGTCATCGACTTCGGCATCGCCCGGGCGCTGGACACCGTCACCGACGGCGGCCTGACCCGCACGGGCGCGCTCATCGGCTCCCCCGGCTTCATGGCGCCCGAGCAGGTGCGGGGCGAGCGCGTGACCGCGGCGTGCGACGTGTTCTGCCTCGGATCCGTACTCGCGTACGCGTCCACCGGCCGGCTCCCGTTCGGCGTGGCGGACAGCGGTGTCCACGCCCTGATGTTCCGGATCGCGCAGGAGGACCCGGACCTCACCGGAGTCCCCGCGGACCTGGTCGAGCTCATCCGGGACTGCCTGGCCAAGGACCCGGCGGCGCGGCCCTCCACCGACAGCGTCCTGGAGCGGCTGGGCGGCCCCGAGACCGGGGAACCGTGGCTGCCCGGCGCCCTGATCGCCCAACTCGGCAGGCACGCGGTGGAACTGCTCGATTCCGAGGACCCGGAAGAGGGCCCCGCACCGTCCCCCGGCGGTCCGGTGCCTCCGGTACCCCCGGCCACCCCGCCCGCGCCCCAACTGCCGCCCGGTCAAGCGCCCCAGCGGCCGCCCGGCCAGGTACAGGCGCCTCAGCCGGCACCCGGCCGGACAGCCCAACTGCCGCCCGCCCAGGTGCAGGCACCCCGGCCGGCACCCGGTCAGACCCCCCAACTCCCGCCCAGCCAACCCGTGCACACACAGCCCACCATGGTCGGCCCGCCCGCACCGCCGCCGCCGGCGCAGACACCCCTGCCCCCGGCCTACGGCTACCCGCAGCAGCAGCCCGCCCCGGGGTACGGCCATCCGCAGCCGCCCGCCCAGGCGTACGGACCCGTTCCCACGTACGGCGCGACTCCCCCGTACGGCCCGCCCCACTACCTCGCGCCCACTGCCGCCCCCGAACCGGAGCGCCGCCGCTCCGCGGGTTCCACCGTGCTGCTGGTCGCGGTCGCCCTGCTCGTCGCGGTCGGAGTGGGCTGGTCGGTGTACGCGTTCATGAAGGACGGCGGCGGGCACACCACGAGCTCACCGGACCCCGGTCCCGAGCCCACCTCGTCCCGGTCCGCCTCCCCGTCGCCCTCGGCGCCGGACCCCAGCCCCTCGGCGGACGAGAAGAGCGGCGAGGGCGCCGTCCCCACCGGCTACCTGGGCACCTGGTCGGGCACCATCGACAGCGCCTCGGGACAGTCCACCCGTCAACTCGTCATCCAGCAGGGCGAGGTGGGCGACACCGTGCTGTCCCTCACCGCCGAGGGGCCGCTCGACACCGGGGGCTCGTACCGCTGCGTCTTCCAGGCGCCCCTCCGGAGCGAGCCCTCCTCCGGCTCCCCGGTCAGCATCGGTCCGTCCACGGTCACGGTCGGCGAGCCGATGGCGTCGTGCACCCCGGGCAAGCCCACCGTCCTGACGCTTCTCCCCGACGGCACCCTGCGCCGCGAGATCACGGACACCGGCGAGAGCCTGACGTACACGAGGACGGGCTGATCACGGGCCGGACCCGGCACCTGTCCGGCCCGGCTCACCCGCCGTCAGGTCCACGGCCCTGCAAGCCAGCCACAGGTCGTAGCGCGCGCTCGGGGTCTGGAGCAGCGAGCGGCCGATCACTTCCTCGAGCCGGGTCAGACGCTTGCGTGCCCCGGGTACGGAGATGCCCAGCTCCGCCGCGGTGGGGCCCAGCCGGGCCTCGCACCGCAGCCAGGTCCGCAGGGTCTCCTCGGCCGTGGGACCGGCCGGGTCGAGGAGGCGCAGCTGCTGGGACGCCCAGTCCTGGATGCCGGGGCCGCGCAGGATCTCGTCGAGGTTCCCGGCCGCCCCGTCAGGACGCTCACCCGGGCGGCCGGGCCGGACGATCGCGGGGGTCGCCCTGATGCTGAGCGCCAGATCGAGAGCCGCCTGGTCCGTGACCCGGTTCAGGTCGAGGCCGAGCAGCTCGCCGATCAGCTTGAGCCGGGCGGCGAGGGTGTTGCGGTGGATCTTCAGGTGCTGGGTGGCGTGCGAGGAGAACGCCAGCCAGGAAGCGAGGGTCGCCGCCAGTTCCTGGCTCCCCGGGTCCTGCGAACGGCGCGGCAGGTAGGCGAGCAGCGGCGCGAGCAGCGCGTCGGCCCACTGCGCCCCCGTGCTGCCCACGACCAGGGCGGGTTCCGGCGAGGAGCCGAACCGGGCGTGCCGGCCGGGGAGTCCGCGGGCCACGGCCAGGGCGTGGAAGGCCTGCCGGTAGCCCGTCGCCGTGTCGGACAGCCGGACTTGCTGGCTGACGCCCACGACGCAGTCGCCCACCAGCTCGGCGACGGTCCGGTCCGGTGCGGCACCGTCCTTGGGAGTCCCGCTCTCCGGTGCCGCGTCCGCTTCCGGGAGCGCCGGCATGACGAGGATCAGATGACGCGCGTACACGGGGCACCGGACGATCCACGTCCTGCCGCCGGAGGCGTCGGCGCAGACACGCGCCACTTCGTCGCGCTGTCCCCCCGAACACTCGACGACACAGACCCGCACGGGGTCGGGGAGCTTCGGCCGCAGTGCCCCTGCCACCTGGTGGGCGATGGACAGTTGCCCGGTCATGAGCAGGTGCAGGACCGCCTCGCGGCCCCGGGACTCCGCGAGGTCGACCCGGCGCCGCCTGCGTTCGAGGGTCTCCGCCGCCCAGGCCAGCGTCAGGGGCATCAGCGCGTCGGCGAGCAGCACGGACAGCCCGTCGGGCAGCGGCCGGGGGGCGGCGACGGCGAGAACCGGGGGGCGGTCCCCCGGCTGTCCGTCGAGGGGGAGCACCAGCACGGTGTACCGGTCCGCGTCGAGCGAATAGGCGTGCGCGTCGCGGGACTTCAGTTCCTGGGCGGCCTCCGCGGCAAGGGTAGCGGCCTCCTGGCCGGGCTCCCCGGAGGTCCCGGCCGCGGCCCGGAGCACCGTGCCGTCACCGTCGAGCAGTCCGGCCCAGCCCTCGGCGCGGTGCGCCAGCCAGCGCAGCAGTTCCGCCGATCCGCCTGTCCGGGCGAGCCTGTACATCCGCAGGACGTCGTCGGCCCGTTCCCACCCGCGCACACGTCCCCCGCTCGTACCCGAAAACCGGAGTGCAGAGTACCGGTTCGGCTGTGCGGACTGATACCCCCGCGAGACCCTCACCATGCGAATTGAAGCTCCCGGTCCACCGCCCCGCCCGCCTAGAGTCCGAGAGGTGTTCCGGGACGTCCGGGGGACGTCGGGGGACGTCATGGCGTCCCGGATCCGGGGGACGCCGGCAGGCGTTGGCGGCAGCGGCCCACGGGGGTGGTCGCTGTCGTCGTCCACCGGTGATTGTCAGTGGCGGCGCCTACCGTGTTTCTCGACCGTGTCGTACACCGGACGAGAGGCCCCTGCCATGGAGTTCAGCATCGAGCGCGGCGCACTGGCCGATGCCGTGGCCTGGGCGGCCCGGGTGCTGCCGACGCGGTCACCCGTGCCCGTTCTGGGCGGCCTGCTTCTCGAGGTGTCCGACGGCCGACTGAGTGTCTGCGGGCTGGACTTCGAGGCCTCCGCGCGCATCGAGGTGGAGGCCCGGACCGTACGGACCGGGAAGGTGCTGGTCATGGGCCGACGGCTGCTCGACATCTGCAAGGTCCTCCCCGACGGACCCGTGGAGTGCGCGGTGGAGGGCTCGCGGTTCACCGTGACCGGGGACGGCGCCCGGTTCGGGCTCTCGCTGCTGCCGCTCGACGACTATCCCGCGCTGCCGCCGCTGCCCGAGGTCCGCGGCGCGGTGGACGCCGCCGCGTTCGCCGCGGCCGTCGCCCAGGTGACGGTGGCCGCGGGACGGGACGACACCCTGCCGACGCTCACCGGGATCCGGCTCGGGCTCGACGGCTCCACGATGACCCTGGCGGCCACCGACCGGTACCGCTTCGCGGTGCGCACCCTGCCCTGGAAGGCGACGGCGCCCGATGTCGCCGCCGATGTCGTGGTGTCGGCCCGCAGACTGACCGAGATCGCCCGGTCGATGGGCCGGTCGGGCCTGGTCAGCGTCGCCGTGGACGCGGGGTCGGTCGGCTTCGAGCACGCCGGGATGCGTACGACGGTGCGCCTGCTGGACGGCCGGCTGCCGCGCCACGACAAGCTGTTCGCGCTGGCGGACCCCGCGACAGCGGTGACGGACCGCATCAGGCTGGTGGAGGCGGTGAAGCGCGTCTCCGTCGTGGCGGACGGCGGCAGCCCGCTGCAGATGACCTTTTCGGCAGCGGACGGTTCGGTGCTGCTGCAGGCGGGTTACGAGGACGACGTGGCCTCGCAGCGGCTGCCGGCCACGCTGGAGGGCGCCGGGGAGATGGCGGTCGCCTTCAACCCCGCGTACCTCCTGGACGCCTTGTCCTCCTTGGAGGAGCCGACGGTCCGGTTGAGCCTGATGGGGCCCGGCCAGCGCGCGTTGATCACGGGCTGCGAGGACACGCGGTATCACCAGCACCTGCTGATGTCCGTGAAGCCTGCGTTGCTCTGACTCCGCCCGACCCTTATGCGGGCAGTGTCGCGGTCTCGCCCACGGCGGCGAGCAGCCAGATGGGGAACTCCGGGTCGGCCTGCCCCACGGTCAGGCCCAGCCACCGGCCGCGCCGCCGCTCACCGTCCTGCCCGTCCTGCCCGCCCTCCGGCTCCCCCTGCAGATGGCGCCAGACCTGCATGCTGCCCGCCAGGTTGCAGAGCTGCCCCATGGGCTCCGGAGCCGGACCGCCCATGTCCAGATACGGCCACAGGTCAACGGTCTCCGGCTCGCCCCACCGCTCCGTCAACGCGGTTGCCACAGCGCTGAATTCGGCTTCGATCTCCTGCTCGGCCGGTTCGACGAGCTCGGGGGAACGGTCGTCCCAGAAGTCCTGGCTCGCCGTCAGGATCAGAAGGTGGTGCCCGGGGCCGCTGCTGCGTACGCCGCTGTCCTCGCTCTCCTCCCCCGCGGGGAAGGGCAGGGCGAGGACGCTGTCGATCAGGGCGAGCCGGGCCCCGGTGCTCGCGGGCGGTGTACTGCTGTCCGTTGTCATGGTGCGTGATCCTGCCAACCGGCCGCCCCGGAAACCGAATCGGGGGGCGCACCCGGCCGTGGCCGGGCACGCCCCCCGTCCGGGTGGGGGCAACGGACGTCAGCAGCTCAGGTTGCCGCCGGGGGTCGTGCCGAGGATCTGGACGAACGCCTGGTACTTGTTGATGCGGCTCTGGACCTGGGCGGGGTTGCCGCCGTTGCACTCGATGCTGCCGTTGATCGAGCGGATCGTCTCGCCGAATCCGCGGCCGTTGACGATGGCGTTGTGGGGCGTCATGGTGCCGGGGCCGCTCTGGGTGTTCCAGTACCAGAGACCGGTCTTCCAGGCGATGGAGGCGTTCTGCTCCACCTGCCACGGGTTGCCGAGCAGGTCGATGCCGAGCGCGTCACCGGCTGCCTTGTAGTTGAAGTTCCAGCTGAGCTGGATCGGGCCGCGGCCGTAGTAGGCGGCCTGACCCGCGGGGCAGCCGTAGGACTGGCTGGTGTCGCAGTAGTGCGGGTAGTTCGCCGTGTTCTGCTCCACGATGTGGACCAGTCCGCCGGTCTCGTGGCTGACGTTGGCGAGGAACGCCGCCGCCTCCTGCTTCTTCACGGTGTCGCTGCCGGTGTTGGCGAAGCCCGGGTAGGCGCTCAGCGCCGCCGTCAGGCCGCTGTAGGTGTAGAAGGAGTTCCGGCCCGGGAACATCTGGTTGAACTGGGCCTCGCTGACGACGAATCCGGAGGGGTTCGGACCGCCCGGGTCCGTACCGCCGCCGCAGCTGCCCTGGTCGGCCCAGACGTCGACGGTGCCGGGCCGCTCGTTCTGGGTCCACCACTTCGCCAGCCAGTTGTGCCCGTTGTACGAGGCCGTTCCGCCGCCCCAGTAGACGGACGAGGAGTTCCAGGCCGGGGCGCACGTAGCAGCGGAGGCAGTGGCGGCGGGGAGAAAGACGAGGGCCGCGACGACCGCGCACAGCGCGGTCAGCAGGCTCATGACACGTTTGATCACGTGATCACTCCTTCGGCGCGGCGCGGCGATGAGCGTGCGCCGCCATGGGGGTGACCGACACTCAACCGCCGATGGTCTGGACCTGTCAAGGTCTAGACCAGGATTGGAACCTTCGTGAACAGCACGGCCAACTGCCCGGGAATTCCTGACGGTTGAACACGAGGCGAACTTCACGGGAAGGAATCCGGCCACCCGCCCACCGCCCTGGCCGGGGCCGTACGGTGACGCGAACCGGCACACCGCACCCATGAGGGAGCGCAGGCAACCATGGTGTGGTTCGACCCCGAGAACGTCATCGCCGTCCTCACCGCCGCCGTGGGCGTGGCGACCTCCGCGGGCGTGCTCTGGTACGAGCGCCGTGTACCGCGCCGCAAGCGCATCGGCTACCGCGTCCAGATGGACACCCCGATAGGCAGCGATGTCAGCCAGGGACGGGCCAACGTACGGCTCGGGCTCTTCAGCGAGACCCCGGACATGGCCGACGCCACCCTCGTACTGCTCCGCGTCGAGAACGACGGCTCGCAGTCGATCGCCGACGACGACTACACGGGGCGCGGCGAGCAGCTCCACGGCCTCACGGCGGAGTTCACCGGCCGTACCGTCCGAGGTGTCGCCGTGACGCACTCCCCGGGTGCCGACCACCTCATGGACCACTTCACGCCGGCTGCCGGGCTGCGGCACACCGGGTCCCTCATCCGGCTGCCTCGCGTCCCGCTCAACCGCAACGAGCACTTCAAGCTCCTGGTCCTGCTCACCGGCTCGCACGTGGGCAGCCCGATCAGGGTCACCGGCGGCATCCGGGACGGCGAGGTGACCCCGAACCAGGCACTCCGGCCGGACGAGAAGCCCCCCGTCTTCAGCCGCTCCGCCCGGATCATCACGGTGGCCCTGACGGTCTGCGTCGTCACGCTCGCCTCGATCATCCTCGTACGGAACGCCCCGCCGCCGCCGATCGAGTGCGTCCCGGGCCATCTGACGGTCACCGGCTCCACGGCGTTCGGTCCGGTTCTGGAGGCGGTGGAGGAGCAGCTCGAGTCGAAGTGCGACGGCGTCCGCATCGAGGTGAAGGCGCGCGGCAGCGCCGAGGGCCTGCGCAGGCTCGCCGGCGAGGCGAAGTCCCGGCCCGACGACACGGTCGTCGCCTTCTCCGACGGCGTGAAGCCCGCGGCGTACACGGAGCTGAGCGAGACCCCCGTCGGCGTCTCGCTCTTCCACCTCGTCGTCAACGACCACGTCCGGGTGCGGAACCTGAGCCTCGACACCGTCCGGAGGATCTACCGCGGCGAGATCACCAACTGGAACGAGGCGGGCGGACCCGATCTGACGATCAAGCTGATCAGCAGGGACGCCGACTCCGGCACGCGCGAGGTGTTCGGGCGCCGGGTGCTCGGGGGCGGCGAACCCGCCTTCTCCTCCCGCGACTGCGCCACCAAGGACGACCCGTCGGTCCCCTACATCCGCTGCGAGCTCAACGGCACCCAGGAGGTCCTGGACCAGGTCGCCTCGGTCGAGGGCGCGATCGGCTACAGCGAACTGCGCAGGGGCGAGGACCTGAAGGGGCTGCACCAGCTGGCCATCGACGGGACCACCCCGTCCATCGACGACATCGACACCTCCACGTACCCGTTCCGCGAGATCGAGTACGCCTACACCTACGGCCGCCCGCCCGCCGGCTCGCCCGCCGCGGGCTTCCTCGACTATCTGAGCCGCGGCGGCGGCCAGGGGATCATGCTCAACCACGGCCATCTGCCGTGCGCCATGCCCAAGGGGATGCGGGTGTGCGCCGAAGGCTGAACCCTCCGTACCCGGGCGGGAACGCGTGACGGCGGCCGCTCCTGCCGAGGCAGGGACGGCCGCCGTCACGGCGACTCCTGGACGACTCCTACAGGAAGGAGTTGATCTCGATCGTCTCGGTGCGGCCGGGGCCGACACCGATCGCGGAGATCGGAGCGCCGGACATCTCCTCCAGCGCCTTCACGTAGTCCCGTGCGTTCTTCGGCAGGTCCTCGAAGGTCTTGGCCTTCGTGATGTCCTCGGACCAGCCAGGCAGCATCTCGTAGATCGGCTTCGCGTGGTGGAAGTCGCTCTGGTTGTACGGGAGCTCCTCGACGCGCTTGCCGTCGATCTCGTACGCCACGCACACCGGGATCTGCTCCCAGCCGGTCAGCACGTCCAGCTTGGTGAGGAAGAAGTCCGTGAGGCCGTTGACCCGGGTCGCGTACCGCGCGATCGGGGCGTCGAACCAGCCGCAGCGGCGGTCACGGCCGGTGGTGACACCGCGTTCGCCGCCGATACGGCGCAGTGCCTCGCCGTCCTCGTCGAGAAGTTCGGTCGGGAAGGGTCCGGCACCGACGCGCGTGGTGTACGCCTTGAGGATGCCGATGACCCGGCTGATCTTCGTCGGGCCCACGCCGGAACCGGTGCAGGCACCGCCCGCGGTCGGGTTCGACGAGGTGACGAAGGGATACGTGCCGTGGTCGACGTCCAGCAGAGTGCCCTGGCCGCCCTCGAAGAGGACGACCTTGCCCTCGTCGATGGCGTTGTTCAGGATCAGCGTCGTGTCGGCGACGTACGGCTTGATCTGCTCCGCGTAGGTGAGCAGCTCCTCCACGATCTTGCTGGATTCGATCGCGCGCCGGTTGTAGAGCTTGGCGAGGATCTGGTTCTTGAAGTCGAGAGCGGCTTCGACCTTCTGGACGAGGATCGACTCGTCGTAGAGGTCCTGGACCCGGATGCCGACGCGGTTGATCTTGTCCGCGTACGTGGGTCCGATTCCGCGACCGGTGGTACCGATCTTGCGGGAGCCGAGGAAGCGTTCCGTCACCTTGTCGACCGTGGTGTGATACGAGGTGATCAAATGAGCATTGCCGCTGATCAGAAGCTTGGACGTGTCGACGCCTCGCTCGTTCAGACCGCTCAGCTCGGAGAGCAGGACCGCCGGGTCGATCACGACACCGTTACCGATCACCGGCGTACAGCTCGGCGACAGGATTCCGGAGGGGAGGAGATGCAGTGCGTACTTCTGGTCGCCAACGACGACCGTGTGGCCGGCATTGTTGCCGCCTTGGTAGCGCACCACATAGTCCACGGATCCACCGAGGAGGTCGGTGGCCTTCCCCTTGCCCTCGTCACCCCACTGAGCACCGAGCAGCACAAGTGCGGGCACAGGCGTACACCCCTTCCGGGCGGGGCATGTCCAAGGTCAGGGGGCGTACGTAAAGGTCGTACCTGCCGCACGACGATGTGCGGCAAAGCCTGAGCCGTCGAACCGGGTGCCCCGGAATAGACGAAGCCCCTGGCGCAATAGCGCAAGGGGCTCTTGCACCAAGATGCTACCCGAGGAAGGACCGAGGTGTCGGCTGCAGAGCCCCCCGGCGACGGCGACCACCAGCTACTGGTACTCATCGACCCCCTTGCCCGCCGGTTCGACGGCGAGTCCGTGCGTATCGCGAAGGACGTGCTGAGCGCGGGTTCGCACGCCAAGATGTGCCTCCCGGACAGTCCGGAGGAGTTCGCCCGGGCCTTGTCCCGGCGGGGCGGACGGCGGCCCGTGGTCGTCGGCGACGACCACACGCTGCTGCGCGCCGTGGCCCAGCTCCACCGGGAACGGGAGCTGGCCGAAAGTGCGCTCTCCCTGATCCCGGTCGGCGCGCCGCACACGTTGGAACTCGCCCATGCGCTCGGCGTGCCCCGGGGCGCCGTGGCCGCTGCCCGCGCGGCGCTCGAGGGGGCGGCCCGTCGGCTGGACCTCCTGGTCGACGACAGCGACGGCGTCGTGCTGGGCGATCTGCGCATTCCCGCGCTGGGCCCGGCGCCGGGCCCGGAGGCTCCCCACACGGGCGTCACGGCGGTCTGGGACACCTGCCGGAGCCTGATGGCGGCCCTGGTCCGCCCGGCCCCGCCCTCGTCCCCACCGCGCGCCCACCGGCTGCGCGTGGAGGCGGACGGGGTCCTGCTGAACGATCTGGACCGGCCGGTCGAGGGCGTCTCGGTGACCACGCAGGGCGACGGGGGCCTCGCGGACGTGGTGATCCACACGACGTCCGGCGAAACGGTCACGGTGGAGGCCAAGGCGGTCACGGTCTCCGGCCCGGACTTCCGCTACCGCGCGGACATACAGGTCGCGGGCCCGGTCCGGACCCGGACGTGGACGGTGCGGGCGGGGGCGTGGGGGCTGATACTTCCGCCGGCGACGGACCCGGGCAGATGACGTGACGGGCGCAGGGGCTGCCGGACACCGGTCCGGTGGCCCCGCCGGTCCGACGGCGCGCTGACCGCCGCACGGCTGTGCGCCGACCGCCGGGAGCCGTCAGCCGTACTCAGTTCCCGCCCGCCGCCCCGCGGCTCTCTCGCCACCGCTCCATCACACCGGCCAGCTCCGACTGCATGAACTCGAAGAACTCCGCGGTCTCGGCGATCCGCGCACCGGCCGGCGTGTCCTCGCCCAGGGAGCGTGCGCCTTCCCTGAGCGTGCGCTCCCAGCGCGTCAGGACCTGGTCGCGGCTGGCGAAGGTGGAGTACCAGATCTCGTTGTGCAGCCGGTAGCGGTCTCGGCGCGATCCCGGGTCGCGCTCCCGGCCGACCATGCTGACCTGCGTGAGGTAGCTGATCGCGCCCGAGACCGCGGCCGGACTGATCTGCAGCTGCTCGCCGAGCTCGGCCGAGGTCATGGAGGCGTCGTCGTCCGCGAGGAGCGCCGCGAAGACCCGTGAGGCCATCCGCTGCATGCCCGCTTCCGTCATCTCGGCCGCGAAGCGCTCGACGAACCGCGCCACGGCCTCCTCGTCACGCTCGGCGCCTTCCCCTGCCCGGCTGGTCATCGCTCTGTCGCCTCCCCTGCCCCGATCATGACCTCAACTTTATACGCTTCCTTAACTTCACAACTTTGTGAAGCTCACGTACTTTCAGAATCATGACGAAGGCAATCACCGTCGCCGGACTGCACAAGTCGTTCGGGCGGACACACGCGCTGGACGGCCTCGACCTGGACGTCGAAACAGGCGAGGTCCACGGCTTCCTCGGCCCCAACGGCGCCGGAAAGTCCACCACCGTCCGGGTCCTGCTCGGGCTCCTGCGCGCCGACTCGGGCGCGGCACAACTGCTCGGCAAGGACCCGTGGGACGACGCCGTCGAACTGCACCGGCGCCTGGCCTACGTGCCCGGCGACGTCGAGCTGTGGCCCGACCTCACCGGCGGCGAGGCCATCGACCTGCTCTCACGGTTGCGCGGCACGAGCAACACGCAGCGCCGTGACGAGCTCATCGAGCGTTTCGACCTCGACCCCACGAAGAAGGGCCGGGCCTACTCCAAGGGCAACCGGCAGAAGGTCGCGATCGTCGCCGCGCTCGCATCCGACGCGGAGCTGCTGCTGCTCGACGAACCGACCGCCGGACTCGACCCCCTGATGGAGGTGGTCTTCCAGGACGTGATCCTGCAGGCGAGGACCGCGGGAAAGACGGTGCTGCTCTCCAGCCACATCCTGGCCCAGGTCGAGAAACTGGCAGACCGCGTCAGCATCATCCGGCTCGGCAGGATCGTGCAGTCCGGGTCGCTGAGCGAGATGCGCCATCTGACACGTACGACGATCGAGGCCGAGACCGCACGCCCGGCCACCGGGCTCGACACCCTGCCCGGCGTGCACGGGGTACAGGTCCTCACCGAAGGCGGGGGCGCCGTCCGGGTGCGGTTCGACGTGGACGGCGGCCACCTCGACGACACGGTCCGCCGGCTCGCCGAGTTCGGCGTCCGCAGCTTGACCAGCCACCCGCCGACCCTGGAGGAACTCATGCTGCGCCACTACGGCGACGAGCTCTCCGTGGGCGGCCACCCGCACGGAGACGGCCGATGACCGCCACGACCACGAGCCCGGCACCCTCGGCCGACCGCTCCCTCGCGAGCGGTGGTGGCACCCTGGCCGGAACCCGCACCCTGATCCGGTTCAACCTGCGCAGGGACCGCGTCCGGCTCCCCGTGTGGATCCTCGCCCTGTTCGTCACAACGGCCGCCACGGCGGACAAGTACAGGACGCTGTACGCCGATCCGGCCGACCGCGCCTCCGTCGTCACCACCATGGAGAGCCCGGCCGGGCTCGCCATGACAGGGCCCCGGCACTACCTCGACGACTACACCTTCGGCTCGATGACGGGCCACCAGATGCTCGGCTTCACGGCCGTCCTGGTGGGCCTGATGAGCATCCTGATCGTCACCCGGCACACCCGCAACGAGGAGGAGACGAACCGGGCCGAGCTGGTCCGCTCCACCGTCGTCGGACGGCACGCGCACCTGGCCGCCGCCCTGTCCGTCGCGGTGCTCGCCAACCTCGCGCTCGCCCTGCTGCTGGCCCTCGGCCTCGGCTCGATGGGCATCGACTCCATCGACGTCGGCGGCTCGCTGCTCTACGGGTCCGCCCACGCGGCCGTGGGCATCGTCTTCGCCGCCGTCGCGGCGGTCACCGCCCAGATCACCGCACACACCCGGGGCGCCTCCGGCATGGCCATGGCCACCATCGGCCTCGCCTACGTCCTGCGGGCCGCCGGCGACTCCGGCGGCAGCGACGCACTGTCCTGGCTGTCCCCGATCGGCTGGGTGCAGCGCACCTACGTCTACGTGGACAACCGCTGGTGGCCGCTGCTGCTCTGCCTCTCACTGGCCGTGCTGTCGGCGGGAGCGGGGTTCGTCCTGTCCACCCGGCGGGACGTGGGAGCCGGACTGCGTGCCGCACGGCTCGGCAGCCCGGTCGCGTCCCCGTTCCTGACCCGGCCGCTGGGCTTCGCCCTTCGGCTGCACCGTTCCACGCTGGCCGGCTTCGGCGCCGGCGTGTTCCTGATGGGCGCGATGTACGGGTCGATCCTCGGCAGCGCGGACGACATGCTGAAGAACATCGACCAGCTCCACGAGGCGCTGGAGGACATCGGCGGCACGACCATGGCCGAGTCGTTCGCGTCGATGGTCATGGTCGTCCTCGCCGTCGTCACCGCCGTGTACGTGGTGATGGCCGCCCTGCGGCCGAGGTCCGAGGAGAACGCGGGCCGGGTGGAGCCGCTCCTCGCGACCGGCCTGTCCCGTACCCGCTGGGCGGGCAGCCACCTCGTCGTCGCACTGGCCGGCGGCACGCTCCTGCTCCTGCTGGCCGGGCTCGGCATCGGTGTCGCGGGTGCGGCGTCGGCCGGGGACCCCGGACTGTTCCCGAAGCTGGTGGGAGCCTCGCTGGCGTACGCGCCGGCGCTCTGGGTCACCGTCGGAGTCGCGGCCGTCCTCTTCGGTTGGCTGCCCCGGGCGGCATCGGCGGCCTGGGCCGTACCGGTGTACGCGTTCGTCGTCGGCTACCTGGGCAAGCTGCTGCGGTTCCCGCCCTGGCTGAACAACCTGTCGCCCTTCGGGCACGTACCCCAGCTGCCGGCCGCGGAGATGAGGTGGACGCCGATGGCGGTGCTCACGCTGATCGCTGCCGCCCTGCTGTGGCTGGGACTGGAGGGCTTCCGCCGACGGGACCTGGAGACCAAGTAGCGGGACGGGGGCCCGGCTGCCCGGGCCCCCGTCCTCAGATCTCCACCAGTAGCTCCCGCAGCCCCCGGATCACGTACCCCGGCTTCCACTCCGGTTCCGCCGACAGCCGCATACCGGGCGCCCTGCGCAGCAACTCACCGAACGAAGACGCCAGTTCGAGGCGGGCCAGCGGTGCGCCCAGGCAGTAGTGGATGCCCGCCCCGAACGCGATGTGCGGGTTGTCCTCCCGGGACAGGTCCAGCGTCCCGGCCTCGGTGAAGCGTTCCGGATCCCTGTTCGCCGAGCCGAAGAGCAGCGCGACCTGCGAGCCGCGCGGGATGACGGTGCCGTCGATCTCGATGTCGTCCAGGACCCAGCGCGCGAACATGGGCACCGGGGTGTCGTACCGCAGGAGTTCCTCCACCGCGGTCGGCAGCAGACTGTGGTCGCCGCGCAGGGAAGCCAGCTTCTCGGGGTGCTGGAAGAGCGTCCACCAGCCGTTCGCGGTGGCGTTGACCGTCGCCTCGTGGCCCGCGTTGAGCAGCAGCACGCAGGTGGAGATGATCTCCTGCTCGGTCAGCCGCTCGTCCTGGTCATGGGCGGTGATGAGCGCGGTGATCAGGTCCGTACCGGGGTCCCCGCGCCGCTCGTCGATCAGCGCGCGCAGATACGCGGAGAACTCGACGGACGCCTGAACGGCGGCCCGTGCCCTGTCCTCCGGCGGGTTCAGCTCGAACATCCCGCAGATCGCCGCCGACCAGGGGCGCAGCAGCCCCCGGTCGGACTCCGGGATGCCGAGCATCTCGGCGATGACCGCCACGGGCAGCGGCTCGGCCACCGCGGTGAGCAGATCACCGCCGCCCGCCGCGGTGAACTCCTCGACGAGCCCGGCGGCCATCCGCTCCACTGCCGGGGCGAGCATCTCGACCGTGCGGGGCGTGAAGGCCTTGGCGACCAGCCGTCTGATCCGGGTGTGGTCGGGGGCCTCCAGATCGAGGATCCCCTGCCCGTTGAGCGTGTGGAAGGGCTCGTGGGCGGCGGGCGGGGCGTCGAGGCCGAACTCGTCGTGGGTGAAGCGGTGCAGATACGTCCGGCCGAGGCGCCGGTCGCGCAGCAGCCCCGACACATCGGAGTAGTGCGGGATCAGCCACTGCCGGGTCGGCTCGAAGTAGTGCGCCCGGCCGGTGGCGCGCAGCGCGGCGTAGGCGGGGTACGGATCGGCGACGAACGCCGGCGACCAGGGGTCGAAGGACACATGCATGAGACCGACGCTATCCGGGTGTGACCAGCCTCGCCTCGTACGCGAACACGGCCGCCTGGGTCCTGTCCCTGAGCCCCAGCTTCACCAGGATGCGGCTCACATGCGTCTTGATCGTGGACTCGGCCACCACCAGGTGCGAGGCGATCTCCAGATTCGACAGCCCCTGGGCGATCAGGACGAGCACCTCGGTCTCGCGTTCGGTGAGGTCGCCGATCCTGGCCATGGCGGGCGGCCGGGGCGCTTCGGCGAGCTTCGAGAACTCCTTGATGAGCCGCCTGGTCACGGTCGGCGCGAGCAGTGCCTCGCCCGACGCCACCACCCGTACCCCGTCGGCGAGCTGGCGGGCGGAGGCGTCCTTGAGCAGGAATCCCGAGGCCCCGGCGCGCAGGGCCTGGTACACGTACTCGTCCAGGTCGAACGTGGTCAGGACGAGCACCTTGGCGTCCGCGTCGGCGGCGACGATCTCGCGGGTGGCCTCGATGCCGTTGAGCTCCGGCATCCGGATGTCCATCAGCACCACGTCGGGGCGCAGGGCCGCGACCTGCGACACGGCCTGCCGTCCGTCGACGGCCTCGCCGACGACCTCGATACCGGGCATCGCGTTGAGCAGCACGGAGAAGCCCTCGCGGACCATCATCTGGTCGTCGACGATCAGCACCCGGATGGTGGAGTCGTTCACGCGTCCCCACCCTCCCCGGCAACTGTCCGTTCGGCCGCCACGGGCAGGAACACGGCGACCTCGTAGCCGCCGTCCCCCGTGGCCTCGGCCGTCATCTCGCCGTTCAGCATCGCGACCCGCTCCCGCATCCCCGTGATCCCGTGCCCGGCCCCGGGCGACGGCTTGACCAGCCCCGTCGCGGGCCCGTTGACGATCCGCAGCCCCAGCCCGCCGAGCACGTACCCGATCTCCACCTTGGCCGTGGCGCCGGGGGCGTGGCGGAGGGTGTTGCTCAGGGCCTCCTGGATGATCCGGTACGCCGACAGTTCGACGCCCGGCGGAAGCTCGCGCACCGCGCCGGTGACCGTCTTCTCCGTCTCCAGGCCCGCTTCCCGCACATTGGCCAGCAGCCGGTCGGTCTCGGCCAGGGTGGGCTGGGGGGCGTCCGGCGCCTCGTAGTCGTCGGCCCGTACGACACCCAGGACGCGGCGCAGCTCGGTGAGCGCGGCGACCGCGTTCTCCCGGATCGTGACGAAGGCCTGCTCCAGCTCGGGCGGCGGGTTCTCCACACGGTAGGGGGCGGCCTCGGCCTGGATCGCGACGACGGACATGTGGTGGGCGACGACGTCGTGCAGTTCACGGGCGATGGTGGTGCGCTCCTCCAGGAGCGTGCGCCGGTCGCGCTCCACGGCGGTGACGGTGCGCTGCACGGTCACCTCGCGCTCGGCGTCACGGCGTACCTGCACCACGGTGACGAGGAGCAGGGCGAAGGCGGAGGTGACGGCCATGGGCCCGGTGGTGGGCGTGTAACCGTTTCCGAAGTTCTCCAGGAAGGACCCGGCGACCAGGGTGATCAGCCACATCCACGCGGCCGTACGCGGCCGGGTCCTCGCCGCGACGACGATCAGCACACCCAGGTGGCAGGCGAAGGCGTTCGGCCCCCACGGCCAGTCCCCGTGACCGACGACGGCCACCAGCGGGGTGGTCGCGAGCGACACCCAGAACGCGAGAACGGGGCGGACCAGCGTCATCATCAGGGCGGCGGACGGCACCACACCTGCGATGAGCGTCGCTATCCCGAACACGGAGTAGGTGTTCGCCTCGAACACTCCGGCCAGCATCGAGATCAGCGCGACCACGCCGACCACCGCGTGCGGCGTCCAGACCGCCCGTTTCCGGATCGCCCCGGGCAGCCTCCTGATCACCGGACCGCCGGTACCCAGCGGGCCCAGCGGACGGTAGTCGAAAACGTCGTGGAAGAGGTCCTGCCGCAGGCCGTCTATCGCCCCTGCGGCCAGCCGGAGCTCGGGGCTTCTGGTCTTCGTCTCGGTCACGCTCCCCAAGGTAGGCGCCACCGCGGCCGGGGTCGTCAGCAGTGATGCGGATCCTGGGCCGTCCATCGCAAGTACTACCAGGCCAGCTGGGCGATCTCCTCCGCCACCACCGCGCACGCGTCGGCCGACGGGTCGATCAGCGGAAAGTGCCCGACCGCGTCCAGAAGCGTCAGCCCGACCATCTCCCCCGCCTTCGCCGCGGCGTCCACGAACGCCTCCGTGACCGCCTGCGGCACGGTGAGGTCGTCGACGCCCTGGACGACGGCCGTCGCGATCCCGGTCGGGAGCAGCTCGGCCGGGTCGGCGTGCAACCTGCGCTCCTCGAAGTCCGCTTCCTTGCCGAGGAGTTGGCGCACGGCGCCGGAACAGACGTCAAGCTCGACGGCGCTCGTGAAGTCACCGATCGGCGCCAGCGCGACCACTCCGCGCAGCGGCGGCGGCGCGGGCAGCCGCCACGGCGAACCGAGCGGAAGCACGTGCCGGGCGGCGGCCCACAGGGCCAGTTGTCCGCCCGCCGAGTGCCCGGTGACCACGGTCCGCCGTATGTCGGCCTGCGGCAGCTCCCGGGCGGCGAGCACCGGCAGGGCGTCCATCGCGGCGGCCACGTCGTCGAACGTCTCGGGCCAGCGCCCCGCGACCGGACCCGCCCCGCCCTGCTGCGGGATCTCGCTGCCGCGCCGGTACTCGACGCTGGCGACGGCGAACCCGCGCCGGGCCAGGAAGTCCGCGAACGGCGACACATGGTGCCGGTCGTACGGGGCGCGCCAGGCCCCTCCGTGCAGGACGACCACGAGCGGAGCCCCGGTCCGGCCGTCGCGCGGAGCGAAGAAGTCGATCACCTGGTCGGGATGGCTTCCATAGGCCACGGACCGATCGGGGGCGACCACCGGATGCGCGAACGCCGACTCGGTCTCGGCGGCGTCACGATCACGCGCGGCAGAATCCGACATGCTGCTCCAACCGTCCTACGCATATGCCCAACTGGACTGACCTGCGGGGACGGTATCAGTACGGCGGGCCGCCTTCGGACCGGCGGCAGACCCGTGCGGGCCCGGTCCTCGAGGACCGGGCCCGTACGGAACGCGAGGCCCTAGGCGGCCAGTACCTCCGCCAGGATCCGCGCGGCGCGCTCGGCGTCCGCGAAGCCGACGTACAGCGGGGTGAAACCGAACCGCAGCACGTCCGGGCGGCGCAGGTCGCCGACCACGCCGCGTTCGATGAGCGCGCGCATCACCGGTTCGGTGTCGTCCGCGTTCTCGCACCGCAGCGAGACCTGACTCCCGCGCTCGGAGTGGGAGACCGGGGTGACCGGGACGACCCGGCCCTCGGGGACGTACGCGGCGACGCACTCCAGGAAGAAGTCCGTCAGGGCGAGGGACTTGGCCCGTACGGCCTCGACCGTGACGCCCTCCCACACGTCCAGCGCCGCTTCGAGCGCCAGCATCGAGAGGATGTCCGGGGTACCGACCCGGCCCCGTACGGAACCGTCCGCCGGGGTGTACTCGGGGGTCATCCCGAAGGGGTCGGCGTGCGAGGTCCAGCCGGGCAGGGGCGAGTCGAAGGCCGCCTGGTGGCGTTCGGCGACGTACAGGTAGGCGGGCGAACCGGGGCCGCCGTTCAGGTACTTGTACGTGCAGCCGATGGCCAGGTCCACCCCGTGCGCGTCGAGGCCGACGGGCAGGGCGCCCGCGCTGTGGCACAGGTCCCAGACCGCGAGGGCGCCCGCCGCGTGGACGGCGGCGGTGAGGCCCGGCAGGTCGTGGAGCCTGCCCGTGCGGTAGTCGACGTGGTTGAGCAGGACGACCGCCGTACGGGGGCCGAGTGCGGCCGGCACGTCGGCCGGGGAGACCGGGACGATGCGGTGGCCCGTCATCCGGGCCGCGGACTCGGCGATGTACCCGTCCGTCGGGAACGTCGTCGCGTCGACCAGGATCTCGTCGCGGCCGTCGGCGGCCAGACGGCTCGCTGCGACCACGGCCTTGAAGACGTTCACGCTGGTGGAGTCGCCCACCACGATCTGCCCGGCGGCGGCACCGACCAGCGGGGCGATCCGGTCGCCGATCCGCTCGGGCGCGGTCCACCAGCCGCTCTCGTCCCAGGAGCGGATGCGCAGGGAGCCCCACTCCCGGGTGATGACGTCCTGCATGCGTGCGGCGACGTGGCGGGGCAGCGCGCCCAGCGAGTTCCCGTCGAGGTAGACGGTGTCGTCGAGGGCGAACAGCTCGCGGCGGCCGACGAGCTCGTCGGCGGCGTCGAGCGCCTGTGCGCGCTCGTAGAGGTCAGACATGGCTGCGCGCCGTCCACAGCTCGGGGAAGACGTTCTTCGTGGCCCGCTTCTCCAGCCAGGCGACCCCGGCCGACCCTCCGGTGCCGGTCTTCGAACCCATCGCACGCCGGGTGGCGACCAGGTGGTCGTTGCGCCAGCGCCACACCAGCTCGCCGACGTCGGTCAGCACCTCGCCGAGCCGCACGAGCTCGTCGTTCTGGTCGGGACGTGCGTAGATCTCCGCCCAGATCGCCTCGACCACGGGGGACGGCTCGTACTTCTGCGACAGGTCCCGGTCGAGCACCGACTGCGGCACCGCGTGACCGCGCCGGGCGAGCAGGGCGAGCGTCTCGTCGTACAGGCCCGGCTCGTGGAGCGCCTTCTCCAGCTCGGCGTGGACACGGGGAGCGCCCCGGTGCGGCACGAGCATGGACGCGGACTTGTCGCCCAGCAGGAACTCCATCCGCCGGTACATCGCCGACTGGAAACCGGAGCCCTCGCCGAGGGAGCCCCGGTAGGAGTTGAACTGGGCGGGGGTGAGGCCTGCCAGCGGCTTCCAGGAGGCGTTCAGCGCCTCGAGCTCCCGGAGCGAGCGCTTCAGCGCGTCGCGTGCGACGGGTATGCGGTCCTCGCGCAGGGCACGGGTCGCGGTCTCCCACTCATGGACGATGACCGTGAACCACAGCTCCATGACCTGGGTGGTGACCAGGAAGACCATCTCGCCGGGATCGTCCGAGCGAAGGTGCTGGAGGTGGGTCAGGACATCCGCCTGGACATAGTCCTCGTACGGAGTCGTTCCCGCGAAGTCCAGGTGCGGGGTGTCCGCACCGGTGGCTTCGGGGTCGGGGTTGATCGTCGACATTTCTGTCTCCTCGACACGAGCTTCCGGGTAGCGGTCCGCCCCTTCCTCTGAGGTGGTGGAGCTCCGGTCCCCTGCTCGCATCCTAAACCGGAGCAGCACGGGACGCGTCGGGCCCCGCAGGCGAGGGTGCTGCCTGCGGGGCCCTACGGGTGCGGAGGGGGCTCAGCCCAGGGTGTCGGCTGCGGTCTGCGAGGAGTCGCGGAGGAACGACGAGCAGCGCTCGTACTCCTCCTGCTCGCCGATCGACTGCGCGGCGCGCGCGAGGGCGTGCAGGGCGCGCAGGAAGCCGCGGTTCGGCTCGTGCTCGAACGGGACGGGGCCGTGGCCCTTCCAGCCCGCCCGGCGCAGTGCGTCGAGACCACGGTGGTAGCCGGTACGGGCGTACGCGTACGACTCGATGACCCGGCCGCCCTCGTACGCCTCGTCGGCGAGCTGGGCCCAGGCCAGCGAGGACGTCGGGTACTTCGCCGCGACATCGGCGGGTGCGGCGCCGCCGGCGAGGAGCTCGCGCGGCTCCGGGTCGTCGGGCAGGTGGGTCGGGGCGGGGCCCCCGAGCAGGTTCTCGTGGATGGACATGGTTCAAGTGTGCCTGGCTCCGACCGCATCGTGGACACCCGGGCGACTACGTTCCGCCCGTCCGTCCCCCGGTCTGCCGTTCCGGCTCCAGGGGCGGGGCCGTGACCCCGCAGTGCATCGTGCATTCGGGCCGGCATTCGCGTGCCGCCTCCGGGGTCGTCCGCACCAGCGACCAGGCGATCACCGACCCCGCGACGAGCAGCCCGGCGCAGATCGGCATCGCCCGGCGGAAGGTCGCGGCGAACTCCCCGGCGTCGCGGTACGCCTCGGGGCCCATCCCGGCGAGCAGCGGCAGCGCGGCGACGGCGAGCAGTCCGGCCGCCCGCGCCGCCGCGTTGTTGATCCCGCTGGCGAGCCCGGCCCTACCCGTGTCGACGGCGGCCAGGACGGTCGCGGTGAGCGGCGCCACCAGGACGACCATGCCGATGCCCAGCACCAGGACGGCCGGCAGGACGTCCTGGACGTACGAGGAGAGCGAGGCGCCCGGGCCGACCCGCAGCATCAGCAGCATCCCGGCCGCCGCCAGCAGGGGGCCGACCGTGAGCGGGATCCGTGGCCCGATGCGCCGGCCGAGGTCACCGGCGGACGCGGAGAAGAGCAGCATGAGCACGGTGGTCGGCAGGAGCGCCGTGCCCGCGCCGAGCGCCGAGTAGCCGGCGACGACCTGGAGCTGGATCGCGGAGAGGAAGAAGAAGCCGCCGAGAGCCGCGTACACACAGAACGTCACGATGTTGACGGCGGTGAACTGCCGGGACGCGAAGATCGACGGCGGCACCATGGGGTCGGCCCGGTTGCGTTCCACCTGGACGAACGCCACCCCGAGCAGCACCCCGCCGATCGCCGCACCGACGACCGTTGCGGACGCGCCCTGCACCGGAACCTCGATCAGCGCGTAGGTGACCAGAGCGAGTGCCAGGGCCGCGAGCGCGGCTCCGAGCACGTCGAAACGGCCGTGGGCCGCAGGGTCCCGGGACTCCGGCACGTGGCGCAGGGCGACGGGCAGGCAGACGGCGGCGAGCGGGAGGTTGAGCAGGAACACCCAGCGCCAGCCGGGCCCGTCCACGAGCCAGCCCCCGACGAACGGCCCGACCGCGGCACCGACCCCGCCGAGCCCCGACCACAGCCCCACGGCGCGGGCGCGGTCGTCGGGATGGAAACTCGCCTGGATGAGCGCCAGCGAACCGGGGGTGAGCAGGGCGCCTCCGACGCCCTGGAGGGCTCGCGACGCGATCAGGACGGCCGCGTTCGGCGCCAGACCGCAGAGCAGTGAGGCCACGGCGAACCAGACGACGCCGATCACGAAGACCCGCCGCCTGCCGAACCTGTCCCCGAGCGCACCGCCGAGCAGGATCAGCCCGGCCAGCGTGAGCATGTAGGCGTTGACGGTCCACTGGAGGGCGGCGAGGTCGGTGTCGAGGTCCTCGCCGATCCGGGGAAGGGCGACGTTGATGACCGTGGAGTCGAGCAGGGCCATGCTCGACCCGAGGACGGTCGTCAGGACGATCCACCGCCCCGCGGGCGAGGCAACCCGGATTGCGCCGTCGGCCGCGTCTGTCATACGAGCAGCATCGCCCGCCGGACGCTCGGGAGCACCTCCAAGCCCGTGCGGCGAGTCTTCTAGCGGACCGCCCCCACAGCCCGCACCAGCGCCGCCACCCCGGCCTCCACCTTGCTCCGGGGGCACCCCGCGTTCAGCCGGAGGAACCCGGGCGCCCCGTACACCGAGCCCGGCATGATCGCGACCTTCTCCCGCTCGATCAGCGCACGCTGCAGCGCCTCGTCGTCCACACCCAGTGGTCGCAGATCGATCCAGGCCAGATAGCCCGCCTGGGGCGGCTCCCACCCGAGCTCGGGGAACGCCCCGTCCAGCCGCTCCGCGATCAGCGCGAGATTCCCGGCGACGTACTCCCGTACCTCGTCCAGCCACGCCCCGCCCTCCCGGTACGCGGCGATGTGTGCCGTCAGAGACAGCACGGCCGGTGAGGCGAGCCCCTCCGCCGTCTCCATGCGCCGCAGGTACTCCGTCCGGTCCGCCGGATCGCCGATGATCCCGTACGAACCCGTCAGCGCCGGAAAGTTGAACGACTTCGACGCCGAGCTGATCACCGCCCAGCGCCCGTCACCGGCCACCCGTGTCCACGGCACGTGCACGTATCCGTCGTGCACGAAGTCCGCGTGGATCTCGTCGCTGATCACCGCGACACCGTGGCGCCGGGCGAGCGCCGCCGTCTCCCGCAGCTCGGCCTCCGTCCACACCCGCCCCGTCGGGTTGTGCGGGGAGCACAGCACGAGCACCTTCGCGTCGGCCCGCTCCAGCTCACGCTCGAGCGCCTCGGTGTCCCCCACCGGCACCCCCCGCAGCTCCCGTCCGAGCCCGGTGACCGCCTTCCTGAAGCCGTCGTACGTGGGGGTGTGGACGACCACGCCGTCCCCCTCACCCGTCCACATCTGGAGCAGCTGGGAGAGCTGGCTGAGCACGGACGGCCCGTAGACGAGCCGGCCGGTGTCGAGCTCCGTGCCGTACCGGGTCGCGTACCAGTGCGCGATCGCCGACCGGAAGTCGTCCTGCTGCCAGGTCGTGTAGCCGAGCACCCCGTGGTCGAGCCGGGCGCGCAGCGCGACCAGCACCTCGGGCGCGGTCTCGAAGTCCATGTCGGAGATCGTGAACGGCAACAGCCCGTCCACCCCGAACCGGTCGGCGACCCCGTCCCACTGGACGCACCAGGTGCCCCGGCGGTCGATGACGGTGTCGAAGTCGTAGCGCGCAGGCGTACTCACAGCGGATTCCTCATGGTTCGGTTCGGACACGGAACGGGCCCGGCACCCCAGGAAAGGGGGGCCGGGCCCGGTGCGTCCGTGACGTACTTACTTCAGCTTGGTGCCCGTGGAACGCAGGTCGGCACAGGCCTGCGTGACGCGCACGGCCATGCCCGCCTCGGCGGACTTGCCCCAGCTGCGCGGGTCGTAGACCTTCTTGTTGCCGACCTCGCCGTCGACCTTCAGCACACCGTCGTAGTTGCGGAACATGTGGTCCACGATCGGGCGGGTGAAGGCGTACTGGGTGTCGGTGTCGAGGTTCATCTTCACGACGCCGTTCTCCAGCGCGGTGGCGATCTCCTCGGCCGTGGAGCCGGAGCCGCCGTGGAAGACGAAGTCGAACGGCTGGCTGCCCGCGGCCTTGCCGTACTTGGCGCCGACGCCCTCCTGGAGGTCCTTGAGGAGCTCGGGACGCAGGACGACGTTGCCCGGCTTGTAGACGCCGTGGACGTTGCCGAAGGACGCTGCCAGCAGGTAGCGGCCCTTCTCGCCCAGACCGAGCGCCTCGGCGGTGCGCAGCGCGTCGTCGACGGTCGTGTACAGCTCGTCGTTGATCTCGTGCGTGACGCCGTCCTCCTCGCCACCGGTCGGGGTGATCTCGACCTCAAGGATGATCTTGGCGGCGGCGGCCTTGGCGAGCAGCTCCTGGCCGATGGCCAGGTTGTCGGCGAGGGTCTCGGCCGAACCGTCCCACATGTGGGACTGGAACAGCGGGTTCAGACCCTTGGCGACGCGCTCCGCGGAGACCTCGATCAGCGGACGGACGTACGTGTCCAGCTTGTCCTTGGGGCAGTGGTCGGTGTGCAGGGCGACCGTGATGTCGTACTTGGCGGCGACGATGTGCGCGAACTCGGCCAGGGCTACGGCGCCCGTCACCATGTCCTTGTTGTGCTGGCCG
Organism: Streptomyces sp. NPDC059499; assembly: GCF_042749285.1. Lineage (NCBI taxonomy): Bacteria > Bacillati > Actinomycetota > Actinomycetes > Kitasatosporales > Streptomycetaceae > Streptomyces > Streptomyces sp. NPDC059499. Next base: position 246,394 of record NZ_JBHYTT010000002.1, read on the forward strand.
CCCAGGAATTCAGCCCCACCGGTGGAGATCTGGACGATGCCGTCGCTCTCCGCCTCCGCGAAGCCGCGCAGCGCAGCGTGCAGGGTCTGGGTCGACGTCACATTGATGGCCGGGTAGGCGAACTTGCCTGCCTTCGCCCGGTCGAGCATCTCGGCGTAGACCTCGGGGGTTGCGATGGGCATCTGTCCGCTCCTTGGGATGTGCGGGTGTGCAGTGCTGGTCCCTGACCTGGGGGCGACGTCATCGTCGCCCCCATCTTTCCAGACTCTCGCCCCGGCTCCACCCTGCCCGTGGCCGGAGCATCTTTACGGGCGTACGCGAAGGGCGGCCGGTTTCACGTGAAACCGGCCGCCCTTCAGGAAACGTGCAGGTCAGGCCAGGTCGAGGTCCGCGACCCCGTAGGCGTTGACGTACGGCAGACCGGCCTCCGCGATCGCCGGAGCGGCACCCCGCTCCACGATCACGGCAACGGCGACGACCTCACCGCCGGCCTCGCGCACCGCCTCGACCGCGGTCAGCGGGGAACCACCGGTGGTCGAGGTGTCCTCGACGACGAGGCAGCGGCGGCCCTTGACGTCCGTGCCCTCGATACGGCGCTGCATCCCGTGCGCCTTCTGCGCCTTGCGGACGACGAACGCGTCGAGGCTCTTCCCGCGCGCCGCGGAGGCGTGCAGCATCGAGGTGGCCACCGGGTCGGCGCCCAGCGTCAGACCGCCGACGCAGTCGTAGTCCAGTTCGGCGGTGGCATCGAGCATCACCTGGCCGACCAGCGGCGCGGCCTTGCCGTCCAGCGTGATCCGGCGCAGGTCGATGTACCAGTCGGCTTCCAGACCCGAGGAAAGGGTCACTTTGCCGTGCACCACGGCCTTGTCCTTGATCTGCTGGAGCAGCTCAGCGCGTACGTCAGTCATGCCCACGAGGGTAAGCGCTGGCGTGACCGCGCCGCGGCCACGTCTCAGAGCCGCACCCAGCTCCAGGTCGTCACGATCTCGAGCGGGTCGATCGGGGTGACCAGCCGGGGCGTGGTGTTCAGCCCGTTCGGCGGGCCCGACTGCGGCTCCACGCACACGGCCTCGGGCTGCTCGTCGTAGATCACCACCCACTCGTCCCGGCTCTTCACCGTCAGCTCCAGCTGTTCGGGCCAGGTGAGCTTCACATCGACGCCCTCGGGCATCCCGAAACAGTCGTCCCAGGGGCCAGGGAGGGGGTTGATCCGGCGGCCGGTCGGCAGGTGGTTGTCGCCGCGCTCCTCCTGCCAGGCGGCGTCGAAGTCGATCCGCACGTCCTGGCCGCCGGTGTTGCGGAGGAACCAGGGGTGCCAGCCCGCCTGTGCCGGGAAGGAGTTCCCGTAGGTCTCGACACCCATGCGGAGCGTCAGGGCGTCCTCGCTCAGTTCGAAGGACTGCGTGACCCGGCCCTCGTACGGCCACGGGTCGGCCAGGTCGTAGAAGAAGGCCGCCTCCGCCTCGTCCTGCCGGGCGGGCTGCCAGTCGGTGTCGCGGCCGGTGCCGTGCATCGCGTGCGGCGGGGAGTCCACCGGCAGCCGGTGCAGTTCGCCGCCGTTGCGGAACAGGCCGTTCTCGGTGCGGCCGCACCACGGCACCATCGGGAAGCAGCCGTACCGCTCGCCCTGGCGCAGCAGTTCGGTGCCACCGATCCGCAGGCTGCGGATCCGGCAGCCATGGACGGGGTCAACGGTCAACTCGGCGTCGCCGGCGGTCAGCCGGACGTCCTTCGCAGCTCTGCTCACCCCAGAACACTACTGGCGCTGCCAGGGCCTGTCCCGCCGTCCCCGGTGGATCGGCGCGCGGCGTGGGACGCCGCGCATCGCGCGGCCCGAGCACCGGGACAGCGGTTACCTCCGGCGCCGCAGAGCCCGGCCCACGACCACGGCGGAGGCGATCGCGAGAACGGCCGCGGGAGCGATCCAGCGCAGCGTGACGCCGGCAGTCATGTCGTCCTGCGAGGGCACGGGGGCGTACCGGCCGCGCGGCGGAGCGTGGTCGACCTCCTCCGTACTCCGGCCGATCATGGTGCGCCGGGCGTGTGCGGCCTCGGCAGGCGGACCGTCCGGCACGGTGAACTCCAGCTCCGCCGCGGGATCGAGCGAGGGCGGCGGCACGGGGGCGTCGAAGACCGAGCCCTTGTCGCGCACCTCGCCGGAGGCCGAAGGCTCGGACGGCTCGGAATCGGAGTCGGAGTCGGAGTCGGAATCGGAATCGGACGAAGCAAAGGCAGAAGCCTCGGCGGCAGAAGACTCGGGCTGCGACGGCTCGGGCTGCGACACCTCGTCCTGGCCGGTCCCGGTCGCAGCTCCGGGAGCGGTCTCCTGCGCATCCCGGGCGGCCAGGGACTCCGTCACCAACTGCTGCGTGAAGCGGTCCAGCAGCCGCTGCACCGCGGCGAGCGCCGCCGCCTCCTCCAGCTCCACGATGCGGCCCTCGCCGCTCGCCGACCCGCCGAAGGCGACCGTCGTGCCGCCGTCGGTCCGGGTGAGTCCGACGGTCAGGGACAGCTTCGCCGAGCCCCCGCCCCGGGCCTCGACGCCCTCCCCGGACACGAGGAAGGTGTCGTCGCCCCGGCCGGTGATCGTCAGCGCTCCCCGGTAGGTGATCGTGTGACCGTCGATCCGGATCTTCAGCCGGCCGGTCAGGGGCCCCGCCGACACATCGGCGTCCTGCTGGAGGCCGGGGACACAGCGCGCCACACGGGCGGGGTCACCCAGCGTCCGACGAAGGGACGCGACCGGAACCGGAACGAACACCTCATGCTCCATACCGACCGAGCCTACTCAGCCGGGGCCGTCCCGTCAGCGCTTCCGCACCCCGTTCACCGTGAGGTCCGCAGCGTCCCCACCACGCTCACGGTTCCTCCCAGTAGCGCGGATGCACCAGCGTCGACGCGCTCGCGCCCTTCAGCCGCACCTGCTCCGCCGAGCGCTCGGCCGCCAGCAGCTCCCGTTCCCCCAAGGAGCGCAGCCCCGGCACCCGGCCGTCGAGGCCGAGGGGGCCCACCGCACGCGGAGCGGCGAGCACGAACCCCCAGTCGTGCGGCGCCTGCGACCCGCCCGTGGGCCGGTCCGGACCCGCGGCGAGACCGGTGCGCCTGCCCTCGATGCGGTACGGGCGGGTCGCCAGGCCGCCCGCCCTCATCGACGCCTCCACCGTCCAGAACGTCTCCGGCCTGCTGCCCAGCGGCCCCGCGTGCACCACCAGGCGGCCGCCCGGCTCCAGGGCTTCCTCGACCAGGCCGTAGAACTCCGCCGAGTAGAGCTTCGTACTGGCCGTGATCCCCGGGTCGGGCAGATCCGAGATCACCACGTCGTAGCGGTCACCCGTGGCCCGCAGCCAGTTGAACGCGTCCCCGGCGGCCGCTGTCAGCCTGGGATCCCGGTACGCGTGCCCGTTCAGCCCGGAAAGCGCAGGGTCCGTACGGGCCAACCGGGTGACGGCCGGGTCGAGCTCGACCACCACGACGGATTCGACGTCCCGATAGCGCAGCACCTCGCGGGCCGCCAGCCCGTCGCCCCCGCCGAGGATCAGCACCCGCTCGTGCCTGCCCCTCATCACCGGGTGCACCAGTGCCTCGTGGTAGCGGTACTCGTCGCGCGAGCTGACCCTCAGCCGGCCGTCCAGATAGAGGTCGAGCGAGCCCCGCCCCGCTCCGGTGAGGACGACCTCCTGCACCTCGGTCCGCACGGCGACCCGCACCTCGTCCCCGTACACCGCGCTCCGCGCCGCCCTCTCGAAGTCGTCGACCAGGACCGTGGCCGTGGCCAGCACCGTGATCACCACGGCGTTGGCGGCGATCAGCAGCCAGCGCTCGCGGGTGCCGAGGTCCCGCCGGAACACCCACAGCACCAGCGCACCGCCCGCCGCCGCGTTGACGGAGCCGGTGAACAGCGCCCCGGTGAGCTGGCCCATCATCGGCAGCAGCAGGAACGGAAACGCGAGCCCGCCGACGAGCGCGCCCACGTAGTCGGCGGCGAAGAGATCGGCGACGGCCCCGCCCGCGTCCTGCCGGTCGACCCGCTGGATCAGCGTCATCAGCAGCGGGATCTCCGCTCCGATCAGGATCCCGATCGCCATCGAGAACCCCACGAGCGCGTAGCGCGACTCCCCGAGCCAGGCGAACGACGCGTACAGCACCAGGGCCGACGATCCGCCGACCAGCGCGAGGGCGGCTTCGATCAGGCCGAACCCGACGGCGGCGCGGCTGCGTAAACGTTTCGCGAGAAGCGAGCCGATGCCCATCGCGAACACCATCACGGACAGCACGACGGAGGCCTGGGTGACTGAGTCACCGATCAAGTAGGAGGCCAGCGCGACCAGTTCGAGCTCGTACACCAGTCCGCAAGCGGCACAGATGAACACCACGGCCAGCACGAGGAAGCGGCCGGTCCTCGGCCGTACGGGAAGCCTCGCCGCACCCCCTCGCAGCGACACCTGCTGGTCGATCATGAGGCGAACGCTACGTTACGGCGACGTCGCCGCTTGTCACCCACAAGGGTGCAAGTGAGGCACTCCGTAAGCACGTCGAATGCGCCCCGCACCTGCGCGGACCGGTACCGCTCCCGGCTGCGGCCCCGCACGGACCGGCGCCACGCCCGCTCACAGCGCCGGCACGGGCATCCGCACCCCCACCCGGGTCCGGGTCACCACCAACTGCCCCTCCTGCGGATACGCGTGCCAGGTGCGCCACCCCACCTGACCCTCCGAGTGCTGCGCCAGCATGGCCGTGAAGGCGTACGGGCTGCCGGGAAACGTCCCCGCGAGGCCGTGCGGATGGTCGGTCACCAGCGCGAGCAGCTCCTGTGCGCGCCCCGCGAACGAGCCCTCCGAGAGAGTCTCCACGCGCGCCGCGAACTCGTACTCCCACTCGCCCATCCGCTTGGCGACGCCGAGCGGCAGGGGCGTGCTACTGCCCGGAATACAGGCAACGGTCTCGGAACAGGTGCCGCGCTCCTCCTCCAGGAGGACCTGGTGGGAGGCGCCGAGCAGTCTCATCTGCAGCTTGGCACAGGGCAGTTGAAGGTCGAGGACGGCGAGGGCCGGCAGTGGCTCGCGCCCCAGCGCCCAGGCCAGATCGGCGGCACGGGTATCGGAATAGGCGGTCTGGAGGGTCGTGAGCATGGGTCGGCTCCGCAAAACACACATGGACACACGGACAGGAGGTGCCCCCGGTGCGTCGCACCTAGGGGAAGGGGAACGCCTGAACCGGCCCGTTCAGGGTCCGACGGCTGAATGTTCCCTACAGCGAGGGAATCATGAAGTACGCCACACTCACAGCGTTTTTACCCAACTTGACGTGGTTTCCATCCCCTCGGGGGCAGCACGGTTCATCTGTTCCAGAAAAGCCCAACGAAAAGGAGCCCGGCGGGAGTTCACCCACCGGGCGCCTCACGGACACGGCGTCCGCCCCCGGTCGGGCCGACCGGGTCAGCTGCCCCCGCCGCCGCATCCTCCCCCGCCACCGCACGACGAGCCGCTGCTGCACGAAGAGCTGCTGCCGCCACCGCCGCACGAGTGACCGCCGCCGCTGTCACCGGCCCACCAGCCCGACGCCCCGCCCCCGCCGGCGGATCCACGCCGTGCCCGGCGCCCGGCACGTCCCACCGGCGCCTTCCTCCTGCCGGCCGCCCTCATCAGGAACGCGACCGCACCCCCCATGATCACGAGAACAACCACGATGAAGATGAAGTGCTCCACCGACCTCACATCCTTCTGTCCCCCGAAGCGAGGTCCCCGCTTCTTACGTGACAGGGGGATTCCCACGCCCCATCGCGGCCAAAGCAGACTTGAGCAACTCCAGAGCTTCGGCACAGGATGGCGCCCATGACACAGGGACGACCGCTGCTCAACCGCCGCCTCGCCGACTTCGGCACGACGATCTTCGCGGAGATGTCCGCGCTGGCCCTACGGACCGGATCGATCAATCTCGGCCAGGGCTTCCCCGACACCGACGGCCCCGAGGAGATCCGTGAGGCCGCGGTCCGGGCGCTGCGCGCCGGCCACGGCAACCAGTACCCGCCGGGTCCCGGCGTCCCCGAGCTGCGCTCCGCGATCACGGAGCACCAGCAGCGGCGCTACGGACTGGCGTACGACCCCGACACCGAGGTGCTCGTCACGGCGGGCGCCACCGAGGCCATCGCCGCCACCCTGCTGGCCCTCCTGGAGCCCGGCGACGAGGTCATCGCCCTGGAGCCGTACTACGACTCGTACGCGGCCTGCATCGCCATGGCGGGCGGTACCCGCGTCCCCGTCACGCTCCACCCCCACGAGGGCGCCTACCGGCTCGACCTCGACGAACTCCGCGCCGCCGTCACCCCCCGCACCCGGCTGATCCTTCTCAACACCCCGCACAACCCCACCGGCACGGTCCTGACGCGCGAGGAGCTGGCCGCCGTCGCCGGGCTCGCGTGCGAGCGCGACCTCCTCGTCGTGACGGACGAGGTCTACGAGCACCTGGTCTTCGAGGGCGAGCACATCCCGCTCGCCTCCTTCCCCGGCATGCGCGAGCGCACGGTCACGATCAGCAGCGCGGGGAAGACGTTCTCGTTCACCGGCTGGAAGGTCGGCTGGATCACGGCGAGCCCCGCCCTGGTCACCGCGGTCCGGTCCGCCAAACAGTTCCTGACGTACGTGTCGGCCGGGCCCTTCCAGTACGCGGTCGCCGAGGCACTGCGCCTGCCCGACAGCTACTTCGACGGGCTGCGCGCGGACCTGCGCGCCAAGCGCGACCTGCTGAGCAGCGGCCTCGCCGAGGCCGGCTTCGAGGTCTACGAACCTGCCGGAACGTACTTCGTCACCACCGACATCCGGCCGCTCGGCGGGGGGCAGGACGGCTTCGCGTTCTGCCGGGCGCTGCCGGAGCGGTGCGGAGTCGTCGCCATCCCCAACGCGGTGTTCTACGACCACCGCGACCAGGGAGCGCCCTTCGTGCGCTTCGCCTTCTGCAAGCGCACGGAGGTACTCACGGAAGCGGTCACCCGGCTGAAGAGCCTCGGCACGGGCTGATCCCCCGGACGGGGAGAGCACGCACGGGGAGAGCCCGGACATGAGGAAGCCCGGCCCGGCGGCGTGGTCGCGATGACCGCCGCCCCCGGCCGGGCTGTCCCACCGGCGCCGGATCAGGCCTCCGGGGACTCCTCGTCCGCGGTCTTCTCCTCGGCGGGCTCCAGGCCGAGGCGCTCCACGAGCCACTTGTCGAACTCGATGGAGGCCCGCACCCAGCTGACCGTCGAGGAGACGAAGTGCTCCAGGCTGACGCCGGTGCCGATGAGCATCTGCGCCTCACCGATCAGCCGCACGGAGGCGGCGGCGCCCTCCTCGCCCTCGTGGGCGTGCGTGTAGACCTTGGGCCACAGGGTGCGGCGGTTCCAGTCGTCGATCGCGTCGAGGAGCACGGGACGCTGGTCGACGGGGTGGGGGCGGTCGTAGAACGTACGGACCGAGAAGACCTGCTGCTCCTCCTCGCCGCGGAACATGAAGTACGTGCGGAACTCTTCCCACGGCGCTGCGAGGTCGCCCTCGTCATCGACGACGTACTTCAGCTCCATCTGCTCGAGAAGCTGCTTGACGAGGTCCTGGTCAGGGACGACGGGCCCCTCGGGTCCTGACGCCTGCGGCTCGGGCTGGCCCCCGAAGTTGGGAATCGAGGACGGGTCGATAGACATCGCTGGGTACTCCTGTGGATCGCTCGTGGGTTTTCCTGCCATCGACCCTAGCCGCGATCGGCGGCCAGTAGTCCTACGCCCTCAGGGGAATCGTCCCTGCGCCGGTCCCCCGGGCCCGCGACCAGGCGAAGGCAACCAGGATCGCGCACAGAGTCCCGAGAAGTCCCGCCCCTCCGATCGTGTCCGAGGACGATCCGGACAGCTCGGCCGCCAGACCGCCCGCCGCGACGCCGATCCCCTGCATGGCGGTCAGCCCCGACCTGGCGAGCCCCAGTACCTGGCCACGCTGGCCGGCCGGGGTGAGCAGGACGAAAGTGGCTCCGGCGGTGATCTGGTAGGCCGAGCACACACCCGACGCCATCAGCAGCAGGACAGCGACCGCGACACCGGGGCCCGTCCAGTACAGGAGCAGCGGCAGATTCGCGCCGACCGCCAGTGGGCCGAGCAGCTTGCGGCGCCACTCGTCCCCGACGCTCGCCCGCCCGAGCAGGGCCGCGCCCAGCACCATTCCCGCCGGATGCGCGGCGAGCAGGAGCCCCACGGAGGCGCCGCCCCCGCCGGCCTCGTCCGCGAACGGGGCGGCCAGTCCCTCCGGCAGCACGATGAACCCCGCCAGCCACCCCAGGGCGACCAGCGCCCGCAGCCTGGGGTCCGCCCAGATCAGCGCCGCCCCACTCCTGACCTGCATGTGCAGTCTCTTCTGACGCACGTCGTCGCTCGCGATCGGCCGTGCCTTCACACCGAACCTGATCAGGGACGCGGAGAGCAGGAACGAGGCCGCGTTCAGCCCCAGGGAGAGGTGGCTGCCCAGCCACACGACGAGCACACCGCCACCGGCGAAGCCGACCAGCTGCCCGGCCTGGTGGGTGATCAGCATGACCCGCTGGCCACGCTCGTACCTCCGCTCGCCGAGCACGGTCGGCAGCAGAGCGCCCTGGGCGGCGCCGAAGGGCGCCTCGGCCAGCTGCGCCAGCACCAGCAGCCCGGCCAGCAGGGGCAGCGGCGTTCCCGGCAGGGCCATCAGCCCGACCAGGGCGGCGCGCACCAGGTCGCAGCCGACCATGACGGTCCGCCGGGGGAAGCGGTCGGCGAGGCCGGACAGCAGGACCCCGGACAGCAGGGCGGGCAGGGTGGTCAGGGCGTACGTCGCCGCGGTCCAGCCGGCCGACTCGGTTCGTTCGAAGACCAGCAGCGACAACGCCACCCGCGCCAGCTGGTCACCGAGGACCGACTGAGCATAAGCCGCCCAAAGAGTGCGAAATTCGCTGAGGCGAATTAGATTGTCACTTTTGCAATCCTTCGACTCCGGGCTTATCTCATCAGGTATGCGCTCCGTCATGCGCGTACCTTACCGGCTGCCGAATTCCACATATACCCCCTCCAGCAGATCATGAAAGGTGGTCCAAAGTGTCCTGTTATTGAGCGGAAACCGGTCTGTTGCCTGGCCGTTGACCGTAGTGCGATCGGGATACGGATATGCGCCGACCTCGCCCGGAGAACAGCCGGGGGCAGTACGCCGCGCCTGCCATCCGGCCACGGAATGGAAATTTTCGGCTCGATTTAGTGGGCAACCGCCGGTACGCCCCGACTTACTTCTCGGACGCACGACCAGGGCACTTCATCAATCAAGGGTGTCGGATGCACGCATCAATGCAAACGACGCCGCACACGAACGTGCCCCCGGCCCGGACGCAGGGTCCGCGGGCCGGGGGCACGACGAGTGGTCTACCTGGCCTTCTCCGGGGGAACGGCCCCCACGAGCAGCCCGTCCCCGTCCCCGGCCCGGTCCACCCGCACGGTGTCCCCGTCCTTGACCTCGCCCGCGAGGATCTCCTTCGCGAGCCGGTCGCCGATCGCCGTCTGGATCAGCCGGCGCAGCGGCCGGGCTCCGTACGCCGGGTCGTTGCCCTCCTCGGCCAGCCAGGCCAGGGCGTCCGGGGTCACGTCGAGGGTGATCCGGCGGTCGGCCAGCCGGCCCGCGAGGCGGCCCACCTGGAGACCCGCGATATGGGCGAGTTCGTCACCGGACAGGGCGGAGAAGACCACCAGGTCGTCGAGCCGGTTGAGGAACTCCGGCTTGAAGGACGCCCGTACGACATCCATGACCTGCTGCTTCTTCACATCCGGCTTGGTCAGGGGGTCGACCAGGAACTGACTGCCGAGGTTCGACGTGAGGATCAGGATGGTGTTGCGGAAGTCCACCGTCCTGCCCTGTCCGTCGGTGAGCCGGCCGTCGTCGAGCACCTGCAGCAGGATGTCGAAGACCTCGGGGTGGGCCTTCTCCACCTCGTCGAGCAGGACGACGCTGTACGGGCGGCGGCGGACGGCCTCCGTGAGCTGGCCGCCCTCCTCGTAGCCGACGTAGCCGGGCGGGGCGCCGACGAGCCGGGCGACGCTGTGCTTCTCGCCGTACTCGCTCATGTCGATGCGGATCATGGCCCGTTCGTCGTCGAACAGGAAGTCCGCGAGTGCCTTGGCCAGCTCGGTCTTGCCGACCCCGGTCGGGCCGAGGAAGAGGAACGAGCCGGTGGGCCGGTCGGGGTCGGCGATCCCGGCGCGGGTGCGGCGTACCGCGTCCGCCACGGAGCGCACGGCCTCGGTCTGGCCGATGAGCCGGCGGCCCAGCTCGTCCTCCATGCGCAGGAGCTTCTGGGTCTCGCCCTCCAGGAGGCGTCCGGCCGGGATGCCCGTCCACGCTCCGACGACGTCCGCGATGTCGTCCGGTCCGACCTCCTCCTTGACCATCGTGTCCTGGGAGGCCTCCTGCTCGGCCTCGGCCGCTTCGGCCAGCTCGCGCTCCAGGCCGGGGATCTCCCCGTACAGCAGCTTGGACGCGGTGTCGAAGTCGCCGTCGCGCTGGGCGCGTTCGGCCTGGCCGCGCAGTTCGTCCAGGCGCTCCTTCAGCTCACCGACGCGGTTGAGCCCCTGCTTCTCCTTCTCCCAGCGGGCGGTCAGGCCCCGCAGCTCCTCCTCCTTGTCGGCGAGGTCGCGGCGGAGCTTCTCCAGGCGCTGCTTGGAGCCCGCGTCGGTCTCGTTCTTGAGGGCGAGCTCCTCCATGTGCAGCCGGTCGACGGCCCGCTGGAGCTCGTCGATCTCCAGGGGGGAGGAGTCGATCTCCATACGGAGCCGGGAGGCGGCCTCGTCGACGAGGTCGATGGCCTTGTCGGGGAGGAAGCGGGAGGTGATGTAGCGGTCGGAGAGGGTCGCGGCGGCGACCAGCGAGGAGTCCGCGATCTGCACCTTGTGGTGCGCCTCGTACCTGCCCTTGAGGCCGCGCAGGATCGCGATCGTGTCCTCGACGGACGGCTCGGCGACCAGGACCTGCTGGAAGCGGCGCTCCAGGGCGGGGTCCTTCTCGATGCGCTCGCGGTACTCGTCCAGCGTGGTGGCGCCGACCATGCGGAGCTCACCCCGGGCGAGCATCGGCTTGAGCATGTTGCCCGCGTCCATCGAGGAGTCGCCGCCGGCGCCCGCGCCGACGACGGTGTGCAGCTCGTCGATGAAGGTGATGATCTGGCCGTCGCTCTCCTTGATCTCCGAGAGGACGGTCTTGAGGCGTTCCTCGAACTCACCGCGGTACTTCGCACCCGCGACCATCGCGCCGAGGTCGAGGGAGACGAGCCGCTTGTTCTTCAGCGATTCGGGGACGTCCCCCTTGATGATCCGCTGGGCGAGCCCTTCGACGACGGCGGTCTTGCCGACGCCGGGCTCCCCGATGAGCACGGGGTTGTTCTTCGTGCGGCGGGACAGCACCTGGACGACGCGGCGGATCTCCTGGTCACGTCCGATGACGGGGTCGAGCTTGCCCTCGCGCGCGGCGGCCGTGAAGTCGGTGCCGAACTTCTCCAGGGCCTTGTACTGGCCCTCCGGGTCGGGTGTGGTCACCCGGCGCCCTCCCCTGCTCTTCTCGAATGCGTCCAGCAGCTTCTTCGCACTGGCTCCCTGCTGAGTGAGGATCTCACCGGCCCGGCCGCCCTCGGCGGCGATACCGATCAGCAGGTGCTCGGTGGAGAGGTAGTCGTCGCCGAGTTCCTTCGCCCTCCGTGCGGCGTCGGAGATGACGGCGAGCAGCTCACGGTTGGGCTGGGGCGGGGCGACGGTGGATCCGGTGACGCTAGGCAGCGCGCCGAGAAGCCGCTCCGTCCCGGCACGCACAGCCACCTGGTCGGCGTCGACCGCGGCCAGCAGGTCGGTGATGTTCGCGTTGTCCTCGCCCGCGAGCAGTGCGAGCAGCAGATGCCCCGGGGTGAGGTCGGGGTGCCCGTCCTTGACGGCCCTGCTGGTGGCCGCGTTGAGGGCGTCCCGGCTCCTGTTGGTCAGCTCGGCGTCCACGGGCGTCGTCTCCTCCTTGTGCTGGTGCTTCTCGGCTTCACCGAAGTATGACTCGAACAACGGGTACAAAGTTGAGTCTATTCCACTCAAGCCTGACCGGGTGCGGGTGTCGGGGCCGTTCTCTCTAGGCTGACCCCATGCCTGACGTTCGCAACCTCGGCCCCGAGTACCTCGCCTTCTGGCGGGAGCGCCATGTGTGCACCCTGACGACGCTCCGCCCGGACGGCACCCCCCATGTGGTGCCGGTCGGCGTGACGTACGACCCGGAGACACGGCTGGCACGTGTCATCACCAGCGGGAACAGCCGGAAGGTCGCCCACGTCCTGGCAGCGGGTCCACAGGGCGCGCGGGTCGCGGTCTGCCAGATGCAGGGACGCCGCTGGGCGACCCTGGAAGGCCTCGCGACGGTCCGCACGGAGTCCGGGCAGGTGGAGGACGCGGTACGCCGTTACGCGGAGCGGTACGAGCGCACTCCGGCGCACAACCCGGAACGGGTCGTCATCGAGATCGCCGTGGACCGGGCGCTCGGCAGGGGCTGAGAAAGTCCACCCGGGCAGCACAACGGCGCCATCGTGTTCAGGTCACGATGGCGCCGTTGTGTGGGGGAAGCGCCTGAACGACATGGAACGACGGGGGAATCGTTCAGGCACTGCGGGGGGTGGCGGAGATGGCTTCTTGTTCGAACAGCTCGTGGTCCCGCTGATCGAGATTGACGAAAATCATGCCGTACCTCACGGCACAGCGAACCGGTTGCGGCGCTCCGCGGGGCCGGCGCAGACAGCGATAGGCGCGGACGTCGTCGTCCGTTTCCATCACCACGACGATCGGCTCTCCGAACAGGGTGACCATCAACGAATCGCCACGGCCGGTGAGCGCCGTGAGCAGATCGATGAAGTGCCACCCTGACCGATAGGCCGTGGCCATCTCCCGCCGGAAGGTGCGGTCGTCCGGTGGGGTGGTCATGCGCCGGTAAGGGCCGGAGCGGACCAGGCGATGTCACCCGGCGCAGGAGCTGCCTCGGCACCCCAGGCGATGTCACCCGGTGCGGGCGCGGCCTTGATGCCCCAGGCGATGTCACCTGGTACCGACGCTGCCGGAGCGCCCCAGGCGATGTCTCCCGGTGCGGGCGCGGCCTCGGCACCCCAGGCGATGTCACCCGATGCCGCGACGGCCTCCCCGCCCCATGCGATGTCGCCCCCGCCCGCCAGTCCAATGCCCAAGGCTGCAACGAACGAGGCGGCAAGCGCCGAGCGAAGCATTCGCTTATACATAGTCGGCTTCGTCCTCACTTGTGGATTCTTCTCCCCCGCACTTAAGACGATGTCTCACCCAGGCACTCGAACACCACTGAGTCGATGCATCATGTTCCTGCATGTTCAGGAACCTGGGGGGTGGAGATATGACCACAAGCTACACAAAGCCGACACATCCTCACGGGATCACCGAACTGTGCGAAGAAGGAGGGCGCCTTTACGCCAGCGCATTGCGCTCCGGGCGCATCGCCCGCGCCGAGGTGGCAGCCGCCCCGTGCCTGATCGACTTCGCCCTACTGCACCCCGATCCCGACGACGCGGACTGGCTCCGGCCGGTACCCCCGTCCGCCGCACTGGCCAAACACCTGCACCCGCTCGAACGCGAGATCCTGGAACGCCGCCGGCGCTCCGTCCTGCTCACCGAGTCCTTCGAGCCCTACATGGACATCAGCGCCCAGGACCCGCCGACCACCCACGCGATCACGGTCCTTGAAGGCGCCAACCGGATCAACGCGGCACTGGACCTCGCCACGGCCGAGTGCCGGACGGAGGTCCTGACCGTCCAGCCGGGAGGCGGCCGGAGCGAGGACCGCCTCATCGAGGCCCTGGAACGGGGCCTGTCCGTCGTGGACCGCGGCGTACGCATCCGCACGCTCTACCAGCACACCGTGCGGCACAGCCCCAGCACACTGGCGTACGCCGAACGCATTGCGGACGAGAACGTGGAAATCCGCACGCTCGAGGAACTCATCGAGCGCCTGATCATCTTCGACCGCACGGTCGCCTTCATCCCGGCCACGGACGACCGTCAAGTCGCCCTGGAACTGCGGCACACGGGACTGGTCGAGTACCTCGCCAAGGTCTTCGAACAACTCTGGACCCGAGCCGCCCCCCTGCTGGAGGAAGTCAAGTACAACCCGACGACCCTCGGCATCAGCGGAGTTCAGCATGCGATAGCCCAACTCCTCGTCGAGGGACACGTCGACGACTCGATCGCGCGCCGTCTCGGCATGAATGTCCGCACGTGCCGCGCACATGTGGCCAAACTGAACGCCGCGCTCGGCAGCAACAGTCGTGCCCAACTCGGCTATCTGATCGCACAGTCAGGGATCCTGGATCAGGAGTGACCGCTTCTGGCGCACCACGATTCCCCCGGATCCAGGCTTCCGCCACCGTCATCTTGTTGCAGTGCAAAAAAATGAGGGCCCCCAAATCGACGCGGAAAAGGCAAACCCGACCCATTCGCACGGGAATCGCGAACTGTGCGACCCGGCGATACGCCTGTACGAGGAAGCGCTGCGCGCGGGACGTCTCCCCCGCGCCGACCTGGACTCCGCTCCGTGCCTGCTGGAGATGGCCCTCGTCCAGCCCGACCCGGACGACGACGCGTGGCTCCGTCCCGTCCCGCCGTCCGCCGCCCTGGCCCACCTGCTGCAGCCCATCACCAGGGAGATAGACGAGCGGATACGCCTGACCTCCGCACTGTCAGGGGCACTCGCGCCGCTGATGGCCGTCGCCGACGAGGACCCCAACCACGCGATCACCGTGCTCGAAGGACGGTCGCTGATCGTCTCCGTGCTCCGGGAGGCCTCCACCCATGCCAAGGAGGAGGTCCTGACGGCGCAGCCGGGGGCCAACAGGCTCACGCACAACATGCGGCAGGGGCTGGAGAACGCCCGCTCCGCGATCGCCTCGGGAGCCCGTCTGAGGCACCTGTACCAGCACCCCGCGCGCTACAGCCCCGGGCTCAAGGACTACGTGGCGGAAATACCGTCCGACCGCCTCCAGGTACGGACCGTCGAGCAGAGCGTCGAACGGCTCATCATCTTCGACCGCGCCGTGGCCTACATCCCCGCCACTCCCACGCGGGAGACGGCACTGGAGATCCGCCATCCCGCTCTCGTCGCCTATCTCACCCAGGTCTACGAGGTCCTCTGGGCGCAGGCCACCCCCCTCACCCAGCAGCTCCCGGCAACGGTCCCCGGCACCCCCGTCACCGCCGTGCAGCAGAGCATCGCCCGCCTGCTGGCCGAGGGCCACGTCGACGACGTGGTCGCCCGCAAGCTGGGCATCAGCGTCCGCACCTGCCGCTCCCACATCTCCAAGCTCATGCAGACGCTCAACGCCCACAGCCGGACCCACCTGGGGACGCTGATCGTCCGGTCCGGCATCGCCGAGGCCGGCACCGGGACAGCACAGAGGCCCGCCCCCGGGGTCATGAACGGGTCATGACGCCCCGGGGGCGGGCCTCCGCAGCCGGTCCTCAGTCCTTCGGCCTCTTGGGCCGCCAGACGACCAGCGCGCTGGTCTGCTGCACGTCCTGGTACGGCACCAGGTCGCGCCGGTACGAGGCGTGCACCTGTGCCTCGCGCTGCTGCATGGCCACCGCCGCACCGTCCACCGCCGCGGAGAGCTCGGCGACGCGCTGCTGGAGCGCGGCGACCTGGTTCTCCAGCTCGATGATGCGCTTGATGCCCGCCAGGTTGATGCCCTCGTCCTGCGACAACTGCTGCACCGTGCGCAGCAGTTCGATGTCGCGGGCCGAGTAGCGCCTGCCGCGTCCGGCCGTACGGTCCGGCGAGACCAGGCCGAGGCGGTCGTACTGGCGCAGCGTCTGCGGATGCAGGCCCGAGAGCTGGGCCGCGATCGAGATCACGTACACCGGTGATTCATCGGTCAGCTGGTACGGATTGCGTCGACGGCCGTCCATCTCAAGCTCCCTTCGCAGCCTGGAACAGCTCCGCCCGCGGGTCCTCCCCCGCGGTCGCCTTCCGGTAGGCCTCCAGCGCTTCCTGAGCCTCCGCGCCGAGATCCTTGGGCACGGACACCTCGACGGTGACCAAGAGGTCGCCACGGGTGCCGTCCTTGCGCACGGCTCCCTTGCCGCGGGCCCGCATCGTACGCCCGTTGGGGGTGCCGGCCGGGAGCTTCAGGGTGACCGGAGGTCCGCCGAGCGTGGGGACCTTCACCTCGCCGCCGAGTGCCGCCTCCGCGAAGGTGACGGGCACGGTGACGGTCAGGTTGTCGCCCTTGCGGCCGAAGACCGGGTGGGCGTCGACATGGACGACGACGTAGAGGTCGCCGGCCGGGCCGCCGCGCTCGCCCGGGCTGCCCTTGCCGCGCAGCCGGATCCGCTGGCCGTCCAGCACGCCCGCCGGGATCCGCACCTGCATGGTGCGGGCCGACTTCGCCCGGCCGCTGCCCTTGCAGACCTCGCAGGGGTCCTGGGCGATGAGGCCCCGGCCCTTGCAGTCCACACAGGGATCGGTGAGCGAGAATCCGCCGCCGCTGCCGCGTGACACCTGACCGGTGCCGACGCAGGTCGGACAGACCCTCGGGGTGCCGTTCCGGTCGCCCGTGCCCGAACACGCCTTGCAGGGCGCCTGGCTGGACATCCGCAAGGGGACCGTGGCCCCGTCGACGGCCTCGGTGAAGCTGAGCGTGACCTCGGACTCGATGTCCTGGCCGCGGCGCGGCTGGACACGGGTGCCCGCACCGCCCCGGTTGAACAGTCCGCCGAAGACGTCGCCCAGACCGCCGCCGCCACCGCCGAACCCGCCGGCACCGCCGCCCTGGCCCGGGCCCGGGGCACCCCCGAAGAGATCGCCCAGGTCGAAATTGAAGTTGCCGCCCGCACCGCCGGGACCCGCCCGGAAGCCTCCGTTGCCGAAGAGGGCGCGCGCCTCGTCGTACTCCTTGCGCTTCTTGGGGTCACCGAGGACGTCGTTCGCCTCGGAGATCTCCTTGAAGCGTTCCTCCGCCTTGGAGTCGCCCTTGTTGGCGTCCGGGTGGAACTCGCGGGCGAGTTTCCGGTACGCCTTCTTGACCTCGGCGTCGGTGGCGTCCTTGGGGACGCCGAGAACCTTGTAGTAGTCCTTCTCGACGAAGTCCTTCGTGCTCATCGACGTCCCTCCTTCCGGACGATCGGCCGTGCGGCCGGCCCTGTGGCCGGCCGCACGCCCCGTCGGTGTTCACCGCAGTGGTCGGACTGGACGTCAGACCTCTTCGGTTCCACCGCTCTCCTCGTCGTCTGCCTTCTCTTCCTTCGCCGCCGCGGGCGTGGCGCCCGGCTGCGGCTCTGCCACGGCCACCCGCGCGGGGCGGATGGTGCGCTCCCCGATGCGGTACCCCGGCTGCAGGATCGCCACGCAGGTCGTCTCGGTGACGTCCGGCGCGTACGAGTGCATCAGGGCCTCGTGGATCGTCGGGTCGAAGGGCTCGCCCTCCTTGCCGAACTGGTGCAGGCCCAGCTTCGCGACGACCGTCTCCAGCGATTCGGCCACCGACTTGAAGCCGCCGACCAGCTCGCCGTGCTCCCGTGCGCGGCCGACGTCGTCCAGCACGGGCAGGAGCTCGGACAGAAGGCCCGCGACTGCGACCTCCTTGACCTGCACCCTGTCCCGCTCGACCCGCCGGCGGTAGTTCTGGTACTCGGCCTGGAGCCGCTGGAGGTCGGCCGTGCGCTCACTGAGCGCGGTACGGACCTGGTCCAGCTGCGCCGTCAGGGCCGCTGTCTGCTGTACGTCCCCGGCCGGGGCCGCCGCCTCCTCGGAGGAGGGGGTGGCGGCCTTCGGCTCGACGTCGTCGGAGTTGGCGCCGGAGGGGACGTCGGGCTTCTCGTCGAAGCCCGGAGTCTCCTCGGTCACGCCGCACCGCCCTTGTTGTCCTTCTCGTCGTCCACGATCTCGGCGTCGACGACATCGTCGTCGGCCTTGGCGCTGTCGTCACCCGGGGTGTCGGCGCCGGGCGTCGCACCTTCGGACTGGGCGTTGGCGTACATCGCCTGGCCCAGCTTCTGGGAGACGGCCGCGACCTTCTCGGTGGCGGTACGGATCTCGGCGGTGTCCTCGCCCTTGAGCTTCTCCTTCAGCTCGGTGAGCGCGGTCTCCACCTCCGTCTTCACGTCACCGGGGACCTTGTCCTCGTTGTCCTTGAGGAACTTCTCCGTCTGGTAGACGAGCTGCTCGCCCTGGTTGCGCGACTCGGCGGCCTCGCGACGACGGTGGTCCTCGTCCGCGTACTGCTCGGCCTCTTCGCGCATCCGGTTGACCTCGTCCTTCGGCAGCGAGGAGCCACCGGTGACGGTCATCTTCTGCTCCTTGCCGGTGCCGAGGTCCTTGGCGGCGACGTGCATGATGCCGTTCGCGTCGATGTCGAACGCGACCTCGATCTGCGGGACGCCACGCGGGGCCGGCGGCAGGCCGGTCAGCTCGAACATTCCGAGCTTCTTGTTGTACGCCG
Organism: Streptomyces sp. NPDC059499; assembly: GCF_042749285.1. Taxonomy (NCBI): domain Bacteria; kingdom Bacillati; phylum Actinomycetota; class Actinomycetes; order Kitasatosporales; family Streptomycetaceae; genus Streptomyces; species Streptomyces sp. NPDC059499. The sequence continues at coordinate 264,895 of NZ_JBHYTT010000002.1, forward strand.
CGATCTCGCGCTCGCCCTGGTAGACCTGGATCTGCACGGACGGCTGGTTGTCCTCGGCCGTCGTGAAGATCTCGGAACGCTTGGTCGGGATCGTGGTGTTGCGCTCGATGAGCTTGGTCATGATCCCTCCCTTGGTCTCGATACCGAGGGACAGCGGGGTCACGTCGAGGAGCAGGACGTCCTTGACCTCACCCTTGAGGACACCGGCCTGGAGCGAGGCGCCGATGGCGACGACCTCGTCCGGGTTCACACCCTTGTTGGCGTCCTGGCCGCCCGTGAGCTCCTTGACGAGCTCGGCGACGGCCGGCATACGGGTCGAGCCACCGACGAGAACGACGTGGTCGATCTCGGAGAGCTGGATGCCCGCGTCCTTGATGACGTTCTGGAACGGGTTCTTGCAGCGGTCCAGGAGGTCGGCGGTGAGCTGCTGGAACTGCGAGCGCGTGAGCTTCTCGTCCAGGTGCAGCGGGCCCTCGGCCGACGCGGTGATGTAGGGCAGGTTGATCGTGGTCTCGGTCGAGGACGAGAGCTCGATCTTCGCCTTCTCCGCGGCCTCGCGGAGACGCTGGAGAGCCATCTTGTCCTTGGACAGGTCCACGCCGTGACCGTTGGCGAACTGCTTCACCAGGTAGTCGACGACACGCTGGTCCCAGTCGTCACCACCGAGGTGGTTGTCACCGTTGGTGGCCTTCACCTCGACGACGCCGTCGCCGATCTCCAGGAGGGACACGTCGAAGGTGCCGCCACCGAGGTCGAAGACGAGAATCGTCTGGTCGTCCTTGTCGAGCCCGTACGCCAGCGCGGCGGCCGTCGGCTCGTTGACGATACGCAGGACGTTCAGGCCCGCGATCTCGCCGGCCTCCTTCGTCGCCTGGCGCTCGGAGTCGTTGAAGTACGCCGGGACGGTGATGACAGCGTCTGCCACCTTCTCGCCCAGGTACGCCTCGGCGTCACGCTTGAGCTTCTGCAGGATGAAGGCGCTCATCTGCTGCGGGTTGAAGCCCTTGCCGTCGATCTCGATCTTCCAGTCAGTGCCCATGTGGCGCTTGACGGAACGGATCGTCCTGTCGACGTTCGTGACTGCCTGGCGCTTGGCGACCTCGCCGACGAGCACCTCGCCGTTCTTCGCGAAGGCGACGACGGACGGCGTGGTCCTGGCGCCTTCGGCGTTGGTGATGACGGTGGGCTCGCCGCCTTCGAGAACGCTGACGACGGAGTTAGTCGTGCCCAGGTCGATGCCGACCGCACGTGCCATTTCGATTCCTCCAACTGACTACTTGAGTGGATCTGACTCAAGGATGCATGACACCCGCCCCGGAGTCAAAGGACCTGAGTCACCTGGACTCAACTAAGGTGCTCAGACCCATCCCCACCTGGGATTTTTATCTGATGCATACAGGAACGCAGCACCCACGCCACGCGCGACACCCCGCACTCTTGCCACGCCGAGCACCTCCGCCCCACCATCGCATCGTGGGATCGTTCTGTCACAAAATGCAGCGAGACGGTCATAACGGCACGTCACGGATTCCGGGCAGGTGCGATGCAGAACGCGAAGCGGACCGCGGTACGAAGGACGACGCATCCCGCCACAGCCGCGGCGGCACGGGCGGCGGCCCGCGCTGCCCGGTTCACGGCAGCACAGCTGGCAGCCATGACCGCCAAGCGGAGCCTGGACCTGCTGCTCGGCTCGGCCCTGCTGGCCCTGGCTTCCCCCGCCCTCGCCCTGGGCGCCCTCGCCCTCGCGCTCCGGCCGGGCCGCCGGCCCGGAGGCGTGCTGAGCCGCGACATCCGGACCGGCCTCGGCGGCCGGCCCTTCGAACTGCGCTCCCTGCGCACCCGCCGGTTCCGCCTCGACCTGCTGTCCCGGCTGCCCCACGTCGTACGCGGGGAACTCTCCCTGGTCGGTCCGGCACCCCTCGCACCCGGCGACCCGGCGGCCGCAGGGCCGGGGGGCCGCGACTGGCGGCAGGAGCTGCGACCGGGCCTGACCGGCCTGGCACAGGTGCGCGCCCGCTCCGGAATGCCCTGGGACGAACCCGCCCTCCTGGACGCGCACTACGCCGAGCATCATGGGACAGGACTCGACCTGGCCATCCTGGCTCAGACCGCACGCATCCAGCTGCGCACCGGACTCCACGGGCTCGCCCGGCGGAGGAAGGCTCACCTGAGCGACACAAATCACCGCCTGCCCCGCTACAGCACGGTGGAATAAGTGGATAGTGTCAGCACAGAATCATTAAGTTACCGCTTAGTATCCTACCCTCGCAGGCCCGAGGAGCCCCCAAAATGCAACTCGCCGCGATCATCGTGTCGCTGGTCATCACGGTGGTGGCCGTCGCACTCTTCGGCCGCGCCATCGCGCAGATCTACCGCTATGTGCGACTCGGTCAGCCGGTGCCCGCGGGCACCCGCACGGGTGATCCCACGCAGCGCACCATCACGCTGGTCAAGGAATTCCTCGGCCACACCCGTATGAACCGCTGGGGCATCGTCGGCTTCGCGCACTGGTTCGTGGCGGTGGGCTTCTTCTCGCTGCTGCTCACGATCGTCAACGCCTTCGGCCAGCTCTTCCAGGCCGACTGGCTGATCCCGATCATCGGCGACTGGCTGCCGTACGAGATCTTCACCGAGTTCCTCGGTCTGATGACGGTCCTCGGCATCGTGACCCTGATCGTGATCCGCCAGCTGAGCAGGCCGGGCAACGCGGGCCGCAAGTCCCGCTTCGCGGGCTCGAAGACCGGCCAGGCGTACTTCGTCGAGGCCGTCATCCTCATCGTCGGCCTCTGCATCATGACGCTGCGCGGCCTGGAGGGTGCCCAGCACCACGTGACCAGCTGGGAGCCCGGCTTCTTCGCCTCGTACCCGCTGGTCGCCGCCTTCGACGGGCTGAGCATCGGCACGCTGCAGTACATCACCTACGCCGTCGCGGCACTCAAGATCGTCACGTCCTTCACCTGGATGATCACGGTCTCGCTCAACACCAACATGGGTGTCGCCTGGCACCGCTTCCTCGGCTTCCCGAACATCTGGTTCAAGCGGAACGCCGACGGCGCGGTCGCGCTCGGCGCGCTCCTGCCGATGACCTCGGGCGGCAAGGAGATCGACTTCGAGGACCCGGGCGAGGACGACGTCTTCGGTGTCTCCCAGGTCGAGCAGTTCTCCTGGAAGGGCATCCTCGACTTCTCCACGTGCACCGAGTGCGGTCGCTGCCAGTCGCAGTGCCCCGCCTGGAACACGGGCAAGCCGCTCTCCCCGAAGCTCCTGATCATGTCTCTGCGCGACCACGCGCACGCCAAGGCCCCGTACCTGCTGGCCGGCGGCGGCAAGGACATGGAGGGCAACGAGAAGGCCACCGAGGAGCAGCTCAAGGACGTTCCCGCGGCCGCACTCGCCGAGGCCGAGCGCCCCCTCATCGGCACCGCCGAGGAGAACGGCGTCATCGACCCGGACGTGCTCTGGTCCTGCACCACCTGCGGTGCGTGCGTGGAGCAGTGCCCGGTCGACATCGAGCACATCGACCACATCGTCGACATGCGCCGCTACCAGGTGATGATCGAGTCCGCGTTCCCGTCCGAGGCGGGCACGATGCTCAAGAACCTGGAGAAGAAGGGCAACCCCTGGGGGCTCGCCAAGAAGCAGCGCGTCGAGTGGACCAAGGAGGTCGACTTCGAGGTCCCCATCGTCGGCAAGGACGTCGAGGACCTCAGCGAGATCGACTACCTGTACTGGGTCGGCTGCGCGGGCGCCCTGGAGGACCGGGCCAAGAAGACGACGAAGGCCTTCGCGGAGCTCCTCCACATCGCGGGCGTCAAGTTCGCGATCATGGGCGGCGACGAGAAGTGCACCGGTGACTCGGCCCGCCGTCTCGGCAACGAGCCGCTGTTCCAGCAGCTCGGCCAGGAGAACGTCGCGATGCTGAACATGGCGTTCGGCGAGGACGACGAGGACGACTCGACCAAGAAGGCGAAGTCGGCGAAGAAGATCGTCGCGACCTGCCCGCACTGCTTCAACACCATCGCGAACGAGTACCCGCAGCTCGGCGGCGAGTACGAGGTCATCCACCACACGCAGCTGCTCCAGCACCTGGTGGACGAGGGCAAGCTGATCCCGGTGACGCCGGTCGAGGGTCTGATCACGTACCACGACCCCTGCTACCTGGGCCGTCACAACAAGATCTACACGCCCCCGCGCGAGATCATCGCGAAGGTCCCGGGTCTGCGGAACGAGGAGATGCACCGCCACAAGGAGCGCGGCTTCTGCTGCGGCGCCGGTGGTGCCCGGATGTGGATGGAGGAGCGGATCGGCAAGCGCATCAACAACGAGCGCGTCGACGAAGCCCTCTCCCTCAACCCGGACATCGTCTCCACGGCCTGCCCGTTCTGCCTCGTCATGCTGACCGACTCGGTCAACGGCAAGAAGAACGACGGCACGGCGAAGGAGTCGATCCAGGTGGTCGACGTCTCGCAGCTCCTCCTGGAGTCGGTGAAGACCCCCGCCGACCCGGCGGACGACACGGAGCCGGCGGACCAGCCGGAACCCGAGCCGGTGAAGTAACAGACGCTGTCGCGCGGCGGAAGCGGCCGGACCTGCCTCGGGGGCAGGACCGGCCG
>NZ_JBHYTT010000002.1:269517-748146 GCF_042749285.1 Streptomyces sp. NPDC059499
GCGTTCCCCCCCCCCCCCGCCGGGCGGCCCCCCGCGGCCCCGCCGCCCCCGCCGACCCGGCCGCGGTTCTATCACCACCGGGGGCCGCGGGGCTGACGGGGCCGCCCCGGCCGGGGGGCCCCCCCCCCCCGCTTCCGCCGTTTCATGCATCATGTGGGTCGCACAGAACCCACAGAGACGTACGAGACGGATGAGGTGCCCCCGTGCGAATACGGATCGCAACGGCGAAGGCCGCGACGGCAGCACCGCTCGCGGCGGCCTGCGTCGGCATGCTCCTGCTGTCGGCCTGCTCGGGCGCCTCCGAGGCGCACGCACCCTCCGCGGCGTCCGCCGCCCCGACGGGCAAGAACGGCGACGCCCCGCCCGAGGTCCTCGCCGGCCGGGCGGACACCCCGCGGCTGCCCGTCCCGCGCGGCAGGGGCAGCAGTACCGCCGACGACTTCAACGGGGACGGCCACCGGGACCTCGTCATCGACGACCTGGTGAAGGCACCCGAGGACAGCCACGGCGACGACGCCGGCATCGGCATCGTGTACGGCTCAGCCGGCCGCGCCCTCGACCCCGGCACCCGCCAGCTGCTGAGCGCCCGCACCCACGCGGCGAAGTTCGGCGACACCCTCCCCGCGGCGTTCGACGCCCAGACGGCGTGCGACCTCGACGAGGACGGCTTCACCGACCTGATCGTGGCCACGGATCCCCCGTACGACGGCATCGGCCGCCCTCCCGTGCCGCTGCAGATCCTCTTCGGCTCGCCCGGAGGCCTGACCGGCAGGGCCGTGACCCTCCGCATCCCGGACACGGCCAGGTACGGCAACGAGTGGCCCGACCACCCCGTGTGCGGCGACTTCGACGGGGACGAGCACACCGACCTCGTCGTGACGGCGGGCGAGGGCCGGGTCAGCAACCTCCGCGGCCCCTTCACCCGTGCCGGTGCTCCGCGCCGCGCGGAGTCCCTCCCCGGCGGCGGACCGTACCTCTTCGCCCCCACGCCGAAGGCCGACACCAACGGCGACGGCTACGACGACCTCGTCCACTCCCCCAAGCCCCACGGGCCCGGCGAGGCGGCCAGGGGCACCCTGCTGCTCGGCACCCCGAACGGCCCGACCCGCCCCGGCGGCACGTACCGCTTCGAAGCCCCGCCGAACGGCATCCCGACGGCGCCCGTCCGCGGCTCCGGCTCGTCCGCGCCCGCGGGGACGGCACTGCTCGGCTACGCGGACTTCGACGGCGACAGGAAGCGGGACACCGTGGTCCGTACGCACCGGGGCGAGGAGACGGACCTGATCGCCCTGTACCCGGCCACCGCTCCCGGCCGCCCCGGAATCAGCTTCTCCACGGCCCTGTTCCTGCGCTGAGCCCCTGCGGCAGACCCCCCGGGGTTCCCCTAGGGGATGTCACAGGTAGGCCGCAATGGCACCCGTGTTCCCCTGGCCACCGCACCACGCCCTGACGGACCAGGTACGTTCGATACGTGGCTGGATTCAGGATCGGACGCGGCCGGGACAACCGCACACCGCAACAACACCCGCAGCAGCAACAGCCGTACGGCACGCAGGCACCACCGCAGCCGTACGGCCGACAGTCGTGGCCTCCGTCAGGCGGCAACGGCGCACCGTACGGCGGGCCCCAGGGCGCCCCGTACAACGGCGGGCACGGCGGCAACGGACACGGGCAGGGGGGCGGACACGGCGAACCCGAGTACTTCGGCGACCCGTACCACCAGCCACCCCAGCAGGACCCGTACGCCAATGCCCCGGGCCACACACAGGCCTTCAGCATCAACGAGGACCCGTACGGCGACGGAGACACGTACCACGCCGGCCAGGCACCCGCCCAGCCCGCAGGCCCACGCCTGCACTGGAAGCAGCTGCTGAGCGGTGTCGTGATGCGTCCGGGCCCGACGTTCTGGCAGATGCGCGACTACCCGGTCTGGGGCCCCGCGCTCGTCGTCACGTTCGTGTACGGACTGCTCGCGCTCTTCGGCTTCGACCAGGCCCGCGACGAGGCGATCCACGCGGAGGTCTCCACGGCCGTCCCGTACGTCGTGATCACGGGCATCGGCTTCGTCATCGGCGGCCTGGTCCTCGGCGCGGTCACCCACACCCTGGCCCGCCAGCTCGGCGGCACGGGCTCCTGGCAGCCGACCGTGGGCCTGTCCATGCTGATCATGTCGATCACGGACGCCCCCCGCCTCGTCTTCGCCCTGTTCCTCGGCGGCGAGAACTCGCTCGTGCAGATCGTCGGCTGGCTGACCTGGCTGGCGGCCGGAGCGCTGTTCACCTCCATGGTGAGCAAGTCGCACGACCTGCCGTGGCCGAAGGCCCTGGGAGCCTCCGCGATCCAGCTGATCGCCCTGCTGTCGATCATCAAGCTCGGCACGATCTGACCCGGACGACACACGGAAGGGCCCCGGTGCTCAGCACCGGGGCCCTTCCCACGTCCACCCGCGGGTCTACGAGTCGAGAACCTGCCCGGCGCGGCGCACGACGGGCTTCTCGACACTCCACGGGAAGTTGATCCACTGATCGGTCTTCTTCCACACGTACTCGCATTTCACGAGCGACTGCGGCTTCTCGTAGATGACCGCGCTACGCACTTCGGCCACGTGGTCGATACAGAAGTCGCGCACCAGTTTCAGCGTCTTGCCCGTGTCCGCCACGTCGTCGGCGATGAGGACTTTCTTCCGCGTGAAATCGATGGCGTTCGGCACGGGCGCCAGCATGACGGGCATGTCCAGGGTCGTACCGACCCCGGTGTAGAACTCCACGTTCACCAGGTGGATGTTCTTGCAATCCAGCGCGTACGCCAGGCCACCCGCGACAAAGACCCCGCCGCGCGCGATGCTCAGCACGACATCCGGCTCGTACCCGTCGTCGGCCACCGCCTGCGCCAGCTCACGCACGGCGAGCCCGAAAGCCTCGTACGTCAGATTCTCCCGCGCCTCGTCAGCCATGCCGCATCACACCTGGGTCCGATGGAAATTCATGTACGAACGCGAGGCCGTCGGCCCCCGCTGCCCCTGGTAGCGCGACCCGTACCGCTCGGAACCGTAGGGGAACTCGGACGGCGAGGTCAGCCGGAACATGCACAGCTGCCCGATCTTCATCCCCGGCCAGAGCTTTATCGGCAGCGTCGCCAGATTCGAGAGCTCCAGGGTCACGTGCCCCGAAAACCCGGGATCGATGAAGCCTGCCGTCGAATGCGTCACCAGCCCGAGACGCCCCAGTGAGCTCTTTCCCTCCAGCCGCGACGCGAGATCGTCGGGGAGCGAGATGACCTCGTACGTCGACGCCAGTACGAATTCGCCCGGGTGAAGGATGAACGCCTCATCACCCTCCGGCTCGACCGTACGCGTCAGGTCCACCTGCTCGACCGCTGGATCGATATGCGGATAGCGGTGGTTCTCGAACACCCGGAAGTAGCGGTCCAGCCGCACATCGATGCTCGAGGGCTGCACCATCGAAGCGTCGAACGGATCAATGCGAACCCGCCCTGCATCGATCTCGGCCCGGAGGTCCTTATCTGAGAGAAGCACGCACCGAGGATACGCAGAACGCGCGGGCCCGCCCCAACCGGACCGCCCCGCGCGCCTGCTCCACCACTCCCCGCCGCCGCTACCGCTCCCCGAGCACCACAGGAACGGCCTGCCTCAACCGGGCGCAGCGCGGGCAGCGGATGAGCCGCCCGGGACCGATCCTGTCGGACCCGAGCTGCTGCATCGGGAACGACGAGGTAGCAAAAACGTGCCCTTCGGCACAGCGGACGACGGTGCGCTCCATCGACTCCATCAAGTCCCTTCCCCAACCAAGCCTTGGACGAGACCGCCACATTAGGGGATGAACAGGACGCCACTCCAGGCGGCACTCCGCCCACCCACGCTACGCCCCCAACTCCCGCTCCCCGCACCCGCGTCCCGGCGGCGAAACGCCGGACAGACCCCGCGGCGAACACGCCGGGGGCCTGCCATGAGGTAGAGTGTGCGGCGATGCACTGCCGATCATCGGCGCGCTTCGCGGGTGTAGTTTAATGGTAGAACATGAGCTTCCCAAGCTCAGAGCGCGAGTTCGATTCTCGTCACCCGCTCCATGAAAAAGCCCCAGGCCAGCGGCCGGGGGCTTCTTTGTTGTCTGGACCATTTCAGGGGTCCCGCACCAGATCCGCACCAGAAGGCCTTTGATCAGCCTTCTTGCGGGCGGTGCGCACGAGGTCATCCAGCCCGCTCGCGACTTCCTGTTGTCGCTCGAGATCCGAGTGCTGATAGATCAGCGCCGCCTTCTCCGACGACTGGCCGGCGCGGACCATCGTGTCCTTGAGGGTGGCCCCGGATTGGGTGGCCAAGGTGTGACCGGTGTGACGAAGGTCGTAGAAGCGGAAGCCGTCCGGCATGCCGACGAGCACGCGGGCCCTGCGCCACTTCCGCCCGAAGGAGGAACGCCGGAACGGCTTGCCCTTCTCCCCCACGAACAGAAGTCCGTGCGCCCCCTTCTCCGCGTACCAGTCGAGGTGACGCCGGACGTCGGTCCGGAGAAAGGCCGGCAGGACCACGACCCGCTTGCCCGCCTCCGACTTGGTGTCGCCAGGAACACGGCGACCGGTGGTCAGCTCGGGCGCCGCCATACGGACCCGGATGGTCATCTCGTCCAGGTCCACGTCCTTGCGGCGCAGCTCGGCCTGTTCCTCCGGCCTCATGGGACCGTACGCACCGAGGAAGACCATGAGCCGCCAACGAGGCCCGAGGGCATCGGCGAGCGCGTCGACCTGGGCGACGGTCGCGATCTGGCGTTCGGCGGACGACTCCTTCCCGGCGCCCCTGATGCGGCACGGATTGCGGCGGATCAGTTCGTCATCGACCGCGGTTTCCATGACGGCCTTGAGCAGCCGGTACGACTTGGCCACGGTCGTGGCGGCCCCGGTGGACGACAGCCGCTCGGTTCGCCAGGTACGGACTCGGGGTGCGGTGATCTCGTCGAGGTCCAGGCCCTCGAAGGTGGGCAGGAGGTGGAGCCGCAGGAGTCGCCGGTACAGCTCGTCAGTGGTGGCGGAGAGACCGCGTTCGTCCACCCACTGGAGGGCGTACTCCTTGAAGTTCACCGCCCCGGCGTCCGGGTCCTGCCAGTCCCCGCGCGTGAGGTCCGCTTCGATCTGGGAGAGCCAGACTTCGGCGTCCCTCTTGGTGTCGAAGGTCTCCGGCGCACGGAACTCCTGCCCGTCCGGGCCCAGGTAGCTCGCAGTCCAGCGACCGGACCGGTACTGGCGCACGGCACCGAAGCGCCGACGGCTTCCCTTCGCGTTCCCCATCAGGCAGGCCTTCCGTATCGGGAACGTCGACGGCGGATCGGCTGCACGGTGTTGCCCTCGATGTAAGCCGCCAGGACGCTCTCCTTGATACGCACGTGGCTGCCGACCTTGACGAAGGCGATCCGGCGTTCGGCGATGAGTCGGCGCGGGAAGCGTGCGGTGGTGCCGAGGCATTCGGCAGCTTGGTCGACGGTGAGCAGGGGGTCAGTCACGACCGATCTCCTTCCAGGGCGAGGGCATCGCGTGCGGTCTCTCGGTTGAGTTGCAGGTCTCTGGCGATCGAGGCGGCGAGGACGGATTCGCCGGGGCTGTGACCTTGTCCGACGTACTGCCAGTCCGTGAGGACGAGGACGGTCGGATCATGGTCCGGGTCGGGCAGGCCGAGTTCTTCGCGCTGCTGGGCGGCGCGGTAGTCGGCGCGGATCTGGCGGAGTGCGCCGAGGGTGGTGGAGTAGTGGCGGGACTTGGAGGAGAAGTGGCCGCGGAAGCCGAGCATGTGAGCCCACGCGCTCAGCCGCCGGTCCGGGTAGAGCGCGTCGAGGTCGAAGCAAGCTTCGATGAGGCGGCGCGGGTGGTCGGGTACCTCGAGGAGGACCAGGGCCTCACGGTTGCCGACGCGGCGGTCGATGGTGCCGGTCGTCTCGGCTGCTTTGGTGGCGTACTTGGCGACGTAGGAGGCGACGGCCTGTTCGGTGATGTCGGTCCCGGCGTCGAAGGCTCGGATGGGGCGGATGTCGAGCTGGGTTCCCCAGCGCATCGGGCGGGCGGGTTGGCCGGCGGCGGCCGGGACGGTGATGGTCGTGTACGCGTGTACGGCGGCCGCGCGGATGGAGTCGTCGAGCAGCTGCAGGGAGGCCCAGGAGGGCGGCGGGCTGTCGGGTCCGTCCGGGCCGTCGAGGCGTATGACGGCGTGGAAGTGGACGGCCCCGCGCTTCTGGAACTCGGCGACCTTTCCGTACGAGACCCGCGCGGTTTCCTTGAGTTCGCGTTGGGTGAGGCCAGCGCGGGCGGCGATCTCGCGGCGGAGCCTGTTGGTGAAGCGCTGCCAGAGGTCCCCGGCGTGGTTGTTGAAGAGGACCGCCCCGGCGTAGTCGTACGACTCGGGGTCGAGCGGGGTGCCGAGGGCATCGTCGTCGGGGCGGTGGGTGGTACCGCAGCGGCAGCGGCCTGAGTCGGGGCGGTTGTGGACGGGGCCGAAGGATGGGGCGGTGAGTGTGGCGAAGACGCGGGGGTGTTCGCGGACGGTTGTGGGGATGTCCTTGTCCTGGTCGCCCGCGAGTCCGGCGCGGATGAGGTGGTAGGTGTCGGCGGAGTAGGTCCAGGCGCAGGCCGGGCAGCGGGAAGCACGGCGGTTGCCGCACGCGACGCGGAGCCTTCCTCCCGGCTCGGTGTCGGTGGAGTAGCGGTACAGGGTCTGGCCGGTGGTCCGGTCCTTGGTGAGCGTCCAGCCGGACAGGTGGATGGGGTTGGAGCAGCCACCGGTGCGGCGGATCTGGTCCTGCCAGCGGTCGAAGCCGGTGGACCCGGCCACCCGCAGCAGATCGCCGAGGGTGGCCGGGTCCAGGCCCGCGAGGATCGTGCCCGTCACGCGTGCTCCCGCTGGACGACCGGGGCCGGTGCCGGGGTGCGAGTCGAGCCGGTGCCACGGCAGGGGCGGCAGGTGATCAGGAGGGTGGCGCGGGTGCCGTCGTCGAGGAGCGTCCCGGTGTCGATGGCGACGGCGGGGAAGCCGTCGCAGTCCGGGCAGATGCGCGTCGGGGCAGGACTGTGCTGGGCCATGATGGTGGTCCTTTCGATTGCGGTTGGAAGGGGCCGGACCGTCCGGGCGGCGGCGATGCTTGGCGGCTTGTGCGCCACCCGGAGGCCGGTCAGCGGTGCCGGTTGTCGGAGGCCATCAGCGAGCGGATGACCAGGGCGCAGATGGCGACGGATGCGCCGGTGATGGCGACCGCGAGGAGCATCGAGACCAGGACCGCGCCGACGACCAGGACGACGGCCGTCGCACCACCCACGAGAGCGATGACGGCGCCGGGCGTCAGCTGGACAGTCGGCCTGGCCGCAGCAGTCGGGACAGCCAGCGGCACAGGGCTCGGCGAGTGGTGCTGGACCACAGAGGTCGGCTCCAGGACGGCCGGCGGGGTGATGCGGCCGGTGGGCTGAGGCATGGTGGGGACTTTGGGCTTGAGCATGGTGGATCTCCCTTCACGGGTGGTTACTTGACGGCGGTGTCGATGACGGGGGCGAGCAGGCTGTCGGCGAGGAGGTAGCCGCCGAGCAGGAGGACCGCGACGAGCCAGAGCGGCGGGCGGATGAGCTTGATGCCGAGCCAGCCGACGATGATCAGGGCGAACCAGAGGGGGACGTCCACGGGGGCCGTTCTCCTATCGGGCGGTGCAGCGGTGGGTGCGGGCGGCGAGCTGTGCGGCGGTCTGGCTGGAGTAGTCGGCGGACCAGCCGCAGCGGTCAGCGCTGCAGACGGCGGCGTGTTTGGTGCGGCCGTGGCGGTCGCGGTGGGTGCCGATCTGCACCGGGCCGATCCGCATCACGGAGTGGAAGTGGTCACGAGCGGGCATGGCGGTGGTTCTCCCTTCTGGTCAGGCGAGTTGGGCGGCGATGGTCTCGGCGAGCTGCGATGGGACACCGAGCCGGGCGCGCAGGGTGTCGGTGTCGATCCGAGTGCCGGTGCGGGCGTGGTGGTCGTCGGCGAGCTTGCGGGCGTGGTCGACCAGCGCGGCCGGGACCGGCGGACCGGCCGGGACGACGGGAGCGGCAGGGACGAGTGCCGGGGTGTCCTTGGCAGCCGCGGAGATGGGCTCCGATCGCGGATCGGGGGCCGGTTCCCGCTCGACCTTCGGAGCGGGCTCCGGGGCTACGGGTGCCGGCGGAACCGGCTCCAGCTCCGGCTCCTGGGCGGAGTGCGAGTGGGCGAGGAGCGTGCCGCCGAGGAAAGCGAGGGCGGGCCAGCCCGCGATGCCGAACCGCAACCAGGCCGGCGGGTGGGCGAGGTCGAGGAATCCGGCGGTCGTGACGTTGGCACCCAAAGACGCGAACAAGGCGATCAAGAACCAGCACCAGGCCAGCCGGGACGGACCCTCACTCCGCAGCCTTCGCCAGGCAGCGACCAGCAGCAGATCAACGCTGATCGGGTAGGCCCAGGCCTTCCACCCGTCCTGTCCGGCGGCGGCGGCGAGGTCGTGCAGGTGGGCGAAGGACAGGGCACCGGCGATGACGGCCTGGACCAGGACGGCGTCCACGCGGAACGCGGGGCGGGCCATCACGAGCCCCTGGGGTAGTCGGGGCCGTCGGCGGGGTCGTAGCCGGGCGGGAACATTCCCGGCGGGGGCTCGGGAAGCGACGCGGCCAGGGACGGGCCGATGGCGTCGATGAACGCGTCGTCGGCACCAGGGGTGTTGGCGTACAGGGCCAGGGCGCCGAGCATCAGCACGGTGCGGTGGAAGTCCTCGATGTGCTCACACATGGGGAGTCGGTCTCCCTTCCTTCAGGCATGGAGCGGGTAGGGACCCGGCGCGATGCGGTCACGCCAACCGGGGTGCGGGCGGAGTCAGACGGTGGCGGGGGCAGCCTTGGCGAGCGGCTCGGAGGCCGGGGCCAGGGCGCCGACGACGGGCCGGAAGGCTGCCAGGACGGGCAGGTCCGGGGTGCGGTCGGCGTGCCGGTTGCAGATGTTCACGGCCGCTCGGAGCGAGGTGTGCGGGGCGCGGATGCGGGCCCAGCCGCCGGAGGAGTCGCCGGTGACGGCGATGCCGGGCGTCTCGGTGGGGATCTGTATGGCGGCCAGGACGGCGTCAGGGGCGATGTCGCCAAAGGCCATGTTGGCGGAGGATTCGTCATTCACGCGGTGGGCGGTGCGGCCGGTGAGCTGGGCACGGAGCATCGTGATGCCCTTGCCGAGTTCAGAACCGAAGCGCTGTCCACAGATCTCCAGGTAGATCCCCGCGGCCCGTCCGAGTTGGGCGAGGCGGACCAGCGCGGTGATGATCCGGTCCCTACGCTTCTCCTCATCCTTGGAGGCGAAGAGGGCGAGTTCGGCGACCTCGTCCACCAGGACCACGACCGGGACCGGGCGTAGGTGGTCGGGCAGGTCCCAGATGTCTGCGGCGATCTCCGCGTCCGGCACGTTCACCGTGATCCGCTGCTCGGCCCGGATCAATTGGTAGACGTCCTCCATATGTGTGACGAGGGCTTCGAGGAGGTCGAGGGCGGTGTCGGGGTTGTCGGCAAGTGCGGAGAACCGGCGGGCCAGCGGGAAGAGTTCGACGCCCTGCTTGCAGTCGATGCCGACCAGCGCGACGTTCATGGGCGCGAGGCCGGCGACCAGGTTGCGCTGGTAGACGGACTTCCCCGACTCGGTGGCGCCGAGGGTGAGGCCGTGCGGAACAGTGCGGTAGTCGCGGTAGTGGACTGCTCCGTCCTCGCGCAGTGCGACCGGGACCCGCATCGGTGTCGGGTCGGTCTTGGCGGGCATCTGCACCCGCTTGAGGACGTCATAGCCGGTCATCCGCACTTCGACGACGCCGGAGCGCAGTTCGCGGGAAGTCACGCCGTACATGCCGAAGGAGTGCCGCAGCCGGTCCGTGGCGGCGGAGACGTCGAAGGCGTCCTGTCCGGGGCGGAGCTTGAGGCGCAGCACGAGGCCGGTGCGGGTGGGGCGGATGCGCAGGATGCGCGGGGCCCGGGACTCCGGCGCGGGCCGGTTGGTCATCCGGGCGAGGGCCAGACGCCAGCGGGAGGGCGGAACGGTCAGCCCGCACGCGTCCATCACGGAGACGTAGCGGACCGAGACCCGTAGGGCGGCTAAGGCCGCGCCGAAGGCCAGCCAGTACCAGGCGGGGCGCCGCCACCGCAGGATCACTGCGGCAGCGACAACCATCACCAGGGCGACCGTGAAGCCGGTCATGATCAGGCCGCCTTCGGCTTCGACGCAGCGGCGGCGAGCGAGGTGACAGCGACCGCGCGGAACGCGATCCCGTGCTTCTTCTGGCCGTTGAACTCGTTCTCCCACGCCGAGGCGACCAGCCCCGTCAGCGCGACCGGGGTACCCATCGCCAGGTCCTCGGAGACACCCGGCTGCGGAACGGTGAGCTTCAGGATCTCCACCTCGTCCGGCGTGGAGAACATGACCTCCACCGTCATCAGCGTCACGCCCTCCTTGTCGAGCGCGATCTCACCGGTACGGCGGTCCTTGATCTTCGGCTGGGGAGCCTTGGCGACCATCACGGTCGCGTTGGTGGTGTCGATGGGAATCTGACGCACAGCAGATCACTCCTCTATAGGTGCCGAGCTCCATCACTCATGTACATGAGTGACATGAAGAAGAGTGCAGGACTCCTGTACATGAGTCAACCCGCCGCGAAGAATAAATCGCAGCGGGTTGAGGGGAGTTGAGTGTGCGTCAGTCAGCGGCAGGGATCCGGTAGCTGAAAACGAACTGGTCAGCAGCCATGAGGGTGTCGCAGACCTCGACCACACGCCCCTCTTCGGTCACGGCATCTCGGATGAGGTGAACAACCGGGGCGCCGGGGCTCAGCGCGAGTTCGGAAGACTCCGCCTTCGAGGCCGGCCGCGCCTGAAGGGTCTCGACGAACTCCGCGAAGACATGGCCGTCGTCTTCAAGTCGGGCGTAGATCCCACCAGGGCCGGGGTTTTCAGCGAACAGCTCCGGGATGTCCTTCACGACGTCCCACGGCAGGTACGACGTAGCGGTCTCGACCGGAGTGCCATTGCGGAAGTAGAGGCGGCGGCGGGCCAGCACCTTGGTTCCGGGTTCGACGTCCAGGCGATCCGCGATGTCGTCAGGTGCGTCGGCCGGCCCGATGAACAGCACGCTCACCTTGGCGGTCGCGCCGGCCTGCTCCGACTCTGCGAGGTACGCGGCCTTGCCACCCTTGCGATGCGAACGCCGGAAGCGGTCCGAAGACCGATGACGCACCGGGGGCCGTGCCTTCACCAAGGAGCCCTTGCCGTGCCGGGTCTCCACCAGGCCGCTCGCGCGTACCTCCACCATGGCCTTGCGGATCGTGCCGCCGGAAACCCCGTAGCGGTCGACCAACTCGGACTCACTCGGCACCATGTCGCCAGGCTTCAGGACACCTGCCCTGATCTGCTGAACGATCTCGTCGGCGATCTGAACGTACCGGGGTACGGCCCTGTCACCTCCTACTGCTGTTCCCATCGACCTGCTCACTCTCCTATGCTCCTGTACATGAGTAACAGCGCCCAGGAAGCTCCGTCAACGCCGAAGCACAGTGTGTCCGTGGCGGGGGCTGTCGTGCGCGAGGACGGCCGACTCCTGGCGATCCGCCGTGCGGACAACGGGACATGGGAGCTGCCGGGCGGAGTGCTGGAGTTGGACGAGTCCCCGGAACAAGGCGTCAGCCGCGAGATCTGGGAAGAGACCGGCATTCACGTCGAGGTCGACCAGCTCACGGGCGTCTACAAGAACACGGCCAGAGGCATCGTCGCCATGGTCTTCCGGTGCAAGCCCTCCGGGGGCACCGAGCGCACATCAGCCGAATCAACCGCGGTCGACTGGCTCACGCCGGAGCAGATCACCGAGCGCATGTCCGAGGTCTACGCGATCCGCCTGCTGGACGCCCTGGACGGGGCCGGCCCCCACGTCAGGAGCCACGACGGCCACCGCTTGCTAGAGGCATCAGCATGACCAGCGGTAGAAAACTCCCCAAGCCCAGACCCCTGGATGAGCTCGACAGCGTGCACGACTTCCTCGACGACGTGCGCCTACGGCCAAGCATGTACGTGCGAGGCCGTTCCGTCCTTCACCTCCAGTCGATCCTGTTCGGGTACAGCGTCGCCTGTGAGATCCATGGAGTTCCGGCGATGACGGACTTCGTTCACACCGGGCCGTTCAGCGAGTGGCTGTGGCCTCGACTCGACATGCAGTACCCAAGCTCGCTCGGCTGGGCTGTTGAGATCGAGCGGGCAGCTGAAGCAGCAGACATCGCACCTCTGGACATGTTCTTCGACCTCTTGGACGAGTTCCGCCTGGCGCGGCACGAGGGCACCCAGCAAGCCACGCGGTAAGAGTTTCTCTACTTCATCAAGACCCGCGCACGGCGCGGGCACGCGCCGCCTCAGCGGCGCGGCCTGCCTCTGTCTTCGCCCCGGCTGGCCGCGCCCGGCGGCGCGCTCGTGCTGCGGGCGGAAGCGAGGAAGTCATCCGCGGCTCAAGGACATGCCTCCGGCGGGGGTGCTCAGACTCCGGGATGGGTGGGGCACCGTTCGCGACTGCCGGCCAGAGCGTGGTGAGCGTCGTGGGGCCCCCATCCCGTCCGCCTTCGACCCAGGCAAAGCCGAGCAGTCGCGGCCCAGGGCGTCAAGGTCGTTCGTACAGTGGCGCGCTCCACCTTGACGCCCTGAACCACGCCCGCTCCACGATGTGTGGGTCGAAGGCGGACGGGATGGGAGCTAGAAGTCGTCACGTGGCAGGAAAGCCCGACGCGCCTACAAGCAGTACACCGAACTACCCCTAACTCATCTGACTACACAAACGCCGGACGCGATCCTCCCGCGGGCGCCATACTCAGCTGGTGGAGGCACCCGATACTCAGCAACCCGCGCCACCGCGAGCGCCGCTCAAAGCCCTCTCTTGGCGAGTAGTCATATCCTCTTTCTTGGTTGCGTGTTGCATTACCGCCGCAACGACTTGGCTACTAGTAGCGACAACTGCTGCCCAAAACTCAGACGAGGCCAAAGTCGCCGCCGTTAAGATCAGTGCCATTCGAACTGGACTCAGCGTGGGCGCAGGGGCCGGGGGTGCAATGGCTCTACTCCTAGCCGCGCGCAGACAATGGCTCGGAGAGAGATCTCAAGCCCACCAGGAAGAAGTTTCCGAAAATGAAATGATGGATGCTACGGAAAGGAGAATCACCGACCTTTACGGAAAGGCAGTAGATCAACTCGGAAGCGATAAGGCTGCAGTTCGAATCGGAGGAATCCTTGCACTCGAAAGACTGGCCCAAGCGAACCCTAGCCACAGGCAAACCATCGCTGACGTAATCTGCGCGTATTTGCGCATGCCTTTCCCGATTCCCTCATCGGTGGATCTCAGCAATATCACTCCCTATGTGCTCCAGGATGCCCTTCATGCCGATGAAGAGCGTCAAGAAATTCAGGTTAGGACTACCGCGCAGGGCATTTTAAAGCGCCACCTGTCGCATCACTCTAAAGGTCGAAGTGAATTTTGGAACGATCTCCGACTAGATCTGACCGGCGCCACTCTAGTGACGCTCAATCTAGCAAATTGCGAGTGGGGGAGTGCCGTATTTGCACACGCACGGTTTGTTGGCACCACTCGCTTCACAGGCTCCCAATCGTCTGGTGATTCAAATTTCAGGGGGGCGAGATTCTACGGATTCACAGATTTCATGGGGGCGGTATTTTCCGGGCAAGCGCGATTCGACGACGCAAATTTCGGTAGGTCATGTAACTTCACCGAGGCAAGCTTCGATCGAGGTGCTAGATTCGACAAATCCTCCTTCACTGATCAAGTGAACTTCACATTGGCTAATTTCTATGATCGATCCATCTTCGATGACACTACGTTCCTCGAGGGGGCGATATTCTCCAAAACGCACTTCTTGACAGATGTTCAATTCATGAGAGCGACCTTTGGCGAAAAGGTCCGTTTCGGTGAAACTAGATTTGGAGGCACTCTGACCATTGCGGAAACGTCATTTGAAAAGGAGGCCCGTTTTGGCGGATCCCACTTCGAAGGAAGACTTCGAATCCGCAATGTCACCTTTCATCGAATTGCGAGTTTCGCGGAATGCAGGTTCGACTATGGTGTTTCATTTCGCAAGGTTAGGTTTGCCGGTACAGCTCGATTTTCCAACAGCCTAGTGCTCGCCGGAGCCTCCTTTAGGGAGACGGTTTTCGAGAGAGAGACGAGTTTCACGGGACCGCCGAATTCGCAGACTGTGAGCTTCTACGGTGTCCAGTTCGGCGGGGCAGCCGACTTCCATCAGTCGACTCAGAACTCGTTCAAATTCGAAAACTGTTCGACATTTAGCGCAGATGCATTTCATCCGCAACCCTGCGGCTGGGCGGTTTCCAGTCGGGCCGCACCATCAGGAAGATTCGAGATTGTACGCTGGTACGCACCCCTAATCATTCCCTAGCGAGGCGCGGTGGTGGCCTGGTCGCACAAGGTCCATGCCAGATGCGTGCCAGACAGGGCGGTCAGCAGCGGTCGACAAGGAGGGCTGCAAGGAGCCTCAGGGATCACTCTGGCGCTCGTTTGCGCTGGCCAGAGACCCAAGCATGTCTGGAAGATCAGTGATTCCCAAGCTCCGTTACTGCACTGATTTCAGTCGTAGTCGCAACAGCCGTGCGGCGAACAGGCGGAGGTTCTAACCTCTCCTGTCATGGAGTGGATATCGCTGGCCAGCACGGCACTTGGCGCGGCAATCGGGGTGGGCTCCACCTTGCTCGCTGATCGAGTCAGGTGGCGCAGGGAGCGCGCCGGCCAGAACCTCGATGTACGGAGGCAGCTGTACGCCGACTACACCGCCGCGCTCTCACGGATCCGAACGGCACTCAACGAGTGCGCGCAGGTGGACATCCCGGCTGACGAGAGGCCTCTGAGGGTACGTGAACTGTTCCTGGCCCCTGGTGCGTACGAGATTCGCCATCAGTTGGCCATCGTCGCACCACCGGAGGTTGTGGAAGCCGCACGATCAGCGTTCGTGGTACTGAGGGATACGCGGGACCTGCTCGTGGAAGGTTCAGCGCTCGACGACACGGCCTACATAGAGATAGAGGCCAGGTTCGATGCTGCGGTGGCCGAGCTCCGAACCCTCATGCGCCTTGATCTTGGAGCAGCCACGTCGATCACGGCACGATGACACGTGACCGAGGAGCCAGTAGCCACAGAAGGCTCGCACCAGATGCGCACCAGTTGGCACAGCGAACTGTGGTCAACAGCGGCGACCGCAACAGTCTCCCCGACTAGCCCGACGGGCACATCGCTGCTGGTCAGCTGGTGAGCTGGCATGACGCTGCCTGTGATTCCCAAGCTCAGAGCGCGAGTTCGATTCTCGTCACCCGCTCCACGAAGCCCCAGGCCTGCGGCCGGGGGCTTATTTATTGGCCGAGCGGTGCGGCCGGGGCGGCGCCGCACTCCCTCGAACTGCTCGCCGCCGTCTCGGCATACGCAGCTCTGATAGCGCTGGGCCCGGCGGCCAGGCCCAGCCCTCCCCGCGCCTGAGGTCAGGGGTTTCTGTCCCGCCGCGCTATGCGGAGTCAGCACGGCCGCACCCCGCCGCGTCAGGCCACCCACCTGGCAGGCATCCTTCTGCATTCCTTGATCCGCAACCCGAGGCGCGTCACCCCGTTCTGGAGTCTCGCGCCGCGCCTGGGCCGACCGGTACCGGTACGTCCTTTACCCCTGGTTTTCCGGGATGATCCGGACTCTTCTCCGCCGGGTTCACTCCGGTCTTCCCCTGCTGCTCGCCCGCCAACAACTGCTCGCAGTATGCCGGTACGGCCTTCCGGTTGCCCGCCGCCTCCTCAAGCCGGCTTGTCGCCGCGTCCCTGGACTCATTGCCCCGCCCCTCTACTGCCGCCAGGTAGACGCGGCAGTGGGCGACGGTGTCCTGCGCTGTGCCCGGGCGCTCCGTCGGGGACCCGTGCGAGACCGACGGGGAGGGCCTCGATGAACGCTGTGGTGCCCGCCCCCCGAGCCCGTCACCAGCCGATTCCTCGCCCGCGCCAGGTACCGTGGGCGCGTTCTGCCCGGGCTTCGGCTCCGCGCCACCGCCGAACGGCAACGAGATGGCACCGTCGCCCGCCGCCACCGCGACCCCGCCGAGCGCCGCCGCTGTGACGACGCCCGCCAGCAGCGCCTTGAGCGACCGTGCCCAGCGACGTTCAGCGGCAGGCCGCCAGTCGTCCCGTCTGCGCCGCCACCGCAGCGGCTCCGAGTGCGCACCTTCCTCATGCGCCGTGCGGAAAGCACGGAGCGCCTTCTCCTCTGCAGCTTGGCTGAGGGCGCCGGGGCGGCTCGCCGCGTCGAGCAGCGCCTCCAGCTCAGGAGGATGGGGATCTTCCCATTCGGGGTTCATGTCTCATCCTTCAGCGTGCGCTGTGCCCCAGGCGTCACACCGCGTGCTCCAGCCCGGGTGAATTGCCCCGCCAGTCCCTTTAGTCCCCGGTATGCCGCGGTGCGAACGGCCCCGGGGCGCTTGCCCAGCACCCGTGCGCTCGCCGGACCGTCGAGCCCGACGACCACGCGCAGCAGTACGGCTTCCGCCTGATCGCGCGGCAAGTTGCCGATCAGTTCGAGAGCCTGCTCCGTGGAGAGCTTCTCGAGGGCAGTGGCGGCCGTGTCGTGCCGGCCCGGCATCTCCAGCATGTCCTGTTCCAGCAGTGAGGTGCGCGGTCGCCGTTTCTGCCTGCGCAGATGGTCCAGAGCACGGTGACGGGCGATCGTCGCCGTCCAACCCCGGAAACCCGCCCCGTCGCCGCGGAAGCGACCCAGGTCGCGCGAGATCTCCAGCCAGGCCTCGGACGCCACGTCCTCGGCGTCGTCGCCGACCAGCCCCCGGACATAGCCGATCAAGCCCGGCTGCACCAGCCGATACGCGATCGCGAACCCTTCCTCGTCCCCCTGCTGAGCTCGCTCAACAGCAGCACCGAGCTCCGCGTCGTACGCCCCCACACTTCCCTCTCCGTACCGGCACCCCGTTGAACCCGCCCCCTCATCTCTGCGTTCGGAGGCGAAGAAACGTCACTGGAACAAGGATTAGAGGCGCTGCACAGACTCCTCGGGGCCGCCCTCTTCGAAGCGATTGACCATTTGCCGAGCGGACTCCACACGCACCCATCGGGCATCCGAATCCCCGAACGAGGCCTCACGTCAAAAAGTAGATTCGTTCGAGTTCCGGAGGAGCATCTCCACGAAATCGAAGCTCCTGCCCAGCAGGTCCGCATTCTCCCCTCCCTCCAGAAGGGCCGCGCTCACCACACCTCGAAGGAACACATCCGACAGAAAGTCGTAAAGGTCAAACCAGTCCATGTCGACGCCAACTGCGTGCTCTGCGGAAACGCCGTCCGACGGGCGACCGCATTCGGTGAGTACGGCCGCGCCACCTGCACGGGCGAGCTCCTCGCCCACCAGCAGGTGAGGGATGACCCGGGTGGCTCCGGATCCGCAGGCCCTGTGACGTTTCGCAGCCGGGATGCGCTGGATACGGCAGGCCGCCCATGTGACGGGTGCGCCGCAAATGAACTTTCAGAGGGGTGGGGCAATTGAGCCCGCGTACGTCGCATGCGTACAGAACACTGAGCATCAAGCGCCGGGTGTGGCTGACCCTGGGCGCTGTCGTCCTGGGAGGGGCCGGCGTGGCGACGGTCGCCATAGCCAATCCCCCCGAGAACCGGGGCCCTTCCGGTCCCGAGAAGCGTCCGGCGAAGGTCCGGACGTTCGAGCTCGCCAAGGGCGGAGCCAACGAAAGGGAGCTGCCGGCCACAGACACCGAGCCGTTCTCGCTGGTCGGCATCGGCTGGGACAGCGCCACAGCCGAGGTCGCGGGCACGGCTCAGGTGCGAACTCGCGAGGCGGGAACCGGCAAGTGGTCCGGCTGGCAGGCACTGGAGCTGGACTCGCACGGCCCGGATGATTCCGAGGGCGCGACGCGCGGAGCCTCCGAGCCACTGTGGGTCGGCCCGTCCACCGCGGTACAGGTACGGGTCAAGGCGGCCAAGGCGCTCCCCAAGAACCTGAAACTGCACATGGTCGACCCGGGCGTGAGTGCCACCGAGTCTGGGAATCAGGCCGCCCCGGTCATGGACAAGGCTGCGTTCGTGGCGGACGAGACGCCGGGCGCGACCCCGACGGACACCGTCACGCCGACCGACGACTCCGTGACGCCGACCGAGCCGGCGCCGACGGAGACCGCGGTGCCCGCCGAGTCCGTACCACCGCCCTCCCCCGGCAGCACGGCAACCGACGCCCCGAGCGGATCGCCCACCCCGACGGACACCGTCACGCCGTCACCCACTCCCACCAAGCCGACCGCGCCTCCGTCGACCGTAAAGCGGCCTTCGGTCATCAGCCGCGCCCAGTGGGGCGCGGACGAGTCCATGGTCGAAGACCCGGCCGAGTACATCGACAAGATCCAGGCCGTCTACATCCACCACACAGTCGGCTCGAACAACTACAGCTGCGCCGAATCAGCCGCGCTGGTCCGCGGCATCATGACGTACCACGTCAAGACGGAGGACTGGAACGACCTCGGTTACAACTTCCTCGTCGACAAGTGCGGCCGGATCTTCGAGGGCCGCGCCGGCGGCGCCGACCTCCCGGTCAAGGGCGCGCACACTTACGGCTTCAACAGCTACTCCACCGGCATCGCACTGCTCGGCGACTTCGAGGGCGACACCGCCACCGGCAAGCCCGCAGGCCGGCCGACCACCGCTGCGCTGCAGTCCGCTGCCCGCGTCGCAGCATGGAAGCTGGGCCAGTACGGCGGCAGCCCCAAGGGCTCGGTGACCCTCACCTCCATGGGCGACACCGGCAAGTACACCGAGGGCCAGCAGGCCACCATGAGCGTGATCTCCGGCCACCGCGATGCCTTCGCCACCGCCTGCCCGGGCAAGAACCTCTACGCCAAGCTCTCTGCGATCCGCGACTTCGCGGCCGGAGCCGGCCGTAACTCCGCCATTCCGACCTCGGACTTCAACCGGGACGGAATCAATGACTTGGTCGCCGGTCTGCCTCGGAAGGCGAGCAGCGACGGCAGCGTCACGGTCCTGCCCGGCACCATCAGTGGCCCCGGCTCAACTGCCCGCAAGATCCTCAACCAGAACAGCACCGGGGTCCCCGGCTCCTCCGAGGCAGGTGACCTCTTCGGCTCCGACAACGCCTGGGCCGATGTCAACGGCGACGGCTACGCCGACCTCGTCATCGGTGTGCCGGGCGAGAACGGCACTGCGGCGCACGCCGACACCGGTCAGGTGTCGGTGCTGTACGGCCCGGGCCTGGCCGGCGGCAAGAGCTACTGGACCAACGAGGCCACCCGCGTCGCCGGCGAGAAGCTCGGCACCACGGTCACCGCGGGAGACTTCAACGCGGACGGCAACGCGGACATCTTCTCGGTCGCCCCGGGCAAGCCCGGCCGCTGGTGGGCGTGGGACGGAAAGTCCGGCGCGGCGAAGACCGGATACCTGAACTCCTCGGCGTACACCGGCGCCGTCGGCTACGCGAGCGCCGCGACCGGCGACTTCAACAAGGACGGCTATGCCGACGTCGCGGTCAGCTTCCGCGACCCGAGCGGCATCGGCCGCCTTCTCTGGCTCAAGGGCTCGGCGACCGGGCTGCAGCGTGTCGGCGTCCTGGACGCGCGAGGCGGCCGCTCACTCGCCGCAGGCGACCTCAACGGCGACGGCTACACCGACCTCGCCGTCGGCCAGCCGAGCACCACGGAGTCCGGCCACACCCTCAAGGGCGGTGCGGTCACCGCCGTCTTCGGCTCATCGACCGGGCTGACCTCGACCGGCCGTAAGACGTTCGGCCAGGACACCACCGGCGTCCCGGACACCGGCGAGACCAGCGACGACATGGGGGCCTCCGTCTCCATCGGCGACGTCAACCTCGATGGATACGACGACATCCTCACCGGCCTTCCGGGCGAGGACATCACCCGCAGCGGCGTCTCGCAGACGAACGCCGGTCAGGTCATCCTGCTGCGCGGCTCCGCCACCGGCCCGACGGCTGCCGGCTCGGTCGCGTACCACCAGGACACCACCGGAGTGCCGGGCACCACCGAGCCCAACGACCGACTCGGCTCGTCCGTCTCGCTTACCGACCTGTCCGGCTACGGCCGGGCCGACCTCGCCATCGGGGCCGACGGGGAGGACACGAACAACGGCACGATCCTCCAACTGGACAACAGCAGCACCAGCGGCATCGTCACCGGCTCGGGCGTCTTCTACGGCACCACCGCCCTGGGCGCACCCACAGGCATTCGCATCGGCGAGAACCTGACGCCGTAGCCCCGAAACAGGGGCACGCGCTCGGAGGCCGGGGTCCCAGGACCCGGCCTCCGAGCGCTCGGAGAACATGTCGAGGACATGGCTGGCTGAGAGTGTCCCGCACCAGAAGGCTCCCCGCGCAGCAGGTCGAGGTGCCGTCGGAGGGAAACCGCCAGCCTGGAACTGCAACGACGAGGTCTCTCCTCGCTCACAGCGACAGTTATCCCGCTACGAACTGTGATTCCCGAGCTCACCGCATTGATGGAGCGCTACCGAACGCTGAAGCAGTTGACCCGCCGGAAGTGACCTTCGCGTGCCCGATCGGCCACCGAACCAGGGCGATCAGTGGCGATGGGGCTGATATACACTCCGCGCCGGTTCGCCCTGTCCGTGGCCCAAAGGACGCTACAAGATCGAAAGTGTGAATGAGCAATGATCGGACGCATATCACCGGGCGATGACCTCGGTTCCGACCTCGGCTCTTCGATGCCCTGGATGGTTGTCTCATCCCGTTCGCTGCCCGGCTCCTCGGGGGACGTCATGCGGCGTGGCATGGCCGTGTTCATCGATCTGGTGATCGCCGTCGCTGTCACTCTCGGCCCGCTGATCGCCCTCGACCGGATCCTCGTGGCCGCCTCGGTGGATGACGTCTGGTTGCCCTCGGCCGCGGCGTGGCCGCTCGCCTTCCTGCTGCTGTACTCGCCACTGAGCGTGTCACGGTGGGGCGGCACGGTGGGCAAGCGGCTCCTTCATATGGAGGTCGTGCGGGACTCCGACGGCGGGCGGCTCTCCTACGGCGCCGCCCTGGTACGCCACCTGAGCAACCTCGCGGTGAACACGGTCCCGGTATTCTTGATCGCCCATGCGACGGCGACCAACCTCAGCCCGAAGAAGCAGGGCCTGCACGACCGGCTGGTCGGCAGCAGGGTGGTCATGCGGGGCCGGTGACGGGGCAGTCGTGACGGGCGATCATGAGCTCCTCCCAGAAAGTCCATGCCGCCATAGGCGGCCCGGCAGGACCCGGGCGTCGCATGACACAGCTACTGAAGTCAAAGGCCCCGGACCTGGCTGGTTCGGGGCCTTTGGTGGGTGCTCAGGATGGCTACTTGGTGATCGTCACCGTCGCCTGGGTCGTTGCGGACATGTGCTGGCCGTCGCCCCTGTAGGTAGCGGTGTAGGTGATGTCACCCGTCTCGCGCGGGCGTTCCGTGAACGTGAACTCGCCCGTCGCCGTGGAGACGGGGAAGGTGCCGACAGGAGTGCCGGTCGGGTGTTCCGCGTCCGTACGCGTCACTTCCACCGCAGAGCCGGCCGCGAAGGGCTCCGCTGCCGACATCTGTCCGGTGACGGTCAGGTCCTTGCCCCTGTGGGAGGTTGCGGGGGCCTGGAGGCTGAGGGTGGTGTCCAGCCTGCCGGCGTCCGGGAGGACGTGGAGCGTGGGGGCACTGCCGTAGGAGAAGCCGGTGATCGCGAAGAGACGGTTCTCGTCCGGGGCCCAGGCGAGGCCGTCGCGCTGTAGGTCGTTCACGACGTACTCGCGGAACGCCGGCCAGGTGGAGCCCGGGCGGTAGGTCTTTACGAAGTCGCCGTCTGCGCCCGTCGCCACTGTTCCGTCAGCCGCCACGGCCACCGCGCTGGGGAATTGCCAGCTCGAGTAGGAGCCGCTCGACGACAGGTCCGCCAGGCGTACGACCTGGTGGTCGGACGGGTTACTCGCCGCGACGATGACGTTCTGGCCGTCCGCCGTCACCGCGAAGTCGTTGAGGTACGAGATCGACGGCGACGAAATAAAAGAGCGCTCGGTGAGCTTCTGCAGGCCGCCGGCCGCCGTGTCGTAGACCGCCAAGGAGGCCGGACTGACGCCCTCCTCGCCCGCCACCAGGACGTTCGGGTCGGCGGGGGACGATGCCAGGGCCGGGGCGTAGTACCAGTACCGACCGCTCGGAACGAGCGTCGCCGCCGGAGCCGGAGAGGCCACGTCGAGCGAGCCTATGCCGCCGTTGCTTTCGACCGTGTAGCCGAACCACAGCTTGCCACCCGCCATCGCCAGGCTCTGGGGCGAGGTGTCCGCGCCGGTCGGGTAGCGGTTGGTCTCGATGAGGGTGGCGGTGTCGATCTCGGCGATCGCGCCGACCGTCGACAGGGCCACGTACAGCTTGCTGGAATCCGCCGAGAGCACGAGGCCCGCGGCCCCCTCCTCGGCGGTGATCTGTTGGACAACCGCACCCGAGTAGTCGGTGACGACGATGCTGCCGCCTGTCGGGTCGCTGACGAACACCCGGTCGTGCACTCCGTCGACGACGATGTCCCGGTACGAGGCGCTGGGCAGCGCCACGCTCGTCTCCTGGGCTGTGGCCGTCGCTGCCCCCGCCCCGATCAGGGGCAGCGAGCCGATCAGTGCCGCTGCCATTGCGACGGCAGTGCGTTTGTGGATGTGCAAGTGAACGAACCTCCTCGAACCAGGGCGGCCGTTTTCGACCTCCCAGTAGAAGAGCGCTGAGCGGTAGACATGTGTCACTGACAGGCGCCAACTCCTCGTGCGTCACTTAGCTTGATCTTCTAAGTCTCCTCGTCGGCTCCGCCGCGTCGAGGCAAGGGAGGAGACGGGCCGACCCTCTTCGGGCCATCTCAGCTTCCGTCTCATTCAGCAACGTCCGGGGTGTCCGGTCACAGACGGCTTCAACACCCCGGATGTCGCGGCCCGGTGGCGAAGCCGCGCAGGCGCCGGAGGCGTTTTCCTTCTCACAGGAACGCGCACCACGCCGCACCTGCCTCCGCACCATATGCGGCGGACAACCACGGTCAGCAGCGGTAAACGCGGCGATGGCGCGAAGCGGACATTGGGCGGTATCCGTGCCAGATGCCCGGTCATCCGCCGTTTCACAACGAGCCCGCACAAGCTGGTCGAGGCCGACCTCCACCTCACGCTGCCGCTCCAGGCCCGAGCGCTGACAGATCAGCGCAGCCCGCCCGGTCGGCTGCCCGGCGCGGACCATCGTGTCCTTGAGCGTGGGGCCGGACCGGGTCTCGGCGTGCCAGTCAAGGATCCGACGAAGGTCGAGCCGTAGAAGGGCCAACAGAACGACGAACCGCCTGCCCGCTTCCGACGTGGTGACCCTTCAGTGCGCCTGCCCGTGGTCGGCTCCGGCACGGCCTTCCTGGTACCGACGGTGCGGTTGTCCAGATCGATGTCCTTTCAGCGGAGTTCGGCCTGCTCCTGGGGGCGAAGAAGCGCGAAGCCTTGACCGGAACGATCGGTGCCGCAAACCCAAGCCTTCTCGCGCATACTCCAGTATGCTTGCCGTATGTCCTCAACGACTCGCATCACCGTCACGCTCCCCAGCGATCAGGTGGCGGAGCTCCGCAAGCTCACGGACAACGTCTCCGGCTACGTGGCGGAAGCCGTGGCCCGCCAGATTCGGCACCAGCTGCTGGGCGATGACCTTCGCCGCCACGAGGAAGAACACGGACCCTTCAGCGACGAGGAACTCGCCGACGCCCGTTCGAAGATCTTCGGTGCCGCCGGCTCCTCCAAGGACGCGGACGCCGTGTGAGCGAGCGCATCGAAACCGTTGTCCTGGACTCAGAAGGACTCTCCGCCTGGATCGCGCAGGACCGCAAGCTCCTCGCGATGCTGCAGGTCTTCCACGACATGGGAGCCGACCTGGCGATCGGGGCGAACACCATCGTGGAAGTAACCCACTCCCGTACCAACATGCCTCGCCTGAACTGGGCCCTGTCCCGCATCAAGGTGGAGCCGGTCACCGAGCAGGCGGCGAAAGCGGCGGCTGAGCTCCTCAAGGGCGCCGGACTGCACGGGCACAAGTACGCCATCGACGCCACGGTCGCCGAGGTCGCGCTCCGCCAGCCGAAACCCGTCGCCCTGCTGACCTCCGACAGCGACGACATGACCAAGCTCTGCGGCAGCCAGGTCCGCATCATCCCTCTCTGACCCTCCAGGCCACCCGGAGCACGCAAGGTGACTGATGGCATACCCAGATGGCGCAAGCCTCAGTTCTGGGTCGGGATGTTGACGTTCATCTTTGCGGGGAGCCGCATCGCGAAAGGCGCGCTCATCGATGGGAACACGGTCTGGCAGGTAGTTGGGGTTGTCTTCCTGATCGGCTGCGCCTACCTCATTGGATACGCCGTCGGAACTCGGTCGGCAACACGAACCGGCACCAAGGCCGCCTCAGATGCTGACATCAGCAACTGACACCAGCCAGCGCGAACAGGCATGGTCAGCCACGAACCCGGGCAGCGCCTCAGCGCGGCGACCCATGCATGTCCTGACTGTCACGCGGGAGCTGGCCCGCGAGCCAATTCGTAGGCGAAGTCAACTGTTTCGGTGAGGCGGTCGTTGGCCGTGTGGCGGCCGAGTTCGGCAATAAGGTCGGCGTCGAACTCGGAGGCGTGATCGGCGAGCACCGAGGGCGGCAGGAAAGAGGTAGACCGGATATGGCCGGCGAGTTCGGGAATCGTCCAGTGGTACTCGACCGAAAACTCGTGGCGTCCGGCGACGTCGAACCCGGCACGGGACAGCACTTCGTGGTCCGGGTCCTGCTGCCGTACTCGATCCCAACCGGCCGGGACGCGACCGGACGCACCGAGGGTGTCTTGCCACGAGCGCAGCAGCCTGTCGAGCGCCTGCTGCCAGTCCCGAGGTCCGACCCATGGCGAGGATGACCAGCACAACGCGAGGCAGCTGCCAGGCTCGAGCCAGGTGTAGGCGCGCTGTGCCACGAGGGAGCGGTTCAGCCGGTGAAAGGCATTGCCGATAACGATCAGCTCGAAACCGCCCGGCTCGGCATCCAGATCTTCGGCACGGGCGGTGACGGTCCGGACGTGGGTTGCGCCGACGGCGTCTGCCTTGGCGCGGACCACCTCGGTCATGCCCGGTTCGGCGTCTACGGCCCAAACGTCCGTGAACCGGTCGCGCAGGGGGAAGGCGAGTTGGCCGGTGCCGCAGGCCAGATCCAGCAGGCGCCCGCGCCCTGAGGGGGCGGCTCGGCGTGCGAGGTCGGCGATCATCGCGTCGGGGTAGGGAAGCCGATACTGCTCGTAGTACCCGGCCGTCCCTTGATAGAGGTTGGGATCGAATCTCACCTGGCTGTCCACGCGAGCACCATGACACGGGGCAGCCCGGCCCAGGAACGTAGCCGACCGGAAGCACCTACCTCCGTAGGCCGCTCGTTGTGCTTCGGTAGCCCTCCGTCACGCCAACAGGACGCGTTTCCGCAGGTCGCACTTTCGTGATCCGAAAGAATCGCCATAGCCCCACCACGCTCCTGAAGTAGTTGTGCAGGCGCTCACCGAGTCCAAATCCGCTGGAACTCTTCCGCCGGGATGGCCTCCAGTGGGTCCGCTTCAGGATCGATCGCTTGGTCTGTCAGGCCGCCGTCTTCGTCCTCCAGGTGCTCCCAGCTGTACCGGTGGAGTTGGCCGACAGAGGTGAGCTCGGCTTGCTTGATGACGATCAGTTCTCCGCGATCGGGCACAGCCTCGATGTCCCAGAAGCCGCCCTCCTCGTCAGCGTGGTGGAAGTGGTGCCGCAGGGTGGCGCCCTCATCGAGTGCTCGGTAGTACGCCACGATCTCTGCTGTGATGCGCTCCAGATCAACCACGACACCATCGTGCCAGCGGGCACATGCCGTTGCGCCGTTCTGACATCCACGAGTGACATCAACGACGGCGGACGTCAGCACTCCTAAGCGGTCCGACCTGGCCGGCGTGGCCGTATTGCGCCCAGGCAGTGCCGAGGGGCGATCGAATCCCTAAAGCGGTGGCTTCCTGGCAACCAGCGGCCGCGGCCAGCTGACACAGGCCACGAGTGCGCTGCCGTCCTCGGTGAGGAACAGCAGGGTGAACCGTGTCCGATTCTCCGGATCGATCAGCATTGTGCGCACAGGCCGGCCGTGTTCTCTGATGAGCTGCACTGCTCGTTCCAGCCCAGGAGGTTCGATTCCGCGCATCCGCAAACGCTGAAGTCGACGACTGAAGACTCCGGCATGCGCACCGGTGGGTTGTACCCCCTCTTCCACTGAGTAGGGGGCGCCGCCTCGGAGGGCGGCCAGAGCTGCCACGGACGCCTCGTCATCACCGACCAACAGCGATTCCAGCTCATGCCGGTCCATGGTCACCCCGTTCGGATCGTGCGGTACAGCAGCCAGGTACCGCAACCCTAGTAACCCTCCCGCACGGTAGCGTCCCTCCGGGTCCTTCTCCACGTACCGGCCGAGATGCCTCCGCAGATCCACATGCAGAAAGGCCGACAGAACGACATACCGCTTACCTGCCTCCGACTTGGTGTCGCCCACGGCGCGCTCCCCGGTGCTGCCTTGCGAACCCGGACGGTGAGAGCGTGAGTCGACAGACCACGACCAAGCGTCACAAGCTCACGCGTGCGGTAGAACTTTCACTACCGGGGTGACCTTTTGCGCACGGTCGGCCGACTGCCAGGCCTGAGTAGCGCAGGGCGCCGTACCCCCGCCGTCACGGATGACGGATGCGTGAGGCGACCGCACCACCGGGAAGGGGCGGGCGGGGAGCAGTTGCTGCCGCGATGCAGTGAGGGCCGTTGTGGTCGCTCCGCGTAGGTACCGGTATCGCCGTGGCTGATGAGCATGTCGTCGGGACACCAGCACCTATGCCCACTCCACGGCGTGTGGGTTGACGGCAGACGGGATGGGAGTTGGGGGCGGTGGACTCGAGGCCCGCAGACCAAAGACCGGACGCTCAAATGCCGTTGAACAAGCGCCGCCTCGCTGTCGCCTGAGCAAAGCCTCAGAGGCACCAGAAAAAGCCAATCTTTGACTCGGTGTAGTTGCCCATGCACGGTACGTAACGATGTGGCGTACAGTCGCGCTTCGTAGCACTGCGTGAGCAGAGCCAGTCACTTCTGTGACTGCGTGACTTACATAGGAGTCAACTGATCATGTCCGCACCCGTCGTTGACGTCTGGGGCCCGGTCGCCCCCGAAGCCCGCTCCTCGTTTCCCTCCGCTCCGGAACCGCATGACGAATGGGTCCTCGGTGGCGGAACGGCCTGGGTCTACTACAGCCCGCTGAACCGCAGGCAGCTCATCAGGCCCGTCATCCTCTCCGATGGCTTCTCGAGCGGGTCGAGCAACCCCGACCAGCTCTGGCACGGCCTGGAGGAGAACGGCGGCTACCGCTTCATCTCCGAGCTCCACGCGACCGGCCGGGACGTGATCATCCTCGGCTACACCGACCGGACGGCCTCGATCACGGACAACGCGGAAACCGCGATCGAGTGCATTCGCCGGGCCCTCGCCGAGCGGGTGGGCCGGTCGAGGCTCGCCGTGGGCGGATTCAGCATGGGTGGACTGGTCACCCGCTACGCCCTGGCGAAGATGGAGCAGGACCCGAGCCTTCCCGACCACGAGACGTCCCTCTACTTCTCCTACGACACCCCCCACCATGGCGCATGGTTCCCCATCGCCATCCAGGCGTTCACGCACTTCGCGACGGACAACTGGGGAGACACCCCCGGCATCGGGCCCGTCCTGCGCCAGTTCTCCGGGCTGCTCAACAGCCCCGCCGCAAAGCAGATGGCGCGGTGGCACATCGAGAAGGCCGACGCCACCCCGGAGCAGGCATCGGAGCGGGTGGCGTTCCTCGAGGCGCTCGACGAGGTCGGAGGATGGCCGCGGATCCCCCGCAAGATCGGTGTCGCCAACGGCGTGGGCACCGGTACCGGCAACGGCATCAAGGCCGGCGCGACCGCGGTGAGGTGTGACGGTGACACGCTGCACGACACGTGGCTCAAGACCCAGGCAAAGGGTGAGCAGGTCGTCGCCCGCCTGCAGAGGACCGGCGGGGAGCCGGTGTCGGTTCGCACCAATGGACTGCCCGAGATCGACGGTGCTCCCGGAGGCCTGTTCACCGTGCCGTCCCCTGCGGGCGACACCGGCAGCTTCGGCCTGGCCGGCCTGCTCATGGGTCTTCTCGGCAACACCGTGGACGCGGACGTCATCACCACGTCCTGCTTCATCCCCAGCATCAGCGCCGTCGCCGTCGGTGACATCAGTGACCCGGAGGCCCTCTACCAGCCGATCTCCCCGGACGGCAGCCCACTCGACGCCTTCGTGTGCGCCGACCGGAGCGAGGGACACACCACCATGACCGAAGAGCTCGGTGGGTGGATCGTGAACGAGATCGCCGCGAACGGGTGACCGCCAGGGTGGGCGGCCCCCGCTGCAGGCCCGCCCACCCTGTCTCCGTCAATGAGAGTCGGCGGCGGTCCCGCCCTTGCAGCGACCGTACGAGGTCCGTCGGCAGCTTCACAGCCACGTGCCACTCACGTGCCAGACAGAGCGGGGAACGACGGTCAACGGCGGGTGCCGACGGGAGCCTCAGAAGTCTCCCTGACATCCATACACGCTGGTCAGAGATCTGCGAGCGGTGGAAAGATCGGTGATTCCCAAGCTCAGAGCGCGAGTTCGATTCTCGTCACCCACTCCATGAAAAAGCCCCAGGCCGACGGCCGGGGGCTTCTTTGTTGTCTGGACCAGTTCAAGCGTCCCGTGCCACATCCGTGCCCGATGCCTGGTCATCCGCCGCTTCACGCCGAGCCGGTACAAGCTGGTGGAGGCCGGCCGCAACCTCCCTCTGCCGCTCGAGGTCCGAGTGCGGATGGGCCAGCACGGCCCGCTCGGTCGCCTACCCCGCGCGCACCCATCGTGTAAGGGTGCAGCTAGCCAGCAATACACACCGGGATACTGAACCTTGTTCCGCACTCCGGGCAGGTCGCATGCCCGAAGAGGTGGGTCACCCAGGCAGCAACTTGGTCATGGCCGACGTCACGCGCCATGTTGTAAATCCGGTCGCCGACGCCGGTCAGCTCGTCCGGGCTCGCCGGATGCAGTTCGGCATCACTCTGGTCCGCGTACTCGCCCGGCAGAATGCAGGTGAGCGCCTCGCACTCAGAGCACTCCACCTCGAACTCCTCAAGGAGCAGTTCAAGCTGCTGAGACCAGATCGGCACACCTTCGAAGGCGAGCAGGCACTGCGCGAGGTACACGTACGTCTCCGGCTCGTCGGCCGGGACGTCAGTCAGGCAGGTGTGGATCACAGACATCAACTCAGTGATCTGGGAAGCGTAACGGCCACGCAGCGTCGCATCGGCTTCGGCGACGATCAAGCCGCCCATGAGTACCGCCTGCTTCCGCTCGCCGGGCGCGCGACCAGACGCGATATCGGCAAGGGCTGGCAGGGCGGCGTAACTCGCCTCGTACACAGTGCCTTGGTGGCAAAGCGCCGACCAGAGGTCGTGCCAGACCTTCTCGTCCTCCTTGCCGCCGTTGAGACAGGCGAAGAGGTCAGGTATGTCGCCTGCGGGCCCGTACGCATGTCTGAGCTGCGACCAGTCCGCCGCGGGGTGTGTCATGCGTCCGTATTCTGCCTGGCGTCGGCAGGGGCGGCTCCAGCCAGACGCTACGCGATCAGGGTAGACGCGGCGTGAATCACGCACTCAGGGAAGCGGCCCCCTGCGGATGGAAGCCCGTGCCACATCCGTGCCAGAAAGGACAGAGCCCAGCAGTCAAGCGCGGAGCCCCAGGCTTGATCATCAGAAGCCGTTTCCACCGGTCAGCGTAAACACCTCCCGTGACGGTCCGGTGATTCCCAAGCTCAGAGCGCGAGTTCGATTCTCGTCACCCGCTCCATGAAGAAGCCCCAGGCCCGGTCGGCCGGGGGCTTCTTTGTTGTCTGGACCAGTTCAAGGGTCTCGCACCAGATCCGCACCAGGATCTCGACGAGATCACCGCACACCGGGTCCGTACCCGGCGAAGCGAGCGGTTGTCGCCCACCGCCTCGGCCACGACCGTGGCCTACCAGTTACTCAAGGCCATCATGGAATCCGCGGTCGATGACGAGTTGATCCGTCGCAATCCCTGCCGCATCCGGGGCGCCGGGAGGGAGTCGTCCGCCGAACGTCAGATCGCTACCGTCGCCCGGGTCGACGCGCTTGCAGACGCTCTCGGGCCCCGCTGGCGGCTGATGGTCTACCTCGGCGCGTACGGTCCGATGCCGCCGGGGAAACAAGCGGGCTCCGGCATAGGGACGTCGGCCTGGACGAGATGACTATCCGAGTCAATATGGCCGCGCCCTAGCTGACCACCGGTCGCCGTGCTCCTGGCGACACCAAGTCGGAGGCGGGTAAGCGGGTGGTGGTCCTGCCGGCCTTTCTCCGGACCGCCATCCGGCGTCACCTCGACCGGTACGCGGAGACGGGACCAGACGGACTTCTGTTCGTGGGCACTCTGGCCACCCGGTCCGGGGCCACTCAACGACACGACGGTCAGCGCTAGCTAGTCGTCGGAGAAAGCGGCGCTGATCTATCAGCATTCGGATCTCGAGCGACAGCAGGAGGTTGCGAGTGGGCTGGATGACCTCGTGCGTACCGCCCGTGAGAACGCCCAGAGGATGCCTTCTGGTGCGGAAGGTAAGTCACCAGCGCAGATGGGTGTCTACAGGAGTTCAGCGCAGTCCAGTCATATGCGATCACTCCGCCTAGTGGTCTGCCACCAGGTCGCAAGCGCCACGACAACGACGAGACACAGGAAGCCCACCACCCAACCGGAGCCGCCAAAATAGTAGTAGTGGAATCCTCTGCCGCGTCGACGGCTCGCCAGTTCGATCACGGTCTCTATGGGTGTCATGACCAGGGACTTTAGCCCACCGTGCCGAGTGCGATCGCGCCGTCAGATGACCAGGCGTCTGCGTGTTGAGGGCAGCCGATTACTGACATCCGCGGCTGACACCAACAAGCCCGAATGGCGCCGCTCAGCGCCGAACATCAGCGGCGGGAAGGCGTAGGGACGGTGAAGTTCGAGCGAGGTCCAGAAACCCCGTGATTGGCCTGATAGGGATGAGGCCACAGTTCGACGTCCTGCGCTCGAAGTGCGCTCGCATCTGGTGGCTGACACAAGCGCCTGCCAGGATCAAGTCGTGAACGAGCCTTCGATGCCCGAGAGATTGAACAGAGCCCTCGACTGGGCAGGGCTGCCCCTGTCCGTTTTCCTTCTGGCGATCGGCATCAGGGACTACCGCGATGGAGCCTCCATGGGTTGGCCAATCGGCGGAGCGGTGCTTGTTCTGGTCAGCCTCTGGGTGATCTACCGAGGGATGCATCGCCGGAGCAACAAGACCACCGCGTCGCCTTAGGGGTACAGCAGCGCCGTACCGCAACCCCAGCAACCGCCCCCGGCTGGTAGCGACCCTCCAGGGACGAGAAGCGACCGCAATGACCACCGCTGACCGATCTGGCCAGCGCTACGGATCAGAAGGCAGCCTTGTCGGCGCCGCACACACCCGTGCCGCCCCCAGCGGCTTTGTTGGCGCAACTGGTCGCCAGAAAATCACCGCTTCAGGAGCCACGTAGGGCGATGTAGGTCGTGACCTGCTCGTTCCCTGCCTTGCGCGGAGTCGGGTAGTCAGTCCCTGCGCCCCCCGATCCCCGTGAGTCCCCTCCGTTCTGGGATGTGGGCCGGTGCGCCGTGCGCCTATCGGTCAGAAGGGGGGTTCGAGATCACCGTGGCCATCGCTGTGTGGCCCCCAGTCCCAGGGCTCCTCCAGGATGGGTTCCACGTCGGAGACGTCGTGGCCCCATGCTTCGAGTGCCTTCCAGGCAACGCGCCGGTCAGGGCCGTCGCTGCTGGTTTCCAGCATGCGGCGCGCGTGCACGGCGAGGTGATCGCGGTGCCCGGCGAGTGCGGGGTGTTCGGCGAGGATGAGCTCGAGGATGAGGGCGGCTTCGCGCACGTCCTCCTGGCCGTCCTGCAGGAAGGGCGCAACAGCTCGATAGAGCATCGGGCGCAGGTCCCGGAAGGCCGCCGTGGTGGTGTCGTGGGTGTGGAGGTCGGGAAAGTACTGCGCCGTGCGGGCAACGATCTCGTCGGAGGCGTCGTAGGCCGTGGAAACCAACCAGTTCAACAGCGTCGCGCGGAGAGGGATGCTGCGATACGGCCGGAGGGTCATGGCCGCCGGGTGGGTGAGGATGCCGGCGACGTACATGGCGACGGGGGCTGTGGCTTCGTAGATGCTGTTCTGGTGGTTGACCAGCTCACCCAGCTCCGACAATGCGGTGACCTGCACCTTGGGATCAAGCTCCAGCAGCCGGGCCAGAACTTCGGGAAGGCACTCACCGTTCCCGAAAGCCGTCTGGAGCGAACCCCAATCGGTCTCCGCCAGGACTACCCGGTAGGACGGCACGTCAGGCTCGCGGGGCACCCCGGTCCTGGAGCTGCTGTGGTTCACGGGCCAAACCTAGACCGGACTTCTGACACGATTCCCGTCCGGGCCAGTCACTCGGTCTGCCGCCCTGCCTCGGACGGCCTGCTGCGCATGGCGCAGGTCGATGCGGAACGGATGTGCGCGGCCGGCTCTGGCAGGTGATCTGCTGGCCATCGACAAAGCCCGACCGTCGGTTAGGTCCCGGACGATTCTCCGGGCCGCCCCCAGACAGGCCGGGGATGCAACCATTCCTTTCAGAGCTGGAACCCCCGGAAGCCGACCGCGCGTTTGAGACCCTAAAGGCCGGCACTGACAACGGCCCTGTCGATGCCGGGCCGTTGAGCGGTGAGTGTCCGGCTGCGTGACAACGCCGACGGTGCGAGCGAGCAAGTCGAGAGGGAGCGCGGCTGCTTCGCCGCTTTGGGCGAGCGGCCCGAGCGAATAGAGCGTGCCCGGATCGCCTGCACGTGGGGCGGCGCCGACGGTGCACGGGTTGACCTGCCCCCCGGACGGCCGGTTCGCGATGACCGGTATTCCGCGCAGCGCCATCCATTTCAGCTGGCGGGCAGCACCGTCCCCTCGCCACCGACGCCGCGCGTGACGATACCGGTGAGGTTCTCCTCGCCCACAAGACCGACAACAAGGCATGGAAACTGCCCGAAGGCGGCGTCGACGTAGGCGAGTCGGTCGGTAAGTGGTGGGTGGAGGAGCGCTGCAGGGGGCGGCATCTCTCCACTGAAGAGGAGCCAAGCTCAGATGGTCCTCAAGGCTTGGCGCTTTGGCTTCCACAGGCGGGGACCGGCTGCCATGTTTGTCTCCACGCGGACCACGATCGTGTGTCGCGGGCTACTGCCGCCAGGCAGCGAAGGAGACGCAGATGTTCGGATTGCTGGGCCCCGGAGACATCATCGGTGTAGTCGTCTCGGTCGTTGCCATCGCAGGTGCCGCCGTAGTGGCTGTCAGGTGGTTCAGGGCCGGAGCGCGGTAGGGGCCGAGCGGGGTCAAGGTTTGCCGAGGACTCCTGTAGCGGCTGAAGGGGTCCGCCGGTGCAGGACCGCACCGGCACAGGCCAGGACGACGGCGAGACCTGCCGACAGGCAGACGAGCACGTTGAGTGACATGGGGATGTGCTCGACCACCGCACCGTCCAAGTAGAAGCAGGCGCTGCGAAGAGGCCAGTACCCCTGCACGATGCTTACCAGCTCGGCACCGGAGGTGTTCCGGTCTTCGCACTGTGCGGGGAACGGCCCTCCCAAGGCGACGGCGAACCAGCCGCAGCAGTACGCGACTGCCGCCGAGGACCCGAAGACCGGAACGAGAATCGCACAGAGTCTGGCCAGGTGCAGGGGTGGGTTCTTCAGCATCAGTACGACGGTCACGATGCTCGCCGCCGCGGTGGCCAGACCGATGAGCAGCAGCATGCCCAGCAAAGACACCGGCACTACGCCCTCCCTGCAGAAATACTCAACGAAATGTTCCGCGCAGAACTGGCCGTGACCCACGTGGGCTTGGCGATCACGATCGTCGCAAGCGTCTTCGTGGGGGGGGCGGCCTGGTCACCGAGGGCGGACGCCGCACGCGCCGCCTACACGTTCACCTTCGGCTGGGCAGAATGGATCATGCCGTAGCGGCGAGCCGCATCCGGGCCCTCCACCGGCCTCACGTGATGTCGGTCCACGGGCCGGTGGTCTCGTCCTTGGGAATCCAGAGCAGGGGCTGCCCCGTGCGGCAGCGCTCGTCCGCTCCCTCTTCCCAAGGGAACCGCCCGGCTCTGTCCGGCCAGAACAGCTGCGTGACGGGCAGCGGCGGGGTCTGGTAGAAGTCGATGCCTGCGCCGAAGAAGTCGTAGTACCAGCTGGGATGCACGGGCCGGACGGCCACGTCGTAGCCGTTGAGCACGTCTCCCCTGCGCTGGTCGGGCGCGAGCGGGTCGCCGTCCCGTATCGCTGCACCGGCGGCGTTCACCACGCTCATCGCGGTCTGCGAAGGCAGACCGAACACGCTCACCTCGGGACTGCGCAGGGTGTGCCACAGGCCGATGGAGTAGCCCCAGTCGCCGGGGGCGTCATCGCCTGCCACACCCATGACGTGCCAGCCGAAGTCTTCGACACTCTTGGTTATGCGGCTGTCGCGTTCCTCCGACACGGGTCCGCCCCATTCCGTCGGGGCGCAGAGGAGGCAGAAGCAGGTGGCGTCGTCCATCCGAGGAGAGTAAGCGTGCTCCGGCAGGGGATGTCCGCCGGGGGCCACCGGCTCTTCGTGGCATCCGTTCCCACTGGCCCGCGGACAGGTCGAGGTGTGCCGCCGACCTTCTTGCACGTGCGAACCAAGGGGGCATCGCCAGGCGGAGTTGGAAGCGATGGCGAAAACCCTCAGTCCAGGGCTGACCTGGCACTGTCCGCTATTCTCACGGGAAATCCGCAGCTCGGGGTGGGGCGCCATGGACAAGAAGCACAAGCTGGCTCTGGCAGCGTTGGCAGCACTGCTCGCCGCCGTGCCGGTCACCTTGGTGACGCACGAACGGGTAGAGACAGCGGACCGCGAGTCGCTCGAGGAGGCGGCTCTGAAAATCTTCCAGCGCGACGCGGACCGCGCCTCGGCGGAGTGGCGGAGCCATGAGCCACCGGCGGGCAAGGTGTGGGACAAGGCCGTTGCCACGGCTGCCGTCTCCGACGTCGAGATGCAGGGTGCCCGGGCCAAGGTGTGGGTCGACGAGTCCACGACGCCGTACGCGACCGATCCGTCCGGCAAGGACGCACAGCCGACCACGCCTTCCGTGAGCTCCCACCTCTTTCTCTTCGAACCGGCGGGAGACGGCTGGCGGCTCGCCGAGGATCTGACCGGGTCCGATTCCTACGAGGGCTGACGTACCGGGAGGCAGCCGCCTCAGGGTCGCCCGAGGTCGCGTGCGGCCGGTGGTGGCACGGTGGGGTGGACGGCACCGAACCGGCCGCCCGTCGGCCGGTTCGCGCTCAGGTCTCACTGCCGGGGCTTCGATGGGCCTTGCGTATATCCGGATGCCGGTAGGAGTAGGGGTAGGGCCTCCGACCGGGCGGACTGCGTGCCAGGGACGGATCGAGCAGCAGCTTCAGACGGTGCTCAAAGTGACGAGCGGTCGTGTCGGGAACAGCCGGTCCGGTCGGCACGGTTGCATCGACCGAGGGAACCGGCGCCGCAGGGGCGGGGGGACGGAGACCGTGAAGTCGTCCGCCCCACCAGGATCCGGGCCCCAGGACCGCGGTGCGCCCGCCGCGTGTTCGGACCACGACGTAGTTCTGCAGGAGGATTGTTCTCATGACGACTGACCGGCCGTTGACGCTCATGGCGGTACACGCCCACCCCGACGACGAGGCCACCGGCACCGGAGGAGTCCTCGCGCGGTACGCGGCGGAAGGAATCCGCACGGTTCTCGTGACGTGTACCGACGGCAGTTGCGGAGACGGACCGGGGGGTGTCAAGCCGGGCGATCCCGGGCACGATCCGTCGGCTGTCGCTGCGATGCGCCGTCAAGAACTCGAGGCGAGCTGTGACGTCCTGAAGATCAGCGATCTGGAGGTGCTGGACTATGCCGACTCCGGAATGATGGGCTGGCCGAGCAACGACGCCCCCGGATCCTTCTGGCAGACCCCCGTCGAGGAAGGCGCCGCCCGAATTGCGGAGCTCATGCGGCACTACCGGCCCGATGTGGTCGTCACCTACGACGAGAACGGCTTCTACGGCCACCCCGACCACATCCAGGCCCACCGCATCACGATGGCTGCGCTGGAGATGACCGGGCTGACACCGAAGGTGTACTGGACGACGATGCCCCGCTCGATGATGCAGCGGTTCGGGGAGACCATGCGCGAGTTCCAGGAGGACATGCCGGAGCCGGATCCCGCCGAGGCCGCCGCGATGGCCGAGATCGGCCTCCCCGACGACGAGATCACCACGTGGGTGGACACCACCGCGTTCAGCGGTCAGAAGTTCGATGCGTTGGCCGCGCACGCCAGTCAGGGCGAGAACATCTTCTTCCTCAGGATGGGCAAGGAGAGGTTCGGCGAGTTGATGGGCATGGAGACCTTCGTACGTGTGAAGGACGTCGGCGGCGCGGCCGTACCCGAGAACGATCTCTTCGCCGGACTGCGCCGATAAGACCGTGTAACGGTGATCGCCGAGCTCGGACCGCGAGTTCGCGGCCGGCCGACGGGTCACCGTACGACCGGTCAGCCGTGCGTCGCGGTGCTGTAGAGGTAGAGGGCGATCACACCGGCGATGCAGGCGAGGACAACCCAGGAGCCGAAACCGGTGTGTCTCCCCGTGCCTTTGGGCCGCGCGGCCTTCCCGGACCGATGGGACCGCCCGGCCCCTGCCCGCCCCTGAGCGACCGGCGCCACATCGGCCGCCGCCTCGGCGAGCAGGCGCCGGCAGGTCGCGGCGAGCACGCCCGTACCGGCGGAGAGGGGGACCACGGCTTCCGAACGCGCCGGAGCGGTGGTGCCGCCGTCCAGGATGCGTCCCGCGCGTACGAGGATCTCGTCCCGACCGCCCGCCGGAGCGAGGCTGATCCACCGCTCTACATGCTCACCCCGGATGACCACACCGCCGGACCGCTCCCGGTACACGGTGTGCTCCTGCCACAGTATCTTCGCCAATTCACCTGCGGTGTCCCTCAGTTGTACGCCCACGACCCCTCCCCCTCCGCCTCGCGGCGAATCGAACAAGCATC
Organism: Streptomyces sp. NPDC059499; assembly: GCF_042749285.1. Classification (NCBI taxonomy): domain Bacteria; kingdom Bacillati; phylum Actinomycetota; class Actinomycetes; order Kitasatosporales; family Streptomycetaceae; genus Streptomyces; species Streptomyces sp. NPDC059499. The sequence goes on from NZ_JBHYTT010000002.1 coordinate 306,790, forward strand.
GCACTCTAGTGGGAGGTGCAGAACGGGGAGCCAGCAGCCCTCACCGTTACGGCGGCCTGCGCGGCAGGGCACGCCGGGCAGTCGCTCCAGGAGGTGTTCCGGCTGACCGGTGAATGGCCGGTGCCCGGGCGGCAGCGGGCGCTGGGGGAGGGAGGACGCGGCCGATGCCCTGCGCCACGTCGAGTGGCGGCACGTCGCCCACGACTAACCGCGGTTCGCGGGGCGGGAGCAGGAGTTCACCGCACGGGGAAGCCGAAGGAGTAGCCCTGCTGCTTCAGCCACGGCAGGATCTCGCGCAGAGCGGCAACGGTCTCCGAGCGTTCCCCTCCCGCGTCATGGAAGAGGACGGTCGGCCCGTTGGTGATCTCGTTCTTCACGGTGGCGACCATGGCGTCCACACCGGGATGCTCGAAGTCCTTGGTGTCGACGTTCCAGCCCAACGGGCGCATGCCCCGGGACGCGGCGAGCTGCCGGCTGTACGGGGTGAACGCGCCGCCCGGGGCCCGGTAGTACTGCGGCCGGACGCCCCCGGACGCCTTGGTGATCATGCGCTCGGCGTCCAGGATCTGCTGGGACTGGTAGGCCTCGGACTTCTTGTCCATGGTGGTGTCGTGCGAGACGGTGTGGTTGCACAGCCGGTGCCCGTCCGCCACGACCGCCTTGACCAGGTCCGGGTGCGCCTGGGCCTGCGTGCCCACCATGCAGAACGTGGCCTTCACCCCGCTGTCCTTCAGCAGTTGCAGCACCTGGGGTGTCCACGTCGGGTCCGGTCCGTCGTCGATGGTGATGTTGACGCCCCGGGCGCCGCGGTCCGACGCGTGCGCGATGTCCACCGCGACCGGCCGGACGTCCGGCACCGAGACAGGCGCTTTCGGCTGACGGGTGCCGGTGGTGTCGGCCTGTGCGGTCCATACCGAGGTGGCAGCGGCCACCGCCGTCACCCCGAGCCCCGCCGCGAGAAGCCGGCCGTGCCATCCCCTCCCCTTGTGCTTTGCCATGTCCGCCCGCCCCTTTGTCGTCCCCGCCTGCCGTGCCCCCATGAAGACATACGAACGCCCTTGCAGGCTGCCTCTGTTACCGAGCGAGGACGAATCCACAGGGGCCCGGCGACAAACACAGGAATTCCGCGACAGACGAGGGACGCAACGGCCCGGCCGGGTGGGGTGCCCTGCGGGCGGACGGACCCGTCGCCGGCGGGGGACCGACCGTCATCCGCGGTGCCCGGGACCCGTCACCCTGCTCCGGAGCCCCGTGCCGCACCGGGGCCGGCCGGTACCGGCAGGTCCTTCGTCCCCGGCTTCACGGGGTGCGCCGGGCTCCTCTCGGCTCCCTTCGCCCCGCTCCTGTCCTGCTCGCCCTCCAACAACCGTGCGCAGTAGCCCGGTACGGCCTTCAGGCTGCCCGCCGCCTCTTCGAGCCGGGTTGTCGCCGCGTCCTCGGGCGCCTTGCCCCGCCCCTCCACTGCCGCCAGGTAGACACGGCAGTGCGCGGCGATGTCCCGTGCCGTGCCCGGGCGTTCCCTCGAGGGCTCGTGCGATGCCGACGGGGAGGGTGCTGCCGGACGCCGTGGTGCCCGCCCCCCGCTCCCGCCGCCGGCCGGCTCCTCGTCCGCGCCGGGTGACGCGGGCGCGCTGTGCGCCGGCTCCGGCTCCGCGCCACCGCCGAACGGTGACGGGACGGCCCCCGCCGCCACCGCGACCCCGCCCAGCGCCACAGCCGTGACCACACCCGCCAGCAACACCTTCAACGACCGCGGCCGGCGGCGCTCGTCGGCGGGCCGCCAGTCGTCCCGTCGGCGCCGCCATCGCGGCGGTGCCGTGTGCACGCCGTTCTCACGCGCCGTACGGAACGCACGGAGCGCCATCTCCTCGGCGGCCGGGCCGATGGTGCCGGGGCGGCCGGCCGCGTCGAGCAGCGCCTCCAGCTCAGGAAGCGGGGGATCGTCCCGTTCGGCATTCATGTCTCATCCTTCAGCGTGCGCCGTGCCCCAGGCGTCACACCACCTGCTCCGGCCCTTGTGAGCTGCTCCGCCAGTCCCTTCAGTCCCCGGTACACCGCGGTGCGAACGGCCCCGGCGCGCTTGCCCAGCACCCGCGCGCTCGCCGGACCGTCGAGCCCGACGACCACGCGCAGCAGTACGGCTTCCGCCTGATCGCGCGGCAAGTTGCCGATCAGTTCGAGAGCCTGCTCCGTGGAGAGCCTCTCGAGGGCAGTGGCGGCCGTGTCGTGCCGGCCCGGCATCTCCAGCATGTCCTGTTCCAGCAGTGAGGTGCGCGGTCGCCGTTTCTGCCTGCGCAGATGGTCCAGAGCACGGTGACGGGCGATCGTTGCCGTCCACCCCCGGAAACCCGCCCCGTCGCCGCGGAAGCGGCCCAGGTCGCGCGAGATCTCCAGCCAGGCCTCGGACGCCACGTCCTCGGCGTCCTCGCCGACCAACCCCCGGACATAGCCGATCAAGCCCGGCTGCACCAGCCGGTAGGCGATCGCGAACCCTTCCTCGTCCCCCTGCTGAGCTCGCTCAACCGCAGCACCGAGCTCCGCGTCGTACGCCCCCACACTTCCCTCTCCGTACCGGCACCCCGTTGAACCCGCCCCCTCATCTCTGCGTCGGGAGACGAAGAAGCGTCACTGAGGAATCGTCACCGTCCGGAGGCGGAACCCGGGTTGGCGGCCCTGCCTGTGACGTTTCGCGGAAGGGATGCGCTGGGTACGGCAGACCGCCCACGTGGCGGGTTCTTACGAGGGAGCATCATGATGAGAAGCAACGCGCTGGTTCGCAGCGTTGCCCGCACGGCGGCCGTACTCACAGCGGCTTTCGCACTGGCGGTGACGGTGGCCCCTCTCGCAGGCACGGCGCAGGCCCATGAAGCGGTGACGGGATCGCTCAGCTTCAGTGGCGAGCCGGGCGAGTACATTTCCGGCGGACAGTCCTACGCCTACACCCCTGAGACGACGGAGATGTTCGACATCTCCGGGCCGACCTCCGAATCTGCGGCAGGCGCGACGGTCGTCACGGCCGAGGGCGAGCGCTGGGCCCTGTCCATGTCAGCCCCTTACGGCCAGAAGCTCGTGGCCGGCACCACCTACTCCAACGCCCGCAGTTGGCCCGAGGCCCTGCCGGAGGATCCCAAACTTCAGTTCAGTACGACCGACAGGTACTGCGAGAGCGGCACCGGCTCCTTCACCGTCTCGCACATCGTCTACGGACCCCACGGCTACATCCGTGAGGTCGACGCCACCTTCGAGCGGTACTGCAGCGGATCCACCCTCCCCGTGCGCGGGGAGCTCCATGCCCGGATGCCCGAGCCCCCCGCGGAACTCGCCATCGGCGTTCAGCTGGACACCACGGGCACCGTGGTCACCCGCACCGGTGAGATCACCGTCGGTGGCACGGCCACCTGCAACAAGCCGGCCCGCATCAGCATCAACGTCAGCGCCTACCAGACGCAGAAGCGCACGACGGCGGCCGGCTCCCACGAGGGCCTGATCGTTGTCTGCGAGCCCGGCGCCCCCGTTCCGTGGACCACGTCCTTCCCCAGCAACATCGACCCCACCGCCTCCTTCCAGCCCGGCGCCGCCGTGCTCCGGGGACTGGCCGGGGCGGACGACCGTGACTACCCGGTGAGCGTCACCGACTTCCGGAGCACCGACATCACCCTCGTCAGGTCCTGACCCTGTGGCGGGCCCGGATCTGCCGGGCCCGCCCTGTCCGCCGAGGGCCGGGAGACACCGGCCGGACGGTAGTATCCGCGGATCTTCGTACGGGGAGGAAGCATGGCCGAGGACAGCAGCACCGAAGGAACCGACAACAACGCCGGAGTTTTTGACGGTGTGATGGACGAACGGACCGAGGTCCGGTTGGCGTACGTGCCGCAGTCGGCCGACACGCTCGTCGGCCTGCGGGTCCGCGAGCGGATCAAGCGGACCGGCCTTGTCCTGCGGTGGGTGTTCCTCGCACTGTGGGCAGGGCAGTGGCTGCTCTCGACCGTGGGCCGCGGGAGCATCGACGTGGTCTCGACGGTTCTCTTCCTGTTCGTCGTCCTGTTCGTGTGGGGGTACCCGCGGCTGCAGGCCGCCCACGTGCAGCGGCTCGTCGGATGGCAGGGCGAGTACCACGCCACCGTGTCCCCAAACGGGATCACCTGCCGCAACGACCACAGCACCCTGGCCCAGAAGTGGTCCCTCTTCCAGGGCTACCGGGAGACGGCCGGCCACTTCGTCCTGCTCAGCCGGGACCCCAACATCATGTGCCTGGACGTCCTGCCCAAGCAGGCCGTGCAGGGGGCCGGGGGCATCGACCGGCTGCGGGCCCTCCTGGACGAGCACACCACACGCGTGTGACACAGCGACGGCCCCACGGATTCCGGCGCCGGTGAGCGCGTCCTTCCCCCTGACGGCCCACACCCGGTAGTCCCCTCCTGCCACGCGGGCGAGAGTGGCACCGGGCGTGCGCGACGGTGCGCCACCGGCTTCCGGCACACCGTGGACAAGGGAGAGACGATGTCCCCCTCAGAATCGAAGCCCGCGGGGCCGTCGGTCACGGAAGCCACTCCCCGCCCCGGCCTCGCCGTCCTCACGCCGTGAGCCCGCGACACGGCGGCGCGTCATGACCAACCCGGGCACGCTCGTCCTGATCATGGCAGCGGCCGTCCTGGCGCCCGTTCTCGTACACGCCACGGGCAGGTGGATCCGCGTCCCCCTGGTGATCTTCGAGATCACCCTCGGCATCCTCATGGGTCCCGATGTCCTGGGCTGGGCCCACCCCGGCGACGTCGTCGACACACTCGCCGACCTCGGCCTGGCCATGCTGATCTTCCTCGCCGGGTACGAGATCGACTTCGCGGCGGTCCGCGGCGACACCCTGCGCCGTTCCCTGTGGTCCTGGCTGGTCTCACTCGCCCTCGGCATCGGAGTGGCCGTCCTCATCAGCGGCGGCGACATCTTCGAGGCGTTCGTCATCGGCACCGCGCTCACCAGCACGGCGCTCGGCACCGTCCTGCCGATGCTGCGGGACAGGGGTGAACTGCGCGGCCGGTTCGGAACGGTCGTGTCGGCGTTCGGGGCCGTCGGCGAGTTCGGCCCCGTCGTCGCCATGGCGCTGCTGCTCAGCGGACGCCGGGCGGCCGAGTCGGCGGCGCTGCTGGCCGCGTTCGGGGCGATCACGGCCGGCGCGGTGTTCTGGGCGCTGCGTCCCAGGCCGGACTGGTTCGCCCGGCTGACCGAACGGACCCTGCACAGCAGCGGCCAGTTCGCGGTCCGGTTCGTCATGCTGCTGCTCGCCTGCATGCTGGGCCTCGCCGAGGTCTTCGGCCTGGACGTGCTGTTGGGCGCCTTCGCGGCCGGCGTCCTCACCCGCCTCGTACTGCGCCGTGCGGTGCCCGGGAGCAGCGGGGAGGTCGTCGGCAAGGTGGAGGCGATGGGCTTCGGCTTCCTCGTACCCCTGTTCTACGTCGTCACGGGCATCGAGTTCGATCTGGACGCCCTGCTGCACGACCCGGTGGCGCTGCTGCTGGTGCCGGTCTTCCTGCTGCTGGTCCTGCTGGTGCGCGGCGGCCCGGTGTACGTGCTCGCCCCGAAGGATCTCGGCCGTACGGACCGGGTGGCCCTTTCGCTGTTCGCCTCGACGTGCCTGCCGCTGGTCGTCGCCATCACGACCATCGGCGTCGATCAGGACCTCCTCGGCTCGGACGAGGCGGCGTCGCTGGTCGGCGCCGGGATGATCTCCGTACTCGTGCTTCCGCTGCTCGCGATGCGGATACGGTCGAAGGCCGACGGGACGGCACGGCTGGCGCCCGCGGATACGGCCGACGACGCGGAGGCGTGGTGAGGCCCTCGCCGGGGATCAGGGGCGCTCGAAGAACTGGAGCACCCCTCCGACGGCGAAGCAGAGTGCTCCCGTGAGGGTGCCCCAGTTGGTGATGTCGACGTTCACGACGTCTCCCGTCGCGGGGCGGGTGAAGTCCGCCAGTGCCGCCACCAGGAAGAGCACGGATCCGAGCTGGTTGACGGCGACGATCCACCAGCCGAGGTCGTGCGGGCGGATGCCCGGTCGGCCGTGGCAGACCTCGGCCAGGGCAAGGTGCCCGGAGAGGAGGAACAGGATGCACCCGACCATGTCAGGGGCCCAGACCAGCCTGTTCGCCTGCTGCACGGAAAGCCCCTGCAACAGGGAGCTCAGCAGGTTGATCCCGAACACGAGCGTCCCCGCGAACAGCAGGAAGGTGCTCAGCCAGTCGATCCGGCCGGGCTCGTAGCTCCACCATCTCCAGCGCCGTGCCGCAAGCGCCCCGGTTCCGCTGTCCTGACGGGGAGCGTTGACCGCCTGGAGAAGCGACACGTAGCCGCCCGTGTTGAAGAACAGGCCGCCCGCGAAGTAGATCCAGGCACTCGTCACGCCGCCCGTGCCGAACTGGCCCACCGCGGCCCCTGAGGCGAACAGGCACCCACCGGCCGTGAACGCACCCGCCGCGACGGCGTTCAGCCTGCCCAGACGGGCGGCCGATGCGCTGTCCGTCCTACGGGAGCGGGGCTTCGACTCGCCGGCGGCCCGCACGGTGAGCAGGCCCCGCTTGCGTGCCGGCCGCGACTCCCAGACCGCGGTGCCCCCGTCACTGAGGCGCCAGGTCAGCCGGGTCGTGAACGGCCCCGCACCCTCGGCCTTCCGCTCGATTCGGCTCACCCGGCGACCCTAGCCTTCGCCCCGGATCGGGAACCGGAACCAGCCGTTGCCGCGCTGACCGGCTGTACCCGACCGGGCGTCAGCTGCGCATTTCGACGAATGCTCCGTGCCGTTCGGGTGACTACCGTTCGCGCCGTCCGTATCCGGCGACCGTCGGGGGCCATACCTGACCCCATGGACAGGAAACTGCCGAGACGAACGGTGCGTGCTGCGGTGCGAGGAGAGAATGTCGGATCATTTCGGCGACGTGTGGTCGCCGGATGCTGTGCCCTGCTGCTCCTCGCCCTGACGTCGAGCGCGGCAGCACAGGCGGCCTCGTCGCCCGACGACGAGGGTCCGGAACGGCTCGACCCGCGGATCACGGAGATCATGGGGAAGCCGGACTACCCCAACGCCCAGTGGGGTCTGCTCCAGCAGGACCCGGACAGCGGGCGGGTCGTCCACAGCCGGTTCGCCGAGCAGTTCTTCATCCCCGGGTCGGTGGCCAAGCTGTTCGGCACCTCCGGGGCGTGGGACACCCTCGGCGGCGACCACCGCTTCAGGACGCCTGTCTACGCGGTCGGTGATCGCCGCGGAAGCACGCTGAACGGCGATCTCGACCTCGTCGCCCAGGGCGACCTGACCATGGGCGGCAGGACTCGGCCCGACGGCACGGTCGACTACACCGACCTCGACCACACGTACGCCAACGACTTCCCCGGCGCCACGCTCACGCCGGAGAACCCGCTCGCCGGGATCAACCGGATCGCCCAGCAGGTGCGGCGCTCCGGCATCACCCGCGTCAACGGGAACGTGATCGTCGACAACCGGCTCTTCCGGCCCGAGCCGGTATTCATCCCCGTCCCGACCCCGCTGATCATCAACGACAACCTCATCGATCTGCTGTCGACCCCCGGCGCCCGCCCCGGCGCGCCCGCGCGGCTGGACTGGCGCCCGAAGGTCGCCCCGTACCGCGTCACCTCGACGGTGAGGACCGTGGCAGCCGGGGAGCCGACCGACATCGACGTGACGACCTCCGAGAACGGCACCCGGATCAAGCTGTCCGGCACCATCGCCGCCGACTCCGAACCGGCACTCAAGGTCTCCCCCATCACCGACCCGGCGGCGTTCGGACGCACCGCGCTGATCGAGGCACTCGGACGGGCCGGGGTGAAGGTCACCGCAGATCCGACGGGAGCCAACCCGGTCAGCCGGCTGCCCGACGGGTACGAGGGCCGGCCGCGCGTGGCCCAGTACACCTCCCCGCCCTACTCCCAGTACGCCAAGCTCATCTTCAAGGTCAGCCACAACCTGGGCGGGAACCTCGCCGTCTGTCTCATGGCCGTCGCGAAGGGCAGCCAGGACTGCATGGACGGCTTCCCGGTTCTGGCCGACTTCCTGGACCGCGCGGGCGTCGACCGCACACAGGTCCAGCTCCTCGACGGCCGGGGCGGCAACCCCGTCGACCGCACCACGCCCACAGCCGTGGTGCAGATCCTCACGTACTGGCATCGCACCCCCGAGGCCGAGGTCTTCCGGAACGCGCTGCCCATCCTCGGCGTCGACGGCCTGCTGGCCGACAACTGCACCGACTGCCCCGCGCGCGGCAAGGTCTTCGCCAAGACCGGCGCCGCCGTCGGTCTGGACGCCCTCAACAACCGCCTGGCCGTCGGCGCGATCACCATCGCCGGCTATCTGGACAAGGGCAACGGCCGCTTCGACGTCTTCTTCGCCGGAGTCAACGGGGCCTCCACCCCGACGACCGACGTCAACGGCGTGCTGGACATCGCCGACGACCTCGCCATGATCTCCGCCTACCTGCAGGAGGATGCGGAGCGGCGGGAGGACTGACAGCACTCATCGTCGAAGAAGCCCCGGGCCTTTGGTCCGGGGCTTCTTCGCGGGGGCTGTTTCCTGCCCGGCCGGGGCGGATGTCGCGCAGAGTACTCCGTATGACGACACCCGCTGAGCTGCTCCGCGACTTCGCCCGCACCCGCGCCTCGCTCGACGGCGAGGAGGTCACGTACTGGTGGTCGGGGGACGTGTACTCCTGGGCTCCCGACGAGCCCTACCGACGCGTCTTCGGCTTCGAAGGGCTCAATGTCGCCCGCCTGGTGCAGGACACCGAAGCCGGCCCCGACGCCTATCAACTGCTCACCCGCGAGGCCGCCTTCTACCTGGACCCCGCCACCCGCGAGATCCTGGAGACCTGGCAGGACCTGCCGGTGGTGCACGTCTGGAACGACCCGGCGAACCAGAAGTGGCGCCCCTTCCCGATCCCGACGACCGAGCTCGGCGGACAACTCTGCTTCAGCCTGGAGATCCCGCTCGCCTACCCCTCGCCGCTGCCGGTCTCCCAGTACCCCGTCCACTCGGCCGGCGACACGTACAAGGCACTGGAGCTCTTCCAGTTCTTCGCCGACCGGGCCGACCTGGCCGGCCCGGCGCCGAGCGTCCCGGCCACCTTGTCGTGGACCCGGATGTCCCCGTGGCTCCCGTGGATGGCCCGCGGTCAGGCGCCCGGCGGCCTCACCTTCCACTGCCGGGGCCGCAAGCTCGGCTCGTACGCCGAGGTCCCCGGGCGGACCCGTGCCTACATCGCCGACCGGCACCCGGAGTTCGCCCGGGCGCCGGAGAAGTGGAGCGAACCGAACGAGACCAGCTGGACGTACTTCCGCAGGCTCAACCCGCCGCAGTAGCCGCCTGAGTTCCCCACCTCGCGAGGCGCCCCAAGTGGTGCGGGCGCCCTCCGCGAGGCATCGCCGGCCCGCTCCGAAAACCGGTGGAACCGCGTCCCCGTGCGCCGTTATCGTCCTTGCGCCCGCAGTCGCCCCGTCAAGGACGTGCCGTTGTACACCAAGTGAGACCCCCCGAGCGCTGATCCGTCGCGCGTCGCACCTGTGCGCCGCGCTCCTTTTCGCTGCGGTCCTCTCACTGAACCGGTGTACTTCTGTGTCCAGAACCTGGGTGGTTGTGCCCACCTGCCTGCCCATAGTCCTCCGCCGTTGCCACAGGTGTGCCTCCGGGCGCTTCCGGGCGAACGGCAAATTCCGTGTCAACGCGAACCACAAGCTCCTCGACGCCTGGCTCCTCGCCCTGTGCACGGGGTGCGGGGACACCACCAAGCTCACTGTCCTGGAGCGGATGAACGTACGTTCTGTGCGTCCGGAGTTCCTGAACCTGCTGCACTCGAACGACCCCGGCCTGGCGGCCGAACTGCTCCAGGACCCTGTCGTACGGCGCCGCAATCGCATCGCCCTCGACTGGGACGACGCCTGGCGCCTCGACAGCGGCGCGCCGCATCAGCCGAATCAGCCGGAGAGTGAGGCGATCGAGGTCTCGGTCCGCTTCGCGGCGCGGATACCCGTGCGGCCGGTGCGACTGATCGCCGAGGGCTTCGGCCTCTCGCGGGCCGAGGCCGGGAGACTGCTCGCGGAGGGGAACCTCGTGTCGACGGTCCGCCTGGGCGGCAAGCTGTCGGGGGACTTCACCTTCACGCTCAAGCGCTGAGCCCTGGGGGCCCGTCCGGCAGTACGCGACCCGCCGGACGGGCCCTACCGGTGCCCCCTCACCCGCCAGGTACCGGATCGCAGCCGGTCACCTGTGACCGAGCCGCACAACGGCCCCGCCGGTCAGGGTGTCGGTGCCGACCCGGGCCCTTGGCGTGGCCGACCGGTTCCCGCAGGTCCTGGCGGGGACGAATTCGTCGGCGGTCAGCGCGGGGCGGTGTCGTCGGCGGGAAACGCGGGGCCGTGGCCGGGCACGATCAGGTCCGCGGCGGCGAGCACCCGGAGCCGGGATGCCAGCAGCATGTCCTGGTCCGGGGCGACCGGGTCGTCCACCGGGCCGTTGGGGCGCCACCACAGGTCCCCGACGAAGGCCACGACACCCGCTTCCGTACCTGCCAGCAGGGTGATGTCCTCGCGGCTGTGCCCCGGGGTGCGGATCAGCCTGAGCGAGGGGGTCAGTTCGTAGCCCTCGGCGTCGCGGTCGGTCCACTGGTCGTTGAGGTAGATCGCCTTGTGGTCGTGGACGCGGGCCTGGCCGAAGAGGCCGACGTTCATGGTGTTGTCCGGATGGTGGTGGCTGAGCACCACGTCGGTGATGTCGTCGGGCCCGACCCCCGACTCCGCGAGCGGCCCGAGGATCCGTTGACGGCCGGCCACCATGCCCGGGTCGACGATCACACGGAGTCCCCCGTCACTGATGTAGGAGACGGTGGCGGCAACCCCGGGTCCGGTGGAGAGGGTGTAGCCGGTGGTCAGGATCTCGTACGTGGCGCTGCGGCCGAGCGGTGCGTCTGTCATGGCCCCAAGTCTTCGTGGCAGCACCCTTCTTCACGAGTGGCCGTGCTGCCACTGATCGCATGAATCGTGCCAGACTGCTCGCATGCCGCCCTTCGTGACCGTCGCCGCCTACGCCCCGCCCGGTGTCGGGATGCTCGGAGCCGGTATCGCCTCCGAGGTGTTCGACGCGCGCGGCCAGGACCTGCCCCGCTTCGACTTCGCCCTGTGCACCGACCGGCCCGGACGGATCCGCACCGACGTCGGGCTCCCGATCGTCGTCGAGCACGGCCTGGACCGGCTGGCCGCGGCCGACCTGGTGATCGCGCTGCCCTGGGCGGACTTCCGTACACCGCCGGAACCAGCCGTGCTCGATGCGCTGACCTCCGCGCATGAGCGCGGCGCGCTCGTCGCCGGACACTGCGTCGGCGCTTTCGCACTCGCGGCGGCCGGGCTGCTCGACGGGCTTCGCGCCACCACGCACTGGCGGTTCACCGGCCTGCTGGCCGACCGCCACCCGGACATCACCGTCGAACCCGACGCCCTGTACATCGACGAGGGCCGGATCGTCACGGGTGCGGGAGCCGCCGCCGGTTTCGACCTGTGCCTGCACCTCCTGCGGCGGGAGTACGGCGCCACCACGGCCAACGCCATCGCCCGGGACCTGGTCCTGCCGTCCCACCGCGACGGCGGACAGGCCCAGTACCTGACCGCCCCCGCCCCGGAGGACTGCCACGACGACCGGCTCGCCGAGGTGCTCGCCTGGGCCCGCGAGCACCTCCACGAGTCGCTTCCGGTGGCGGAACTGGCCCGCCGGTGCCTGATGAGCAGGCGCTCCTTCGCCCGCCGGTTCGCCGCCTCGACGGGCACCACCCCTCACGCCTGGCTCCTCGGCCTGCGGCTCAGCCGCGCCGAGGAGCTCCTGGAGACCACGGACCTCCCCGTCGAGGAGATCGCCCGCCTGGTCGGCTTCGGGAGCGCGGCCGTCCTGCGCTCACAGTTCGTGCGGCGCCGGGGAGTTCCGCCCCGCTCCTACCGCCGGTCCTTCACCCGTACGCCGTAGGCCGGAGGGCCTTCACGGGGCCGGGTGGACCGCCGGCGTCGGGAGCGCTCAGCGCTTCCGCGCCTCCTTCAAGGTGGACTGCAGGGCGAAGAAGGCGGGCTTGGGGGCGAGGTCGCCCGTCATGACCGTCGCGGAGCCCTCTCCCGCGAAGAACACCGGGACCCAGGAGTACTTGTCGGTGAAGCCCCAGATCGTGAAGGAGTTGCAGTCCTTCACGGCCAGGCACGCCGACAGGGCCCGCTGGTAGTAGTCGGCCTGCTGCTGCAGCTGCGCCTCGGTGGGCTCGCCGCTCTCCGGCAGGTCCATGCGCACGTCCAGCTCGGTGATGGCCGTTTCGAGGCCGAGCTCGTCGAACCGGCGCAGGCTCTCCTCGAGGCCGCCCGGGAAGCCGTAGCGCGTGCTCAGGTGCGCCTGCGAGGAGAAGCCGTCCACGGGCACCCGCTGCTTGAGCAGGTCCTTGACGAGTGCGTAGTACGCGTCGCTCTTGGCGTTGACGTCCTCGACGCCGTAGTCGTTGAAGAAGAGCTTCGCCTTGGGGTCGGCCTCGTGCGCCCACCGGAAGGCGTCGGCGATGATGCCCGGACCGAGCTCGCGGATCCAGATGTTCTCCTCGGTGCGCAGCTTGCCCTCGCCGTCGAAGATCTCGTTCGCCACGTCCCACTGCTGGATCCGGCCCGCGTAGCGGCCGACGACGGTGGTGATGTGCTTGCGCAGGATGGAGCGCAGCTCCTTGTCGGAGAAGTCGCCCTCCTCCAGCCATGCCGGGTTCTGGCTGTGCCACAGGAGCGTGTGCCCGCGCACGACCTGGTTGTTGCGGTCGGCGAAGTCGACGATGGCGTCGGCCATCGCGAAGTTGTAGCGGTTCTGCTCGGGGTGGATGTACTCCCACTTCATCTGGTTCTCGGGGGAGAGCGAACTGAACTGCTGCCCCATGGTCTTGCGGTACTTCTTGTCCGAGGTGAAGGGGTCCGGGTAGTCCTGCTCGAGGTGGTGGCCGCCGCCGGCCACGGCGGTGCCCACGAAGAACCCGTCGGGAGCGGCCCTGCGCAGCGTGTCGGACTTGCCGTGGGAGTGATGCGCGTCCCGGTGGCCGGAGGACGGGTCGGCCGTGGCCGTGCTCGCCGCCAGGGGCAGCGCGAGGGCTGCCGTGGCGAGGGCAGCGGTGGCGAAGCGGAGGTATCTCATCGGAGGACTCTCATTCCGGTCGGCTTTTTCGAAAGTTTCGATAAAATTTACGAACAAGCGCTCACGGACGTTAAGAGCAATCCGCCGGGGCGTCAATACATCGCGAGGAACCTTCTGGCCGCCGGGCGTTCGCGGGACGGCCGCCGGCAGTTCCTCGCGCATCGGCGGGGTCACCTGCGCGGAAGAGGCCGTAGGGTCGTCGGAATTCCGGCCGTACGGGCCGTCAACCCGGGTTTTCCGACCCGACGTTGGCCGGCACGGCCGCCGGTTCGGGACGGGAACGATGCGCCGGGAGGCATGAAGGTCGCACGCAGAGGCGGATCACGGCCGCACCGGGAGGGCGTGCGCTAGTTCCGCGCGGTGGAGGACGGCCTGACGGGGGCGTCCGTCACGGACACGTACTCGGTGATCCCGCGATCCGGTCGAGAACATCCCGGACGTGGAGCACCGCCTCCTCGACGCCCAGCCGGGCGCCGTGGTCGAACGACTCCGTGAAGGCGAAGGCGCCCAGGGCGGCTTGCGCCGAGGACGTGATGCGGTCGACGTCGGCGCGTTCGGCGGGTGGGAGCGGCGCTCCCGCGCGGCGGCGGGCCGCCGCCGCGGCGCCGAGGAGTACGGCCGAGCAGTCGGCGGACTCCTCGCCGTGCAGGGCGGCCGCACCGGCCAGCCCCTCCAGGGAGAGGGCGAGAGCGCGTGGCTCGGCGAGGGAACGGGCGGTGTCCAGGCCGCGCAGGTGGTGGACCGCGGCCCGGCGCGCGTCGCCCCGGAGCTCGGCGACGAACCCGAGCTCCGCGAGGACCAGGTGGTCGCCCGCCTCGGACGACACATCGGCGTAGCCGTCACGCAGGTGCAGCAGGTGCGCCTCGGCGGCATCGAGCTCGCCGGAGCGGCGCGCGCCGAGGGCCAGGCCCATCCCGGAGTGGATCTCGCCGTACTTGTAGCCCTGTTCGGCGGCGATACGGCGAGCCTGTTCGTGCAGGTCGCGGGCCCGTTCCCAGTCGTGGGCGAGCAGGGCCAGCCGGCCGAGACCCGAGAGCCGCGCCGAGACCTCCGCCTCCAGGCCCAGCTCCCGTGCCATCCGGAGCCCATCGCGCTGGCGGCGCGCCGCGTCCTCGTACTCGCCCTTGATCTCGGCGAGCGCGGAGAGGGGCGAGACGGTCTGCAACTCGCCCCACCGGTCGCCCAGTTCACGGAAGATCGTGGCACTGCGCAGCCCGTCGCGGCCGAGCCCGGTGAGGTCGCCGCGGACCAGCGCGAGTGTCGCCCGCAGGCCGAGCGCGGCCGCGGTGCCCCACTGGTCGCCCGCATCGGTGAACAGGGTGAGGGCGCGGGTGTTCAGCTCGTCGCCGTCGGCCGTGCCACCCGCGCTGAACAGGCCGTACGCACACAGCCACAGCGCACGGGCGCGACGCACGGGGTCCGGGATGGCGTCGGTGGCAGCGGCGCCGCCTGAGCGGGTGGCGGCCGCGTGGTCACCGGTGAGGAGCGCGAACGCGGTGTGCAGGAGCGTGAGTTCAGGGCCCCCGGGGGTGGCCGCGGTCGGCTCGGGAACCGCGGCCAGGACGGACCGCAGGCTGCGGCGGGCTTCGGTGAGGCGGCCGCGCAGGAGCCACCACCAGGCCAGTGCGGTGGCGAGCCGCACCGCCTCGTCCGGCGCGCCCGCGCCGGCGCGGCGCACCGCCTCGTCGAGCGCCACGCGCAGATTGCCGGCCTCGGCGTCCAGACGGGCCAGCCAGGACCGCTGCCCCGCGCCTCGCAGCCGGGGTTCGGCGCGTTCGGCGAGCGCGAGGTGGTGGCGCAGATGGCGGTCGCGTACGGCGGCGAGGTCCTCCATCTCGTGCAGCCGCTCCGTCGCGTACGCGGCGACCGACTCCATGAGCCGGTAGCGGGGCCCGGTGGGCCCGTCCACCACGACGACGAGGGACCGGTCGACGAGCCGCGTGACGAGGTCGAGCACGTCGTCCCGGTCCACGCCGTCGCCCGCGCACACCGCTTCGGCGGCGTCCAGGTCGCAGCCGTCGCTGTGCACGGCGAGGCGGCGCAGGACGATGCGCTCGGGCGCGCTGAGCAGTTCCCAGCTCCAGTCGATCACCGCCCGCAGGGTCTGCTGACGCGCGGGGGCGCCGCGCTGCCCGGAGGTCAGGACCCGGAACCGGTCGCTCAGACGGGCCGCCAGTTCCCTTACGCCCAGAACGTGTACGCGGGTGGCGGCGAGTTCGAGGGCGAGCGGGATGCCGTCGAGGCGGCTGCAGATCGCGGCGACGGCGTCGCGTTCCGACGCGTCCGGTTCGCGCGGGAAGCCGGGCGCGGAAGCGGCGGCGCGTTCCATGAACAACTGGACGGCGTCCGCGGTCGGGAGAGGCTTGACCAGGAACACCGCCTCGCCCGCCAGACCGAGCGGCTCCTGGCCGGTGGCCAGGACGCGCAGGCCGGGGGCGGTGCGCAGCAGGAGCTCGGCGAGTTCGGCGGCGGCGTCGACGACGTGCTCGCAGTTGTCCAGGACGAGCAGGGTGCGGCGGTCCCGGAGGGCGGCGGCCAGGCGGTGCGGCGGGGAGGGGGTGCCGGTGCCGGTGCCCGGCAGGGCGGAGGGGGCGTCGTCCCGGATGCCGAGGGTTGCGGCGACGACCTGGGCGAGGTCGGCGGGCGTGCCGGCACGGACGCCGGCGAACTCGACGAGCCAGATCCCGTCGGGGAGTTCACCGGCCTGCGCGCTGTCCCGTTCGGCGGTGGCGACCGCCACCGCCAGGCGCGTCTTGCCGACGCCACCGGGACCGGTGAGGGTCACCAGCCTGGCCTGTCCGAGGAGCTGGGACAGGTGGGCGAGGGATCGGCGGCGTCCGATCAGGGGGGTGAGGGGGGCGGGAAGGTTCGAGTGGGCGTGCGCGCCCGCCGTGGGCAGGTCCGCCCCCGCGGGGACGACATCGGCGGTGCCCACTGCCGTCGGCCCCGGCATCAGCACCGGGTCCTGCCGGAGCACCGCCTGGCGCAGTGCGCCGAGCTCGGGGCTCGGGTCGACCCCCAGCTCCCCGGCGAGCCGGGCCCTCAGGTCGTCGTACGAGGCGAGGGCCTCGCTCTGGCGGCCGGCCGCGTACAGCGCCCGCACCTGTACGGCGCGCAGCCGCTCCCTCAGCGGGTACTGCGACACGAGGTCGGCGAGCTCCCCGCCCAGGAGCATGTGGTCGCCGGCCTCCAGGCGGGCCTCCGCCTGCTCCTCCAGCACGGTCAGCCGCTGCTCCGCGAGGCGTTGCGTCGCCCCCCGTACGAACTCCTCGTCCGCGAAGTCCGCGTACGCCTGGCCCCGCCACAGCTGCAGGGCCTCGGTGAGCAGTGCGGCACGGGCGCGCGGGTCCCGCAGCGGGCGGGCCCGGGTCACGAGGGCGCGGAACCGTGCGGCGTCCACCTCCTCGGGACCGTCGTCGAGCCGCAGGCGGTAGCCCGGCGGCTGCCGCACCACCCGGTCCCGTCCGATGACCCGGCGCAGCTGGGAGACCTTGGCCTGCAGCGCACCCGTGGGCTTGCCCGGCGGCCTCTCGCCCCAGAGATCGTGGATGAGGCGGTCCGCGGAGACGGGGCCTCCGTCGCGCGCGAGCAGATCCGCGAGCAGCGCCCGGACCTTGACCTCGGGAACCTTGACTTCCTGTCCCTCGTCGTCCCACACCACCAGTGGTCCGAGCACCCCAAACCGCATACGCGTCACCGTACATGTCCGGGGGCGCGCGTCCCGGAGCCGCCGGGATCCCGCGCCCGGGGCGGTTCGCCGGCCGGACCGTCAGCGCTTCCGAAGGTTCCCCGAAGCGCCGCGGCGCACAGTCGTGACCACCGGGCGGCGCCACGCACCGGCAGGAGACGACAGCCCCGGAGGGAGCGGCAGCCGTGACCAAGTACGCGAACAGGAAAGCTCTGGTCGTCGGTGAGGACACCGGCATCGGCCTGGCCATCGCCAAGCGCCTCGTGGAAGGCGGTGCGACGGTCCTGCTGACCGCTCCCACCGCCCAGGACCGCGTCCACGCGGGCTCCGAACTCGGCTCCGCCGCCCGCGTCCTGGCGCCGGACGCCGTCGAGGCCGGTCTCGGCCCCGACGGTGCCATCGATCTGCTCTTCGCCGACGCGGTACCCACCGTGCTGCCGCTGCTGCGGTACCTCGGTGACGGCGGCGCGATCGTGCTCACCGCCCCGGCCCCGTCCCCCATCGCCGTCACGGCGCTCGCCGCCGAGCTCGTCCCCCGCGGCATCCGCGTCAACGCGGTGGCCCCGGGCTGTATCGCGGCGCCGGGCGCCGGCGCCGCGCCCCTGCCGCCGATGGGCCGTCTCGGCGCCGCCGAGGAGGTGGCCCGCGCCGCACTCTTCCTGGCCACGGAGGCGACGTTCACGACGGGCGCCCGGCTCCCCGTCGACGGCGGCCTCGGCCCACCGTGACCCGGAGCACCACGTCCCCAGATTCCCCGATTCCCCCCAGAAGATCCGGAGTCCACCACATGAGCACCGTGCCCGACACCGCGGCCGATTCCGCCGCGGCACCGGAAACGAGGAGCGGCACCCAGGAGCAGCAGAAGCTCCCGCTCCTTGCCCTGCTCGCCCTCGCCACCGCCGTCTTCATCACCTGCCTCACCGAGACGCTCCCCGCGGGCCTGCTCACCGCGATGAGCGACGACCTCCGGGTGAGCGAGTCCGCGACCGGCCAGACCGTGACGATCTACGCGATCGGCACCGCCCTGACCGCGATCCCGCTGACCGCGGCCACCGCCGCCCGGCGGCGCAAGGGGCTGCTGCTCACCGCCATGGCCGGATTCGCCCTGGCCAACACCGTCACAGCGGTGTCGTCCGTCTACGAGCTGACGATGGTGGCCCGGTTCGTCGCGGGTGTCGCGGCCGGTCTGGCCTGGGCCCTGCTCGCCGGCTACGCGCGGCGTCTCGCGCCCGTGCATCTGCAGGGCAGGGCGATCGCCGTCGCCATGGCGGGCATTCCCGTCGCGCTCTCCATCGGCGTACCCGCCGGAACCTTTCTCGGCGAAGTACTCGGCTGGCGCGTGGCGTTCCTCTCGATGACGGTCCTCACGGTGGTGCTCCTGCTGTGGATCTTCGCGGCCGTGCCGGACTACCCGGGGCAGGAAGGCGGCGAGCGGCCGAAGATGCTGCGGACCCTGCGCATCCCCGGCGTGACCCCGGTCCTGTTCGTCACGCTCGTCTTCGTGCTGGCCCACACCGTCCTGTACGCGTACATCGCCGCGTTCCTCGACGACCTGGGCCTGGACGACAGCACGGGCCTGGTCCTCCTCGTCTTCGGCGCCGCGTCGCTGGCGAGCATCTGGATCGTCGGCGCGCAGATCCAGCACCGGCTGCGCGGCCTCACGATCGCCGGCGCCCTGCTGGTCGCCGTCGCCGCCGCACTCCTGGCCGTCGCCTCCGACACGACCGCCCTCGTGTACGTCGCGGCCGTCCTGTGGGGCCTGGGCTGGGGCGGGGTGCCCACCCTGCTGCAGACCGCGGTCGGCGACGCGGGCGGCGAATCCGCCGACGCCGCCCAGGCCATGCTCGTCACCCTCTGGAACGTCGCCATGGCGGGCGGCGGCATCATCGGCGGCATCCTGCTCGACGCGGTCGGCAGCGAATCCTTCCCCTGGACCGTCCTGCTGCTCCTGCTGCCGGTGATCGCGGTCGTCCTCCGCGCACGCGGCGCCGGCTTCCCCGCCAGGCGCCAGGTGTCCCAGGACGTCGGCCCGGACCCGAGCTGATCCGCCGAGCCCGGTCCCATCCGGCCCGAGCGCCACGGAGTCGGCGTCCTCGGCACTCCCGACACGCGTGAACAGCACATGAAGTCAGGCCCGTTGACCCGCGCACGCCGCCACCGGCCCGTGCACGCCCGGAGGGCCCCACCCACAGCCGGACCTTCACAGGAGGAGACCGCACCGTGCCCGTCACCGGAAAGAAGCAGGTGCACCTCGCCGCGCAGCTGCCCGGCATCCACAACGTGACCGTCTGGTCGAACCCCCGGTCCGGGAGCCAGATCTCCGTCGACTCCTTCATCCGGCTCGCGCAGACCGTCGAACGCGGCAAGTTCGACTTCTTCTTCCTCGCCGAGGGGCTGCGGCTGCGCGAGCACAAGGGGCAGATCTACGACCTGGACATCGCGGGGCGCCCGGAGAACCTGACCGTGCTCAGCGCACTGGCCGCCGTCACCACGCACCTCGGCCTCGCCGCGACCGTCAACGCCACCTTCAACGAACCGTACGAGGTGGCGCGCCGGCTCGCGACGCTCGACCACCTCAGCGGCGGGCGGTCGGCCTGGAACGTCGGCACCAGTTACGACGCCTTCACCGGCGAGAACTTCCGCCGCGGCGGCTTCCTCGACGAGGCGGACCGCTACACCCGGGCAGCCGAATTCCTGGCCACCACACGCGAGTTGTGGAACAGCTGGGCGGACGGGGACCTTCGTGCCGACACGGCTGCGGGAGAGTTCGTACGGCCCGGGGCGGGCCGGTTCGCCCATCACGGGGAACACTTCGACATCTCCGGCCGGTTCACGACACCGCCCGGCCCGCAGGGACACCCCGTGATCATCCAGTCGGGCGAGTCCGACGCGGGCCGTGAGTTCGCCGCGTCCGACGCGGACGTGATCTTCAGCAAGCACAACCAGCTCGATGCGGCCCGCGACTTCTACCGGGATGTGAAGCGGCGCCTGGCCCGGTACGGGCGGACCCCGGACGAACTGAAGATCATGCCCACCGCCAATGCCGTCGTCGCCGACACCGACGAGGAGGCCGTCGCGTACGCCGCCGAGGTCGCCCGCGACCTGGTGAGCCCGCAGACCGCGATCACCCACCTGGAGGCGGTCTGGGGCCGCGACCTGTCGGGGTACGACCCGGACGGGCCGCTGCCCGGCATCGAGCCCGAGGACGACGCCCATTTCCTGAAGGGGCACTCGGTGTTCCGCAAGGGCCGCGCCGAGACGGCCCGGCGGTGGCGGAAGCTCGCCGAGGAACGGAACCTGAGCATCCGCGAACTGGTCATCGAGGTCGGCGGCCGGCAGACGTTCGTCGGCAGCCCGCAGACCGTCGCCGACGCCATCGACCACTTCGTCCAGACCGAGGGCGCCGACGGATTCGTCCTCGTCCCCCATCTGACCCCCGGCGGGCTCGACGACCTGGTGGACCGGGTGGTGCCGCTGCTCCAGGAGAAGGGCGTGTTCCGCGAGGACTACGCGGGGACGACGCTCCGGGACCACCTGGGCCTGAGCGCCCCCGACCGCACCGAACGGCCCGTGGACAACGAGAAGGAGGCCTCGTGACCGGCACGACCGGCAGCACCCCGCTCCACCTCGCCGTCGCCCTCGACGGCGCGGGGTGGCACCCGGCCGCCTGGCGGGCGGCGGACGCCCGGCCCGGTGAGCTGCTCACGGCCGCGTACTGGGCCGGCCTGGTCGCCGAGGCCGAGCGCGGCCTGCTCGACTTCGTCACCTTCGAGGACGCCCTCGGACTGCAGACCGCGGCCTTCCACCTGCCGGACGACCGCACCGACCAGGTCAGGGGCAGCGTGGACGCGGTGCTGCTCGCCGCCCACCTGGCCCCCCTCACCCGGCGCATCGGCCTGGTCCCGACGACTAACGTCACGCACACCGAACCGTTCCACCTCGCCATCGGCATCGCCACGCTCGACCACGCGAGCAAGGGCCGCGCCGGCTGGCGTCCGCAGATATCCTCGCGCGCCGCCGACGCCTCCCACTTCGGCCGCCGCAGCACACCTCAGCTCACCGACGACGACGTACGCGACCCCGAGCTGATCGCCGCGCGACTGCGTGAACTCTTCGCGGAGGGTGCCGAGGTGGTGGAGGCCGCACGGCAGCTGTGGGACAGCTGGGAGGACGACGCGGAGATACGGGACGCGGCCACCGGCCGCTTCATCGACCGCGACAAGGTGCACCACATCGACTTCCGGGGAACGCGGTTCAGCGTGAAGGGCCCCTCGATCACACCGCGGACCCCGCAGGGGCAACCCGTGGTGGTGAGCCTCGCGCACGCCTCCACCCCCTACGAGTTCGCGGCGCTCGGCTCCGACCTGGTCCACATCACCCCGCACGACCGTGCGGGCACCGCGGCGGTCCTCGCGCAGGTCGACGAGGCGGTGGAGCGCACCGGCAGGGACATCCGGGACCGGCCCCTGCGGAGGTTCGCGGAGCTCCTGGTCTTCCTGGACGGGGAGCCGGGCGCGGCCGCACGCCGCAAGGCCCGCCTGGACGAACTGGCCGGCGCCGAACTCGCCTCCGACGCCGAGATCTTCACCGGCACACCCGGCGAACTTGCCGACCTGCTGCTCGATTGGCGTACCGCCGGCCTCGACGGCTTCCGGCTGCGGCCCGGCACGCTGCCGCACGACCTCACCGCGATCACGCGCGGCCTGGTCCCGGAGCTGCAGCGGCGCGGCGTGTTCCGTACGGCGTACGACGCCACGACCCTGCGCGGCCACCTGGGCCTGCCGCGCCCCACCAGCCGCTACGCGGAGGCGGAAGCCCGTCGATGACGGCCGGTCGCGCCAGGTCGGCACCGGTCCGCCGTCGGTTCAGCGGGCCGCCCGGCCCGCGGCCAGGTCGAGGGTCCAGTTCTGGCCGACGAGGTCGTGGCCGAAGCTGTGGTGGGGTTCCTCGTCGGTGAGGGTGAAGCCGAGGCCTTGGTAGATCTTCCGCGCGGCCACCAGGACGTCGTTGGTCCACAGGGTCACCTGCCGGTAGCCGGCTCCCCGCGCGAAGGAGAGGCACTCCTGGACGAGTCGGGTACCGAGGCCGAGGCCCCTGGCCTTCCTGGTGACCAGGAGGATGCGCAGCTTGGCGACCCCGGGTTCGTCGCCGGCGACGAGGAAGACGCAGCCCGCGCGCTCACCGTCGACCTCGGCGATCCACGCGGCCTCCCTCGCCGGGTCGTGGCCGGTGCCGTAGTCGGCGACGATCTTGGCGACCAGGGCCTCGAAATCGGTGGTCCAGCCGAACTGCTGGTCGTAGACCTCACCGTGGGTCATCACCACCCAGCCCAGATCTCCGGGGCGGTCGGCGCGGCGTACGACGACGTGCGGCTGGTGGTCCCGCTGCGACATGGGTTTTCCTCTCCTGGCCACCGGGCGGCACCCGGGCTACTGACACAACTGTTTCAGTAACGTTAGGCTACCTCCATGCCCCAGGAAGCGACAGTTCCCTCCGCCCGGCAGGTCGAGCTGCTGGAAGCCGCCTACCGGTACGCGCTCGCGCACGGTCTCTCCGACCTCTCCCTGCGCCCGCTCGCTGCGGCTGTCGGCTCCAGCCCCCGCGTCCTGATGTTCCTGTTCGGCAACAAGGACGGCCTGGTCAGGGCGTTGCTGGCGCGGGCGCGCGTGGACGAGCTGACGGCTCTGGAGCAGCTCGGCGATGCCGACCGGCCCATCGGCCTGGCTCCCGCGGCGGGGCGGATCTGGTCCTGGCTCGCCGCCCGGGAACACCGTCCGCTGCTGCGGTTGTGGGCCGAGGCGTACGCACGGTCACTCGTCGAGCCCGAGGGCGCGTGGGCCGGCTTCGCCCGCACCACCGTGAACGACTGGCTCGACGTCCTGGCGGCCTGCCAGCCCGAATCCGAACGCCACAGCGAGGACGGCGTCACCCGCCGCACCCTGGTCCTGGCCGTGCTCCGCGGCGCGCTGCTCGATCTCCTCGCCACCGACGACGAAGCCCGCACCGCCGCCGCCGTCCACCACCAGCTCGCGAACCTGTCCGCCCCGGCGACCCGGTAGCTCCCGAAATCCCGCTGGTGGAGCCGGGATCGCCCTGGCTAGCATCCGATGGTGACGATGCCGGACCCGCTCTTCCACGATGCCGTACGCCGGGCCGACGTCGGCCTGCTGTCCGGACACCTCGACGCGCAGGTCTGCCCACCGGCCGTCCTCGGGCGTCTGATCCGGCACGGGGATCCCCGAATGCGGTACCTGGGGCTGGTCCTTCTTGCCGAGCGAGTCACCTCGGGCCCGCCCGTCGCACGTCCCGAGACGGCCGAACTCGCCGCGCTCCTGCCGGTGTCGGTGACCGGGCCGCCGGAGACGGCACTCGTCATGGCCGGGCTCTACGAGCGGCTCGGGCCGCTCCGGAAGGACCGCCCCTGGCCTTCGTGGCGCACGGCCGAGCTACCGGTGCGCGTGCGGATCGCCTGGCTGCGCGCCGAACTCCTCAACGACCCCACGGTCATCCGGAGGGAACCTGCCGGTGAACTGCTCTACCAGGCGGTACGGGAGGCGAGTGCCACCGGCGCGCACCGGCTCGCGCCCCTCCTGGACGAACTGGCGGACACCGGCGACCCGGTGTTGCGGACCGAGACCCTCCGACTGGCCCGGCAGGGACTTCACGCGGGCCTGCTGGCCCCCGCCCGGGTCCGCGAGGTCCTCGTCGGCCTGCTCGCCGGCGGCGGCGCGGTCGTCATCGCCGCCCTGGAGGAACTCGCCCGCCCCTGGGCGACGATGGACCCGGTCCCGCCGGGACACCTGTCCCCCTTCCTTGCCGCCGGTCCGGCGGGCCAGAGACCCGAAAATGCCGACGCGGCCCTCGTGGCCGCCGCCCGCCACGGGCACGCCGGCCTGCTGCGGCAGGTCGTCGGCGATCCGGAACTGCCGCCGGTCCTGCGCCGGAGAGGGATGGAACTGCTCGGTGACCTGGCGGACCGCGAGGACATCGGCGAACTGACAGCCATCGCCGCACAGGACCCCCTGCTCTTCGCCGGGCCCGCGGTGACCTGCCTGCGCGGGCTGCACCGGCGGGGGCACTTCGCGGGCGACCCGCACGCCCCGTCCGTGGTCGGCCTTGCGCTCGCGGACCACTCGATTCCGCCCGGGGAGGTCGCGTCGGTCCTCTTCACCTGTCGGCAGGTGGTGTTCCGGGCACTGATGGACGCGCCCGTGGACGATCCCGGCTGGCCGCGCCGGCTCGACCTGCTGGTAGCCCTGGCCGGGCAGGGCGCGAAGGAGCTCCCGGTCGGGGAGGCGATCACACGGTTGCTGCCGCGCGTCACCGCGCCGGGGCCGTTCCTGGCCGCGATCCGCGAACTTCGCCATGCGGACGCCGAGGAGGCCGTGCTCGCGCTGCTCCCGTCGGCACCCGCCGCGGCCTTGGAGACCCTGGAAGCCATCGGCGGACACCGGACGGTTCTGGTGCTGAGGAAGGGACTCGGCCTCGCGGGCACGGACGCACCCGGGAGCAAGGGGGTGATCGCGCCCCATCTGCGGGCCGCGCGAAACCGCGCCCTGGAGCTCCTGTGGCATCTCACCGGAGATCCGGCACAGCGGCGTGCCCTCCTCGTCCGCCTCGATCCCGCCGACCTGCCGCCCCGCATCGCCCGCGACCTCGGCGGGCCGGACGAGCAGGAACTGGCGCTCCTCAGCTCCCACCTGGACCCCGGCAAGCCGGTGGCGGCGCTGTGCAGACTGGCGGCCCACGGCGGCGCCGGCACCCTGCCGGTCATCGAGGACCTGCTTGCGCGCATCGTGGGCGACCTGGCGGCGGCCTGGGAATCGGGTGCCACCGACCCGGGGCCCGACAGCGGGCACACGGCCGGTGAACCCGCCGTACCCCAGGAGGTACTGGACGCCGTCCACGCCCTGGGCCGCCGCCTCCACGAACGGGGACGGATCAGGCCCTCCTGCCTGCTCGACGCGGCGGACGCGCACACGGCCGGGCACGCGCTCGTCGCGACGACAGCGCTGAATCTGCTGGACCGGCCGGGACTGTCCTCCGGTGAGCGGACGATCCTGCTCGAACTGCTGCTCCGAGCCCCCGGCACGCGCACCCGCGCACGGCTGCACCGCATGCTGCGGCACCGCGACGGCCACGTACGCAAGCACGTGATCGCGCTGCTCGCCCGCGACGCGCAGGGGGACGACGCGCAGACGCTGTCGGCGACCCTGATCGCGCTGACCACCTCCCAGGACGTCCGGACCGTCCGGCAGGCACTCCTCGCCCTCGGCCACGCGGGAGCCCGCTGGGCCGGTAGCGCGATCGCGGCGTGCCTCGACCACCCGAACATGAACATCAAGAAGACAGCGGCCGCGGTCCTGGCCGAGGTCGGCACACCGACGGCCGTACCCGCCCTGCTCCTCCGCCTCGGGCACAGCGACAACCCCGGGCTGCGCACCGCACTCGTCGAGGCGCTGCGTGCAGTGCTCGGAGAGGCGTACGCCGCGACCCTGCTGGCCGCCGCCGAGCGGAGCGACAGCGCCCGCGCCCGCGAACTGCTGCTGGAAGGACTCGACGGCACACTGCCGGTCCGTTCGGTACTCGCGCTGAACGACCAGGCATCGCCAGTCGTGCCGACCCTGCTCGCTCTGGTCGCGGGCGGTGCGGTCCGTCTCGCCTCCGGGACGGTCGCGGACCTCTCGGCGTCGTCGGCCGAGCACGGCATCACCGCGCCCGCCGCACGCCGGCCGGCAGCGGACGAGGGCACCGGGCCGGATCCCGACGTCACATGGCTGCTGAGGGAGGGCTGGGATCCGTCGCTCGCGTTGCGCGTGGCCGTGAGGGACGAGCACCCGCACCCCGACCGGGTACGCGGACTGCGGCCCATGCTGGCGGACTGGCTCCGGCTCGCCGGCTCCGAACCCGCAGCCCGGGACCGGGTGGTGCGGTTCACGCTGCGGCTGTGCCCCGCACCGTGGGCGGCGGAGGAGCTGACGGCCCTCGCCCGGTTCGCCCCGCTCCTGACCGATGTGCTCGCCGAGGCCTCGGACGAGGGCCTGCACGACCTCTTCGCCGTATTCGAGGCGATCGCACCCACCCTCTCGCCGGTCAAAAAGGCGGCCGTCGCCGACGCCGTACGCGCCCGGCCTCCCGTCCCTGGGGGAGGCCGGTCCGCGCTGGCTCTGCTGCGCCGCCTCGACGCCGTGCTGGTCCGCGCCGATCTCGATCAGGCACTCGCCGCGGCCCGGCTCGGTGCCGACCCCTGGCTCGCCGAGGCCGCCGTACTGCGGGAGGCATTCGCGGTCCCGGAGCCCACCACGGACTCCGGGCCCGCCGAGGCCGCAGTGTGGCGGGCCGCGCTGGAGGACGCGGTGCGCACACCGGGCGCCCTGGAGGAGTTCCTCCGTACGGACACCTCCAGGGTCCTCTCCGCGGACCGCCTGAAGGCACTGATCGAGGTCCACCCCTCGGCCGGCCCGGAGGTCCGCGCCGCCCTCGTCGACCGGATGGAAGGCCTCCAGCCCCTCGACGCACCCCCGTGGAACATCGCCGAGACCGCTCACCTGCCCGCGCCGGCGGCACGGAAGGTCAGCGCAGACGATCTCGACCAGCCCCGTTCGACCGCACTTCGCGAGCGCCTGTTGGTCATGCTGCGAGGATCCGCGCCCGATCGCAGAACGACCGCGGCACTGGCACTCCTGAAGTGGCCCGAGCCCGAGGCCCGGCTTCCCGTGCTGCGGGCGTTTCTCCGCGGCCACGTCGACATACCCGTCGGGGACGACCTGGCCCGCATGCTCAGCGCCCTCGGCGAGAGGGAACTCCGCGCCGACGGCGTCCTGCGCGACCAGGTTGCTCTCGCGGCCCTGCGACTCGACCCGGAGGAACTCGATCCGCTGGTGCCGCTGCTGCTCGAACAATGGGAGGACGGCCGAACGACGGCCGCGACGGGACAGGCGCTGCTCAGTGTCCCGGCCGATGTCCTGGCGGAGCACCTCGGCAGCCGCCTGGACCGCGGGGCCTGGGGGTACCTCGACCTGCTCGTCGGCCGTCCGTTGCTGCGCACATCCGCACTGGTCACCGTCTGCCGACGGCTGCGCGCCGAGGGACGTGACGACCTCGCGGACAGGATGCGTCTCGTCGAGGGCCCGCTGCGCGGACCCGACGCAGCCCGACAGGACGCGGCCGCACTGGAGGCGCTCCGCGTTCGCGCGCCGCATGCCGCGCCCACCGGGGCCCGACAGTGTCCGTCCCGGCAGGAGTTGCTGGACCAGGCCCGTACCGGCGATCCGGACCGCGTACGCCGGGCACTCACCCGGCTCGCCGAGACGTACCCGCGCCCGGACACGGACACGGCCGAGGATCCCGAATTGCGGGACCTCGTGCTTGAGTTGCTGCGCCACCCCAGGACGAAGGTCCGTCTGCACGCCCACCGGGCCTCGCGGGCGATGCTGGACCGCCAGACCTACCTCCGGCACACCGAGGTCCTGCTCGACGACCCCCGGCACGACGTCGTCCGGGCCGCCGTCCGCGCCCTCTGCCACGCCTCCTGGACGCCCGCTGCCCCTGCCGTGACCGGCCTGCTCGCACACGCACACCCGGTGGTCCGTAGGGCCGCGGCCGAGGGGCTCCTCGCGATGGGCATCTCGGCGGTCCCCGCTCTCCGGCGTGCCGCCGACCACGCCCGTCCCGACAGACGGTCGCTCTACACGGATGTCCTCGACCGGATCGCGGCCTCCCAGGAGTGAGCGCCGCTACTTCGCCGCGGTGCGCGTTCGCCGCTGACCGCGGAGGCCGAAACTGAGCACGAAGAGCACCGTCGTCACCACCACGGCCGTGCGCATGCCGGCAGTCTGCCGGGTCGCCGTAAACCTGCGCCGATCGGGGCGGCGGCCGGGTGCCGCCGCCCCGCCCGGTGCGCTACGGGCGTGCTCCGCGTCAGGTCAGCCTGCGCTGCAGGAGACCGACGGCCAGGTCCAGGATCCGTTGGCCTGGAGGGTGACCCCGAAGTTGTTGCCGCTGCCGTTGGATTTGGCCGTCAGCACCTGGGCGCTCGGGTAACTGGCGGTCGTGTTCCAGGTGGAGAGGACCTTCTGGGGGGACGGGACGTTCATCGTCACGGTCCAGTTGCTGGAGCCGGAGACCGCGACGTTGAGGTTGTACCGGTCGCTCCACTTGTCGCCTGCGGACAGGGTGGCTGTGCAGCCACCACCGCCGCCACCGCCGCCACCACCGGAGGAGCTGCCCAGCGTGATGTTGGAGTTCCCGCTGCTCTGGTAGCCCTCGGTGGCCATGATCATGTAGTTGAAGGTGCCCAGGTTCATCCCCTTCTGGGCCCAGGCGTCGAAGTGGTTACCCGTGGTGATGGTTCCACCGGTCCTCTTCGCCTGCCTGACGCTCCAGAACTGCTTGAACGTCTTGGTGCCTTCGATGGAGGGGGCGTTGGTCCGCGTCGTCTCGTAGATGTCGTACGTTCCGCCGTCGCTGGAGACCGTGCCCTTGAACGTTCCCGTGGGCCGGTAGGTGCCCCAGTTGTCGACGATGTAGTACTCGACGAGCGGGTTCGTCGACCAGCCGTAGAGCGTCAGGTACGCGTTGCCGGACGGGTTGAAGGTGCCCGAGTAGGTCACGCTGCGGCGCCCGCCGGTGCTCCAGCCCTTGCCGGCCACGAAGTTCCCGGTGTTGCTCCACGAGGTGCCGTAGGTGCCGCCGGATCCCAGGTTCATCGAGACCGTACCGGCACTGTCCGTCCAGAACGAGTAGTAGTAACCGTTGTTCGTTCCGGTCTGATTCGAGTTGATGACCGTGTCGGCACTGGCGGTGCCGGGCAGCGCGATTGCGGCCACGCAGGCCATCGCCACGGCGAAGGCACTGCGGATGAAAAGCCTGAAGCGGCCGAATGACCTGGTGCGGCCGAATGATCTGGTGCGGCCGCTTGCACGGCTCGTCGCATGTGCGGGTGCGTCGTTCATGTGCGTACTTCCTCCTCGTCCTCGTAAGGCCGTTGGGGCCGGACACCGCGACACGTATCGCGAAGGTGCCGGTGAACGGGCGACGACGGCGCGTGCGCGTCGGCGCCGCGCAGCCCGGCCGAACACCGGGCCGCTCGTTGTGTGTTCGGCTGCCCGGCCCCGGTGACGGGTCGTGGTGGACCCGGATCGGCAGCGACTGAGGTCTGCCGACGGCGCTCAGTGTTGATCTGACCCCGTCAACTGTCAATAGTTTCGGCACGAGTTACGAAACAGTCGATCGACCGAGGAGTATGTATGGCGATCATATTGCCTGCTCATAGGCGCTATGGCGCCCATCGATTCCACGAAGGCCGCGCAGGACGTAATTGACGACCCGGAATCAAAGATCTTCATTTCCGAAAGTTTCGAATTCTTTCGGAATGCCTTGCGTGGAGGAACGCGCTCACATCCGACGCGACGCCGCGAGGGGCGCGTGAACCCTCACTCACCCCTCAGCAGGCCGACCATCCCCGCCAGCCCTTCGTCCCCGTGCCCCTGGGCCACCCGTCGGCGCATCAGCTCCATGTACGGGGTGAGCAGCCGGGGATCGACCGACTGGCCCTCCGCCGTGGCCAGGAGCGCGTCGTTGCCCGCCGTCATCATGGCGAGGTTGGAGGTGACGCCCTCCGTGTAGTGGCCGCTCTCCAGCTGGGCGGCCATCTCGTGGGTCGTGCCGGACATGGCGCCCAGCCAGTCCGCGAGCAGGGCCGCGAATCCGGCCCGGTCGAGGTCCTTCTCGGCGCCCACCAGGGCGAAGGCGTGGGTGATGCCCGCGAGCATGCCGGTCATCGCGCTGAGCAGGGCGATGTCGTGCAGCGCCGCGTGACCGGGGTCCTCACCGACGAACTTCACACCGGCGGGAACCTCCAGGGCCCCCCTGTGGCGTTCGAACAGTGCACGGTCGCCGCTGTAGAGGATGTAGCCGCCGGTCTCCGGCCGGCCGATCATCGGGGGTACGGCCATGATCCCGCCGTCCAGGAAACGGGCGCCCCGCTCCCCGGCCCAGCGGGCACGTCGCCGGGCATCGGCGGGGGTGCTCGTGGTCAGGTTGACCACGTCCTTGCCGGTCAGGTCGACGCCGTCCAGTGCCTCTTCGACCGAGGCATCGTCCAGCAGGCAGAGGACGACGGGGCCGGTTGCCGACGCGACCGCCCCGGCCGGGGTCGACGCCACCCGCGCACCCTCGCCCGCCAGTCGTCCGGCCTTCTCCGGCGTGCGGTTCCAAACGGTCAGCGGGTGTCCCGCGTCGAGCCAGGCACGGGCGAGCGCGGTGCCCATGTCGCCGAGGCCGAGGAGGGTGACGGGGGTCCGGGGAGTGGTGTGGGTGTCCATGGCGATCAGGCTGCTATGCACCCGAATCATGATCAAGTACGCACTCTTTTGTGGGTGGTTACCTTAAGGTGAGCGGATGACCAGGCGGGACACGTACGTGTGCGGCATCGACGCGGCGATCGACGTGGTCGGCGGCAAGTGGAAGGTGCTCATCCTGTGGGCGCTGGACGAAGCGCCGTGCCGGTTCGGTGAGTTGGGACGCGGCATACCGGGCGTCACCGACAAGGTCCTCGCCTCGCACCTGCGGGAGCTGCAGGCCGACGGCATCGTCTTCCGGGAGGAGTCTCTCGAGGGAGCGGTACGCCGTGTCACCTACGGCCTCACCCCGCTCGGCATCTCCCTGAACGAGGCACTCGGCCCCCTGGGCGCCTGGGGCAGGGAGCACCTCCTCGGAGGCCGGAGCGCGGACGGGTCACAGCCCCGGGACGGGTGAGGGAACCACGGTCACGCGGGTGACGCCGCTCCCGGAAAACCACTCGCCCGGGCCGCGCGGTGGAGGAGACCATGAGGTCATGGCCTTCTCAGGACCACCGCCCTCCCCCGTGCGGGTACCTGCGCGCATCGCCGGCCTGGCCGGAAACCAGCCCCTGCTGCCCGTGTGGCAGAACGAGTTGGGCGGCCTGACCTTCCGTATCGGCGACGGGGACGGCCGGCTCTTCGCCAAGTGGGCCCCGGCGGGCTCCGGACTGGACCTGACGGCCGAGGCCGAGCGTCTGCGGTGGGCCCGCCGGTTCACGCCCGTGCCCCGCGTGCGCGAGTACGGAGCCGACCGGGACGGCGCCTGGCTCGTCACCGCCGGGCTTCCCGGCGAGAACGCCGTCGCTCCCCGCTGGAAGGCGGATCCCGGCACAGCCGTGCGCGCGCTGGGTGCGGGGCTGCGGGCCCTGCACGAGCGGCTGCCCGTGTCCGACTGCCCCTTCGGCTGGTCCGTCGAGGACCGTCTGACGCGCGCCCGCCGCGTGGGCGTCCAGGTGCCCGCGGACCTGTCCGTGCCCCCGCCCGTCGACCGCCTCGTCGTGTGCCACGGCGACCCGTGCGCACCGAACACGCTGCTCCACGAGGACGGCACCTGGTCCGCTCACGTCGACATGGGGGCCCTCGGTGTCGCCGACCGCTGGGCGGACCTGGCCGTTGCCACCTGGAACACCGAGCACAATTACGGGCCCGGCTGGGAGGACACCCTCCTCGACGCCTACGGAATCGCCCCCGACCCGTACCGGACCGCGTTCTACCGCCGTCTCTGGTCCGCGACGTGAACCGCTCTCCGTGACGGCTGCGGCATCGACGGCGCCGCACCGCTGAGCACCCGGACGGCCCACATCCCCCGGCACGGCCACTGCCGCGCCCCCAGGATGGACACAGTGCCAACCCCTGGAGGCCCGCGTGACCAGTGTCGACGTCACCCCCGACTTCGAGGACCGGACCGACTTCGAGGACGCCGACCGAGGGCTGGTCGCGCCCCCCGCGGCCGGGACGATCACCGCGGCGGACGGCAGGGTGGTCTGGAGCTTCGACGACACGGCCTTCCTGGACGGCGACTGCCCCGGTACGGCGAATTCCAGCCTGTGGCGGCAGTCCCAGCTGTGCGCCCGCGCCGGCCTCTACGAGGTGACCGACGGGGTGTTCCAGGTCCGCGGTTTCGACCTGTCGAACATGACGCTCATCGAGGGCGACCGCGGTGTGATCGTCGTGGACCCGCTGGTGTCCGAGGAGACGGCAGCCGCCGCACTCGCCCTCTACCGGGAACACCGCGGTGAACGGCCCGTCACCGCCGTCCTGTTCACGCACTCCCACCTCGACCACTTCGGCGGCGTCCACGGCGTCGTCGGCGCCGGCGAGGACGTCCCCGTCGTGGCTCCCGAAGGCTTCATGGAGAGTTCGGTCGCGGAGAACGTCTACGCCGGAACGGCCATGCTGCGGCGCGGCGCCTACTACGCGGGCGCCAACCTCGACCGCGACCCCGAGGGCCTGATCGGCATGGGCCTCGGCTTCACCGCGTCCACCGGCCTGCCGGGACTCCTCGCGCCCACGATCGAGATCAGGCACACCGGCCAGGAGCTGACCCTCGACGGGGTCCTCCTGCGCTTCCAGATGACGCCGGGCACCGAGGCACCCTCGGAGATGAACTTCCTCATCCCCGAGCGGCGCGCCCTGTGCATGGCCGAGAACGCGACCCACAACCTCCACAACATCCTGACGCTGCGCGGTGCACTCGTACGGGACGCCCGCATCTGGTCCCGCTATCTCAACGAGGCCCGCGAGCTGTTCGCGCACGACGCCGACGTGCTCTTCGCCTCCCACCACTGGCCCACCTGGGGCAAGGAACGCCTCCGGACCTTCCTCGCCGAGCAGCGCGATCTGTACGGATACCTGCACGACCAGACGCTGCGCCTCGCCAACCAGGGGTACACCGGCACCGAGATCGCCGAGGTGCTCGAACTCCCGCCGGTGCTGGCACGCGCCTGGCACGCCCGCGGCTACTACGGTTCCGTCAACCACAACATCAAGGCGATCTTCCAGCGGTACATGGGCTGGTACGACGGGCATCCCTCATCGCTCTGGGAGCATCCGCCCACCGAGAGCGCGCAGCGGTACGTGGACTGCATCGGCGGACTCGAAGCGGTCCTCACCAAAGCGCGCGCGTACATCGCCGAGGGCGATCTGCGCTTCGCCGCCCAACTGCTCAAGCACGCCGTGTTCGCGGCCCCCGACAGCACCGACGCCAAGGACCTCCTGGCGCAGGCGTACGAGCAGCTCGCGTACGGCGCCGAGTGCGCGACCTGGCGCAACTGCTACCTCACGGGAGCCGCCGAGCTGCGCCACGGCATCACACCGACCGTCATCACCGCCGGCACCATGGCCACCGCCCTGTCCGTCGAGCAGCTCTTCGACTCCCTCGCCGTCCGGGTCAACGGCCCCGAGGCGTGGGACCACTCCTTCACGGTGCACTGGCAGTTCACCGACCTCGGTGAGGCGTACCGCATGACCCTGCACAACGGTGTCCTGATCCACTCCCGCACCTCACAGCCCGGCGACGGCGCGGATCTCGCTCTCACCCTCACCGAGCCACAGCTCATGCAGCTCCTCGGCGGCAACGGGCTCGACGGGATCGAGCACACCGGCGACCCCGGTGTGCTCGTGACCGTCCTCTCCCTCCTGGACGATCCCGACCCCGACTTCGCCGTCGTCACGCCCTGAGGGCCGGGTCCCGGCGCCGCTCGCCGACGGCTCCCGCGAGGACTCAGCGCAGCAGGTGGAGGGGGACGGCCCGGGCCATCGCCTCCGCTCCGGCCTCGTTGGGGTGCAGGTGGTCGCCGCTGTCGTAGCGCGCCAGGAGGCGTTCCGGGTCCGCCGGGTCGCGCAGCGCCCTGTCGAAGTCGATCACCGCGTCGTACGCACCGCTCGTACGGATCCAGTGGTTCACGGCCTGCCGGGCGGCCTCGTTCTGCGGACTGTAGAAGCCGAGAGTGTCGTTCTTGAAGGGCAGGATCGTGCCGCCGTACGCCTTGAGACCGCGGTCGTGCGCGCGGGCGATGATCTGGCGGTGGGCGTCGACGATGTCGGCCGCGGTGACCCTCTCGGACTCCGGGGCGACCGTTCCGGGATGGCCGAGGTCGTTCACGCCGAGGAGCACGACGAGGTGCTCGGCTCCGGGCTGGGAGGCGACGTCGCGGTCGAAGCGGCGCAGGGCGCTCCGGCCGAAGTAGGCCGCGAAGTTCTCCGCCTCGGATCCGGCCGGGGGGTTGGGATCGTGCAGGAGGCGGTTGCCACTGATGCCCTGGTTGAGCACGCCCACGGCACGCGGACCGTAGGCGGCGTTCAGTCGCCCGGCCAGGAAGTCGGGCCAGCGGTGGTTGGCGTCCATGCCGGTCTCGGCGCCGTCGGTGATGGAGTCGCCGAACGCGACGACGGCCGAGGGGCGTTCGGAGCGGCCGGTGCTCACGCTCACTCCGGTCAGGAAGTACCAGCGGTCGATGGTGGCGGTCGTTTCGATGTCGCTGCGCCCGGTGACGTTTCCCGCGGCGACGTAGTTGTGCTGGAGGGCGAACGCGTGGAGCGTCGAGCCTTGGGTGCGCTCGGGCAGATGGATGCTCACCACCAGATCGGAGCCGGCGGGCACCCGCAGGGAGACCGGGTCGCTGAGCGCGGGGGCGCCCGCGGGGATCGACACGGAGGTACGGCCGCCGAAGGTGAGCGGTCGGTCGGTGCGCGGGTCGGTGCGGGAGGCCGGCCCGTCGGCGGCCCGGCGGGCGACGCGCGCCTCACCGATGACCAGGGGCAGGCTGCCGAACTCGTTCGACAGCCGGATCCGCACCCGGTCGCCGCCGATGCTGGTGCGGACGGTCTGCCGGACGGTCTCGTCCTCGAACGCGGTGGTGTCCGAGGCCGGGGCCTCCGTGGGCGTGGTGGCCCAGGTACCGGTCCACGCGGCGCCGGCGGCCCGGTGGGACGCCTGCCGGACAGAGGGTTCTGCGGAGGGTTCGGCGGACGTGGCCGGCGCCGTGGCCAGGAGCAGGGCCCCGGTGAGTACGGCCACCAGATGGCGGCCCGCGCGTCGGACGCCGGACCCTGTGGATCGTGCTCTCATACGGATCTCCTGAAGAGGTGTGGGGCTGCGCGGGGAGCGGCTCGGAGCCGTCTCACGCTCTGCGGGCGGGCTTGTCGAAGCGCCAGTGGGCGGCCCGCAGCGCGGGAACGATCCGGCCGACGGCCTCGACGGTCTGGCTGCGGTCGCCGCCACCGTCGTGGAGCAGCACCACCGCCCCGGGGGTGAGGCCCTCCTCGATGCGGCGGACCAGCTCGTCGGTGCCCGGCGGCTCCCAGTCCCCGATCGCCAGCCGCCAGCCCAGCGGCTGCATTCCCAGGTCGGCCGCCACCTGCGGGGTCTGCCCCCAACTTCCGTACGGAGCACGGAAGTAGGGAATGCGCGCACCGGGTGCGGCGCGGCGGATCTCGGCGTTGGTCCGCTTCAGGTCCGCGCGGATGTCGTCGGCCGGCCAGGCCGCCATGTCGTCGTGGCGCATCGTGTGGTTGCACAGCGTGTGGCCGCCCGCGACGATCGCGCGCACCAGTTCGGGGTGCTCCTTGACGTGGTCGCCCCACAGGCAGAACACCGCCTTGACGTGGTGCTTGCGCA
The DNA here is from genome assembly GCF_042749285.1 of Streptomyces sp. NPDC059499. NCBI lineage: Bacteria > Bacillati > Actinomycetota > Actinomycetes > Kitasatosporales > Streptomycetaceae > Streptomyces > Streptomyces sp. NPDC059499. Next base: position 342,129 of record NZ_JBHYTT010000002.1, read on the forward strand.
GCACTTTCAGCAGCCGCGGGGTGTCGGTGGGGTTCGGGCCGTCGTCGAACGTCAGGGCGACGGCCTTGCCGCCGTGCCGGGTGGAGTCGACGATGCCGGTGCCCGCCTGCTGCCCGGCGTACGCCGGGCTCGTCGCGGTGAGCGCCGCCAGGCACAGTCCCCCGGAGAGCAGCAGGGGCGTCACACGGCGGCGCAGGTGGATGCGGACACGGGTACGGAAAGTGGTCAACGCTGGTCCCTCTCGGAGGCGTTACGCATCGTCGGACACGAAAGTTTCGATCAGTCCGGCGATCGGGCGAGCAGACGGTAGAGAAGCCACCCGGTCGGCGTCAAGGGGGCCCAATTCCCTCACCCTGCACGCGTTTTCGCTGGTCGCGGCCGGTAATCGCGGGCATTCGGGGCACCGCCGGGGCCGAAGACGGGTGGGAAGACGCACACCTGTCGGACGGATGCGGCCATTGACCCGACACATGTCGGATGACCTGGGGGAACGCACCGTGACACCGTCTCACTCACGACGCCGCCGCCCGCGGCCCGGACCGGAGGAGGGGCATGCTCTCGCACCACCGTTTCGATCCGGAACTGGCCGCCGCGCTCACGATGATGCCCGAGGTCGACATCACGGACGTGGGCGCCGCCAGGGCCGCGCAGGCCCGGCAGCTGACCGCGTCCCTCACGGGGGCGGACACCGCGGGGGTGGACGTCCGGGAGGTCACCGTCCCGGGCCCGGACCACGCGCCGGACGTCGCGCTGCGGCTGTACCGGCCCCGGTCCGCGCAGGGGCCGCTGCCCGCCGTCTACAGCATCCACGGCGGCGGCTTCGTCCTGGGCTCGCCGGACGTCGACCACGACTGGAATCTGCTGCTCTGCCGGGAACTGACGGCGCTCGTGGTCTCCGTCGACTACCGGCTCGCCCCCGAACACCCCTTCCCCGCACCCCTGGAGGACTGCTACGCCGGACTCGCCGGACTCGCGGCGAACGCCGTGGAGCTGGGGGTCCGGGCCGACCGGATCGCCCTGTGGGGCGACAGCGCCGGAGCGGGACTCGCCGCCGCCCTCACCCTGCTCGCCCGGGACCGCGGAGGGCCCGCCGTCTGTTTCCAGCATCTGTGCAGCCCCGCGCTCGACGACCGGCTGGAGACGTCGAGCGCACGGCAGTTCACCGACACCCCCGTATGGAACCGGCGCAGCGCCCACCTGAGCTGGGAGGCCTACCTGGGGGAAGGGGTACGGGGCACCGCGGGCGTCTCCCCGTACGCGGCACCGGCCCGTGCCGGGGCCGCCGCCCTGTCGGGACTGCCGCCCGCCTATGTGTCGGTGATGGAGTTCGACCCGCTGCGGGACGAGGGCGCCGACTACGCCCGCGCGCTCCGGGCCGCCGGCGTACCCGCGGAGCTGCGACTGTTCCCCGGGACCTTCCACGGGGCATGGGCCGTGGAGCACGCCGCCGTCATACGGAACGCGACCGCCGAGGCGGTCGCGGTGCTCCGCACGGCACTGGGGCGGTAGGCCGGTGCGCGCTCATCCGCCCGTGCCGTCACCCTCCTCGCCGTCGGCGCCGTTGTCGGTCCGCGCCAGCCGCCATGCGTACAGGGCGAGCTGGGCACCGAACCGGTCCCGCGGATCACGCAGCCGGAGGCCGAGTTCCTTCTCGACGTGGGCCAGCCGAGCCGCCACCGAGCTGTGGTGCAGGTGGAGTTCCACGGCGGCCTGCCGGAGCGAGCCCGTACGGCAGAACGCGGCCAGCGCGGCCAGGAGGTCGCCGCCCTGTCCCGCCGCCTCGCCGCAGGCCAGCTTCGTCAGGCGCCGTACGTCCTCCTGGGCACGCAGCCGCTCCACCGGGATGTCCGCCAGCAGCGCGACCGGGCCGAGTTCACCGTGGTCCGCCACCGACTCCTCGGGAGTGCCCGCCACGGCGAACCGCAGGGCGGAACGCGCCTGTTCCCACGAGAGCCGCGCGTCCAGCGGGGCGGCGGACCCGCCGACCCCCACCCGTACCGCGTGCGCGGGACGGTGGGCCGTCCCCCGCTCACGGCCCCGTTCGTGCAGGGCCGACCGTAGTTCCGCGGTCGTCGACGCCGTACGGGAACCGGGCCCTGCCGCGTCCGGACCCTGCACCAGCACCGCCCCCAGCGCACCGGCCCGCGCCACCCGGACCGTGCCCCGCACAGCACCCCGCCCCAGCAGCGCCACCGCCTCCAGCCCGGCGTCCGCCCCCGGCCGGCCGGTCACCGCGACCACCCGCAGCGGCACATCGGGGGCAAGGCCCAGCAGCCGCAGCGCGCGGATCCGGTCCGTGGCGTCCTCACGCCCGGACAGCACCAGTTCCACCAGGGCCGGATCGGCCGCGGTCGGCACCCGGGGCTGCCAGGGGCGGCCCGCGAGCACCCGGGCCGTGATGGCCATCCACTCCAGGACGAGCTCGTCGAACGGCCCCGGCGCACCGGGCCGTTCCAGCCAGACACCGCCGGACGGCTCCAGCTCCACCCGGCCGGAGACCCGCGCGGGTACGCCCGGCAGGGCGACGCCGTCCGGTCCGAAACGTGCCGCCCGCCCGTCGGGCAGCTGGAGGCCCGCCGCACAGCCGGCCAGGCCCGCGGTCGACCGCGTCAGGGACACCGGATCCGGGCCGCCCCCCAGCAGGGCCTCGAAGTGGGCGATCACGCGCACGGCGGTGGCGGCGTCCGCGTCCAGCGCCGACAGCCGCAGCAACAGTCCCTTCACAGCAGTCCCTTCACAACCGGCAGTCTAGAAAGGACAGTTACATGACCGACAGATCCCTGCACGCACCGGAGGCCGGAAGGCGATCGGTGCGAGCGCTGCTGACAGCCCTCCTCGCGGGCGTCCTGCCCCTCGTGTCGGCGCTCCTCCTCGCCGTCGCGCCCCCGGCGTCCGCCGCCTCGCTGACGGAGGTGACCTCCTTCGGCAGCAACCCGAGCGGTCTGAGGATGCACGTGTACGTGCCGGACACCGTCCAGCAGCGGCCGGCCGTCCTGGTGGCGGTGCACTACTGCACAGGATCGGGCCCGGCGTTCCACTCGGGCACGGAGTTCGCCTCGCTCGCCGACCGGTACGGGTTCATCGTCGTGTACCCCTCGGCGACCAGGAGCGGCAACTGCTTCGACGTCTCCTCGCCGCAGGCCCTCAAGCGTGACGGGGGCAGCGACCCCGTGGGCATCCGGTCCATGGTCTCGTACGTCCAGCAGCGGTACGGCGCCGACTCGGGCCGGATCTACGTCACCGGAGCCTCCTCGGGCGCCATGATGACCAACGTCCTGCTGGGCAACTACCCCGACGTCTTCAAGGCGGGGGCCGCGTTCATGGGCGTACCGCACTCCTGCTTCGCCACCACCGACGGATCGGGCTGGAACAGCGCCTGCGCCAACGGCACGGTCGACAGGACCCCGCAGGCGTGGGGCGCCCTGGTGCGTGCGGCGTATCCCGGGTACAGCGGTGCCCGGCCCCGGATGCAGATCTGGCACGGCACCGAGGACAGCACGCTGCGCTACCCGAACTTCGCCGAGCAGATCGACCAGTGGACCGATGTCCACGGCGTGAGCCGCACCCCGGCGGCCACCGACACCCCGCAGTCCGGCTGGACCCGCACCCGTTACGGCGCCACCGGCAACCAGGCCCCCGTGGAGGCCATCAGCGTCCAGGGCGTCGGCCACTCCCTGCCGACCGGCGGCATGGCGGCCCGGGCCCTGACGTTCTTCGGACTGGACGGCACCACGACCACCCCGCCCGACCCCGACCCGGAGCCGGGTGCCTGCCGGGTGGGCTACACGACCAGCGCCTGGAACACCGGCCTGACCGCGACCCTCACCCTCACCAACACCTCCGCCGCGGCGATCGGCGGCTGGTCGCTCGCCTTCACCCTGCCCGCGGGCCAGACCATCACCTCCGGCTGGGGAGCGACGTACAGCCCGAGCAGCGGTGCGGTGACGGCCAGGAACGTCGCGTACAACGGCACGATCGCCCCCGGCGGCTCGGTCCAGATCGGCCTCCAGGCGAGCCATACGGGTAACACCGGGCAGCCCGCTTCCTTCGCGCTGAACGGATCCGTCTGTTCCAAGGCGTGACAGCGTCCCGGTCCCGGCAGTACGTCCCCGCTGCCGGGACCGGGCATCCCCGCGCACCGGCGGGCCCCCGCCCCGTTGCGCTACAGTCGTGTGGTCCTGTTGTCTCCGATAGAGGTGGACGTTGCGCATCTGAGGTTCGCGATCATCGCGCGGTACGGCACTTCGCCGTAGCCCTGTCACGCTGCCGTCGGCTTTCCTGCCGCCCCGTGACCCCGCGTGGATGCGACCTCGGTGCATGAGCCGTCCCCCGCACTCCGGAGGACCGCACCCCTTTTCCCATGGCCCGGTCGCCGCGTGGTGCTCGCATACGAAGCCCCTGTTCCTGTGCTTGCGACTGCGAGGATCACCATGTCCCACCCCCTCACGCCCACGGCTTCCCTCACCTGCTCCGCCCTGTCCTTCCGCTGGCCCGACGGCACGGAGGTCTTCGACGGGCTCTCCCTCGGCATCGGCCGGGGCCGCACCGGCCTCGTCGGCGGCAACGGCTCCGGCAAGTCCACCCTGCTGCGTCTGCTGGCCGGACGGCTGCGCCCCGCCCAGGGCTCGGTGACGGTGGGGGGCAGCCTCGCCTACCTTCCGCAGAACCTCACCCTCGACACGGGGCTGCGCGTGGATGCTGCCCTCGGCATCGCCGAGCGGCGCACGGCGCTGCGCGCCATCGAGGCCGGCGACGTCGCCGACGAGCACTTCGAGGCCGTCGGCGACGACTGGGACGTCGAGGAACGGGCCCTGGCGACCCTGGGCTCGCTCGGACTCGGCGGCATCGACCTCGACCGCACGGTCGGGGAGCTGTCCGGCGGCGAGACGGTACTGCTGCGCCTGGCAGCCCTGCTGCTGGAGCGCCCCGACGTCCTGCTGCTCGACGAACCGACCAACAACCTCGACCTGTTCGCGCGCCGCAGGCTCTACGAAGCCGTCGAGTCCTGGCGCTCCGGCGTGCTCGTCGTGGTCAGCCACGACCGCGACCTGCTGGAACGCATGGACCGCATCGCCGAGCTGCGGTCCGGATCCGTGAGCTGGTACGGAGGCGGCTGGTCCGACTACGAGGAGGCGGTGGCCACCCAGCAGGAAGCGGCGGGACGCATGCTGCGGTCCGCCGAGTCGGACGTGCGCCGGCAGAAGCGCGAACTGGAGGAGACCCGGATCAAGGTGGCCCGCCGGCAGCGCCACAACAAGAAGATGGACGCCGAGCGGCGGGCCCCGCGCATCGTCGCCGGGGCGCACAAGCGGTCCGCGCAGGAGTCGGCGGGCAAGCTGCGCGGCCTTCATGAGGACCGCCTGCAGGAGGCGCGCGAGCGGCTCGACGAGGCCGCGGACGCGATCCGCGACGACGCCGAGATCCGGGTGAGCCTCCCCCACACCGCCGTCCCCGCGGGCCGCACCGTCCTGAGCCTGCACGGGCTGCACCCGCGGTTCGGCGCGCTGCGCGACGGCGAGCTCCAGGTGAAGGGGCCCGAACGCATCGCCCTGGTCGGACGGAACGGCGCGGGGAAGACGACGCTGCTTCGGACCCTCACCGGGGAGCTCGCACCGCTGTCGGGCGAGGCCAGGACCTACGTACCGCTGCGCTTCCTCCCCCAGCGCCTCGATGTGCTGGACGAGGAGCTGAGCGTCGCGGCGAACGTGGCCCGGCTGGCTCCGGGGATCACCGACAACCACATCCGCGCCCAGCTCGCACGGTTCCTCTTCAAGGGGGCGCGCGCCGAACAGCCGGCGGGCACCCTCTCGGGCGGCGAACGCTTCCGTGCCGCACTTGCGGCGACGATGCTCGCCTCGCCCGCCCCTCAGCTGCTGATGCTCGACGAGCCGACCAACAACCTGGACATGGCGAGCGTGCGGCAGCTGGCGAGCGCGCTGGACGCCTACGAGGGAGCGCTCGTGATCGCCGGCCATGATCTGGCCTTCCTGGAATCGGTCGGCATCACCCGCTGGCTGCTCGTCGGGGAAGAGCTCCGGGAGACGACCGCGGAGGAGGTGCGCGACCTGCTCGCGGCCCCGGAACCCGGCTGAGCGGAACCCGTCGGGGGAGCGCCCGACCGGGAAGCGGTGGTGTACTGGGAGGAGCGGGCCGTGGACCGCGGTCCGCTCCGGCACCTGCCGGCAACCGATCCGGATCTCCCCATGCACAGTCTCCGAAGAGTCCCCCGGGCGCTCGCGGGCGCGATACTCGTGGCGCTGGCCGCCGGCTGCTCGGCAGCGACGGCCGGGCAGGCCGCAGCACCGGCCCCCGTCCTGGCCGCAGCACCGGCCGCTCCGGCGCCGGCCGCACCGGCACCGACCACGGACCCGGCGCAGCCACCGGCCGACCGGACCGATCCCCGGACCGAGACCGCGACCCTCTCCATCCCGTCCATCGGCCTCACCGATCTGCGCGTGGTTCCGTACAAGGGGACGACGGACGACTGGCCGGGGACCCGCATCCAGAACCGCGGCGTCGCGGCCAGCCCGTACGGCAAGGACGGCGGCGTGGGCCCGGGCGAGGTCGGCAACTATCTCGTGACGGCCCACCGGCTCTCCGCGGGCGGCCCGCTGCGCGAGCTCCCGTCCGTCGAGAAGGGCGACTCCGTCTTCGTCACGGAGGGCGGCACGGTGTACGAGTACCGGATCACCGAGTCCAGGACGACCTCCTTCCGGTCCGAGCGCTCCCTCGCCGAGCAGCGCGCCGAGGTCCCCGGCTCCCCGGGGGAGAACCCGACCAGGGCGATGATCACGCTCTCCACCTGCGCCACGCCCGAGGACAACGCTGCGGGCAACTTCTGGCGCGACGACAGGGACAATCCCGAACACCGCATCGACAGGATCGGCGTACTGGTGGCCTCGCGGCCGTCATGACGTTTCACAGGGAGCGAGGCCCTCATGCCGAAGACCCGGAGTCTGCTGGACGCGCTCCCGTCGGAGAGCCGGGCTCGCCTGCTCGCCGGGGCGTCGCACGAGGTTCCCCTGGTGCTGGACGCGCGCGTATTCGAAGAGGGCCGGCGGGCCGACCGCTTCTGGATCATCCGGTCCGGCCGGGTCGAGATCGACATCCGGGTACCCGGGCGGCGTGCGGCGGTCGTCGAGACGCTGGGCCGTGACGACCTCCTCGGCTGGTCGTGGCTCTTCCCTCCCCATGTGTGGCACCTGGGCGCGCATGTCGTTCATGCGGGACGGGCGGTGGAGTTCGATGCGGCGGCCGTGCGTGCCCTGTGCGACGACGACGCGGAGCTGGGCCGTGCGGTGTACAAGTACGTCGCCGAGACGGTCGCGGAGCGGCTGTACGGAACCCGTGAGCGGCTGATGCAGCTGTACGGGCCTCAGAACGGGGCAGGCACCCCGGAAGATTGAAGTAAAAACTATGGAAAACTGTCGGCATGTCCGCTGTAGGGCTACCGTAAAAGCATGGCCAGAATCGAGCGTAAGCACGAACGACAGGCGGAGCACGCGTGTCCGGCCTGCAAGCACCACGTCGAGACGAAGCTGAAGCGACACAAGACCCTCGGAATCTTCGTCCCCGTATGGGGTCCGGGTCCGTGTCGGAATCCCGAGTGCTCGGCGTACACGGCCGAGGCGGAGGAGACCGGGGCAGCGAGTTCGGGTAAGGCCGCCCGCAACCGCGGGGACACTGCCGTCGCCGACCGATGACCGGCACCACGAGCCGGGCATGCCTGGCTCAGATGGCCAGCCTCAGACGCTGACCGGGGTAGATGAGGTCCGGTCCGTGGTCGAGCATGTCGCTGTTGATCATGTACAGCTCGTCGGCGCCACCGGGTACGGCCGCACGCTCGGCGATGACGGAGAGGCAGTCTCCCGGCTCGACGACGTAGGTCCGCTCACCGGCGAGCTCGTGGGAGTCGACGGCCTCAGCGGCCTCCGAGGTTTCGACGGCTCCACCGGCTCCGTGGGTTCCGGACGCCTTCGGTGAATGACTCTGCGCGTTGCTCGAACCGCCGGTCGACTGCCGGTTCGGGGTGGCCTGTGCCGTCTCGTTCCGCCGGTCGGTGCTGCCGGACTGCGGTGTCGACGTCCGGTTGGCGCCGAGGCGTCCGCAGGTGGGCCAGGCGGACAGTCCCTGCGAACGGGCGACGCGTTCACCGACGGCGATCTGTTCGGACCGGGTGGCGAGGTCGGCGCGCGGCGCGTACCGCCCGCCGCCGTACGCCCGCCAGGTCGAAGGTGCGAACTGCAGGCCCCCGTGGTAGCCGTTGCCGGTGTTAATGTTCCAGCGGCCGTTGCTCTCGCACGCGGCGATGCGGTCCCAGTCGGTGCCCGTGACGAAGGCCGGAGCGGCGACACTCTGCACGGTGGCTGCCCGGACGGTGACCGCCTGAGCGTCGACCGGCTGAGCCGGGGCAGCCTGTGCCGGGACTGCCCGGGCCGGCGTCTCCGCGGCGCTGCGGCCTGCCAGGCCCAGCACGCTCAGCAGAATCAGCAGAAGGGCAAGCGCCGATTCGACGGGCCGCTTGGCGAGGGGTGATGCCGGCATGACGGTATTCCTCCGCTGTGCTCCGAAAGCTTTCAAGGGCACGTACAGATAAGCCGCCGATATGCTTTTTGATGGGCTTTGACGCGTTCAACGCCCGCACATTCACTCGGGTGGAGGCTTTCGCATGGCACTGTTCGGCAACGCTCACACGGTCGACCCGGCCGCGGCACAGCGGGACTACGCACGGCTGCTCGGCCAGGGCGAGCAGATACACGCCGCGTACCTGCTGATCCGCGACACGATTCTGTTCACCGACCGCAGGCTGGTCCTCGTCGACAAGCAGGGGATCACGGGCAAGAAGGTCGAGTACCACTCCGTCCCGTACCGCAGCATCACGCACTTCGCGGTCGAGACGGCCGGCACGTTCGACCTCGACGCCGAGCTCAAGATCTGGGTCTCCGGCACCTCCGTGCCGATCCAGAAGACCTTCACCAAGGGCGTCGACATCTACGAAGTGCAGGCGATCCTGACGCAGTTCGTGGCGCGCTAGGGGCTTTTCGTACGGACCGGAAGGGACGCGGGGACCGGGCGTTACGCGCGCGGTTCCCGCAGCCGGGCCATCTCCTCACGGATCGCCGGCAGTTGCGCGTACAGCTCCTCGCCGGGGCAGCTGGTCTGGTAGGTGTCCCGGTGGCCGGACACGGCGTGGAGGCGGACCACCTCACCCCGCTCGTACAGGCTCTCGTCGTTCGTCGAGACCATCCGTACGGTGCCCGTCGGGTCGATGCCCCGGCGCAGCTTCCACGCGCCCACCTTTGCGATCCCCTCGATGAGAGCCAGCGGTACCGGCACCCCGGGCCCGAAGTTCCCCAGGGCCGCGATCCCTACGCTGTGGGCGTTGAACCCCGTGGCGTGCGCGCCGCGTACGGACCGTCCGACACCGCCGGCCCTGCCCTCGTATATGGTCCCGCAGCGGTCCACGACGAAGTTGTAGCCGATGTCGTCCCAGCCCTCGCCGGAGACGTGGTCCTCCTCCATCGCCCGGAGCATCCTGGGGGCATCGGCGCAGTCGTAGTAATTGGTGTGGTTGGTGTGGTGGACGAAGACCGCGTTGACCGCGCCCGTGTACGTGGCGTGCTCCTTGACCAGGCTCTCGTCCGCGTGCCAGGCCGCCCGGGTGACGATCGTCGGCCGCGGGGCCGCGGCGGGCGGCGTCTCGGGCTTGGCAGTGGTCGGCTCGGGCGCGACAAGCCGCACCGGCGCATCCCGGAACACCAGGACGGTCAGCGGCACCACCATGGCGCCCAGGGCTGTTCGACGAAGCCACATAGGGCCACCCTGCCCCCTGACCAGCCACTTCGCAGTCGCGAGGCACCCACTCGGGTGAAGCCGGAACGCCTGGTCAGGACGCGGCGGCCGTTCTGCTCTCCTCGAGGAGACGCTGCGCCCGGTGCGGGGAGATGTCCAGCCGCGCCAGCACACCGGGAACGGCGTTGTTGGGAAGGATGAGCTCGAAGAGGGCGGAGATCTCGGCGACCAGGTCGGGCGGCTCCGCCATCGACTCGGTCACCAGCTGGACCCCGGTCCATGCCCCGACGAACAGCCGCGACGTCATGACCGGATCGACGTGCGGAAGCAGCTCGCCCCGTTCCTTGGCCTCGACGAGCATCTCACTGCCCAGGGCGATCCAGTCCGGCCAGCGGGTACCGAACAGTCCGCGCGCCCGAGGGTCCACGGACAACCGGATCGACGCGCTGAGCATGGGTTCTCTGGGCAGCCGGTAGGCGAGCAGAAGCGCCGTGTCCACCCATTCCTGAAGCTTGAACGTCTGGGGTGTGACGCCCTCCGAGGTCACCGCCTCTTCGAGGACGCCGCGGGCCAGCTCTTCCTTCGAGGTGAAGTGGAAGTACAGCGCGCCCCTCGTGAGACCTGCCCGTTCGAGGATGGCGGCGATCGTCGCGGCGTCGTAACCGTGCTCGTCGAAGACCTCGGCAGCGGCCTCGAGGAAGACTCTGCGCGTCCGGATCGCCCGTTGCTGTCTTGCCAACTCGCGCTCCCCTTGACTTGACGCTGCGCTCGGTCGAAAAATACCGGTGAACCGGTATCATATCAGCGCCAGGGGCCCGCTTTGCGCAAGAGTCCGGGGGGGACCGTGCCAGAAGTACCTGTATTCCCGCATCCGCCACACGTCGACGTACGGGGCGGGGTACCGAAGGAATACCTCCACCTCGGACGCGCCACCACGGCTTTCGTCACCGGATGGCGGCGCCTCGACGACGGCGAGTTCGCGCTCACCGCCCGATGGCCCTCTCCCGGCGACGGCCTGCGCTATGACCCCCGGGTACTCACACAGACCATCCGGCAGAGCGGCCTGGCCATAGCGCATGCAGCGTACGGCGTTCCGCTGTCGCATCACACCCTGCTGCACCACTTCGACTTCACGGTCGTTCCGGGATTCCGGGTTTCCCCCGGCCGGCCGTCCATCCTCGGTGTCGAGGTCTCCGTCGCCGAGCCGAAGAGAAACAGACGGACCGTCAGTTCCCTGGGTGTGGATATACGGCTCTTCCACGACAACACCATGGTGGCGCGGGCCGATTCGGAGTTCGGCTGGATATCTCCTGGCGCCTATCGCCGACTTCGCGGTGAGCACCTCACCGCGGGCTGGAACGAATGGCCCCTGCCCGCGCCGGCCGAACCCCGCACCGTCGGCCGGACGTGCGGCACGGATGTGGTCCTGGCACCCGGCGAACGGCCGGACCAGTGGCAACTGCGCCACGACACGGAGAGCTTCCTCCTGTACGACCACCCGGTCGACCATGTGCCGGGGCTCGTCCTCATGGAGGCCGCCCACCAGGCCGCGCTCGCACTGCTGCACCCCCTCCCCTTCGAACCCACCGCCGTCGCCAGCACCTTCGAGCGGTACGTCGAGTTCGACCGGCCCTGCTGGATCGGGGCGGAGGCGGTACCCGCCCCCGGCCCCGGGCAGTCCGCCGTTCTGGTCACGGGGACGCAGGACGGGCAGACCGTGTTCCGGGGCCGGCTGAGCGGGCCGTGCGGCTGACAGCCCCCGAAGGCCGTCGGCTCACTGGTTGACGAAGCCGCCGTCCACCGGCAGGACCGTGCCCGTGAGGAACGGACAGCGGTCACTGAGCAGCCAGGCGACCGCGTTCGCGATCTCCTCCGGCTCGGCCGTACGGCCCTGCGGCGTGAGGCCGTTGACCATCTCCTCCAGACCCGGATTGCGCCCGAACCAGTCGGCGGTGATCTCGCTGCGCGTCGTACCGGGCGCCACGGCGTTGACCCGGATTCCCTGCTTTGCGTATTCGTCGGCCGCGGCCCGGGTGAGCCCGACGACCGCGTGTTTGGCCGCTATGTACGGCGCGGCGGCGGGAATGGCCACCAGGCCGCCCACACTGCTGTTGTTCACAATGGAGCAGGCCCCGCCGTTCGTCAGCATGGCCGCTATTTCGTAGCGCAGACAGTTCCAGACGCCCCGCACATTCGTGTCCATGACGGCGTCGTAGACGTCATCGCCCATCAGATGCAGCGGAGTCCGGTCGCCGCCGAGCCCCGCATTGTTGAATGCGGAATCGAGGCGCCCAAAGGTGTTCACCGTGAAGTCGACTGCTCGGGCAGCGTCCTTGGCCACCGTGACATCACAGACGACATGGGCCGCCTGACCGCCTTTGTCCCGCAATTCGGCGGCCAACGCGGCCAGCCGGTCCTCTCTGCGCGCGGCCAGCACCACCGTCGCGCCTTCCTGGGAGAAGACCCGTGCCGCGGCTGCGCCGATACCACTGCTCGCCCCGGTGATGAGGACGACTTTGCCGTTCAGAAGATCGCTCATGGCCGCAGTCTCGCAGGCATGTCAGGGCCCGACCATGGCCGTGCTGATCCGCGGCAGCAGCAGATTCCAGAACCGGTCGACAGCCTGCCGCGGCGACCAGTCCGAGTCCGCGCGGCCCAGGGCCTGCGCTCCCACCACCGACGCGGTCACCGCGGACGCCAGGTCCTCGATGAGGACGTCCGCCGCCAGGACGCCTTCGGCGCGGGCCCGGGTCAGCATGGAGCGGACCCAGGTGTGCCACACCCCCCACAGTGCGACGTTCTCCTGCCAGGCGGCGTCCCCGGCGAGACCGAACCCGGCGCGCAGCACGACGTCCTCGGCGAGCCGGCGGGCCAGGACGTGCGAGGTGTCGACCAGATTCCGCAACGACGCGGGCCGTTCGCAGGGGTGCGGGGCGAGGATGTCCTGGAGGATCCGGGCCGCCTCGGACTCGACGGCGGCACCCAGCGCGCGCTTGCTGCCGAAGTGGAAGTGCAGCGCACCGCTGCTGACTCCGGCTCCGACACTGATCTCCGTGAGTGACGACGGAGCGAACCCACTCCGGTCGAAGGCCTCGGCGGCCGACCGGATCAGCTCCTGACGCGTGCGTACGGCGCGATCCTGCTTGGCCATCCTGGCGCTCCGGTGAGTACGGGGTTCCGATGGTTGCGGAAGCGGCTGCCCATGCGGCGCGATCAGGAAGCCACTCAGAGTGAGCACTCTAACAAACCGGATGTTCTGTTTTCTGTGCGGTCCTCCGAAGGTGGCCGAAAGCCGCTTCCCTGACGCCCTGCCCCGCCGGTCCACCGCGATACCGTGCGACATGCTCGCCATCCAGTTCGACCGCTTCGGCGGTCCCGAAGTCCTCCGGCCCACCCAGCTGGCCGCCCCCGTACCGGGCCCCGGCGAGGTGCTGATCACCGTCGAGGCCGCCGGGGTGAACTTCGCGGACACCCACCAGGTGGACGGCTCCTACCTGACGGCCGACGCCCTTCCGTACGTACCGGGCAGCGAGGTCGTCGGCCGTACTCCGGACGGCAGGCGGGTCCTGGCCCGGGTTTCGCACGGGTACGCGGAGCAGGTGGTCGCCAAGGAGTCCGCCGTGCTGGACATGCCCGAGGAGCTGGGCGCCGCCGAGGCACTCGCCCTGCTCGTGCAGGGACTAACGGCCTGGCATCTGCTGCGCACCTCGGCCCGGCTGCGTACCGGCGAGACCGTCGTCGTCCACTCCGCCGCGGGCGGGGTGGGCAGCCTCGCCGTCCAGCTGGCCAGGGAGTTCGGCGCGGGCCGGGTGCTCGCCCAGGTGTCCTCCCCGGCCAAGGAGCGGCTCGTGCTGGACCTCGGCGCGGACGCGGTGATCAGCTACCCGCTCCAGGAGAAGGCGGACGTCGTCCTGGACGCCGCCGGTGGCGAACTCTTCGACCAGGCGCTGGCCTCTCTGGCGTCCTTCGGCCGCCTGGTGACCTACGGCAACGCGTCCCGCACCGGCTTCACCCCGGTGGACCCCGCCATGCTCGGCCGGCTCAACGCCTCCGTGGTCGGATTCTGGCTGCGTCCCACCCTGGCTGTGCCCGGCGCCGTCTCCGGGCCGGTCAAGGAGCTCTTCGCCCTGGCCGCCGCGGGACGGCTCAGGCCCGTGGCCGGCGGCAGCTACCCGCTCGCCGAGGCCGGCCGTGCCCACGAGGACCTGCTGGCACGCCGGACGACCGGCAAGGTGATCCTGGTCCCCTGACGGGCCTCGGCACGTGGCCCGGGGCGCTTGCGCGGGTGATTAGGGTGGCCGGATGCCGTCCTTGACCTCACTGACCCCGGGCCCGGCCTCCCCGGGGGCCGCGCCCCCGGCCGCGCCCCGGGCCGGCCGCGATCCGTACTTCGACAACGCGAAGTACCTGGCGATCGTCCTCGTGGCGATGGGGCACGCCTGGGAGCCGATGCCCGGGAGCGGCCGCCTGGTCGAGACGCTCTACACCTTCGTCTACACCTTCCACATGCCGGTCTTCATCATGATCGCCGGTTACTTCTCCCGCAGCTTCGACCTGCGTCCCGAGCGGGTGTGGAAGCTCGTCACCAGCCTGGTCGTGCCCTACGCCGTCTTCGAGATCGCGTACACCCTGTTCGAGCGCCTCACGGGCACCCCGGACTTCCCGCTGAGCCCCCTCACGCCGTACTGGCTGCTGTGGTTCCTGCCCGCGCTGTTCCTGTGGCGTCTCACCACGCCGATCTGGCAGACGGTCCGGTGGCCCCTGGCGTTGTCCCTGGTCGTCGCAGCCATGGGAGCGGTGACCAGCAACATCGGCGGTGATCTGCAGCTCCAGCGCGTCCTGCAGTTCCTGCCGTTCTACGTACTCGGCCTGCGGCTCCGGCCGGCGCACTTCGACCTGGTGCGCAGCCGCGCCGTGCGGATCGCCTCCGTGCCGGTCTGCCTGATCGCCCTGGCCGCGGCGTACTGGGCGGTCCCGCGCACGACGACCTCGTGGTTCTTCCGGCGGTACGGCGCCGAGCAGCTCGGCTCGCCCGCCTGGACGGGTGCCCTCGTGACGCTGCTCCTGTTCGGCTGCGCCGTGGTGCTCAGCGCCTGCTTCCTGGCCTGGGTGCCGAGCCGCCGGCTGTGGATGACGGCGCTCGGCGCGGGAACGCTGTACGGCTACCTGCTGCACGGCTTCGTCATCAAGGGGGCGATCCACCTCGACCTCTTCGAAGCCGGCATCGTCTCCACCCCGCCGGGCCGGATCGCTGTGTCGCTCGCCGCGGCGGCCGTCGTCACGCTGCTGTGCAGCCCGCCCGTACGGCGGGTCTTCCGGTACGTCGTGGAGCCCCGGCTCGACTGGGCGAAGAAGCGGCACCCGGATCCGGCGCCCTCCTGACGCACCGCACCCCCTGTGCCCGTCCGGGCCCAGGGGGTGCGGTTCTCAGCGGGCGGCGTCGGCTGTTCAGCCGTTGCCAGGCGTTCCGAGCATCGCGGACGCGTTCTCCAGCGGGGTGAGGGGCACCGCGGGGGCGGGCACCTCGGCCGGACGGACGGTGAAGCCCAGGCGCGACAGCGCCCTGGTCACCTCGGCGGCGCTGAAGTCGCGACGGTCCTGCCGGGTGATCACTTCCCCGACCTGCTTGACGGGGTAGACGCGGCGGCTGATGACCACCGCGTCACCGGTGACGGGTTCGGGCTTGATGCCCTTCATCGAATCCTCCACCTCGTTCTTGAACAGATCGAAGGGAAAGCGGGCGATGACACAGCGCATAGTGCCTCAACAGGGTCGTAGAGAAAGCCGGGAAGGGACTGCCGGTCAGGTCTAGGCGGCCCGGTTGGACCGACGCAGCGCGGCAGCCGCACGCGCCTCGGGGTTCGCGGTGCCTGCGTTGGAGCGGCGGCCCTGCGGGGGCCTGCTGCCACGCCGGCGCGAGGAGGAGCCGTTGCCCTTGCCCCGCTCCGTCAGCGGCGCGGAGATGGTCACGGGGACGCCCGAGGGCGCCTGCGCCCCGGTGATGCGGCTGAGCTCGGCCTCGCCGGAGCGGACCTGGGCGACCTGCGGGGTGATTCCCGCATCGGCCATCAGACGGGTCATCTCGCGGCGCTGGTTGGGCAGCACCAGCGTGACGACACTGCCGGACTCCCCGGCACGGGCGGTACGGCCGCCGCGGTGCAGGTAGTCCTTGTGGTCGCTCGGCGGGTCGACGTTGACGACGAGGTCGAGGTTGTCGACGTGGATGCCGCGGGCCGCGACGTTCGTGGCGACCAGCACCGTGACGTGACCGGTCTTGAACCGGTCCAGGGTGCGGGTGCGCTGCGGCTGCGACTTGCCGCCGTGCAGGGCGGCAGCCCGTACACCGCTGTTCAGGAGGTGGTCGGTGAGCTTGTCCACCGCGTGCTTGGTGTCCAGGAACATGATCACCCGGCCCTCGCGGGCCGCGATCTCGGTGGTCGTGGCGTACTTGTCCGAACCCTGGACGTAGAGCACGTGGTGCTCCATCGTCGTCACCGCACCGGCCGCGGGGTCGACCGAGTGGACGACCGGGTCGTGCAGGTAGCGGCGGACCAGAAGGTCCACGTTGCGGTCGAGGGTGGCCGAGAACAGCATCCGCTGGCCCTCGGGGTTCACCTGGTCGAGCAGCTCGGTGACCTGGGGCATGAAGCCCATGTCGGCCATCTGGTCGGCCTCGTCGAGGACGGTGATGGCGACGCGGTCGAGCCTGCAGTCGCCGCGCTCGATGAGGTCCTTCAGTCGGCCCGGGGTCGCCACGACGACTTCGGCACCACCACGCAGGGCACTGGCCTGGCGGCCGATCGACATGCCGCCGACGACCGTGGCCAGCCGGAGCTTGAGGGAGCGTGCGTACGGGGTCAGCGCGTCGGTGACCTGCTGGGCCAGCTCCCGGGTGGGAACGAGGACCAGGGCCAGCGGACGGCGCGCGTCGGCGCGGTTGCCCGCGGTGCGGGCCAGCAGGGCGAGGCCGAAGGCGAGCGTCTTGCCCGAACCGGTGCGGCCGCGGCCGAGGACGTCACGCCCGGCGAGCGAGTTCGGCAGGGTCGCCGCCTGGATGGGGAACGGCACCGTCATGCCCTCGGAGCCGAGCGCCGCCAGCAGGGGCGCGGGCATGTCCAGGTCGCCGAACGTCTCGGCGGCGGGGAGTGCCGGGGTGATGGTCACCGGAAGGGCGAACTCACCCGAGACGGAGGAGGACCGGCGGCCGTAGCCTCCGGAGCGTCCGCCGCCGGAGCGGCCCTGGGAGCCGGAGCCGCCCTGCCGGCTGGAAGCCGCCGAGCGGAATCCGTTGGCCGTGCGGCCGCTCTGGGGCCCGCCGGAACGGGTGCGAGAAAATCGGTCGTTCGTGCGAGCTGTGCGATCGCGGTTCAATGGAGAACCCTTCCCTCGAATGGCACGTATCGAGGGATTCTTTTTCCGGGCGGCTGCAGCCAAGTACGGCGCCAAGAATCGCAAGAACGAGCCGATGAAATAATGAAGAACGAAGCCCGTCCGCCGGTAATCAGCTGTATGCGGTGCTTCGGAATGACTGCAAAGGGACTGCTCCGGCACGACCCGTGTGCACCAGAAATTCACGTACTGGGCCTACCGCGGCGACGACGCCGGGGTCACAGTGCCGGGAAACAACAACGAGCTGGGGCCCGCACCCCAAGGTGCGGGCCCCAGCTGCGCCATACGCCTGAGGTGATCAGGCGGGGGTGATGTTCTCCGCCTGCGGGCCCTTCTGGCCCTGCGTGACGTCGAAGTTCACCTTCTGGCCTTCCTGCAGCTCGCGGAAGCCCTGGGCGGCGATGTTCGAGTAGTGGGCGAAGACGTCAGCGCCGCCACCCTCCTGCTCGATGAAGCCGAAACCCTTTTCCGCGTTGAACCACTTCACGGTGCCAGTAGCCATGTCATATCTCCTTCGGGGCGTTGCCCGTGTCCCGCACTGTGCGAGCCACGTCGCCGCAAATGATTGCCCCGTCCGGAAGAAACCGGAAATACAAAAGTGCACCCACCCGAGTGAACCGGCGAGAGCACTTGAAGTTTTGGGAACCACAACTGCAACTGAGGTCAACAGTAGCACGATTTGGGCAGGTGCGGGCTGTACGCCATATCACTCCGGCACCGTTCCGCTGCGCACGGTATAAACCTTCACCGCTCATTGCGCGTATTTCTGTGCTGGCGAAAACAGATATGCACCCGCCCGCCGGTCAGGAATCGGCGGCGCTCCGGCCCACCACGGGCCTCCGCAGTTCCTCGTTGAGGCGCAGGGCCTCCTCGAGCTGGTCCTCCAGGATGACGATGCGGCAGGCGGCGTCGATCGGGGTGCCGGCGTCCACCAGCTCGCGGGCGCGGGCGGCGATACGCAGCTGGTAACGGGAGTAGCGGCGATGGCCGCCCTCCGAGCGCAGGGGCGTGATCAGGCGGGCCTCGCCGATGGCCCTGAGGAAACCCGGTGTCGCACCGATCATCTCCGCGGCCCGCCCCATCGTGTACGCGGGGTAGTCGTCGTCGTCGAGACGGTCCGTGCCGTGCGAGGGGGTTTCCGGGGGCATCTGCACCTCTTCTGCTGCGCGCCGACCCACTGATGTGGCCCGGCTGCACAAGAAACCCTAGGCGTACCGGTAGGTCATGTCTATCGCCACCGGAACAGATTTCCCCGCTTCGCGGCGTCCCACCCGGACCGTGGGGCCGTCCGGACCGCTCACGGGGCGCTGCGAGGATTCCCTCGAATGCCCCAACGCGACTGACCGGCCGGTCAGTTGTCCGCCGCCCTGCCGGCGGTCATACTGCAGGAGTAGCCCTTCACGCATCCCCCGTCGTGAAGGGCTACAGTCACGCCCGGCCACCGGCATCACGAGGCCGGCGGAGCCCGCCGAGCCCCGGAGAACACGGTATGAGCACCAGCAGCAGGACCACGACGGCGGCCCGCACGGTCACGGACGTCCTCCAGCCCCGCAACGTCCTGCTCGCCGGCATGCTCGCCATCGGACTCGCGTCCGCCGGTGACTGGACCGGGCTGCCCTGGGGCCTCCTCGGCGCCCTCTGTGCCGGGCTCGTCCCCGCCGGGTACGTGGAGTGGGAGCGCAGCCGCGGCACCTGGGGCGACCGCCATGTCGTGGACCGGACCCAGCGTGCGCCCATCTTCCTCGTGATCCTCGGCTCCCTCGGCGCAGGTTCGCTGATCATGGTCCTCGGCGGTGCCCCCGCGGGCATCCTGATCGCGATGGTCGCCCTGTGGGCGATGACGACCGTGCTGCTTGCCGTCAACACGGTCTGGAAGATCTCGGTGGACTCGGCGGTCGCCTCGGCCGTGGTGGCGCTGCTCTGCGTGGTGCACTCCCTGTGGTGGCTGACCGCCTGTGTACCGGCGGTCGCCGTGTGCTGGTCGCGGGTGGCGCTGCGCTACCACTCGGTGGC
Organism: Streptomyces sp. NPDC059499; assembly: GCF_042749285.1. NCBI lineage: Bacteria > Bacillati > Actinomycetota > Actinomycetes > Kitasatosporales > Streptomycetaceae > Streptomyces > Streptomyces sp. NPDC059499. The sequence continues at coordinate 361,323 of NZ_JBHYTT010000002.1, forward strand.
GCAGACGGCCGCGGGGGCGTTCGTCGGTGCGGCGACCGCGGCGTTCTTCCTCCTCGTCTGAGCCAACGGGTCCCGTACCGGGTACGGGTGATCCGTGCCGACATTCGAGATCACCACCGCGAGCGCCGATGACATCGCCATGCTGGGGGACTGGGCCCATGACGAGGGCTGGAACCCCGGCCTCACCGACGACCGGGCCTTCTTCGCCGCCGATCCGTGCGGCTTCCTGATCGGCCGGCTCGACGGCGAGCCCGTCACGTCCGTCTCCGTCGTGCGCTACGGCGCCTGCTTCGGCTTTCTCGGCTTCTACCTGACCCGGCCGTCGCTGCGTGGCCGGGGGTACGGGACCCAGGTCTGGCGCGCCGGCCTGGCCCGGCTCTCCGGGCGCACCGTCGGACTCGACGGCGTACCCGCCCAGCAGGACAACTACCGCAGGTCCGGATTCCACACAGCCTGGAGCAACGCGCGTTACGAGGGGGTGGCGCCCACGGACGTCGCACCGCCGGCCGGTGTCACGCTCGTCGACGCGCAGACGCTCCCCTTCGGCATGCTCAGCGCGTACGACCGGCGGTTCTTCCCCGAGGCGCGCGACAGTTTCCTGGCCCCCTGGATCACCGCGCCCCGGCGGACGGCGCTCGCCGCGATCCGTGACGGTTCGCTCGTGGGCTTCGCCGTGCTGCGCGCCTGCCGGGCCGCCTCGCGCATCGGGCCGCTCCACGCCGACTCCCCCGAGGTGGCCGGCGCCCTCGTGAGCGCGCTCGCGGCAACCGCCCGGGACACCGCCGTCGCGATCGACGTCCCCGACATCAACCCGGCGGCCGTACGCCTCGCGGAACAGCTCGGCCTGGCCCCGTCGTTCGGCACGGCCCGCATGTACGCCGGGCCCGTACCGGAAACAGACCGGGCGGGCCTGTACGGCATCACCAGCCTCGAACTCGGCTGACCGATCACACCGACCGGCCGGAACCCACCCGTATCCGCCCGCGCAGCCGCTCCAGCACCCGGCCGCGCAGCGTCTCGTACTCCTCGCGGAGCCGTACGATCTCCGCCGGCCGGTCGATCACCGTGCCGCCGGTGACGACCTCGTGCGGTCCGAACTGCTCCCGGGTGAGGTCGATCTCGATGCCCAGGCCCAGCCTGTTCCACCAGTGGAAGTCGGTCTGTTCCCCGCCGACCGTCACCTCGCCCCTGATCAGCTCGCCGCCGAGCAGGTCGTTGACCACGAGCGCGGTGACTCCGCACTGGTCCCGCGCCGGGTTGTCCGGGTCCCACCGGGGCCGGTGCTCGGGCGTGGTCGTGTCCGCGTCCCAACTGCTGCGGATGGCGGCTTCGATGTCGGCGAGGAGCAGAGGTTCCATGGCGCCGATCCTCGCACCCGCCGCTGACAACGGGCGCCGGAACCAGGGCCGGCGCCGTCCCGCGTGCTTCGCCCGAGTGCCGTTCCGGCCCGGACCTCCCGGACTCAGATGCGCGGCGCTCCCCGTACCGGCCGCCGGCCGGGCCCGGCGGGGAGGCTGTCCAGCGCCATGGTCCCGTCGGCCGCCGATGCGTCCACCGGAAGTTCCAGAGCGGCGGTGACCGCGTCGGGAAGCGGCCCGAGTCCCAGCACGCCCCTGACCAGGTCGGCCGTCAGGCGGTGCCAGGACGGTGCGCGCCGGAGCATCGCGTGGTCGCTGTCCCGGATGGTGACCAGGCAGGTGCGGGCACCCGCACGGCGGGCCCTGGCCGTGAGGGACTGGGTGGCCTGAGGGCTCGTCACACGGTCCCGGGTGCTGTGGAGCAGGACGACGTCGCGCCCCGCGAGCTGGGTGACCGGATCCCCCGGCGGGCACCACGGGGCGAGGCCCACCACCGAGCGGACCAGCGGATGGCCCGCGGCGTGCAGAGCGGCACGCGCACCCATGGAGTGGCCCAGGAGGACCACGGGGATGTCGCCCGCCTCGCGCCGCAGGGCGTCCAGCTCCCGTACGACGTCGCGCATCGGGTCCTGGCGGGCGCCGTTCCAGCCGCGGTGGGTGTAGCGCACCCGGCGGACGCGTACACCGGGTGCGGGGCGGACGGCCCGGGCGACGGCGCGGGCGATCGGGAGCATCCGAAGGCCGGGCAGGTTCATGACGCCGGGCGGGGGCGGCGCCAGACCCGTCTCGTACCCGCCGTGCAGGACGAGCACGGCTGCGGACAGCGGTCGTTCGGCCACGCGTACCTCCGGGTCGGGGTGCGGAGCCCGTGCCCGCCCACTCCTCCCATATTCGGTGCCGGGCGGCGCAAGGATGGGTCGAACGTGTCGATACGTGGGAAGTGCCGTTCACTGTACGAGGCACGGACCCACTCACGCACCGGACCAAGGGAGCTGCCGTCATGGCATCAGGACCCCAAATCGGCCAGAACGTCCAGGACTTCACGCTTCCCGGCGGAATACTGGCCGAGGACACATTCGAGCGGCACGACTACACGCTCTCCGCCGCACGCGGCCGGGCTGTCGTCCTCGCCTTCTACCCCGGCGACAACACGGCCGTCTGCACCAAGCAGCTCTGCTCCTACTCCTCCGGCCTGGAGACCTTCGAGGGCCTCGACGCCGAGGTCTGGGGAATCAGTCCACAGGGTGTGGACAGCCACGAGTCCTTCGCCCGCACCCACCGGTTGCGCATGCCGCTCCTGGCCGACACGGGACGGGACATCGCCCGGGCGTACGGGGTCGCGGCGCCGGGCATCGGAGTGCGGCGCTCCGTCTTCCTGATCGGGCCCGACGGGGTGCTGCGCTGGAAGCATGTCGCTCTGCTCGGCGCCACGTTCCAGTCGCTGGACACGCTCGCCGGGCACCTTTCCGGCATCGGAACCGCGTAAAGACTGCCGGACTCCGGCAGTATCCCTGGCCGGTGGTGTATGGGATCATTCAGGCAGTTCGACGGAAACATTTCGGGGGAAATCGAAAGCCGGGGGAGTGATCACGTGACCATATTTCTCGGTCTCGGCATTGCGGGAATCGCTCTTCTCACGCTCTCCCTGATCTTCGACGGGATCCTCGAAGGGCTCCTCGGCGACGCGCTGGGCGGGCTGCTGAACGGCTTCTTCGACGGCCTGCTCTCCCTGCCCGTCATCGCCGGCTTCATCTCCATGCTCGGCTTCGGTGGCGCGATCGTCCTCGGCACCACCGGCGCGGGCACCCCGGTGGCCCTCGCCGCCGGTGCCGCGGCGGGGCTCGTCGCAGCCTGGCTGACCTGGAGGCTGAGCAGGGCCCTGATGCGGGATCAGACCACGGCCACACCGCGCGGCGAGGACCTCGTGGGCACCTCCGGATCCGTCGTCACCCCGATCCCGGCCGACGGCTACGGCGAGGTCCTGCTGCGACTCGCGGGCCAGACCGTGAAGTTCTCCGCGAAGAGCGAGGTTCCCGTCGAACGGGGCGCCGAGATCTGGGTGGAGGCCACCCTCTCGACCACCTCGGTCACGGTCCGGCCCGTCGAGCGCTGACCGCAGCCGCGCCACACGTCTGTCCACCACCTGAACGAGCTGCCACCCCGTCGGGGGGCAGGGGGGATCCTTCATGAGTCCAGTAGTGATCGCCGTCATCGGCATAGTCGTTCTCGTCGTGCTCCTCGGCCTCGCGGTCATCACCCGCTACAAGGTCGCGGGACCCAGCCAGGCCTTCATCATCACGGGCCGCCGCGGCAAGAAGTCGACCGACCCGGTGACCGGCCGTACCAGCATCGACAACAGCGGCCAGAAGGTCGTCGTCGGCGGCGGCGTCTTCGTCGTGCCGTTCGTCCAGCAGAAGTTCACCCTGGACCTCTCCAGCCGGCACATCCCCGTCGCCGTACGCGGAGCGGTCACCCTGCGCGGCGTGAAGTCCAACCTCGAAGGCGTCGCGATCGTCAAGGTCGGCGGCAGCGAGGACGCGATCCGCGCCGCCGCTCAGCGCTTCCTCCAGCAGCAGAACGGCATCGTCGGCTTCACCCAGGAAGTGCTCTCCGGCGCCCTGCGTGCGATCGTCGGCCGGATGTCGGTCGAGGACATCATCCGCGACCGCGCCGCGTTCGCCGGCCAGGTCGCCGAGGAGGCCGAGGCCAGCCTCTCCGGCCAGGGCCTGATCCTGGACGCCTTCCAGATCCAGGACATCACCACCGAGGGCTCCTACCTGGAGGACCTCGGACGCCCCGAGGCCGCCCGCGCCAAGCAGGAGGCCGACATCGCGGAGGCCATCGCCCGGCGCGCCTCGGAGCAGGCCCGGCTGAAGGCGGCCGAGGAGATCGCCATCGCCGAGCGGACGTTCTACCTCAAGCAGGCCGAGATCAAGGCCGAGACGGCGGCCGCCACCGCCAAGGCCGACGCCGCAGGTCCTCTCGCCGAGGCGGCCCGCCAGCAGGAGGTCCTCGCCGAGCAGGAGAAGGTCGCCCAGCGCCAGGCGGCCCTGACCGACCGCGAGCTCGACACCAAGGTCCGCAAGCCCGCCGACGCCGCCCGCTACCGGGCGGAGCAGGAGGCCGAGGCCCGCCGCATCGCCCAGGTCAAGGAGGCCGAGGCCGACGCGGAGCGCTCCCGTCTGACCGGTCAGGGCGAGAAGCTCCACCGCTCGGCCCTCGCCGACGCCGTACGCATCGAGGGCGAGGCCGAGGCCGCCGCCATCGCCGCCAAGGGCTCCGCCGAGGCCGAGGCCATGCAGAAGAAGGCCGACGCCTTCGCGCAGTACGGCGACGCGGCGGTGCTCCAGATGCTGGTCGAGGTGCTCCCGCAGGTCGTCGCCAAGGCGGCCGAGCCGCTGAGCGCCATCGACAAGCTGACGGTCATCTCGACGGACGGCGCCAGCCAGCTGTCCCGCACGGTCACGGACAACGTGGCCCAGGGCATGGAACTGCTGAGCTCGACCACGGGCGTCGACCTGGGCGCGCTCCTGCAGAACCTGAAGGGCAAGGTGGGCGGCGCGGAGTCCGTGCCGGCGCCGGCCGCCCCCCAGCACACGAACAACAAGATCGAGGTCACGGACTGACGCGCCCTCGCTCCACCGGGCCCGGCGGCGATCCTTCACCGCCGGGCCCTTTCACCCGGTGGGGAGCACGGCGTCAGTCCACGACGATCCCGCGGGCCGCGAGGATCTCGGATGCGCCGGGGACCCGCAGCTCGGCTATGCAGGTGATGCGCTCGAGGTTCGGCAGCAGGGCCAGGTCGTCGAGCGACCGGACGTCGAACAGGTCGTCCTCGCCGTCCCAGACCGGGGAGCACTCGTAGTACACCTCGTGCCCGCCGTCGACGAGCAGCGTGTCCACGCCCGCCAGCAGCTCCTCAGGGATCTCCAGCTCCTCGAAGAAGGCGCGGGACTCGTCGAGCACCGTGAACGCCAGGTCGTTGTCGAACACGTGGGTCTGCACGTCCTCGATGCCTCTGGCGCGCATCCGCTCGTCGATGCTGTACGCCGGTACGAGTGTTCTGTCCTCGTACATGAGCTTCTCGATGACCAGCAGCTTGAAGTTGAAGTCCTTGAAGTCAGCCATGCCCGGAGAACTATCACGCCGATCCGACAGCGCTCCACCTGCTGCCACATGGCCGGTTTTCGTCGCCGGATAAGGTAATGGAAAGCTAAAAGGATCACCAAGACGCATCGCCGAACCGCCGCGCTCCTCGGGAGGAAGCCATGGGAACCCACCGGACATCGCTGCCAGGGGTCGGCGTCCAGTACGACTACACCACCGAGTCGGGACAGCACATCTCCGTGGTCGTGCACCACGACGGGCGGCGCTTCCTCGGGTTCTACGACAAGGACGATCCTGATTCGTGCGTGCTCTCCGTGCCCCTGACCACCGCTGAGGCCACCGGGCTCGCGCATCTGATCGATGCCGCGCCGATCGACGCCGTACGGACCGAGGGAATAGATCTCGTCACCGAGCACATTCCGCTCGGGACCCGCTCCCCGTACGGCGGGCGGGTACTCGGAGAGACCAGGGCGCGGACCCGGACGGGCGCGTCGATCGTGGCCGTCCTGCGCACGCACAGTGCACATCCGTCGCCCGGCCCGGACTTCCGTCTGGCCATCGGGGACACGCTCGTCGTCGTAGGCACACGTGAGGGCGTCGACACGCTCTCCGAGATCATTGCGGAGGGCTGACCGTGCACGACACGACCGCACTGCTCATAGAACTCGGCTCCGTCATTCTCGGGCTCGGCATCATCGGCCGCTTCGCCGGGCGGATGGGCCTCTCGCCGATTCCGCTCTATCTGCTGGCCGGGCTGGCCTTCGGGGAAGGCGGCCTGCTGCCGCTCGGCGCCAGTGAGGAGTTCACCGCCATCGGGGCGGAGATAGGCGTCATCCTGCTGCTGCTCCTGCTCGGGCTCGAGTACAGCGCGTCCGAACTCGTCACCAGCCTCAAGACGCAGTACCCGTCCGGGGCCGTCGACTTCGTGCTCAACGCGACGCCCGGGGCGATTGCCGGTCTGATGCTCGGGTGGGGGCCCGTGGGGGCCGTCGCGCTGGCCGGGGTCACCTGGATCTCGTCGTCCGGCGTGATCGCCAAGGTGATGACCGACATGGGGCGCCTCGGTAACCGCGAGACGCCTGTCATCCTCGGTGTCCTCGTCATCGAGGACCTCGCCATGGCCGTCTATCTGCCGCTGCTCACGGCGATGCTGGCCGGGGTCGGTCTGGCAGGTGGCAGCATCGCCCTGCTGATCGCGCTCGGGACCGTCGGGTTCGTGCTGTACCTGGCGCTGCGGCACGGGCGGCTCATCAGCCGTGCGGTGTCCTCCGACAACCCGGAGATGCTGCTGCTCGTCGTCCTCGGGCTCACCGTCCTGGTGGCCGGTGTGGCACAGCAGTTGCAGGTGTCCGCGGCCGTCGGCGCGTTCCTCGTAGGTATCGCCCTGTCGGGCGAGGTCGCCGAGGGTGCGCGCAAGCTGCTGACGCCGCTGCGCGACCTGTTCGCCGCTGTCTTCTTCGTGTTCTTCGGTCTGTCCACCGACCCGGCGGACATCCCTCCCGTGCTGCTTCCGGCGGCTCTGCTGGCGATCGTCACCGTGTTCACCAAGATCGGCACCGGCTGGTACGCGTCGCGGCGCGCCGGAATCGGTCCGCGGGGCCGTTGGCGCGCGGGGGGCACGCTGGTCGCGCGCGGCGAGTTCTCGATCGTCATCGCCGGTCTGGCCGTGGCGACGGAACCGCGGATCGGGCCCATCGCCACCGCGTACGTGCTGATCCTGGTGATCGTCGGACCGCTCACCGCCCGCTGGACCGAACCGGTCGCCTCCCTGCTCCAGGCGAAGCTGGCCGGCAGGGGGAAGGGGCCGGCGCCGGCCGTGGCGAGCAACGGGCCCATGCCCTCGCACGACGACCTCACCCCGGAGCCCGCAGGGCGCGACGCCGACTGAGACGGGGAGCCGGGGTGCCCGGTGGCCCTGATCCGCGGGGCACCCCCGGGGAACAGGGCCGCCGTCGCCGCCTCAGAGCTCCTTCGCCGGCCAGTCCAGCAGCCGGGCCCCGATCACCGCGGTCTGGAGCGTGTAGCGGTGCATCGGATCGGACGGATCGGAACCGGTCAACTGGTGTATGCGCTCCAGCCGGTACGTCAGCGCGCGCACGCTCAGTGCCAGCCGGCGGGCCGTCTCGGCGGCGACACACCCCGCGTCGAAGTACACGGACAGCGTCCGCAGCAGCGGTTCCGCGCCGCCCCGTGCCCCCTGGAGCGGGCCGAGCTCGCTGCGCACCAGGTCGGCCATCGCCTGCCGGTCCCGCGTCAGCACCGGGTAGACCAACAGGTCCGTGGCGTACAGCACGGGCTCGTCGAGCCCCATCCGCTGCGCCAGTTCGAGGGCCTCGAGCGCCTCGTCGTACGAGTGGACGACGCCGCCGGGACCCGGGTGTGCGCGCCCGACCGCGACCTGGCCGCCGTCCGTCGCGGCGTGCGCCTGCTTGGCGAAGTACCTCAGGACGTCCGGCTGACTGCCGGGGGCGATGCAGACGAGACGCCCGTCCTTCGTGGTGAGCAGGATCTTCCGGCCGCTGAAGCGGGTGAGCAGCGCCGTCTCCACGCTGCGGGACACGGCGTCGGTCTCGGTGTACGCCTCCGGCCCCGTCGCCACGGCGACGGCGTGCGCCCGCGAGAGCCGCAGCCCGAAGCGCGTGGCGCGCTCCGCGAGCCTGCCCAGGTCGCTGCGCCCGTACAGCAGGTCGTCGATGAACTCCCGCCGTGCCGCTTCCTCGCGCCGGACGGTCAGCCGCTGTGCCCGCTCGAAGCCCTCCGCGAAGGCGTCGACCGCCTGTTCCACCGCGGCCAGCACGGCTTCGGTGGCCGCACCGGACCCGGTCGCCGTGCGCGGCCACGCGGTGCGGGTGGCCGCCAGATGCAGATTCACCAGGGCGCGCAGCTGGTGCCCGGCCTCCGCGGCCTCACGGCCCAGCGCGCGACGGGCCTCCAGCTCGTCACGGGTGAGCCGGCGGCCGGTGTCCGCGACCTCACCCAGCACACGGGCGTGGTCCCCCAGGAACTTCTCGGGGATCTCCGGCTCTGCCACGGCTCACTCCTCCTGCGTCCCGTACGTGATGGCGCCTAACAGCGCCGATCATCTCTCCAACGCACGCGGACGGGTGCCGGTGCCCGGCATCAGGATCTCGCAAAGACTGCCGGATCCCGGCAGTGCGGGGAAAGGACCCCGGCTGGCACGATCTGTTCAGCAACACACGGGGGAAGCACGGGGGTTACGGGGAGAAGAACCGGTTGCTGCGGTGCCGTTCGCGGTGTCGCAGCGCCGGGGCCCCGGCGCACCCCTCCACCACCCCTGGCCGACAGAGGCGCGCAGCGGCGCAGGGGGTGGCCCGGATGACCGAATTCCTTTCCGCGGCACTCACCTTTCCCGCCGTCGTCTTCGGCGCCGCACTGGTGGTCGTCGTCTGCTTCTGGCTGCTGGTGCTGGTCGGGGCCGCCGCGACGGACTCCTTCGACAGCGACCTCGACGCCGACGCGGCGGGCATCGGCGGGGTACCGGTCGCCGTGTCCGCGTCGCTCGCCGTCGTCATCGCCTGGTCCACGGCCCTCACCGGTTCGGTCCTGGTCCAGCGCAACGGTGTCACCGGCACCGCCCGCTCCCTGCTCCATGTCGCCGTCCTGGCCGGGGCACTGCTGATCGCCCGGTGGGCCGTCCGCATGCTCGTACGCCGCTTCCGCCGGTACTTCCCGTCGGAACCTCCTCCATCGCCGCAGGCCCGCTCCGCCCACCGCGGGTGATCGAAAGCTGATGACCGGGAATCGAGAGAGGACAAGGCATGCTGGGTTTCGTGCCTCCCCTTCCTCAGCAGCCCCAACGACCCACCATCAGCGGCCACATGGTGGTCTGCGGCGACGACACGCTCGCCCGGCGCCTGGCCGTGGAGCTGCGCTATGTGTACGGGGAGCGGGTCACCCTGCTGCTCCCGCCGGGCCGCGACACCGGCCGCCCCGATCTGCCGTTGACCCAACGCGCCCGGGCGGCAGCCCTGTTCGGCCGCATGTCGGCGGCGATGAACCGCAACGGCGGGGCGGGCGGGACCGGTGACGGCGACACCAACGCCGGGGTCGAGGCCGTACGCATCATCGAGGCGCACGAGCCCTCCGACGACGTACTGGAGGAGGCGGGTGTCGACCGGGCCGCCGCGCTCGCGCTGGTCTACGACGACGACGAGCGCAACATCCGGGCCGCGCTGACGGCCCGTCGCCTCAACCCACGCCTGCGGCTGGTCATCCGGCTCTACAACCGCAAGCTCGGCCAGCACCTGGAGACCCTGCTCGACCAGGCGGCAGCCGTCGCGATGCCGGGGCTCGACCCGGCCGCCCTGGACGCCTCCACGACCGTGCTGTCCGACGCCGACACCGCCGCCCCCGCCCTGGCCGCCACCGCACTGACCGGCAGCAGCAAGGTCATCCAGGCCGAGGGCGTGCTCCTGCGTGCCGCCGAGCGCACCCCGCCCCGGCAGGGCGAGCTCGCCGACCCCGGCCTGTGCACGCTGGCCCTGCTCTCCTCCACCACCCATGACCCCGCGGGCACCGAGGGCTCCGACAGCAGCGGCGAGGAAGGCCCCCAGCTCCTGCCCGACCATGCGACGGTGGCCGCGGCCACCGGCCGGGGCACGGTCGTCCTGGAAGCCATCAGCCAGGCGGGACCCGACCGCACGCCCACCCGGATGGGCGGCAGGGGCGCCCCGCTCGGGCATATCTTCTCGCGCCGGCTGCGCTGGTCGGCGGCGGGCGTCGCGACGGCCGTCGTGGCCCTGGCCGTCGCCTCGGTCGTCACGACCGGCGACAGCCCCGTACACGCCGCCTACCTGACCCTGCTCGACCTGCTCGCGATGGGTGACCCGGCGGACGGGGACAAGGACCCGGCGTCCCGCCAGATCATCCAGCTCCTCTCCGGAACGGCCGGACTCCTCCTCCTGCCGCTACTGGTCGCCGCCGTTCTGGAGGCCTTCGGCTCGCTGCGCACCGCGTCCGCGCTGCGCAGGCCCCCGCGCGGCCTGTCCGGTCATGTCGTGCTCCTCGGGCTCGGCAAGATCGGTACGAGGGTCCTCGTGCGGCTGCGGGAGCTGGACATCCCCGTCGTCGTCGTCGAGGAGGACCCGGAGGCGCGCGGCATCCCGCTGGCCCGCAGCATGCACATCCCGACGGTCATCGGCGATGTCACCCAGGAGGGCGTCCTGGAAGCGGCCAAGATCCGCCGGGCCCGCGCCCTGCTGGCCCTGACCAGCGTCGACACGACGAACCTCGAAGCCGCCCTGTACGCGCGTTCGGTGAAGCCGGACCTGCGGGTGGCGCTGCGCCTGTACGACGACGAGTTCGCCACCGCCGTCTACCGGACCCTGCGCACCGCCCACCCGCAGGCCCTGACCCGCTCCCGCTCCGTCTCCCACCTGGCCGCCCCGTCGTTCGCGGTCGCCATGATGGGCCGCCAGATCCTGGGCGCGGTCCCGGTCGAACGCAAGGTCATGCTGTTCGCGGCCCTGGAGGTGGCGGGCCATCCGCAGCTGGAGGGCCACACCGTCGAGCAGGCGTTCCGTCCCGGTTCCTGGCGCGTCCTGGCCCTGGACGCCACCCCGCCGGCCGACCGCCGCCCCGATCTCGCCTTCGGCCCCGACACGACGGACCGGCCGGCCGGCCTGGTCTGGAACCTGCATCCGGGCTACGTGCTGCGGGCGGAGGACCGGGTGGTGATCGCGGCGACCCGGCGGGGGCTGGCGGAACTGCTGCGCAGGCAGCGCTCGTTGAACCGCCTGTGACCCGTTGACGGGGCTCGCCACGGGCCGGCGCGGCTAGCGGGGCGTGCCCATCGCCTCGCGCACCTCGTCGAGCGTCGCCTCGGCGATGGCGTTCGCCCGTTCGTTGCCCGCGCGCAGTACCGAACGCACGTACGTCATGTCCCGCGCGTACTCCGCCCGGCGGGCCCGGATCGGGGCCATCGTCGCGTTGACCGCGTCCGTCACGGTCCGCTTGAGCGCGGCGCCGCCGCCGTTCCCGATCTCCTCGGCGACGTCGTGCGGGTCGCGCCCGAGGCAGAGCGCGGCCAGCAGCACCAGGCCGGACACCCCGGGCCGCCGTTCGGGCTCGTACGTGATGTGCCGCTCGGCGTCGGTGGTCGCGCCCTTGATCAGCCGGGCCGTCTCGTCGGCGTCCGCGCCGAGGGCGACCGAGTTGTTCCGGCTCTTGCTCATCTTGGTGCCGTCGGTGCCGAGCAGCAGGGGCGCGGCGGAGAGCAGCGCGTCCGGTTCCGGGAAGACAGCCCCGTACCGCTCGTTGAAGCGGCGGGCCACGGTGCGGGTGATCTCCAGGTGGGGCAGCTGGTCCAGCCCGACGGGTACGAGGTTGCCCTTGCAGAACAGGATGTCGGCGGCCTGGTGCACCGGGTAGGTGTACATGAGCCCGCTGACCGCGGACTGCCGGGAGTGGGCGATCTCGTCCTTCACCGTGGGGTTGCGGCCGAGCTCGGCGACGGAGACGAGGGAGAGGAACGGCAGGAGGAGCTGGTTGAGGGCCGGTACGGCGCTGTGGTTGAACACCGTCGTCCGGGCAGGGTCGATCCCGATGGCCAGGTAGTCCAGCAGCAGCCCCTCCACATGCTCGGTGAGCCGTTCGGCGACGTCCCGGTCGGTGAGGACCTGGTAGTCGGCGATCAGGACGAAGACGTCCACGCCGAGGTCCTGGAGGCGCACCCGGTTGTGGAGGGTGCCGAAGTAGTGCCCGACGTGAAGGGCTCCGGTGGGCCGGTCGCCGGTGAGGACCCGGAATCGGCCCGGGTCCTTGGCGAGCTGTTCCTCCAGCTCGGCGCTGCGGCGCAGGGCGGGTGCTGCGGGGCCGGCGGGCGGCAGGTCTGTGACGGTCACGTGGCTCTCCTCGCTGATCGCGTATGCGTGGAGGACGGCCCGCCGACGGACATCGGGGCAGCAAAAAGGGCCGTCCATGTCGAACGGCCCTGGTTCCGTGCAGATGAAGGTGGCCGCTCCTAGGAGGAGCGCCACCAGTTCAGGCACGGGACGTAGGTCATGCGCCCACTGTAGTCACTTGTCCGCGTGGCCGCCCACATAGAAGAGCAGCATGATGAAGCCGGCGAAGAGGTGCGTCGCGAAGATGTAGACGAAGACGCGCAGGACGACACCGCGCTCCTTCCAGCTCTCGCTCTCGCTCATGACCTCCCTCTTCCCGCTCCGTCACCGCGACAGGCCCGGCTCCAGGGTACGCAGCCCCGTGCGGCGCGGGCCCCGCGGAATAGGGGGGCGGGGTCTCCCGTTGTAGGGTGTGTTCACATAGTTCAACGTTCAACCACTAGCTGGAGGCGGGCGCCATGCAGTTCGGGATCTTCACCGTCGGGGACGTCACCACCGATCCCACGACCGGTACGACGCCGAGCGAGAACGAGCGGATCAAGGCGACGCTCGCGATCGCGCTCAAGGCCGAGGAGGTGGGTCTGGACGTCTTCGCCACCGGCGAGCACCACAACCCGCCGTTCGTCCCGTCCTCGCCGACGACCACGCTCGGCTACATCGCCGCCCGCACCGAGAACCTGATCCTGTCCACGTCCACCACCCTGATCACCACCAACGACCCGGTGAAGATCGCGGAGGACTACGCCACGCTCCAGCACCTCGCGGACGGGCGCGTCGACCTGATGATGGGCCGCGGCAACACCGGCCCCGTCTACCCCTGGTTCGGCAAGGACATCCGCCAGGGCATCCCGCTCGCGATCGAGAACTACGCCCTGCTGCACCAGCTGTGGCGCGAGGACGTCGTCGACTGGGAGGGCAAGTTCCGTACGCCGCTCCAGTCCTTCACCGCGACCCCGCGCCCGCTGGACGGCGTCCCGCCGTTCGTCTGGCACGGCTCGATCCGCTCCCCGGAGATCGCCGAGCAGGCCGCGTACTACGGCGACGGGTTCTTCCACAACAACATCTTCTGGCCCCTGGAACACACGAAGAAGATGGTGGACCTCTACCGCCGGCGCTACGCCCACTACGGGCACGGCACCGCCGAGCAGGCCATCGTGGGCCTCGGCGGCCAGGTGTTCATGCGCAAGAACTCGCAGGACGCGGTACGGGAGTTCCGCCCGTACTTCGACAACGCGCCGGTCTACGGGCACGGGCCCTCCCTGGAGGACTTCACGGAGCAGACCCCGCTGACGGTCGGCTCCCCGCAGGAGGTCATCGAGCGGACCCTGTCCTTCCGCGACCACGTCGGCGACTACCAGCGCCAGCTGTTCCTGATGGACCACGCGGGACTGCCGCTCAAGACGGTCCTGGAGCAGCTCGACATCCTCGGCGAGGAGGTCGTGCCCGTGCTGCGCAAGGAGTTCGCCGCCCTGCGCCCGGCCGGCGTGCCGGACGCACCCGTCCACCCGGCGGTCACCGCCGCCCGCGCCGCCCGCGCCACCCAGAAGGAGGTCTGACCACCGTGTTCACCACCGCCCCCCTGAAGATCGTCGCCGTCGCCGCCGGGCTGAGCAGCCCCTCGTCCACCCGGCTGCTGGCGGACCGGCTGGCCGACGCCGCCCGTGAGCAGCTGGCGGCCGGCCAGGACCGCAGGGTCGACATCCAGGTCATCGAGCTGCGCGACCTCGCCGTCGACATCGCGAACCACCTCGTCACCGGCTTCCCGCCGAAGGGCCTCAAGGCGGCGATCGACGCGGTGACCGGGGCGGACGGGCTGATCGCCGTGTCGCCCGTGTTCACCGCCTCGTACAGCGGGCTGTTCAAGTCCTTCTTCGACCTGATCGACAACACCGCCCTGACCGGCAAGCCCGTCGTCGTCGCGGCGACCGGCGGCACGGCCCGGCACTCGCTGGTCCTCGAGCACGCGATGCGCCCGCTCTTCGCCTACCTGCGGGCGGTCGTCCTGCCGACGTCCGTGTACGCGGCGTCCGAGGACTGGGGCTCGTCCGGCGACGAGTACACCGAGGGGCTGCCCTCCCGGATCCGCCGCGCGGGCGGCGAACTCGCCTCCGCGGTCATGGGGCGGACGGTCTCCGGGGCGTCCCGGTCACTCACCCTCGACGACGGCGAGGACGCCGTCGTGCCGTTCGAGCAGCAGCTCGCCGGAGTGCGCACCACCTGAACGGAACATCTGGGGCCCACCGTCGACCCACAGGCCCCTGATGCCCGTTTTGGTTAGAGTTGTCGCGAACAGAGGCATGGTGAGAAGCAGGCCAGGAGTGAGCGGACCGAACGGGAGACAGACATGGGCAGGATCGTCGTCGGCGTGGACGGCTCGGATGCGTCGATCAAGGCGCTGCGCTGGGCCGTACGCCAGGCCGAACTGACCGGGGACACGGTCGAGGCGGTCAACAGCTGGGAGTACCCCGCGTCCAGTTGGGCGTCCATGATGCCGGGCATGCCGGAGGACTTCGACCCGCAGGCCGTGGCGATCGTGGCACTCACCGAGGCACTGGAGGAGGCTCTCGGCGCGGAAGGCGCGGCGTCGGTCAGCAAGGTCGTCGTGATCGGGAACCCCGCGCAGTCCCTGCTCGACCGGGCCGCGGGCGCGAATCTGCTGGTCGTCGGGGCCCGCGGCTACAGCGGCTTCAAGGCGACGCTGCTCGGCTCGGTCAGCCTCCACGTCGTACAGCACGCCCCCTGCCCGGTCACCGTCGTCCGCGACTAGGACCTCCCGATCCGGAACTAGGGCGGGCCACCCAGGCGGTGGCCCGCCCTTTCATGGCCGGACGGTTTCAGCCCTGGGAATTGACGTGTTCGAGCACCCGGGCGAACTCCTCGGTGGGCGAGAAGTCCACGTACTCGCAGTCCTCGAGCGCCTCGGGGGCGTGGCCGGGAGGCCAGTAGTACGCCTGCCCCTCCTCGTAGATCTCGTACGACTCCGAGTCGGCACCTGTCCACATCTTCAGCCGGCCCTTGAGGAGATAGCCCCAGTGGTTGCAGGGGCACAGGTCGTCCGGCATGCCCTTGAGCGCCGGGCGCATGTCCGTGCCCTTGGGAAACCGGACGAAGGCGACCGTCAGGTCTCCCCCGATCTCCTTCATGCGCAGTTCCGCACCCTCGCCTTCGAAGGCAACGGGCGTCTCGTTCCTTGTCGTGGCCGTCATGGCTCCTCCAGGGCTTCTCAGGGCAGGTCCCTGTCCCTGTCTTCCAGTCTGGTCCCGGCCTGCGGAGGGGGCGAGACAAGGAGCACGGCCCCACCGTCGGAGCGCACCCCGCCGGGAGGGTCGACGGCCGGAGTCACTTCCGGTTGTAGAGCCGCATCGTCACCGTGCCGAACACCACCACGAACAGGGCCGACCAGCCCAGCGACCAGGCGATGTCCGTCGCCGGCCAGTTGCCGGCCATGAGCTCCCTGACCGCCGTGGCCACATGGGTGACCGGGCTGTTGTTCACGAAAGCCTGCAGCCATCCGGGCATGGTCCTCGGGTCGACGAACACGTTGCTCAGGAACGTCAGCGGGAAGATCACCATCATGCTGACGCCCATCACCGACTTCTCGGTGCGCAGCAGCAGCCCGAACATCGTCCAGATCCAGGAGAAGGCGAACGAGAACACCAGCAGCAGGGCCACGCCCGCCAGCACTCCCAGCACCCCGCCGTCCGGCCGGTAGCCGATGATCACGCCGACGGCGAGCATGACCGCCGAGGCCAGCACATAGCGCAGGACGTCGCCGAGCAGATAGCCGACCATCGGCGCGGGCCGCCAGATCGGCAGCGTACGGAAGCGGTCGAAGACACCCTTGGTGATGTCGGTGTTCACCGAGACACCCGTGTACATCGTGATCATCACAACGCTCAACACCAGGATGCCGGGCAGCAGGAACTGGATGTACGCCTCGGTGGAACCGGCCAGCGCTCCTCCGAAGAGGTACGTGTACATCAGCACCATCATGATCGGGAACGCCGTGACATCGAACAGCTGCTCGGGCACGTGCTTGATCTTCAGCATCGCCCGCCAGCCGAAGGTGAGGGACGCCGACAGAGCACTGGGCCTGGGCGGCCGCTCCTGGCCGACCAGCAGGGAGGCGAGCGTCTCGGCGTCCGGCGTGGCGAGCTCGAAGTCTTCCGTCTGGGTCCTGGCCGGTGCGGTACTCACGCCGACACCCCCTTCTTGTCCGTGAGCGCGAGGAAGACCTCGTCGAGGCTGGGCTGCCCGAGCGCGAAGTTGTCCACGTGGATGCCGCACCTGGCCAGCTCGGCGAGCGCCCGCGCGGCCTGTTCCGCCGCGCCCTTCTCCGTGCCGTGGCCGTTGACCGTGGCCGTCAGCGCCACGGGGTCCGGGTCCAGCTGGACCGTGGCGTCGAGCTCCAGCGCGAGCACCCGCTCGGCCTCGGGCCGCTGGGCGGGGTCCCGCAGGCGCAGATGGACCGAGCCGGAGCCCACGGATGCCTTGAGCTCGCCCTTCGTGCCCTCGGCGATCACCTTGCCGTGGTCGATGACCGCGATGCGCGAGGCCAGCTGGTCGGCCTCGTCCAGGTACTGCGTGGTCAGCATGACCGTCGTGCCCTGGGCGACGACCGCCCGCACGATGTCCCACACCTGATTGCGGCTGCGCGGGTCGAGCCCGGTCGTCGGCTCGTCGAGGAAGAGCAGGTCCGGGGTGTTCAGAATGGACGCGGCGATGTCGATACGGCGCCGCATGCCGCCCGAGTAGTTCTTCACCTGCCTGCCTGCCGCCTCGCTCAGCCCGAAAGCCTCCAACAGCTGTTCCGACCTGGTCCGGGCGGCGGGCTTGGAGTGCCCGAGCAGCCGGCCCAGCAGCACCAGGTTCTCCGTACCGGTCAGGTCCTCGTCGACGGAGGCGTACTGCCCGGTGAGGCTGACCCGGCTGCGGACCGCGTCGGCGTCCTTCACGACGTCGTGGCCGAAGACCCGTGCCCGGCCCTCGTCCGGGCGCAGCAGTGTCGCCAGCATCCTTACGGTGGTGGTCTTCCCGGCGCCGTTGGGTCCGAGGACGCCGTAGACGGTGCCGGTGGGAACGGTGAGATCGATGCCGTCCACGGCACGGTTGTCGCCGAAGATCTTCACCAGCCCCGTTGTCTCGATGGCCAGTTCAGTGCTCATGGTCCCTTCCTTGCCGGGATTGCCGGGACCGCCGGGAGGAGGCCGAGGAAGTCGGGTGGGTCAGGGCCACGATGGCACGGGAGAACGGCGCCGCGGGGTACGTCGGAAGGAAAAGCGTGGCCGCCAGATCCGGTCTGGCGGCCACGCACCCGTCCGGCGGGACCCGGCACTCAGTCCTCCCGCGTGTAGTAGATGTAGAAGGCACTGCAGAACATCCCTGCGCCGACGACCAGGCCCAGCACGCTCGACGAGAACACGCTGTTGCCGTTGAGGCTGTAGAGGAAGCCGATCGCGATCCCGGTCAGCGCGCCGTACGCCGCCGCCCGCAGCTCCCTCGGCAGGGCGGGCCCGACCCGGCCCAGCACGAAGCACAGCGCGGCGAAAGCCACTCCTGACACGACACCGAGCCAGATCTGCCCGTCGGTGGTCGCCCCGCCGTCGCGCCGGATGAAGAAGGCCCAGAAACCGAGGATCACGCCCAGCGTGAGGGGCAGCGCCCAGGCGAGCGCGCTGTGCGTACGCCGTGCCGGTGTGCGGGCATGCGTGCGTCGACGCGTCGGCATCGTTGCGTGAGTGGCCATGGCGGACAGTTCCTTCCCTCGCCCCCGTCCTCCGTCACTCCAGGGCACACCCGACCGCGCCGACCGGCAACTCGAACGGGCTACGGCCCGGAGCGCCGCGGCCCCGCACGGGATTGTCTGGGTGGTGTGCGGACCTACCTCTCAGCGGCTCTGTCGGCAGTACTGCTCGTCCTTCTTGCCGTGCTGGTGCCGGTGAGCGCGCTCTCCGCGTGGGTCGACCTGGAGATCGACGACACCGACCGGTACCTGGCCGCCGTCTCCCCGCTGGCCTCCGACCCCGACGTCCAGAACACCGTCGCCACCCTGGTCACCGACGAGGCGATGCAGAACATCGACCTCGGCCCGCTCCAGGAGACCCTGGAGCAGTTCCTGCACGAGACCGTGCAGTCGTTCACCACCACCGAGTCCTTCCAGCGGGCCTGGGACAGCGCGAACCGGACGGCGCACCAGGCCGTGACCGCCGCGCTGCACGGTGACAGCGGGCAGCCGGTGATCATCGATCTGGCGCCGGTGATCGAGCAGGTCAAAGGAGAACTGGTGAACTCCGGAGTGCCGTTCGCCGACCAGATCCCGGTCGAGAGCACCGCGATCACGGTGCTTTCCGCCGACCGGGCGGACGACCTGCGGGGCTCCTTCCAGTGGCTTCGCCGGTGCAGCGTCTGGCCGGCCGTGTGGACGGTGGTGCTCCTCGTCCTGGTGGTGGGTCTCGCGCTCGTACGCGGAGGTCTGCGGGCCGGGCTGGGCGCCGCCGCCGTGGTGGGCGGCGGACTCGTGCTCGGCGCGATCGTGCTGCGCATCCTGGTCGCGGTGGGCCGCGACCGGGTGCTGGACGAGGTGCCGGGCAGCGACCGGGGCGGTGCCGCGGCCGTGTACGACGCGCTGACCGCTTCGCTGCGGACGACCGTGTGGATCGTGATCGTGGTGGGCGCGGTCCTGGTGGTCGGCGGACTGGCGGGACGGTACCTGTCCGGGCGGCGGAGCACCGGACGGAACGCCGGGCCGTAGCGGGTGGCTCCGACCCGCCGGCCTCCGACATGCGCGGGCGCGTGGGCCGGGCGAAAGTGGGACCCGTGAGAGCAGGGGGGCGACTGAGAGGTCTGCCGTATGCGAGCCATCGCTGTCAGCGCGTTCTGTGCGGAGCCCTGTCTCGTCGAAGTGCCGAAGCCCGATCCCGACGCGGGCGACGTACGGGTGAAGATCGAGTACGCGGCGCTCAACCCGCTCGACTGGCAGACCGCGGACGGCGCCCTGGACGGGGTCGCTCCCCACACCTTCCCGCTGATCGTCGGAGTCGACTTCGCGGGCCGGGTGGACATGATCGGCAGCGGCGACAACCGCTTCCGGGTGGGTGACGCCGTCTTCGGCCGGGTGACCGCGCCCCCGGTCGGGCGCTGCGGGGCGTACGCCGAGTACGTGTCGGTGCCGCAGGACTCCCCGATCGCCCTGGTGCCGCGCGACCTGCCGCTCCAGATCGCGGCGGCGCTCCCGTCTGCAGGGACGGCCGCCGCGCAGATTCTGGGAGGCACGGCGGTCCGCAGCGGCCGGAGTCTGCTGATCATCGGCGCGGCGGGCGGCGTCGGCACCTTCCTGACCCAGCTCGCCGCCGCCCGGGGGATCGGGGTCGTCGCCGCGGTACGGGGCGACGAGGAGAAGCGGATGCGGGCGTTCGGCGCCGCGGCCGCGGTCGACACGACCCTCGGTCCCGGCGAGCTGGCCGCGGCGGTACGGGACGTGTACCCGAACGGGGTCGACGCGCTGGTCGACCTGGTCTCCACCGACCCGGACGACTTCGCCGCGCATGCCGCGCTGGTGCGCGACGGCGGCGTCGCCGTCACCACCCGGGGAGTGGCCGGCCCGCCCGGCGTCGCGCGGGTCGACTTCCGGCTCGCCCCCACGGCGGAACTGCTCGAATCACTGGCCGCCGGCGCGGTGCAGGGCGAGCTGGCCGTACCCGTGGACGCCGAGCTCCCTCTGGAGAAGGCCCCGCAGGCGCTCGCCCAGAACCGCACGGGCGGTGCGCGCGGAAAGACCGTCTTCGTCCTCTGAAGCCGGTCCCCCGGAACTGACGCCCTAGGACGGGCCGGGTCCGCGCTCCTGGAGGCGTTCCATCTCCCGGCGGTCGCGCTTGGTCGGACGGCCCGCGCCGCGGTCGCGGACCGGGACCTGGATCGCGGCCTCGCGCGGCGGCGGGGGCGGGCTGTTGTCGACGAAGCAGTCGGCGGCGACCGGCGGCCCGACACGCTTCTTCACGATCTTGGAGACGACCACGATCCGGTCCCGTCCCGCATGCCGCAGCCGTACCTCGTCGCCCGTCTGCAGCGCCTGGGCGGGCTTGGCCCGCTCGCCGTTGACCCGCACATGCCCTGCCCGGCAGGCGGCAGCGGCCTGCGACCGGGTCTTCGTCAGCCGGACCGACCAGATCCAGACGTCGACCCGGACACTGCCCGCCGCCTGCGGCGCCTCACCGGAAACCATGCGACCGACTCTAGTGCGGTGAGGCGCCCCGGGCGGGGTCAGGAACCGAAGTCGCCGATGACTTCGGCCATGGCGCAGCCGCACCTCTCACGCTTGCACCCGGGCACGCGCAGGTCGGGGCGCGCTCGCCGAGGGAGCGGGCCGGGGCCCCGGTGGCGCCGACGGCCGCCCCGAGTGCCGACGGCGTCCCCCTGCCACCACGGCACGGGCCGTGGGACGTGTCCTGCGGGACGGTATGCCCGTGCGGGAGCCTTTTGTACGACACACATCAGGCCTGCACCACTTGGGCACAGGCCTGATGATCACCGAGGGCGGCAGTGGGAATCGGGCGGTTCAGACGCCGATGTCGCTGCCGTCCTTGCGCCAGACGGCGACGACGGACGGGCGGACGATCCGGCCGGGTCCGTCCGGCCAGGTGCTCGCCGGCTTCTCGACGGACGCGCCGTCGATCTCGCCCGGGTGCTGCACGGCCACCAGGACCCGGCGGTCCTGGATCACCGGACCGCAGGTCTCGGCGCCGGACGGCACGGTGAGGAACTGCTTGAGTTCGCCCCGCCGTTCGCCCTGCGTCGCGACACCGAACAGGCCGTCGTGCGAGCCCAGCTGGGCGCCGTCGGTGGAGATCCACAGGTTGCCGTGGTCGTCGAAGGCCACGTTGTCCGGGCAGGAGATGGGGCTGACCTTCTCCTTGGGGAAGCCCGCGAAGTACGTCGACGGGTCGTTCGGGTCACCCGCGACGAGGAAGAGCCGCCAGGCGAAACCGTCGCCCGCCGGGTCGTCCCAGTTCTCCGCGAGCTCCAGGATCTGGCCGTGCTTGTTGGCGTTGCGCGGGTTGGCCTCGTCCGCACCGGGCTTGCCCGCCTTGCCGCGATCGGTGTTGTTGGTGAGGGCGATGTAGACGCGGCCGGTGCGCGGCGACGGCTCGACGTCCTCGGGGCGGTCCATCTTCGTGGCGCCGACCTTGTCACCGGCGAGGCGTGTGAAGACGTACACCTCCTCGGCGGTCATGCCGGGCACGTGCGAGGTGCTGCCCGTGGCGAGCGGGATCCAGACGCCGCTGCCGTCGAACTCGCCGTCGGAGGGGAGCTTGCCCGTGCCGTCGAACTCCGCGGCCGGAGAGTCGCCGGTCAGCTTGGCGACGTACAGCGTGCCCTCGTCCAGCAGGGTGAGGTTGTGCTCGCGTGCGGCACGCGAGTTCCCCTTCTTCATCTTCTTGCTGGAGACGAACTTGTAGAAGTAGTCGAACCGCTCGTCGTCGCCCATGTAGACGACGGGGCGGCCGTCGGCGGTCAGCCGGGGCTGCGCCGCCTCGTGCTTGAAGCGGCCGAGCGCGGTCCGCTTGCGCGGGACGGACTCGGGGTCGTACGGGTCGAGTTCGACCACCCAGCCGAAGCGGTGCGCCTCGTTGGGCTCCTGGGCCAGGTCGAAGCGCTTGTCGAAACGCTCCCACTTGCGCTCGGTGCCGCTCGTCGCGATGCCGTAGCGCTTGTCCGTGTCGCTGGAGCCGTTGGCGAAGTACTGGTTGAAGTTCTCCTCGCCGTGCAGCGTGGTGCCCCACGGGGTGGTGCCGCCCGCGCAGTTGTTGAGCGTGCCGAGGACCTTGCGTCCGGTGGGGTCGGCGGAGGTACGGAGCAGGGGGCTGCCCGCTGCCGGGCCGGTGACCCTGAACTCGCTGGTCGCGGTGAGGCGGCGGTTCAGCGGGTGACGGCTGACCGGGCCGAGCCTGCCGGTGCGGTTCTCCTCCTGGACGACGACCACGGAGAGTCCGTGCGCGGCCCAGGCGATCTCGACCTGCTCACGGGTCGGGTTGGCCGGATCGTATCCACGGAACATCAGGATCTCGTCCGTGTACTCGTGGTTGGCGACCAGGACCTGGCGGCCCCGTTCGCCGGGGAGCGGGAGCAGGGAGAGGAAGTCGTTGTTGTAGCCGAACTGGCCCGCCTGTGCCTTCGCCGACTGCTTGTCCGGGTCGAAGGCGGGGGCGCCGCGCAGGATCGGCTCGCCCCAGCGGATCACCACGTTCTGGCTGTAGCCGTCCGGGACGGTGACCTTGTCGTTCTTGTTCGGTGCCACGGGCGCGAAGCGCAGGCCGCGGGCGCCCGAAGGGGTGTTCTGGTGCGGGGGCTTCGGCGTGTGGCCGTGGCCCGCGAGCGCGGCGGCTTCGGCGCGCGGGGCTCCCGGGCCGGTGAGAGCGGCGGTTCCGGCGGCAGCGGCGACGGTCACCACCGCGGCGGCGCGCATCATCGACCGGCGCGACAGGGCACCGGCGATGATGTCGCCGGCGTACTCGTTTCCGCTGGTGTTCGGTATCTCCTGGAAGCAGGCGTCACCGCAGCGGTAGCGGCACGTCAGCGCAGAGCGCCCGCCCTGGTGCGAGCCGATGAGCGGCAGCAGATTGCGCACGTTGTTCGTCCCTCCGTCTGTGTGTCCTGCGTGACGGTAGGTGTGCATCCACGCGGTACGAGGGACGGCCGGTGAACGAGGGGTGAAGTCCGGGCCACCGCTGGTCTCAGGGCTCAATTGGGGCTCGGTTGGAGCTCGGTTGACACAGGGGCGGGCCGCGCCACCGAACGGCCGGATCCGGCCGCTAACCTTACGTATCCGCCCTGGCCAGGGATCAATTCCCGCAGTACGGACATTTATCGCCACCAACTCATGCGAAAGGCCTCGCCCATGGGCATTCGGAGCTTGCTGCGCAAGGTGTTCGGCCGCACGGAGCAGGACGAGCCGGTCACGGCCACCGTCCCGCCCCAGGCCGAGCGCACCCAGCCCACGGAGCCGGAGCCGGAGACCACCACTTCGGCGGCCGAGCCCGCGAAGGCCTCGGTACCGGCACCGGCCTCCTCCTCTTCTGTGCGGTCCACCGCGGACCGGGAGAACGGACTGGCAACGGACCTGGTGGCGGAGGCCTTCGACAAGGCGGCCACCACCACATCCACTTCAGCTTCCGGGCCCACGCCGACGGTTCCGGCACAGGGGTCGGCTCCCGACGCGAAGCCGGCTGCGGCCGTCGCGGAGACCACGACCGTTGCGGACGAGCCGGCTGATCCGGCGCCGATCACGATCGATATCGACACGGAGCCGGAGCCGGAGCCGGCGCCCGTCGCGGTCGCCGAGCCCGCCGAGACGGTCATCGAAGCGGAGCCGGTCGCTGCGGCCGTCGAGGCCGAGGCCGCCCCTGAGCCGGTCGTCGAGGCCGCTGAGGTCAAGGCTGCTCCTGAGCCGGTTGCCGAGGTCGAGCCGGCCGCCGAGGCCGCCGAGGCCGTCGAGGCGGAGACCGCCCCCGAGCCGGTCATCGAGATCGTCGAGGTATCCCCCGAGCCGGTTGCCGAGGCCGAGCCGGTCGTCGAGGCTCCCGCAGCCGAGCCGGTCGCTGAGGTCGCGGAGACCCCCGCAGCCGAGCCGGTCGCAGAGGTCGCAGAGGCCCCCGCAGTCGAGCCGGTCGTAGAGGTCGCCGAGGCCCCTGAGGTCGAGGCCGCCCCCGAGCCGGTCGTCGAGGCCGACCCGGTCGCCGCGGTCGCGGAGACCCCCGCAGCCGAGCCGGCCGCCGCTGCCGGCGGTAAGCCCGCCGTCGCCCTCGCCCGGGTCAAGGCCGCCGCGCCCGAGCTCGTCGCCCCGTACAAGGCGGCGCAGACCGAGCTCAAGGCGCACGGGCTCACCGCCCTCCGGGCGAACGTCTACCTGGTGCTCGACCGGTCCGGGTCGATGCGGTCGTTCTACAAGGACGGCAGCGCGCAGCACCTTGGCGACCGCACCCTGGCACTCGCCGCGCACCTGGACGAGAACGCCACCGTGCCCGTCGTCTTCTTCTCGACCGACATCGACGGCACCGGCGCGATCGACCTCGCCGCCCACGAGGGCCGGATCGACGAGCTGCACGCGGGACTCGGACGCCTGGGACGTACCAACTACCACCGGGCCGTCGAGGAGATCGTCACGCACTACGAGAAGTCCGAGGCCACCGGGCCCGCGCTGGTGATCTTCCAGACGGACGGCGCTCCGGACGCCAAGCAGGCCGCGAAGCAGGCGCTGGCGGACGCGGCGCGGCTGCCGCTGTTCTTCCAGTTCGTCGCGTTCGGCGACGAGGACGCGAAGGGCTTCGACTTCCTGCGCAGGCTGGACGTCGAGAACGCCGGCTTCTTCCACGCCGGTCCGGCCCCGCGCGAGGTGCCCGACGCCACGTTCTACCGCGAGGTGCTCGCCGGGCTTCCCGCCTGGGCAGCGGCCCGCGGAATCGTCGCCGGGGGCTGATCCACCGGCAGCCGTACGGTCACGGCGAGCCCGCCCCCCGGGCCGGGTACCGCCGTGACCGTACCGCCGTGAGCCACCGCGATGGAGCGGACGATCGACAGACCGAGCCCCGAGCCCGGTCCCATCCGGTCCCGCCCCTCACCGCGCCTGAACGGTTCGAAGAACCCGGCGATGTCCCCCTCGGTCACCGCGGGACCGGTGTTGCGGACCACCAGAGCCCCGCCCGCGGACAGCGACACCCGCACGGACCCGTCGGGCACGTTGTACCTCACCGCGTTGGACAGCAGGTTCGCCACCAGCTGCGCGAGCAGCTGCCGGTTGCCGCGTACCGCGCACGGCTCCGCCGCGACCGTCATCTCCGGGTGGGCCGACGGGCGCTCCGCCGCCGCCGAGGGCCGGGCCGCCTCCTCCGTCACCACCTGCGCGAGGTCGAACTCCTCGCGCTCGCTCTCCGCCAGCCCCCGCTCGCTGCGCGCCAGGACCAGCAGCCCCTCGATGAGCCGCTCGCTGCGCCGGTTGTTGTCCAGCAAGGTCCGACGGGTCCGGACGAGCTCGTCCGGCGACGGATCGTCGAGACCCACCTGGATCGCGGCCCGCTGGGTGGCCAGCGGGGTGCGCAGCTCGTGGGACGCGTTGGCGATGAACCGCCGCTGGCTGTCGAACGCCTTCTCCAGCCGGGCCAGCAGCGCGTCCAGCGTCTCCCCGAGCTCCTTCAGTTCGTCGTCGGGGCCGCCGGCCGCGATCCGCTCGTGGAGGGTGTGCTCGGAGAGCCGCCTGGCCTTCGCCGTCATCGCGTGGACGGGCCGCAGGACCCGGCCGGCCGTCCACCAGCCCACGGCGACCGCGCACGCCGTCATGACGAGCAGCGCGGCGACCGACCAGTACATGAGCTCACGGCCGGCGGCGTCGCTCACGTCGTCGGTCAGGTCGTAGACCGTGGGCGGACCGAGGCGGCCCCGCGTGTGGAGGGGGCCGTTGACCGCGAAACCCGGCTGGGCGACCGCGGCTGACGTGGCGATGGCCCGCGCCTGCGAGTCCGTGCCGGCGCGGGATGCGAGATTGACCGTCGTGAGCAGGGCCGTACCGAGGATCAGGAACACCCCGCCGTACACGAGGGCGATCCGCATCCGGATCGTCGAGTGCCGGACCTGCGAGGCGCCGGTGGCCCGCAGCAGCCTCAGCAGCCGCTTCACAGGGCGTACCCCACACCCTGCACCGTGCGGATGAGGGCGGGCTCCCCGAGTTTGCCGCGCAGCTTGCTCATACAGACGCGGACGGCCCCCGTGAAGGGGTCGGCGTTGGCGTCCCAGGCCCGTTCCAGCAGTTCCTCGGCGCTGACGGTCCCCCCGTCGGCCTCCAGCAGGAGTTGCAGCACGGTGAACTCCTTCGGCGACAGGTCCAGGTCCCGCCCGTCCCGCGTCGCCGCCCGCCGCACACTGTCGAGCCGGATGCCCTGCCGCTCCAGCTGCGGCGGTACGGGCCGCGCGCTGCGCCGCCGGAGCGCCCGCACCCGGGACACCAGCTCGGGGAACTCGAAGGGCTTGCTCACATAGTCGTCGGCTCCGAGATCGAGCCCCTCCACCCGGTCCTCCATGGTCCCCGAGGCGGTGAGCATCAGGATCCTGGTCCGGGAGCCGGAGGACACGAGCCGGCGGGCCACGTCGTCGCCGTGCACCCGGGGCAGATCACGGTCCAGGACGACCACGTCGTAGTCGTGGAGGCCCAGGTAGGCGAGCGCCGCGTCCCCGCTGTACACGGTGTCGACGGCGAAACCGGCCCGCCGCAGCCCGGTCGCCACCAGCTCGGCCAGGATCTCCTCGTCCTCGGCGACCAGTACCCGCATCGTGTTGTCTCCCGCCTCGCGCACGCGTGCCCACTCCTCCCAGGATGCGTCTTTGGTACGGGAAGGGATGTTTCGCAAAGCTCTCCGCGTGCGGGGCCGCTTTTATCGATGTGATCGGAACCCCCACGGACCGTTAGGATTTCGACCATGGCGGCCACTGGATCCGAGAAGCAAGGGGGCGACGGCGTGAAGAGTTTCTACGTATCGACCCCCATTTACTACGTCAACGACGCTCCTCACCTGGGGCACGCCTACACGACCGTCGCAGGCGACGTGCTCACCCGCTGGCACCGCCAGCGCGGCGAGAAGGTGTGGTACCTCACCGGCACGGACGAGCACGGTCAGAAGATCATGCGCACGGCCGAGGCGAACAACGTCACGCCCCAGGCCTGGTGCGACAAGCTCGTCGAGGAGGCCTGGAAGCCCCTCTGGGAGCACCTCAACATCGCGAACGACGACTTCATCCGTACGACGGAGAAGCGGCACACCGACCGTGTGCAGGAGTTCGTGCAGGACCTGTACGACAAGGACCAGATCTACAAGGGCGGGTACGAAGGCCCGTACTGCGTGGGCTGCGAGGAGTACAAGCTCCCCGGCGACCTGATCGAGTCCGAGGACGGCACGAAGCTGTGCCCGATCCACAAGAAGCCGGTGGAGCTCCTCAAGGAGGAGAACTACTTCTTCAAGCTGAGCGAGTACGGCCCGAAGCTCATGGAGTTCTACGCGGCCAACCCGGGCTTCATCCAGCCCGAGTCCGCGCGCAACGAGATCGTGAACTTCGTCAAGCAGGGTCTGCAGGACCTGTCGATCTCGCGCTCCACGTTCGACTGGGGCGTCCCGGTGCCGTGGGACCCGAAGCACGTCATCTACGTGTGGATCGACGCGCTGCTCAACTACGCGACGGCGGTCGGCTACGGCGCCAACCAGGAGAAGTTCGACGGCACGTTCCCGGCGAACGTGCACCTGATCGGCAAGGACATCCTGCGCTTCCACTCGGTCATCTGGCCGGCGATGCTGATGGCGCAGGGGCTGCCTCTCCCCGGCAAGGTCGTCGCGAACGGCTGGCTGATGGTCGGCGGCGAGAAGATGTCCAAGTCGAACCTGACGGGCATCAAGCCGCAGGACCTGACCTCGCACTTCGGCGTGGACGCGTACCGCTGGTACTTCCTGCGGGCCATCGCGTACGGCAGCGACGGCTCGTTCTCCTGGGAGGACTTCAGCGCCCGCTACACCTCGGAGCTCGCCAACGACTACGGCAACCTCGCCTCGCGGGTCGCGGCCATGGTCGGCAAGTACTTCGGCGGCGCGCTCCCGGAGGCCACGGCCGCCGGTGACGCCGAGCGGGCGGTCCAGGAAGGCCTCGCGCAGGCCGTCGCCGCGGCTGACCTGAAGATCGGCGAGGAGCTGGACTTCCAGGGCGGCATCCTGGCGATCTTCGACTTCGTGAAGCAGGTCAACGGCTACATCACGGAGCAGGAGCCGTGGAAGGTCGCCAAGGACGAGTCGCCGGAGGGCCAGGCCCGGCTCGCGACCATCCTGTACACGGCGGCCGAGTCGCTGCGCGGTGTCGCGGTCCTGCTCAACGCCGTGATGCCGGACACCTCGCAGAAGCTGTGGGAGTCCCTCGGCGCCGAGGCGTCGCTGGGTGCCCTCAGCGAGCAGCGGGTGCAGGACGCGGGCCGCTGGGGACAGCTGTCCGTGGGGGCGACGGTGACGAAGGGCGCGGTGCTGTTCCCGCGCCTGGAGGAGAAGCCCGCCTAGGAGTACGCGGCCTTCGCGGCCGGCAGAGGAGCCCGGGACCGGCCATCGGTCCCGGGCTCCGTGCGTACCGTGCTCACGCCGCCAGCGCAGCGGCGTCCCCCATCACGACCACGGGGTACTTCACCGGGTCCAGGACGAGCAGGAGCTCCCTCATCCGTTCCTCGGAGAGCGAGACACAGCCCTGCGTCGGGCCGCCGTGGTCCACGTGGATCCAGATGCCGCCGCCCCTCTCCTCGCCGAGCGGCCGGGTGCGGTCCAAGGGGGACACCCCCGGGATCCGGTTGTAGTTGATCGCGACGACATAGTCGAAGGAGCCTTCCAGGGGCTCCCCGAGAAAGCCCTCGCCGCTCACCGCGAAGCGCGGCTGCTCGTCGTACGGAAGCAGCGCACCGGGATCGGCGAGGCGGCCGCCCGCGTCGGTGAGGCCGAAGACGCCGATGGGCGATCTGAGGTCGTCCGCCATGTGGAAGTCCGTCCAGCCCTCCATGCCGTTGTGGGCGGGCCAGGGGCCTGCCTCCGGTCTCCAGCCGAGAGCGGGGTCGTCGCGGGTGTAGAGGACGGCCGTGGAGCGGTTGGCGTCGGGGCCCTCACCTGTCACCACGACGGCCTGCCGGGCCGAGTCCGGGATCTGCGCCCGGGTGTCCGGGCCCAGCCCCGGAATCTCCCGGGGCGGGACGGGCTCGGGAGAGGGGGAGGGGGACGCCGCGGCCGTGGACTCGGGGCCGGCGGCACCACGGGGCGCCGAGGTCTGCACCGCACCGGCGGAGCAGCCGATGACCAGCAGGAACAGAACGACAAGAAGGGCATACGGGCGGCGCAGGAGGGACACGGTGCGGAGCTCCTCAATGACGGGCGGTCGGTCTTCTTCGGTGCCAGTCATTGCCGGGGCCCGCGGCGTCGAATCGGAACCGGGGCCATCCGGCTGTACGGGTTCCATGCCCCCGGGGCGGGGCGGGTTCCGCGCAGCTGTCCGCACGCGGAGAGAAGGGCCCGGAACGGTGGGGTTCCGGGCCCTTCTCCGGGTGACGGGGAATCTCAGAGACCGGTGCCGTCGTTGGTCTCGTCCGGGTCGACGCCCATCGTGATCGAGCCGGTCACACCGCGCGCCATGCGGCCCTTGCCGTAGTTGAGCTTGAGCAGCCCGCCCGTGACACCGCTCCGGTCGTAGATGGTGTCCTCGGTCAGCGTCGTGCGGGTGGTGGTGCTGGTCGAGTACGGCTCGATCCTGGCCGAGTCGAGGACCGCGGACTCGGCGAAGAAGAACTGGCCGGTGTGGCAGGTGTGCCCGCCCTCGTACCCGGCGTCGGTCATCTTCCCGCCGACGTGCACCTTGGTGTGGATGTGCACGGCACGGCCCTGGTACCAGCCGGGGAAGACCGTCGTGAACTCCACGTACCCGTGCTTGTCCGTGAGCTGTGTGCCCCGCAGATACCGCTCGTCGTCGGTGGGTTCGCTGTGCCCGCCGCCTCCGCCGCCGGGGCCGCCGGACGGGGGAGTGCCGGTCGGGGTGCCCGTGGGCGCGTCGGTCGGCACGTCCGTGGGGGCACCGCTCGGCGGGGTCCCGCCGCCGCCGGGGCCGCCCTGGCTCATGCTCTCGTAACCGGAGTAGATCCCCAGCGCGTCGCAGTGCCAGATGTCGACGGCGGCCTGCTTCAGCGGCTTGCAGGTGTCGGAGTCGATCACCTTGAGCCGGAGGGTCAGCGGGATGCCCTCCTTGTCCTCCGTGATGTCCTTCCGGATCTTGTCGGCGTCGATGTAGTACGGACCCTCGGTGGTCTCCGAGGTCAGCCGGTAGCACTCCTCGCCCTCGCCGGACGTCTTGCTGTTGCCGCTCTTCTCCTCGCCGGCCGAGGCGGTCGCGACAACCCCGGCACCGATGCCTGCGGCGGCGATGGCCGCACCACCTGCGAGGATCACGCGTCGGCGGGTCAGATCCTTTTTGTGTGCGGGTCCCTGATTCTCTGTCATGAGGGGTGAGGCTAGGCAGCCCAGCTGGCAGGGACGTGAGCGCAGGCTGTGCGTTCCTGTGTGTATCCCGTGCGCGCACGAAAACAGTCCCCGGCCGGGGCGGCCGGGGACTGTTTCACGTGGAACCGAAGCGGAACCTCTGACGCCTACTTCGCGCCGGTGTCCCTGGCCACCGAGTCCTTGGCCTCCGCCTTCTCCTTGGCCGACGCGACGGGCTTGCGGAGCTGGATGTTCAGCTCGCGCAGGCGGGTCTCGTCCAGCTCGCTCGGGGCGCCCATCATCAGGTCCTGGGCGTTGCCGTTGAGCGGGAAGGCGATCGTCTCCCGGATGTTGGGCTCGTCGGCCAGCAGCATCACGATGCGGTCGACGCCCGGGGCGATGCCACCGTGCGGCGGGGCGCCGAGGCGGAACGCGCGCAGCATGCCCGCGAACTCCCTCTCGACGGTCTCCGCCTCGTAACCGGCGATCGCGAAGGCCTTCAGCATGACCTCGGGCTCGTGGTTACGGATGGCGCCGGAGGACAGCTCGATGCCGTTGCAGACGATGTCGTACTGCCACGCCAGGATGTCGAGCGGGTCCTTCTCCTCCAGGTCCTTCATGCCGCCCTGGGGCATGGAGAACGGGTTGTGGGAGAAGTCGATCTTGCCGGTCTCCTCGTCCTTCTCGTACATCGGGAAGTCGACGATCCAGCAGAAGCGGAAGACGCCCTCCTCGAAGTGGCCGGCGCGCTTGGCGGCCTCGACGCGGACGACGGACATGATCTTGGAGACCTCGTCGAACTCACCCGCACCGAAGAAGACGGCGTGGCCGGGGACGAGGGACAGACGCTCGGTGAGGGTCTTGATGTCCGTCTCGGTGAGGAACTTGGCGATCGGACCCGCCAGCGTGCCGTCCTCGCCGACGCGGACCCAGGCGAGGCCCTTGGCGCCGTGCTCGACCGCGTACGCGCCGAGGCCGTCGAAGAACTTGCGGGACTGGCCCGCGGTGTCCGGCACCGGGAGGGCGCGGACGTGCTTGCCGGCGAAGGCCTTGAACTCCGAGTCCGCGAAGATGTCGGAGATGTCGACGAGTTCCAGCTGGGCACGCAGGTCCGGCTTGTCGTTGCCGTACTTCAGCATCGACTCGCGGAACGGGATGCGCGGGAACGGCGAGGTGACGGGGCGGCCGTTGCCGTACTCCTCGAAGAGCTCGGTCATGAGCTTCTCGATCGGCTGGAAGACGTCCTCCTGCTCGACGAACGACATCTCGACGTCGAGCTGGTAGAACTCGCCGGGCGAACGGTCGGCGCGGGCGTCCTCGTCGCGGAAGCACGGCGCGATCTGGAAGTAGCGGTCGAAGCCGGAGATCATCAGCAGCTGCTTGAACTGCTGCGGCGCCTGCGGAAGGGCGTAGAACTTGCCCGGGTTCAGACGGGACGGGACCACGAAGTCGCGGGCGCCCTCGGGGGACGTCGCGGCGAGGATCGGGGTCGCCATCTCGTTGAAGCCGAGGGCCACCATCTTGGAGCGGATGGAGGCGATCACGGACGAGCGCAGCATGATGTTGCGGTGCATGCGCTCACGGCGCAGGTCGAGGAAGCGGTACTCCAGGCGCCGCTCCTCGTTGACCCCGTCCTCGGTGTTGATCGTGAAGGGCAGCGGGGCGGCCTCGCCCAGCACCTCGACCTCGGTGACCTCGATCTCGATCTCGCCGGTCGGGAGCTCCGGGTTGACGTTGTCGGCGCCGCGCGCGGAGACCTTGCCGTCGATCCGGACGACCGTCTCCTTGGTCAGCTTCGACAGGGCGTCGTTGCCGGGAGTGCCGGGGCGGGCGACGAGCTGCACCAGACCGTAGTGGTCACGCAGATCGATGAAGAGGATGCCACCCAGGTCTCGGCGATTGTGCAGCCAGCCGCTCAGCCGGACGTCGGTGCCGACGTCAGAGGCGCGGAGCTCGCCGCAGGTGTGGGACCTGTACCGATGCATCGTCGTTCATCCAGTCTTCGCGGTCGGGGTGGATTGACACCCCAGGCTACCGCCCGTAGGCGCACCACTTCATTGACATTGATCCCGCACGGCCTCCCGGGCCTCACCGGACGCGGCCGGTGACCCTGCGCGGACGGCCGTCGGGCGGCCGCCCCTCGGTGGCGTGCGTGGAGAACATCTTCATAAAGTGGGGCAATGCGCACCGAGGAGATCCTGGCTGCGATCGTGACCGGCCTGTGGAGCTGGGACAGCTCCGCCGGCACCGTCACGCTCGACGCGGAGGCGGCCCGGCTGCTCGGTCTGCCTGCCGAGGCCTCGGTCTACCCCTCGGAGGAGGTACGCCCCCGCTTCCATCCGGCCGACTGGAACGAGATCGACGGGGTGGTGAACTTCGCGATCGCCGAGGACACCGTGGCCGAGGCCCGACTGCGGATCGTGGACGAACAGGGCACGGTGCTCCGTACCGTGCGCAGCCGCTCGAAGCCCGTTCCCATCAAGGGTCCGGGCCGCTTCGAGTACGTGCTCATGGGCATCCTCCAGGAGGTCGCCGAACCGTCGGCGGGAGTCCCGGCCTCGCTCAGCCCGATCACCGGGGACTGGCGCCGCTCGCGCGAGGCCTTCCTGCTGGACGCGGGGCGCGCGCTGGCCGAGGCCGGTTCCACCGAGGAGGTCATGCGGGTCGCCGGGTCCCTGTCGATGCCCGGGTTCTCGCCGGACGGACTGGCCGTCTTCGGCGTCTCGGGCGAGCGCCTGACCGTCGTCGGCCACCACGGGCACAACATGGGCGACGAGAAGCCCTTCACCGACATGCCTCTGGAGACCGACTATCCGGCCGCCGAGGTGGTGCGGACGGGGCAGGCCATCTACCTCCCCTCGCCCGAGGCGTACCGGCAGCGCTTCCCGACCACCTGGCCGCTCGCCCGCGGCTTCGGACGCCACTCCTGGGCCTTCGTACCGCTGATCGCGTCGGGGCACACCATGGGCGCCTGGATGGCCGCGTTCCGGCACAGTGTGGCCTTCTCGCCGGACGAGCGGGCCGTCCTGACGACCGTGGCCAAGATGCTGGCACAGGCGCTGGCCCGCGCCGGGGCGGCCGAGACGGAGCGCGAACTGTCGCTGGGGCTGCAGAAGGCGATGATGCCGTCCCTCGGCCCCGGGGTCCCCGGCCTGACCGTGGCCGCCCGCTACATCCCGACCGGAGGGGGGCTCCAGGTCGGCGGCGACTGGTACGACATGATCCCGCTCCCCAACGGCCGTATCGCCCTCGTCATCGGTGACGTCCAGGGCCACGACGTACGGGCGGCGGGGCTGATGGGCCAGTTGCGGATCGCCCTGCGGGCCTACGCCTCCGAGGGGCACCGTCCCGACGCCGTGCTCTCCCGGGCCTCGCGCTTCCTGTCCGGACTCACCGAGGAGTACGACGCCTCGGGGGAGGAGAACGAGGCCACCGCCGCACGCTTCGCCACCTGCCTGTACGCGGAGGCCGACCCGGACACCGGCACCCTCGACATCGCCCGGGCCGGCCATCCCGACCCGGTCGTGATCAGCGTCGACGGCACCGCCGTGATCCGCCAGACCGCCGGAGGCCTGCCGCTGGGCATCGAGAAGGACGCGGACTATCCGACGACCCGCGTCGTCCTGGAGCCGGGCGAAACGATCATGCTGTGCACGGACGGGCTCATCGAGACCGGCGGGCACGACATGGCCACCGGCTGGACCAGGCTCAGGCCGGTCCTGGAGGAGCCCACCGAGGACCTGGAGAAGCTCGCCGACTCCCTGGTACAGGCGGTGCACGGCCCGGGCTCGCACCACACGACCGGGCCCTTGGTTGACCGCCGCGAGGACGACATCGCGGTGCTCGTGCTGCGCCGGGAGGGCGCGACGACCCTCACGGCACCGGGGCGCCGCTCGGCGATGACCATCGCCCAGGCCGAGCCCGAGCGCATCGCCGCCGCCCGCCAGCAGGTGCGTGAGCTGCTGCACGACTGGTCCGACGGGGAGCAGATCGACGCGGCGGAACTGCTGGTCTCGGAGATGTCGACGAACGTCCTCGTCCACACGGACGGGGACGCCCTGCTCGTCGCCGAGGTGAGCGGGGAGCAGGGCGAACGGCTGCTGCGCGTCGAGGTGGCCGACGCCAGCGACGAGCTCCCGCACAAGCGGCGCCCCGGCGAGATGGCGTCCAGCGGGCGGGGACTGGTCCTGATGGAGATGCTCGCCGACACGTGGGGGGTGGATCCGCGGGGGGAGGGGAAGTCGATCTGGTTCGAGCTGTGCGAGTCGCCGGAACCACCGGAGTCCTGAGGCGCGCGGGTGCCGGCGGTCAGGCGGTCATGAGGGTTCCGGGGCCTCGTAGCCCTTGCGCAGCTCACCGATCACGCCGAACACCGCCGCGCAGAGCGGCACCGCGAGCAGCATGCCCAGCAGGCCCGCGACGCTCGCGCCCGCGGTCAGAGCGATCATGATCATGGCGGGGTGCATCTGGACCGTGCGGCTCTGGATGGCCGGCTGCAGGACATGGCCCTCCAGTACCTGGACGGCGAGCACCACCCCGAGCGCCCAGAGGGCGATCACGAACCCCCGGTCGGCGAGCGCGACGAGCACCGCGACCGCACCCGAGAGGAAAGCCCCCAGATAGGGGATGTAGGCGCCCACGAAGACCAGCGCCCCCAGCCCCACCGCGCCGGGCACCCGCAGGATCAGCAGGCCCACCGTGATGCACAGGGCGTCGATGAGGGCGATGAACGTGGTGCCCCGCATGAAGCCCTCGACGGCCTCGAAGGCCCTGCGCCCCATGGCCTCCACGAGGCCGCCGGTGCCGCGCGGGGCGAGGTTGTGGGCGAGGCTCACGGCCCGGTCGGAGTCACGCAGGAAGAAGAAGGTCAGCAGCAGCGCCAGGACGCTGGTGGCGAAGAGTGAGCCGATCAGGCTGATGCCGGTGAGCAGTCCGCCCGCGGCGCTCGCACCGAACTTCTCGACGAGTGTCTTGGCGTTGTCGGCGAGGTCGTCCACATCGGCGACGCCGGCGATGTCGAAGTGGTCGATGACCCACTGCGCGGTGTCCTTCAGGGAGTCGACGATCTGGGGTCCCGTGTCGACGAGCGCCTTGACGACGATGTACCCGGCACCGCCGACCACGCCGACGAGTGCCACGCAGGTGAGCCCGGCGGCCAGCGACCTGTTCACCCTGCGGGCGGTCAGCCAGCGATGGACCGGCCCCAGCAGTGCCGTGCCGAGCAGGGCGAGCAGGACCGGGGTGACCGCGGTCTTGAGCACGACGACCAGCCAGATCGCCACTGCCGCGACACCGGCGGCCAGGAGCAGCACGCCGCACCAGGCGGCCGTCCGCCGCGCGATGTCGGGCAGGAGGGGCTTCCGGGTAGGCACCCTCCCACCCGATCACGGGGCAGACACGGTGTCCCGCCCGCACGGGCGTACGGGTGACGGTCCGTCACCCGCGCCCCGTGCGGTGCGGTCACATGCCGTGGACGGCGGGCACCGTACCGAGGCGGCCCGCCTGGAAGTCCTCGAAGGCCTGCTTGAGCTCGTCCTGGGTGTTCATCACGAACGGCCCGTAGTGCGCCATCGGCTCACGGATGGGACGGCCGCCGAGCAGCACGACCTCCAGGTCCGGGGTGTTGCCGTCCTGCGCCTCGTCGGCGCGGACGGTCAGCGAGGACCCCGTACCGAACACGGCGGTCTGCCCCATACGGACCGGGCGGCGCTCCTGGCCGACGGTCCCGCGTCCGGCCAGGACGTACGCGAGGCCGTTGAAGTCCTCGCGCCATGGCAGGGTCACCTCGGCGCCCGGCCGGACCGTCGCGTGGACCATGGTGATCGGGGTGTGGGTGATCCCCGGGCCCTCGTGGCCGTCCAGGTCACCGGCGATGACGCGCAGGAGCGCGCCGCCGTCCGGGGAGGCGAGGAGCTGGACCTGGCCACCGCGGATGTCCTGGTAGCGCGGGGCCATCATCTTGTCGGCCTTGGGCAGGTTCACCCAGAGCTGGAGGCCGTGGAAGAGACCGCCCGACATGACGAGGGACTCCGGCGGGGCCTCGATGTGCAGCAGACCGGAGCCCGCCGTCATCCACTGGGTGTCGCCGTTCTCGATGGTGCCGCCGCCACCGTTGCTGTCCTGGTGGATGAAGGATCCGTCGATGAGGTAGGTGACGGTCTCGAAGCCGCGGTGCGGGTGCCAGGGGGTGCCCTTGGGCTCGCCGGCGGCGTACTCCACCTCACCCATCTGGTCCATCATGATGAACGGGTCGAGGTGCCGGTAGTTGATCCCGGCGAAGGCGCGCCGCACCGGGAAGCCCTCACCCTCGAAGCCGCTCGGCGCGGTCGTGACGGTCAGCACGGGACGGGCCACGGCATCGGCCGGGGCGGCGACCTTGGGCAGGGTCAGCGGGTTTTCGACGGTCACTGCGGGCATGGGAGCCACCTCCGGAGGGTCTTCTGCACTCAATTTAGTTGAACGGTGAACATCTAGCAAGGCGACATTCATTCCCGCCCGGCCCTGGACCGCGCAAAAGGGGCCCGTACCCAGTCGGTACGGGCCCCTCCCGGGTCCCGCGATCGGCGTCCGCGCAGCGACGAAGCCCTTGAGCCGCGCCGCCCTCAGCCGTACATACGGCGCATGGCGAAGTCGACCATCTGCTCCACGGCCTTGGCGTCGAAGACCATGCGGTGCTCACCCTCCATGTCCAGGACGAAGCCGTAGCCGGTCGGCAGCAGGTCGATCACCTCGGCCCCGGTGATCACGAAGTACTTGGACTCCTTGCCCGCGTAACGCCGCAGCTCCTTGAGCGTGGTGAACATGGGGATCACCGGCTGCTGGGTGTTGTGAAGGGCGAGGAAACCCGGGTTGTCGCCGCGTGGGCAGTAGACCTTCGAGGTCGCGAAGATCTGCTGGAAGTCCTCCGCCGACAGGGAGCCGGTCGTGAAGGCCCGTACCGCGTCAGCCAGGGAGGGCGGCGAGGGTTCGGGATACAGCGGCTGCTCGCCGTAGCCGCCACCCATCTGCTGCTGTGCACCCGGGTTCTGGTCGTAGCCATACATGCCGCAAAGAGTAATCGGACACATCAAGCCTTGAGGGGTTGCGTCTTATTACTGACGGGTAGCATCATCGTAGGGGTCAGCTGATATACCCACGTCCGCCCGTCGCCCGATCCTCACTCCTCCACGGGGCGCTGCGCGCCACTGCTATTGATTACGGAGCCTTCCCATGGGGCACTACAAGTCGAATCTCCGCGACATCGAGTTCAACCTCTTCGAGGTCCTCGGGCGCGACAAGCTGTACGGCACCGGCCCGTTCGCGGAGATGGACGTCGACACGGCGAAGACCATCCTTGACGAGATCACCCGGCTCGCGGAGAACGAGCTCGCCGACTCCTACGCCGACGCCGACCGCAACCCGCCGGTCTTCGACCCGGAGACCAACACCGCGCCGGTCCCCGACACCTTCAAGAAGTCGTACCAGGCCTTCATGGACTCCGAGTACTGGCGCCTGGGCCTTCCCGAGGAGATCGGCGGCACCACCTCCCCCCGCTCCCTGATCTGGGGTTACGCGGAGCTGCTGCTCGGTTCCAACCCGGCCGTCTGGATGTACTCGTCCGGCCCGGCGTTCGCCGGCATCCTCTTCGACGAGGGCAACGAGGCGCAGAAGAAGGTCGCGGAGATCGCCGTCGAGAAGCAGTGGGGCTCGACGATGGTGCTCACCGAGCCGGACGCCGGTTCGGACGTGGGCGCCGGCCGTACCAAGGCCGTCGAGCAGGAGGACGGCTCCTGGCACATCGAGGGTGTGAAGCGCTTCATCACCTCGGGCGAGCACGACATGTCCGAGAACATCCTCCACTACGTGCTGGCACGCCCCGAGGGCGCGGGCCCGGGCACCAAGGGGCTCTCCCTCTTCCTGGTCCCCAAGTTCGAGTTCGACTGGACCACCGGTGAGCTCGGTGCGCGCAACGGCGCCTACGCGACGAACGTCGAGCACAAGATGGGCCTCAAGGCGTCCAACACCTGCGAGATGACCTTCGGCGACCAGCACCCCGCGAAGGGCTGGCTCATCGGTGACAAGCACGAGGGCATCCGCCAGATGTTCCGCATCATCGAGTTCGCCCGCATGATGGTCGGCACGAAGGCCATCGCCGCCCTGTCGACCGGCTACCTCAACGCGCTGGAGTACGCCAAGGAGCGCGTCCAGGGCACCGACCTGTCGCAGTTCATGGACAAGACGGCCCCCAAGGTCACCATCACGCACCACCCCGACGTGCGCCGCTCCCTCATGACGCAGAAGGCGTACGCGGAGGGCATGCGCTCCCTCGTGCTGTACACCGCCTCCGTCCAGGACGCGATCCAGGTGCAGGAGGCCGCGGGCGAGGACGCCAAGGCGCTGAACGGCCTCAACGACCTGCTGCTCCCGATCGTGAAGGGCTACGGCTCCGAGAAGTCCTACGAGCAGCTCGCGCAGTCGCTCCAGACCTTCGGCGGCTCCGGCTACCTCCAGGAGTACCCGGTCGAGCAGTACATCCGTGACGCCAAGATCGACACCCTGTACGAGGGCACGACGGCGATCCAGGGCCAGGACTTCTTCTTCCGGAAGATCGTCCGCGACCAGGGCGCCTCGCTGAACACCCTCTCCGAGGAGATCAAGAAGTTCCTCGCGGGTGCTCAGGGCAACGAGGAGCTGTCCGGCGCGCTGGACAACCTCGCCAAGGCCGTCGTGGACCTCGAGGCGATAGTCGGCACGATGATCACCGACCTCACCGCGACCGGCGAGGACGTCAAGAACATCTACAAGGTCGGCCTCAACACCACCCGCCTGCTCATGGCCTCCGGCGACGTCGTCGTCGGTTACCTGCTGCTGAAGGGTGCGGCCGTGGCGGCCGAGAAGCTGCCGAGCGCCTCCGCGAAGGACGTCGCCTTCTACCAGGGCAAGATCGCCGCCGCGAAGTTCTTCGCCGCGAACGTCCTGCCGGGTGTCTCGGCCGAGCGCGCGCTCGCCGAGGCCGTGGACAACTCGCTCATGGAGCTGGACGAGGCCGCGTTCTAAGGTCCTCCTTCCGCCCTTCGGCACAGACGGCCCGCCCCGGGTACCCGGGGCGGGCCGTCGCCATGATCGGCACCCGTGTCCTGCGCACGGGCTGCGGCCTTTTCCGGACGAAGGGCCGCGGCCGTCGTCCGACGCGGCGAATGCTCCCGTTCAGCCGTCGTTAAAGTGAAGAGCATGAGTTCTCCCCTCCGCTTCGACCGCGGTCACACCGACGACCTGATGGCCTTCCTGATGGCCGGCCCCTCCCCGTACCACGCCGTGGCGGCCGCCGCGGCCCGGCTGGAGAAGGCGGGTTTCCGGCAGGTCGAGGAGACCGCGGAATGGGACGCCACCACGGGCGGGAAGTACGTCCTGCGCGGCGGAGCGATCGTGGCCTGGTACGTGCCGGAGGGGGCCACGGCCCACACCCCGTTCCGGATCGCGGGTGCGCACACCGACTCCCCCAATCTGCGGGTCAAGCCGATGCCCGACACCGGGTCCTACGGCTGGCGGCAGATCGCCGTCGAGATCTACGGCGGAACGCTCCTCAACACCTGGCTCGACCGCGACCTCGGCCTCGCCGGCCGCATCTCGCTCCGCGACGGCACGCACCGGCTGGTCAACATCGACCGCCCGCTGCTGCGCGTGCCGCAGCTGGCCGTGCACCTGGACCGGTCGGCCAACACGGAGGGGCTCAAGCTCGACCGCCAGAAGCACATGCAGCCGATCTGGGGGCTCGGTGAGGTCGAGGAGGGCGACCTCATCCGCTTCGTCGCCGAGGAGGCCGGTGTCGACGCCGACGACGTCACCGGGTGGGACCTGATGCCGCATGCCGTCGAGGCGCCCGCCTACCTGGGACGCGACCGCGAGCTGGTGGCCGGACCCCGTATGGACAACCTGCTCTCCGTACACGCCGCGACGGCCGCGCTGGCCGCCGTGGCCGGACAGAACGACGACGAGATCCCGTACATCCCCGTGCTGGCCGCCTTCGACCACGAGGAGAACGGCTCCCAGTCCGACACCGGCGCGGACGGCCCGCTGCTCGGCGCGGTCCTGGAGCGCTCCGTGTTCGCCCGCGGCGGCAGTTACGAGGACCGCGCCAGGGCCTTCGCCGGAACCGTCTGCCTCTCCTCCGACACCGGCCACGCCATCCACCCCAACTACGGCGAGCGCCACGACCCGACGCACCACCCGGTGGTCAACGGCGGCCCGATCCTCAAGGTCAACGTCAACATGCGGTACGCGACGGACGGCAGCGGCCGGGCCGTGTTCGCGGCGGCGTGCGAGAAGGCGGGCGTGCAGTGGCAGACGTTCGTCTCCAACAACGCGATGCCCTGCGGCACGACGATCGGTCCGATCACCGCCGCCCGGCACGGCATCCAGACCGTCGACGTCGGTGTGGCGATCCTGTCGATGCACAGCGCCCGTGAACTGTGCGGCGCCGACGACCCCTACCTGCTGGCCAACGCCCTGGCGGCATTCCTGGCCGGCTGACCCTCCGCCTCCTCAACAGGTCACCGGGACATGGTTGCTGCCGGGCCGGGTACGCGACCGGTACACCGGCCCGGAATCACCGGGCCGTCGAGGAGGCGGAAATCATGGGACTCGGAGGATGCATTCTCCTGATCGGTGCCGGGGCGATTCTCGCTTTCGCCACCGACTGGAAACTCGACACGGTCAACGTCGACCTGGTCGGCTGGATCATGATGCTGGTCGGCCTCGTCGGGGTCTTCGTCTACATGAGCATCGCGCGTCGTCGTCGCATGGTCGTGCCGCCCACCACCACGGTCGTGTCGGAGGACGAGCGCCGCTACCAGTGACCCGAGGGCGCGGACGCGGTGTCGTACGGGGTGGAGCCTGCCCCCGGGCGAGGCGTACCGCAGAGCCCGTCGGCCCCCGACGGTTCGGGGAACGGCTGATGCGGCGTCGTTGCGCAGCCCGGCGTCACGGGCTGCGCAACGGCGCCGGCGGCTTCCGGTTCGTCAGCCCCGGTCGTCCATACCGGCCAGCACCAGCGGGAGCCGGGACACCCCGTCGGCGGTGACGCGGACGGGCACGCCCCAGTCCTGCTGGTGCACATGGCAGGCCGGGTACTCGTTCTCCGGGTCGTCGTCGCAGGACGCCGCCATCGCGGAGACATGCAGGACACCCTCGGTGGCACCGTCCGCCAGGACCAGGTCGCGGCCCAGGTCCGTACCCGGCCCCGAACCCTCCGCCAGCAGTTCCGGCGGGGTCGAGGAGACGAGCAGCCGGGTCGAGGGACCGTACCGGGTGTCCAGCTTCTGGCCCGCGGGTGCCTGGAAGACCACGTCCAGCCGCAGCGTCCCGCCGGCGATCTCGGTGGCGGCGCGCTTGGTGCGATGCGCCTGGTCGGCGACGCGTACCGCCTCTTCGGGCAGCCGCAGCCGGGTCAGCCGGTGCCGGGCCGACTCGACGACGACCAGGTCGCCGTCGACGAGCACGGCGTCACTCGGCTCACGCAGGTCCGTGGCCAGCGTGGTGACCTCACCGCTCTCGGGGTCGTAGCGCCTCAGGGCGTGGTTGTACGTGTCGCTGACGGCGACGGAGCCGTCGGGCAGGGCGGTGACGCCCAGCGGGTGCTGGAACAGCGCCTGGCCGGCCGGACCGTCGCGGTGGCCGAAGTCGAAGAGTCCGGTGCCGACCGCGGTGTGCACGGCGCCCTCCCGGTCGACGTAGCGCAGCGAGGACGTCTCCGAGTCGGCGACCCACAGCCGGTCCTCGGCCGCGGCGAGACCGGACGGCTGCGCGAACCACGCCTCGGCACCGGGTCCGTCCACCAGCCCCTCGTTGGTCGTCCCCGCGGCGACCCGCACCGTGCCCCCGGCCGGGTCGTACGTCCACAGCTGGTGCACCCCGGCCATGGCGATCCACAGCCGGTCACCGAACCAGGCGATGTCCCACGGCGAGGAGAGGTCCACGTCCCGGGCCGGACCGCTGGTGGCGGAGCCCTGCCACCACTGACGGCCCGTTCCGGCGAGTGTGGTCGTGAGCCCGGTCGTGAGGTCGAGCGCACGGATCGCGTGGTTCACCGTGTCCGCGACCGCGATCCGGCCGTCGGGCAGGACCGCGAGCCCCTGCGGCTCGCTGAACCGGACCTCGTCGGGTCCGCCGTCCACGAGCCCGCGCTCACCGGCGCCGAAGTGCCTGCGGACCGTTTCACCGTCCGCGTCGAGCTCG
The DNA here is from genome assembly GCF_042749285.1 of Streptomyces sp. NPDC059499. Taxonomy (NCBI): domain Bacteria; kingdom Bacillati; phylum Actinomycetota; class Actinomycetes; order Kitasatosporales; family Streptomycetaceae; genus Streptomyces; species Streptomyces sp. NPDC059499. The sequence continues at coordinate 403,887 of NZ_JBHYTT010000002.1, forward strand.
ACCAGACGGTGCCGGGTGGTGTCGGAGACGAGGAAGCCACCGTCGGACAGCAGCAGCGCCTTGCCGGGGAAACGCAGATGCGTGGCGACGGGCTCGGGCGCCACGTACGGGCCGTCACCGCGGCGCAGTGTGCCCTTCTCCGCGTGCTCGGCCTCCAGCTCCTCGACGAGCTTCTCGATCGCGTGAGCATGCCCCTCGCCCGCGTGCTGGGCGACGACGTAGCCCTCGGGGTCGACGACGACGAGCGTCGGCCACGCCCGCACGGCGTACTGCTTCCAGGTGGCGAGCTCGGGGTCGTCGAGTACGGGGTGGTGCACCTCGTAGCGCTCGACCGCGTCGACGACCGCCTGGTGCTCCGCTTCGTGCACGAACTTCGGCGAGTGGACGCCGATGATCACCACGGTGTCGCGGTGCTTCTCCTCCAGCTCGCGCAGCTCGTCCAGGACATGCAGACAGTTCACACAGCAGAAGGTCCAGAAATCCAGGATCACAATGCGTCCTCGCAGATCAGCGAGGGTGTACTGCTGGTCGCCTGTATTGAGCCAGCCGCCCTTGCCGATGAGTTCGGGGGCGCGAACGCGTGCACGTGCAGTCATGACAACAGTCAACATCACCTCCGCCTGCGCGCATTCCGGTGGGGCGTCGGGGAACCTGTGATCCATGAGACTTCTCGTACGTGAGCGTCTGTTCGCCGTCGGCGACGACTACTGGATCGAGGACACGGACGGGCGCAAGCTCTTCCTCGTCGACGGCAAGGCCATGCGGGTCCGCGACACCTTCGAGCTCAAGGACCCGGACGGCCTGGTGCTGGCCGAGTTCCGGCAGAAGCTGCTCAGCCTGCGCGACACCATGATCATCCAGCGGAACGGGGAGAAGCTCGCCGAAGTCAGACGCAAGCGGCTCTCGCTGCTGCGCAACCACTACCGGGTGACCTTGGTGGACGGCACCGAACTCGACGTCAGCGGCAAGATCCTGGACCGCGAATTCGCCGTGGACTACGACGGCGAACTGCTCGCCCAGATCTCGCGGCGGTGGCTCACGGTCCGGGACACGTACGGCATCGACATCGTGCGCGAGGACGCCGACGCGTCGCTGCTCATCGCGGTGGCGGTGTGCGTGATCGTCCTGGCGGACAAGGAGCACGACAAGGCTCTCGGCGACGGCTGACAGCCGGGCAGGCTGTTTCACGTGAAACGCCCGCTCGGCCGGTACGCCGCGACGTCCGAACGTCAGCGCGGCGGAGCGAGACCCAGGCGCCGGTCCTTGAGTGCCGGGAACTGCTCCCGTGTGGCGGCCGTCCTCGCCGGGTCGAATTCCACGGTGAGCACCTCCTCCGCGGCCCCTGCCTCGGCGAGCACCTCGCCCCACGGGTCGACGACGATGCTGCGCCCGGCCTGCTCGACCCCGGCGTGGGTACCCGCCGTGCCGACGGCCAGGACGTACGCCTGGTTCTCGACGGCCCGTGCCTGCGCCAGGAGCGTCCAGTGCGAGCGGCGGCGCTCCGGCCAGCCGGCCGCGACGACCAGGGTGTCGGCACCCGCGTCGACCAGGCCCCGGAACATCTCCGGAAAGCGCAGGTCGTAGCAGGTGGCAAGACCGAGAGTGGTCTGCGGCAGGGCGACCGTGACGAGCTCCTCGCCGGCGCCCATCATCACCGCCTCGCCCTTGTCGAAGCCGAAGCGGTGGATCTTGCGGTAGGCGGCGGCCCGCTCGCCCTGGGGCGAGAAGACCAGCGAGGTGTTGTAGAGGGTCCCGTCATCGGCCCGCTCGACGAAGGAGCCCGCGTGCAGCCAGACCCCGGCCTCGGCCGCGGCCTTCGCCATCACGTCATGGGTTGGCCCCTGGAGCGGTTCGGCCTCGTCGGCGAAAGCGGTGTAGTCGAAGGCGCCGACCGGCCAGAGCTCGGGCAGGATCACCAGATCCGCGTCTCCCTGGGCCACGACCAGCGAAGCTGCTCGTTCCCTACGGGAATTGACTGATTCGTCCGGGTCTACTGCGATCTGGATGAGGGAGGCGCGCACACTACCACCGTCCTGGCATTCGAGCCGTCAACACGGGCCTACGATCGTCACACGAAAGCACTGCCGGGGTGCCTGCTCGCAGCGTAACTTAGCGAGCGAACCTCCCACGCAGCCCGCAGACAGCGCCGTCGGTGCCGGCCAGCCGCCAGCACTCCCTGCACTCCAGCCCATGCACCGCAGAACCGCACGAGGGGTCCCGTGACCGTCCATCCCAGCCTCCAGACCTACGCCGATGCCTGGACCCAGTCCGTCGAGTCGATAGCCGAGCTGGTGAAGCCGCTCGCCGAGGGGGAGTGGAACCGCCGCACGCCCTGCCCGGGCTGGTCGGTGCGCGACATCGTCTCGCACGTCATCGGCATGGAGTGCGAGCAGCTCGGCGATCCTCGCCCGATCCACACACTGCCGCGCGACCTCTACCACGTGCAGAACGACCACCAGCGGTACATGGAGATGCAGGTCGACGTACGGCGCCACCACACGGCGCCGGAGATGACCTCCGAGCTGGAGTACACGCTCATCCGTCGGATGCGTCAGCTGCGCAACGAGACCCGGGCGCCCGAGACGATGGTGCGTGCTCCCCTGGGCGCCGAGCAGACGCTGGAACTGGCACTGCACATGCGGGCCTTCGACGTCTGGATCCACGAACAGGACCTGCGTGCGACGCTGGGACAACCGGGGAACATGGACTCCCCCGGCGCCCTGATCGCCCGGGACACCCTCCTGGCCGCGCTGCCCGATGTGGTCGCCAAGGACGCGGGCGCGCCGCCCAATTCGGCGGTGGTGTTCGACGTGCACGGCCCCGTGGAGTTCCTGCGGACGGTCCGCGTCGACGGGGACGGGCGCGGTTCGGTCGACGGTGCGCCGTCGCTGGGCCCCGCGGCGACCCTGGGGATGGACTGGGAGACGTACTACCGCCTGGCCTGCGGCCGGGTGCGCCCGCAGGCGGTCGAGGACCGGATCAAGGTCGACGGCGACCAGGACCTGGCGGCGACCATCCTGCGGAACTTCGTCGTGACGTCGTAGTGCCTTCGCGGCACCGACGGGGCCTCGTGCCCGGGTGAAGTGACCGGCGGCGCCCGTCCGTCGATGAACAGGGACGGGCGCGCCGCCGGGACGAAGCCACGCGGGCACGGGCTGCCGGGACGAGGTCACGCGGGCACGTGCACGGCTTCCACCCGACTGACCACGTGATGGTCGCGCTCCCTGTGCGTGGCACTCGCGTGCAGCCGCAGGATCTGCAGCACCCCGAGCACCTCCAGGACGAAGACCGAGGCGAACGCGACGCGGTAGTTGTCACCCGTCGCGTCCAGCAGCACGCCGACCGCGAACAGTGTGGTCATCGAGGCGACGAAGCCGCCCATGTTGACGATGCCCGACGCGGTGCCCTGACGCTCCGGAGGATTGGCGGGCCGGGCGAAGTCGAAGCCGATCATCGACGCCGGTCCGCAGGAGCCCAGCACCACGCACAGGGTGACCAGCAGCCACATCGGGGCGTGGTCACCGGGGTGGAGGATCGTGGCCGCCCAGAGCAGCGCGGTCACCGCGACGGTACCGAGGGCCAGCGGGGCGCGCGCCGCATGGTGCCGGGCGATGATCTGCCCGTAGACGAGCCCCACCCCCATGTTGGAGAGCACCACCAGGGTGAGCAGTTCACCGGCGGTCCCCCTGCTCAGCCCCTGCGCCTCCACCAGGAACGGCATGCCCCACAGCAGCAGGAAGACCATCGCGGGGAACTGCGTGGTGAAGTGCACCCACATGCCGAGCCTGGTGCCCGGTTCCCGCCACGCGGCGGCGATCTGCCGGCGCACGTAGGCGGCGCCCGCGTGTTCGGCGGGCGGCGGTTCGTGGCCCTCGGGGTGGTCCTTCAGGAAGAGCGTCAGCACAACCAGCACCACCACGCCGGCGAGCGAACTGCCCACGAAGGTCGTGGTCCAGCCGAACCCGTGCAGCGCGCGGGCGATGAAGAGGGTCGAGACGAGGTTGCCCGCCATGCCGAACAGTGCGGCGACCTGACCGATCAGCGGTCCGCGCCGGGCGGGGAACCAGCGGGCACCGAGGCGCAGCACGCTGATGAACGTCATGGCGTCGCCGCAGCCGAGCAGGGCACGGGAGGCGAGCGCCATTCCGTACGAGGGGGAGAGCGCGAAGCCGAGCTGTCCCAGGGTGAAGAGCACCGCCCCGATCGTGAGGACCTTCTTGGTGCCGAGCCGGTCGACCATCAGGCCGACCGGTATCTGCATGCCCGCGTAGACGAGCAGCTGGAGGATGGAGAACGTCGACAGCGCCGAAGCGTTGACGTCGAACCGGTCGGCGGCGTCGAGCCCGGCGACCCCCAGACTCGTACGGAAGATGATGGCCACGAAGTAGACGGCCACCCCGATGCCCCAGATCCGGGCGGCACGCCGGCCGCCGGGCGGATCGCCCGGCAGGGAGAGGGTGGGGACACCGGACGTCACCGGTCATCCCCCCTGACCAGCACCTTGACCCGGCTGACGTGGCGGCGCACGACCTGCGCGGCGCCTTCCGCGTCACCGGCCCTGATGGCGTCCAGCAGCTCGCCGTGCTCGGTGAGGTTGGCGGCGATCCTGCCGGGGTGCGCCTCCATCACGGCGACACCCATCCGCAGTTGCCGGTCGCGCAGCTGGTCGTAGAGGCGCGAGAGGATCTCGTTGCCCGCGTTCCGCACGATCTCGGCGTGGAAACAGCGGTCCTTCACCGACACGGCGGACAGGTCCCCCTCCTCGGCCAGCTGCCGTTGTTCCTCCAGCAGCTGTTCGAGCCGGGCGATCAGCTGTGCCGGGGCGGGGACGGCCTTGCGGGCGGCGAACTCCTCGACGAGCAGACGGGTCTCCACGACGTCCGCGATCTCCTGCGCGGACACGGCGAGCACCAGGGCGCCCTTCTTCGGGTAGAGCTTGATCAGCCCTTCGACCTCGAGCCGCAGCAGTGCCTCCCGCACGGGGGTACGGGATACGCCCACGGCCTCCGCCAGATCGCCCTCGGTGAGGAGGGTGCCGCCCTCGTAACGGCGGTCCAGGACCGCCTTCTTGATGTGTGTGTACACACGCTCGGCGGCAGGGGGCTGCTTGACGGGGGCAGGGGGTGCGGCAGGCATGCACACAGCATAGATACAACATGCACCCATGACAGGATTCGTCCACGATGCGGGACACACCCCGGAGCCGCACGGCCCGTCGGCCCGTGCGGCCGAAATCACCCGCACGGGGGCACATCCATTCGCGACTCTCAGGAGTCTCACCTTCGAGCGGCACCCTCATGTAGCCGCATTTCAGCGGTATTTGGAGCGTTTGACTTGAAACTCGGTCTTAAGGGCATAAATCGCGCAACCGTTGCCGCCACCGTGGTCCTCACCGCGGGCGCCGTCCTCACCGGCAGCGCGTTCGCCTCCACGGCACAGGCAGCGGCTCCGCCCACGCCCACGATCGCCGCCAAGGGCGGCTTCGTGATGGACAACGGCACCGCGAGGGCGCTCTACAGCAAGAGCGCGGACATACGCCGCTCCACCGGCTCCACCACGAAGATAATGACCGCCAAGGTGGTGCTGAGCCAGAAGAACCTGAATCTGGACAGCACGGTCACCGTCCAGAAGGCCTACAGCGACTACATCGTCGCCAAGACCGCCTCGTCGGCACGGCTGATCGTCGGCGACAAGGTGACGGTCCGCCAGCTCCTGTACGGGCTGATGCTGCCGTCCGGCTGCGACGCGGCGTACGCCCTTGCCGACAAGTTCGGCACCGGCACCACTCGCGCGGCACGGGTCAAGTCCTTCATCGGCAAGATGAACGCCGACGCGAAGGCTCTCGGCCTGAAGAACACGCACTTCGACTCGTTCGACGGCATCAGCAGCGGATCGAACTACTCGACGCCCCGCGACCTGACGACGATCGCCAGTGGCGCGATGAAGAACTCCACGTTCCGCGCCATCGTGAAGACGAAGTCGACGAAGCAGAAGGTCACGACGAAGAGCGGCGGCTACCGCTACATGTCGTGGTCCAACACCAACACCCTGCTCGGCAGCTACACCGGCGCCATCGGTGTGAAGACCGGCTCGGGCCCGACGGCCAAGTACTGCCTGGTCTTCGCCGCGACCCGTAACGGCAGGACCGTCATCGGCACCGTTCTCACGTCGACGTCCTCGACCACCCGGACCGCGGACGCGACGAAGCTCCTGGACTACGGCTTCAAGAAGTAGCCCCGGACACGGCAGACGGAGAGGGGCCTCCCGCATAGTGCGGGAGGCCCCTCTCCGTCTGTGGAACAGGCTCGCTAGGCCCAGGTGATCAGGCGCTTCGGCTGTTCCAGGATCGCGGCGACGTCCGCGAGCACCTTCGAGCCGAGCTCGCCGTCGACCAGCCGGTGGTCGAACGACAGTGCCAGCGTGGTCACCTGGCGGGGCTTCACCTTGCCCTTGTGGACCCACGGCTGCGGCTTGATCGAGCCGACCGCGAGGATCGCGGACTCACCCGGGTTCAGGATCGGCGTACCCGTGTCGACGCCGAAGACGCCGACGTTCGTGATGGTCACCGTGCCGCCCGCCATGGCCGCCGGGGACGTCCTGCCCTCGCGCGCCGTGGAGACCAGCTCGCCCAGTGCCGCGGCCAGCTGGGGAAGGGTCTTGTCGTGCGCGTCCTTGATGTTCGGCACGATCAGTCCGCGCGGGGTGGCCGCGGCGATACCCAGGTTGACGTAGTGCTTCTGCACGATCTCCTGGTTGGCCTCGTCCCAGGCCGCGTTGACGTTCGGGTTGCGCTTGATCGCGACCAGGAGCGCCTTGGCGATGATCAGGAGCGGGTTGACCCGGACTCCCGCGAGGTCCTTGTCCTCCTTGAGCTCCGCCACCAGCTTCATCGTGCGGGTCACGTCGACCGTCACGAACTCGGTGACGTGCGGAGCCGTGAAGGCGCTGCCGACCATGGCTTGCGCGATGGCCTTCCGTACGCCCTTGACCGGGATACGGGTCTCCCGGGCGCCCTGGACCGCAGCCACAGCGGGGGCGGCGGGAGCGGCCGAAGCAGCCGGAGCGACCGCCGGCGCCGGTGCGGCGGGGACCTCGGCAGCAGCGGGCGCGGCCGCCGCGTGGACGTCCTCGCGCGTGATGACCCCGCCCTCACCGGTCGGTGTGACCGTCGCGAGGTCGATGCCCAGGTCCTTGGCGAGCTTGCGCACCGGCGGCTTGGCGAGCGGCCGGGTCTCCGGGACCACGGAACCGTGGCCGTTGATCTCGGCCTGGATCGCGGCCGCGGCCGGACCCGGGACCTCGACGCCCTTGCGGGCACGGCGCTTGGTGGAGGCCTCGGCCACGCCGTAGCCGACGAGCACCGGCTGACGGCCCTTGGGCGCCTCCGGCTCCGCCTTCGCCACGGGCTCCGGAGCGGCCGCGGGCGCGGCGTCCGGAACGGCGGGGGCGTCACCGCTGCCGGGTGCCACGTCCACCGCGATGATCACCTCGCCGACATCGACGGTCGTGCCCTCGGGGAAGCGCAGCTCGTGCACCACCCCGTCGAACGGAATCGGCAGCTCCACGGCGGCCTTCGCCGTCTCGACCTCGCACACCACCTGTCCGTCGGTGACGGTGTCGCCGGGCTGGACGAACCACTTGAGGATTTCCGCCTCGGTCAGTCCTTCGCCCACATCCGGCATCTTGAACTCGCGGAAACGAGCAGACGTTTCGGTCATCGTCGTCACGATCCCTCTCCTCAGTACGCCAGCGAGCGGTCGACGGCGTCGAGCACCCGGTCGAGACCCGGCAGGTACTCGTCCTCGAGACGGGCCGGCGGGTAGGGGACGTGATAGCCGCCGACCCTCAGTACCGGTGCTTCGAGGTGGTAGAAGCAGCGCTCGGTGATCCGGGCGGCGATCTCGGCCCCGGAGCCGTAGAACACCGGCGCCTCGTGGACCACCACGAGCCGGCCGGTCTTCTCGACCGACGTCTGGACGGCGTCGAAGTCGATCGGGGACATCGACCGCAGGTCCAGGACCTCCAGCGACTTGCCCTCCTCCTGCGCGGCGGCGGCCGCCTCCAGGCAGACCTTCACCATCGGGCCGTACGCGGCGAGCGTGAGGTCGGAGCCCTCACGTGCCACCGCGGCCTTGTGCAGCGGGCCGGGGATGGACTCGGTGTCGAGCTCCCCCTTGTCCCAGTAACGCCGCTTCGGCTCGAAGAAAATGATCGGGTCGTCGCTCTGAACGGCCTGCTGCATCATCCAGTAGGCGTCGCTCGCGTTCGACGGCGAGACGACCTTCAGGCCCGCGACGTGCGCGAACAGGGCCTCGGGCGACTCACTGTGGTGCTCGACGGCACCGATGCCGCCGCCGTACGGGATACGGACGACGACCGGCATCTTGATCTTGCCGAGCGCGCGGGCGTGCATCTTGGCGAGCTGCGTGACGATCTGGTCGTACGCGGGGAAGACGAAGCCGTCGAACTGGATCTCGACAACCGGGCGGTATCCGCGCAGGGCCAGGCCGATCGCCGTACCGACGATGCCGGACTCGGCGAGCGGGGTGTCGATGACCCGGTCCTCGCCGAAGTCCTTCTGGAGCCCGTCCGTGATGCGGAAGACCCCGCCCAGCTTGCCGACGTCCTCACCCATGATGAGGACCTTGGGGTCGGTCTCCAGTGCCTTGCGCAGCGACTCGTTGAGCGCCTTCGCGATGGACATCTTCTCAACGGCCATGGCTAGTTGCCCTCCTCGGCGAACGATGCCTGGTAGGCGGCGAACTGTGCGCGCTCCTCGTCGACGAGCGGGCTGCCGTCGGCGTAGGCGTGGTCGAAGATCGCCAGCCGGTCCGGGTCGGGCATGGCCCGCACCGCTTCGCGTACCCGCTTGCCGAGGGTCTCGCTCTCCTCCTCCAGCGCGGCGAAGAAGTCCGCGTCGGCGAGGTTCTCGTTCTCCAGGTACGTGCGCAACCGCAGGATCGGGTCCTTGGCCTCCCATGCCACCCGCTCCTCGTCCGCCCGGTACTTGGTCGGGTCGTCGGAGGTGGTGTGGGCGCCCATCCGGTAGGTGAACGCCTCGACGAGGGTGGGACCCTCGCCCCGGCGGGCACGCTCCAGCGCCGACCTGGTGACGGCCAGACAGGCCAGCACGTCGTTGCCGTCGACCCGGACACCAGGGAAGCCGAAGCCCTGTGCGCGCTGGTAGAGCGGCACTCGGGTCTGCTTCTCGGTGGGCTCGGAGATCGCCCACTGGTTGTTCTGGCAGAAGAACACCACGGGGGCGTTGTAGACGGCGGAGAAGGTGAAGGCCTCCGCGACATCGCCCTGGCTGGAGGCGCCGTCACCGAAGTACGCGATCACGGCCGAGTCCGCGCCGTCCTTGGCGACGCCCATGGCGTAGCCGGTGGCGTGCAGGGTCTGCGAGCCGATGACGATCGTGTAGAGGTGGAAGTTGTTGGTCGTCGGGTCCCAGCCACCGTGGTTCACACCGCGGAACATCCCGAGCAGATTGGTCGGGTCGACCCCCCGGCACCAGGCGACACCGTGCTCCCGGTAGGTCGGGAAGACGTAGTCGTCGTCGCGCAGGGCCCGGCCGGAGCCGATCTGAGCGGCTTCCTGGCCCAGCAGCGAGGCCCACAGGCCCAGCTCGCCCTGGCGCTGCAGCGAGGTCGCCTCGGCGTCGAAACGGCGGGTCAGAACCATGTCGCGGTACAGACCGCGCAGCTCCTCGGCGCTCAGGTCGATCTCGAAGTCCGGGTGCTCGACGCGCTCGCCCTCGGGCGTCAGCAGCTGTACCAGCTGGGGCTCGGAAGTCTGTGGTGTCTTCGCGGCGCTGGTCCGCTTGCTGGCGCGTCGCGGTTTGCGCGCGGCAGTGCTTTCCACGGTCACGTGCGTGCTCCTCCGTCGGTCCGGCCCCCGGGATGGCCGGGAAGCCAGTGCGGCTCGCCTGTGTCCGGACCCGTGCACGGGGTGGGTGCCGCTCGGCCGGGAACAGGCGTGACAGGTGCCCCGGCGAGCGCCCTGTCATAGGCACGTTACCCAGTGCACCGCATAACTGCGAAACACCTTGTGACCTGCGATTTTGCTTGGATTTCCAAGTAAATCGAAAAAATCGCGAAGTCTTGCTGGTCACAGCACTGGGAACAGCCTTGCAGGCCGCCGGAACAACGGCACGTTATCCCGGCCGACACCGCCAGGGAAGGGCATACAGGAAAGGAATGTGTGAGACTGCGATTGTGCCCGAAGATGGAAAAATCACCGTATTTCTGCTGGATGACCATGAGGTGGTCCGGCGCGGAGTTCACGAGTTGCTCTCCGTCGAGGAGGACATCGAGGTCGTCGGCGAGGCCTCCACGGCCGCCGACGCGCTGGTGCGTATCCCGGCGACACGGCCGGATGTCGCCGTCCTGGACGTACGGCTGCCGGACGGCAGCGGGGTCGAGGTCTGCCGCGAGGTCCGCTCGAAGGACGAGTCGATCAAGTGCCTGATGCTCACTTCGTACGCCGACGACGAGGCCCTCTTCGATGCGATCATGGCCGGCGCCTCCGGATACGTACTGAAGGCGATCCGCGGCAACGAACTGCTGAATGCCGTGCGGGACGTCGCGGCCGGGAAATCGCTGCTGGACCCGGCGGCCACCGCGCGGGTCCTGGAACGGCTGCGTGAAGGAAAGGACGGCAAGGGCGACGACCGGCTCTCCGGACTGACCGACCAGGAGCGCAGGATCCTCGACCTGATCGGCGAGGGGCTGACGAACCGGGTCATCGGCGAGCGGCTGCACCTGGCCGAGAAGACCATCAAGAACTACGTCTCCAGCCTCCTCGCCAAACTGGGCATGGAGCGGCGCTCGCAGGCCGCGGCGTACGTGGCCCGGCTGCAGGCCGAGAAGCGCTGAGTCGCGCGGCCGGGACTTTGGTCCCGGCACGACCGGGGCGGCCGACTCTTACCCGGCCCCTACACGGTGCCGGAGAGTGGAGCGCATGCCCTCTCCCCGCCCCTCCGACGAACTGCACGCCATCGAACTGCTCGGCAGCGTCCGCTACGGCCGGCTGGCCACCAGCGTGCGCGCTCTGCCCTTCCTGGCCGTGGCCCGTCACCTGGTGACCGAGGGCGGTGTCGTCCTGCGGATGCACCGGGGGCACGGCCATCACGAGTCCTGCGACGGGAGCGTCATCGCCTACGGGGCGGACAACTTCGACTCCCGGACGGGCAGCGCGTCCGACGGCACGGAGGACCTGTGGTCGGTCCAGTTCACCGGCCTCGCCGAAATCGTGCACCCGACCGCTGACCAGCGGGAACTCTTCGGGGCCGGCCCCGCCGAGGTGAACGGCGAGACCTTTGATCCGGTGTTCCTCCGGCTCGATCCGCACGTCGTCCAGATGCACACTCTGAGCTTCGACGCAAGTCAGTGAAATCAGCCACTCAGCGTCACCTAACATGTGGCGAGTGCTGCGCTCATCTGTGACCCTCCCACCTGTTCCGCCGGTCGGCGAGGTGCTGCGCCGCTATCCGGACGCCGGTGAGCCCCTCGCCTGCGAGCCGCTCACCAAAGGCCTGCTCAACCACGGCTACCGGATCTCCACCACCCGCGGCGCGTACTTCCTCAAGCACCACCTGGACAAGCACCACCTCGACGACGCCAGCGGCGACCACGCCACGATCGTCCGGCAGCACCGGGCGACCCAGCAGCTCCACTCCCTGGGTGTACCGGTCGCCCCGCCCCTCGCGGACACAGAGGGTGACACCGTCACGGTGATCGACGGTCAGCACTATGCCCTGCACCCCTGGGTGGACGGTCTCCACCGGGACGGCGCCCAGCTGACGACCGCCCAGTCACAACGGCTCGGGGCGCTCCTCGGAGCCGTACACACACATCTGGAGCAGGTCATGGAGGCGGACGATCCGCCGCCTCCGGTACCGGGGCAGAGCCCTGATCCCGCCGATACGTTCGCGCTGATCGACGACCTGCTGGCGGCCGCGCGCGGCATGGGCCCCCGGGACGCCTTCGACGAACTCGCCGTGCACCGCCTCGTCGAACGCCGCGCCCTGCTGGAACAGCACGCGCACCGCCGCCCGCCCACCCCGGCGGGGCCGGCCAGGGGCTGGGTGCACGGCGACTTCCATCCGCTGAATCTGCTCTACCGGGGTGCGGACCCCGTCGCGATCGTGGACTGGGACCGGCTGGGCGTGCAGCCCCGTGCCGAGGAGGCCGTGCGGGCCGCGGCGATCTTCTTCGTCCGGCCGGACGGGGAACTGGACCTGGAGAAGGTCCGGGCCTACGCGCGCGCCTACCGGCGGTCGGCCGGCGCCGGAGCGGCCGAACTGGCGGCGGCGGTGCACCGCGTGTGGTGGGAGCGGCTGAACGACTTCTGGATACTGCGCTGGCGCTACCGCCTGCACGACCGAAGGGCCGACCCGCAGTTTCCTGCGGTGTCGGCCCTGGCGGTGTGGTGGACGCGGGAGTACGAGGCGGTGTGCGGGGCCTTCACGGGCTGAGGGCCCCACGGTGCCTACGGGGTGGCGCCTCCGGCGGTGTCGCCCGCGGCGCCCTCGTCCGCGCCCCCGTCCTCGCCGCCACCGCCGGGAGTACCCGGATCCGTGGTGGGCTCGGTCGGGTCGGTGGTCGGTCCGCCGTCCCCGCCCTCATTCGTGTTGCCGTCCGACGTGCCCGTGTTGGTGCCCGGCGACGACGTGGGCTCGGTCGGCGTCTCCGTCGGCTCGGTCGGCTCGGTGGACGGGGTCCACGTCGGGTCCTTGGTGGGCCACGTCTGGCCGCCCGTGGAGTCGTCCGGTTCCTCGGTCTCCTCCGTCTCCTCGTCGGTCGGCTCCGGGGAGGCGTCCGACTCGGACGGGGACACCGAGGTCGACGGGTTGGTCGGTGTCTTCTTGTTGTTCGCGTCGTTCGCCGCGTTGACGGCGAACGCGACACCCGCGCCGATCGCGATCAGGGCCAGCAGGACGAAGAGCCACATCTTGCCGCGCCCGCCACCGTTGTGGTGCCCGCCGGCGTACGCACCGTCGTCGGGGTTCATGGGCGGCAGGATCGGGCCCTGCGAGGTGTCCCCGTGCATCGGGTGACCCATCGCCGCCGTACCGCCGCCGATGTTCATCGGCGCGGTGTGGCCGCCTTCGTGCATCACGACGGGGCCGGTGTTCCAGGTGCCCGTGTGGCCGCCCTGGACCTGGAGCATCTGCAGGCTGTACTGGACCAGGCCGCGCATCTCCTCGGCGCTCTGGAACCGGTCGTCCGGGTCCTTCGCGAGCGAGCGCATGACGAGGCCGTCCAGCTCCGGCGGCACGCCGTCCGAGGCCTCGGAGGGCGGCACCGGAATGTCCTGGACGTGCTGGTACACGACGGAGAGAGGGGTCTCACCGGTGAACGGCGGGCGCAGGGCGAGAAGTTCGTAGAGCAGGCAGCCGGTGGCGTACAGGTCGGAACGGTGGTCGACCGCCTTGCCGAGCGCCTGTTCGGGGGAGAGGTACTGAGGCGTGCCCATGACCATGCCCGTCTGGGTCATCGTCGACTGGGCGCCGTGCAGCGCACGGGCGATGCCGAAGTCCATCACCTTGACGGCGCCGGAGTGCGTGATGATCACGTTCGCGGGCTTGATGTCCCGGTGCACGATGCCGTGCTGGTGGGAGTACGCGAGCGCCTCCAGCACACCCGAGACGATGATCAGCGCCTGCTCGGGGGGCGGGGCCTCGGCGTTGAGCAGCAGATCGCGGATCGTGCGGCCCTCGACGAGCTCCATGACGATGTACGGGACGGTCGCGCCGGCCACGACGTCCTCGCCGGAGTCGTACACGGCGACGATCGCATGGTGGTTGAGGCCCGCGACCGACTGCGCCTCGCGTGTGAAGCGGGCCTTGGAGACCGGGTCCTCGGCGAGATCGGAACGGAGCAGTTTCACCGCGACCGTGCGCCCCAGGCGCACGTCCTCCGCGGCGAAGACCTCGGCCATACCGCCACGTCCCAGCCGGTGGGTCATGCGGTAACGGCCGTCCCCGACCACGCCGCCGACGATCCCGGAGTCGGTGCCATCCGAGAATCCGCCGCCGTTTGCTTCGGGTTCGGGTGCCATCAGTCCTCGCCGTCGTATCTGTCCGCGCTTCTGCGCGTTCTCACGGTGCCTTGCTGCATTGCCACGTCACGCTACAGCCTCTGCCGGACACACCGGTTCCGAGAGGGACGGGTCATCCAATCGGCTGGCGCGCCGCTCACGCAAATTCCATGCGGTTCCTGTAACGCTTCCGAGACGCTTCTTGTGCGTAGGGTCACGGAACGGGCACCTGGCTTGACGTGTCGGACCCCTCGGGCAGACTTGGCCCGTAATAGGGATCACGCGTCCGTGGGCGCCGAGGGGGATGCAAGTCATGAGCCAGGACGGCGCACACGGCGCACAGGGTCGCTACGCGGGCGGTTCCGTGGCCGGCGGCCGCTACCAGCTTCGCGACCTTCTCGGCGAAGGCGGAATGGCATCCGTCTACCTCGCGTACGACGCCGCCCTCGACCGGCAGGTCGCGATCAAGACGCTGCACACGGAGTTGGGGCGCGAGCAGTCCTTCCGCGAGCGGTTCCGGCGCGAGGCGCAGGCCGTCGCCAAGCTGCAGCACACCAACATCGTCTCGGTGTTCGACACGGGCGAGGACGAGCTCGGCGGCGCGCTGATGCCGTACATCGTCATGGAGTACGTCGAGGGGCAGCCGCTCGGCTCGGTCCTCCAGGCGGACATCCAGAACTACGGCGCGATGCCCGCCGACAAGGCGCTCAAGGTGACGGCCGACGTGCTCGCCGCGCTGGAGACCAGCCACGAGATGGGCCTGGTCCACCGCGACATCAAGCCCGGCAACGTGATGATGACCAAGCGCGGCGTCGTCAAGGTCATGGACTTCGGCATCGCCCGCGCCATGCAGTCGGGCGTCACCTCGATGACCCAGACCGGCATGGTCGTCGGTACGCCCCAGTACCTCTCGCCCGAGCAGGCCCTCGGCCGCGGCGTGGACGCCAGGTCCGACCTCTACTCGGTCGGCATCATGCTCTTCCAGCTGCTCACCGGCCGGATCCCGTTCGAAGCGGACTCGCCGCTCGCCATCGCCTACGCGCATGTGCAGGAGGAGCCGGTCGCGCCGTCCAGCATCAACCGGTCGATCACTCCCGCGATGGACGCGCTCGTCGCCCGCGCGCTGAAGAAGAACCCGAACGAGCGCTTCCCCAGCGCCGCCGCGATGCAGGACGAGGTCGTCCGCGTACTGAGTGCCGGCGGCCACGGCGGCGCTCCGGTGATCATCGGTGGCTCCGCCCCGGCGAACAGCGGCTCGGGCGTCGGCTCGGCTGTCTTCCCGCCCGTCGACCAGACCACACCCGCACCGCACAGCGTGCAGACCCCGTACCAGCCGCAGACCCACCAGCACCACCAGCCCGGCCCCTACGGCCCGGTGACCCCCGCGCCCACTCCGGGTTACGGCTACCCGCAGGCGCCCCAGCCGTACGGAACCCACGCGCCCCTGGCACACCAGACGCCGCCCCCGTACACGCTGTCCCCGCAGTCCTCCACCGCCGTCAACGGCGGCGGCTCCAAGCGCAACATGCCGGTCGTCGTGGGCTCGATCGTGGTCGCCCTGCTCGCGATCGGCGGCCTGGTCACCTTCCTGAACCTGAAGGACGACCCGGACAACGGCAAGGGCGGCGACCCGGACACCGGCGAGTCGACGGTGGCGGGCGAGCACAAGCCGCCGGAGCGGAACCGGACGATGGACACCGAGGACTGCACCGACGCCCCGGAGGACACGGACGACCCGGCGAAGGTCCAGGCGCCGAGCTTCATCTACAAGGACGTCCTGTCCGCCAAATCCTGTACGGACGCCGCCGGCTGGACTGTCAAGGTGATCAAGGTGGAAGGCAACACCTACGCCGAGGATCAAGTGGTCGACCAGTTCCCTTCTTCAGGCACTGCCATCCCTGAGCGGGGCGCCCACTTCGAATTGCGCATTTCCACAGGTGACCCGGCCTAAGGTTCCTGGGGCATTGACCCCCACACGGTGATCATTTCGCATGCACGCGACAAGTCACTGGTGGGGGTCAATTTCAATGCGTGAACATCACGCCATCCTGGCAGTAGCAGTTGCACCGGCTGCTGTCGCTGTGCCTCTTGCCGCATCACCGGCTGCAGCCGCAGTGACCGGCACTTCATGCAGCGCCGAAGGGGCATTCGGACAAGGCACGTGGACTTGGAACGGCAAGAACAGCATCAGAGGGCTGAATCTCACCGTGACAGACACCGTCGCCGACGGACACCACGTGGCATTCGCCTGGTCACGTCAGACTCGGATCCGGATGCCCACCATTGGTCTTGGCATCATCTTTATGCCGGTAAGGGCTCTTCAGACACCTGGAGCACCACCGCCGAAGACAGCCGAGAGCTCAAGAGGGTCTCGATCGAAGCTGCGGTGTTCGAGGGCAACGATCACAAAGCTCGGCTGCCCCGCCGGCAGCCTCTTGAATCCGGCTTTCCAGTTCGTGGTCGAAAACCGAAACAACCTCCTGCATTTGCGCCAGATCCGGCGTCTCCCGGGCCCCGGTCACTCAACATGCCGGAAGGGTCCAGGCGTGTGAGGCTGATCCCATGCCTCATGGACCCTCTCCACTACGGGCGTCGCAGTACGTGACCGGTGTCGCGTTTGCAGCAGTGGTAACGCTGGGGCCTTTGAACGGGAACTCGCACGCGGGCGGGCATTGGGCTGCTATAACACCTGGTTCTTCGCCGATGCATCGGGCAAAGGTCTCAGCGGTCACACCCCTTGGGCCCGGAGTTCAGGCCCGCCTCGCGGACAGCGACCCGCTCGCACCCATGTGGCTTTCCGGCCACTCTGCGAAGCCGTCCACAGGTCCAGCAGCGAGCATTCCTCCCCACACTTCCAGCGAGAAGCCTCAGCATGCCGGGAGGCAGGCCGGGGAGGGACGGGCGCGGCCCGGGCGGTCCCTCACTCCCATGGAGCTCGCGGACGCCTCGGCCTCCGCCGACGAGGTCCCGCCGGAGGCCGATCCCGTACCTGCGGTCACACCCCCGCCCGACGCGTTCCCCGAGCCCGGGCGGACCTCACGGCAGGCACTGGACGAGCCCGCCGTACGACAGGTGCAGCAGGTGTCGCTGGGGGTGGGAATCGCCCTGGTCGGCCTGGGGCTGGGGTTCCTGGGACTGCGGTTGCGCCGCCAGAACTGATCGGCGGCGGGGCTTGCACTCGACAACATACTCGGTATACATACTCAGTATGTCGATCCGCCACGGGCTGCTGGCCCTCCTGGAGCGAGGGCCTCGTTACGGCTCCCAGCTCCGTACCGAATTCGAGTCCCGCACCGGCTCCACCTGGCCGCTGAACGTCGGCCAGGTCTACACGACCCTCAGCCGGCTGGAACGTGACGGCATGGTCGCCCAGGACGGTGAGGACGACGCGGGCCACGCGTTGTACTCGATCACCGACGACGGCCGCACCGAGCTGCAGAACTGGTTCGAGACCCCGGTCGACCGCAGCAACCCGCCCCGGGACGAGCTGGCCATCAAGCTCGCGATGGCGGTCGGGGCGCCCGGCGTCGACATCCGGGCCGTCATCCAGTCCCAGCGCAGCCACACCGTGAAGGCCATGCAGGACTACACCCGGCTGAAGGCGCAGGCACTCGCGGACGTCCCCGCCGACCGCGACGAGGTCGCCTGGCTCCTCGTGGTGGAGCAGCTGATCTTCCAGGCCGAGGCCGAGGCCCGTTGGCTGGACCACTGCGAGTCCCGCCTCGTCCGCCTTGCCGAAGCCGCCGCCACCGAACCCGCTGCCCGGCCGGGGCCCACCGCGGCCACCGGTCGTGGAAGCGCCCGCTCAGCGGCCTCCCGGCTGCGCGGCACCCGCCGCTGACAGGGGACGGCTGACCGCCCGCACCTTGTCGGCGGTGACAGACCGCCGACGCCGCACCGATCCGGCCCGCCCCGACCTTCCGCACGTCGTTCCTAGGGGGAACCGCCCACCATGTCCTCGTCCGCACCGCTCACGTCCTCCGGCCTGCCCGTGGACGCCCCTGTCCTCGAACTGAGGGAGCTGACCCGTACCCACGGCTCCGGCATCGCGGAGGTGCACGCCCTGCGCGGCATCAACCTCTCCGTGCACGCGGGGGAGCTCGTCGCCGTGATGGGCCCCTCCGGCTCCGGCAAATCCACCCTGCTGACCCTGGCCGGCGGTCTCGACACCGCGAGCAGCGGCCAGGTCGTCATCGAGGGCCAGGACATCTCCACGCTCGGCCGCAAGGGCGTCGCCGCCCTGCGCCGGCGCAGCGTCGGCTACGTGTTCCAGGACTACAACCTGATCCCCGCACTCACCGCCGCGGAGAACATCGCCCTGCCCCGTGAGCTCGACGGCGTATCCGTCCGCAAGGCGCGCAAGGAGGCCCTCGCCTCACTGGAGGAGATGCACCTCACCGAGATCGCCGACCGCTTCCCGGACGAGATGTCCGGCGGCCAGCAGCAGCGTGTCGCCATCGCCCGCGCACTCGTGGGCGACCGCCGTCTCGTCCTCGCCGACGAACCCACCGGGGCCCTCGACTCCGAGACCGGCGAAGCGGTCCTCGCCCTGCTGCGCAACCGCTGCGACGAGGGAGCGGCCGGCGTGATGGTGACGCACGAGCCGCGGTACGCGGCCTGGGCCGACCGTGTCGTCTTCCTCAGGGACGGGTCGATCGTCGACCAGACCCTGTCGTCGGGCGCCGAATCGCTGCTCACCGCAGAGGGTGCCAAGTGAAGGTCTTCACGGGGTGGCGCGCCGCCCTCCGGATCGCCCGGCGCGACGCCCTGAGGTCCAAGGGCCGCAGCGCACTCGTCGTCGCGATGATCGCCCTGCCGGTCCTCGGTGTGACCGCCGCCGACGTCACGTACCGCAGCTCCACGCCGACCGCTGCCGAGAAGCTGACGGCCGCGATGGGCTCGGCGGACGCCGTGTTCAGTTCGGCGGGCATCGGGCCCGTCCAGGTCGAGCAGCTGCCCGACCTCAGGACCTACGACGTTCCGCCCGGCGCGCCGCAGCCGGACAGCGGCACCGCGAAGCCGGTCGACGTACCGGGTGCCTTCCCGAAGGGCTCGCGGTACGTCACGGAGCAGTCCGTGCCCGCCACGGTCACCACCCGGCACGGCATAGCCAACATCGAGATCGTGGAGCTGCGCACCTCCGACCCGGCGGTCCGCGGCAAGCTCGACCTGGTCGACGGTGCGTACCCGGCAGGCAAGGACGAGGTCGTCGCGACAGAGCACTTCCTCGAGTCGACCGGGCTGCGCATCGGCTCCCGCACGACGGTGAGCGGCCCCGAGCAGACGTACACGATCACCGGCAGTGTCGAGCTGCACAGCGAGCTCGGCGCGAGCACGCTGTACGCCGACCCGGGTGCGGTCGTCGCACCCTGGAAGGCCGCGGCCGCCCAGGACGACAAGATTGTCCCGCCCAACCCCGGAGACACGAAGTGGCTGGTCCAGGGTGCGCCCGGCGCCGGTATCACCTGGCCGGACGTGCTCGCGGCCAACAAGAAGGGCGTCCTGGTGCTGTCCCGCCAGGTGGCCCTCGACCCGCCGCCGGACTCCGAGGTGCCGCTGGCCGCACGCGCCGGCATGGGCTTCCCCGAAGGCTCGGCCGAGCTGAGCGCGGCCGTCGTGACCGTCGTCGCCATGGCGGTCCTGGAAGTCGTCCTGCTGGCGGGCCCCGCCTTCGCGGTCGGTGCGCGGCGCTCGCGCAGGCAGCTCGGCCTCGTCGGTACCTGCGGAGGTGACCGGAGCCAGGTACGGGCGGTGGTACTGGCCGGCGGTGCGGTGCTCGGCGGATTCGGCGCCGTGGCCGGCGTCGCCGCCGGTCTCGGGCTGACCGTCCTGTTCCGTCCGATGATCGAAGGCTGGTCCGGGAATCGTTTCGGCTCGCTCGAGATCCGCCCATGGGAACTCCTGGCGATCGCCGTGATCGGCCTGGTCACCGGAATTCTGGCCGCGCTGGCCCCCGCGATCGTGGCAGGCCGCCAGTCCGTGCTGGAATCGCTCACCGGCCGCCGCGGAACACGTCGGAGCTCACGCGTCCTGCCTGCGGTGGGCTGTGTGGCGATGGCCGGCGGCATCGCGGTCGCCGTCATCGGCGGCACATCAGGCAACACGAACCTGGTCGCCGGCGGCTCGGTCGTCGCCGAACTCGGCGTGCTCGCCTGCATCCCCGTGATCGTCGGCTTCCTGGGCCGGCTCGGCTCGCGGCTCCCGCTCTCCCCGCGGATGGCACTGCGCGACGCGGCCCGCAACCGGGGCCGCACCGCACCCGCGGTCGCCGCCGTGATGGCCGCCGTCGCGGGCACCGTGGCCATCGCCACGTACACGGCCAGCGTGATGGCTGAGCACGAGTACGACCACATACCCATGCTCACGCCCGGCACAGCGGCGCTCGTGGGCTCACCGCCGACGGAGGGTGAGCAGCTTCCCCTGGCCCGCGCAGCCGTCGAGCGGAACCTGGCCGTCAGCGGCGGCCGTGCCGACTTCGGACGTGTCTGGGCCGGCTCCGACTGCTCCGTCTACTACGAGGAGGAGAACGGCTGCGGCTCACTCGAGCTGGTCAAGCCGACCGGCAAGGGCCACAGCTGCCCGCTTCAGGGAGCGGGAGCCAGGAAACTCGCCGAAGGGCTCTCGGCCGACGCCCACAAGAAGCTGATGGGCTCCCCCGCCTGCGTCGACGAGTACATCCAGGCGTACTCGTTCGATTCGGGCATCGCCAAGATCGTCGTGGGAGACGCTTCCGTACTGACCTCGTACGTGAAGCTCGACGACCCCGAGGCGGCCAGGGCACTGGCGGACGGCACACCCGTGCTGCTCAACCCGGCGTACGCGGAGAACGGCCGGATCAGCCTGAAGGCCGTCCACACGTACAACGAGCGCGACACCGAGAACCGGAAGCTGCACCCGGGCAAGGCCAGGACAACGACGGACCGGATCAAGGTGTACGTCGCGCCCGGAAAGTACGCCGCCACTCCCGGAATCCGCATGATCCTGCCGCAGGAGACGGCGGACCGGCTGGGACTGCACACCCAGGACTACGGCAGCATCTACACCGTCACCCACACTCCGACGGACGCCGAGCAGCAGGCGGTGCAGGCAGCGTTCGCGCAGACCGGGGGCGGCTCCGCCTACCTCCAGACGGAAGGCGGGGCCGGAGCGCAATCCCGGGACGAGGATGTGATCCTGCTGATCCTCGCCCTGTTCGCGGGCGTGGTCACCCTGGGCGCCGCCGCCATCACGACCGGCCTGGCCAAGGCCGACGCGGAGGCCGACCTCACCACGCTCAGCGCGGTGGGCGCACCCCCGGGCGTGCGGCGTTCACTCTCCGGCTTCCAGTGCCTGGTGGTCGCCCTCACGGGGGTGCTGCTCGGCACGGTGGCCGGCATCGTGCCCGCGGTGTCGCTGCGGCTGATCGACCTGCGCGAGGCGATGGCGGCCATGCGCAAGGAGCCCATGGATTCCGCGTACACGCCGATCGTGGTGCCGTGGGAGACCATCGGCCTGCTGACCCTGGTCGTGCCCGTCCTGGCCGGGCTGCTCGCCGCCGCGTTCGCCGGGTCGCGGCTGAAACTGGCCCGCCGCGCGGGGTGAACGACCGCTGACCGGCTGTTCCGGTGCCCCTGGAAAGGGTGGATCATCCCTTTCCGGGGGCACCACCGTGATGTGCAGCAGGTATACGAGACAATGGCGGCATGGAGATGCCGAGGAATGACCGGTCGCAGGAGCACCCGCAAGTCCTTGTGGTGGGACAGGACGGAATGGCTATCGGCGGCGGTGGCAGTGACGACGAGTCGCGCGAGGTCCCGGTGACGGAGATGGTCGAACAGCCCGCGAAGGTCATGCGCATCGGCAGCATGATCAAACAGCTCCTTGAGGAGGTCAGGGCGGCTCCTCTCGACGAGGCGAGCCGGGTCCGGCTCAAGGAGATCCACGCGAGCTCGGTGAAGGAGCTCGAGGACGGGCTGGCGCCGGAGCTGGTGGAGGAGCTGGAGAGGCTCTCGCTGCCGTTCACCGAGGAGTCGGTCCCGTCCGAGGCCGAACTGAGGATTGCGCAGGCCCAGTTGGTGGGCTGGCTGGAGGGCCTGTTCCACGGCATCCAGACGGCTCTGTTCGCCCAGCAGATGGCGGCCCGTGCGCAGCTGGAACAGATGCGTCGCGCCCTTCCTCCTGGCGTGGGCCACGAGGACGAGGAAGGCGGCACGGACCCGCACGGGCCGGCCCGATCCGGCCCGTATCTGTAGGCCTCGCCTTCGTCATCCGACCTCTGGCCGCCGAACGCGGTACGCGCAGGGGCCCGGCACACGCTGTGTGTGCCGGGCCCCCGCGCGTAGGCGGTGCCTGGTGCTCGTGTTCGGCGTTCCGTAAGGCCGTACGGTGTCAGGCGCCGGGTGCGAGCAGGAGGACCTTGCCGATGTGCGCGCTCGACTCCAGCACCCGGTGGGCCTCCGCAGCGTCCGACATCGGCACCGTGCGGTCCACGACCGGCCGGACGACCCCCTCACCGATCAACGGCCAGACATGTTCCCGTACGGCTGCGACGATCGCGGCCTTCTCCGCGAGTGGACGACCGCGCAGGGAGGTGGCCGTGACGGCAGCACGCTTGCTCAGCAGGGCGCCGAGGTTCAGCTCGCCCTTGACGCCCCCCTGGAGCCCGATGATCGCCAGCCTGCCGTTGACGGCCAGGGCACGCACGTTCCGGTCCAGGTACTTCGCCCCGACGATGTCGAGAATGACGTCGGCACCCGTGCCGTCCGTCGCCTTGCGCAGTTCCTCGACGAAATCCTGCTCGCGGTAGTCGATGAGGATGTCGGCGCCGAGCTCCTGACAACGCGCCAGCTTCTCCGCCCCGCCCGCGGTCACCGCGACGCGCGCGCCGACGGCCTTCGCGAGCTGGATCGCCATCGTGCCGATCCCACTGGACCCGCCGTGGACCAGCAGCGTCTCGCCGGGGCGCAGATGGGCGACCATGAAGACGTTCGACCAGACCGTGGCGGTCACCTCGGGCAGCGCGGCAGCCGTCGCCAGGTCCACACCCTCGGGCACGGGCAACAACTGCCCGGTCGGCACGGCAACCTTCTCCGCGTAGCCACCGCCCGCCAGCAGCCCGCACACCTCGTCGCCCACCGACCAGCCGGTCACGCCCGGCCCCAGGGCGGCGACACGGCCTGCGCACTCCAGACCGGGGTAGGGGGAGGCACCGGCCGGAGGGTTGTAGAAACCCTGCCGTTGCAGGACATCGGCCCGGTTGACGGCGCTGGCCACCACCTCGACGAGGACCTCGCCCTCGCCTGGTACGGGATCGGGGACCTCGGCCCATACGAGCGCCTCGGGGCCACCGGGTTCGGGGATCGTGATCGCATGCATGGCCGCGAGGCTACTCCGCTCGGCCCGGCGAACGCGGCACACGAACACGGCACGGTCCCGGTGGAGGTCCTAGGGACGCTGGTTGGACTGCGGCGGATGGTTCATGGGCGGGATGTGAAGCGGGCTGGCGCGCACGATCGTGATCACCCGGTCCGTCAACTGCAGAGGGCTGGCCGCCGGATCGTCGTAACCGAGCAGTCTGTGGCCACGCAGCACACTCACCACGAGGTCGTCGGTCTCCCGGACGCTCTTGCCCACCTCGGCCTTTATCACCGGCCGTTCGACGAGATCCAGACCACTTCCCTGCTGAATGAGGTCCTCCATCACCGTGCCCGCACTGGGGCTGAGTACGGAGAGACCCAGCAGACGGCCCGCCGCGCTCGCGCTGGTGATCACAGCGTCGGCGCCGGACTGACGCAGCAGAGGCGCGTTCTCCTCCTCGCGCACGGCGGCAACGATCTTCGCGCCCCGGTTGAGCTGACGCGCGGTCAACGCGACCAGTACAGCGGTGTCGTCGCGCTGGGTGGCGATGATGATCTGCCGCGCTTTCTGGACCTCTGCCCGCAGCAGTACATCGCTGCGTGTCGCATCGCCCAGCACTCCGACGAAGCCTTCGGCATTGGCTGCTTCGATCACCTTGCCGGCCGGATCGACGATGACGATCTGGTCCTTCTTGAGACCCGTGGCGCAGAGCGTCTGAATTGCCGAGCGGCCCTTGGTGCCGAAGCCGACGACAACTGTGTGTTCACGCAAGTTGGTTCTCCAACGGTTCAGCCGGAAGTCCTCCCGGGTCCGTTCCGTCAGGACCTCGAGGGTGGTGCCGACCAGGATGATCAGGAAGAGCACGCGCAACGGCGTCACCAGCAGCACATTGACCAGCCGGGCCGTCTGACTGTAGGGGACGATGTCGCCGTATCCGGTCGTCGACAGCGTCACCGTCGCGTAGTAGACGGCGTCGAGGAGATCGACCTTCCCGTCGGCGTTGTCGTGGTACCCGTCGCGGTCGATCCAGACGATGAAGACCGTGGTGGCCAGCACCGTCAGCGCCATCGCCAGCCGCTTGGCGACCTGACGCAACGGCCTGTCGACGACCCGTCGGGGCAGGAGCACCCGAGTGGGGACGATGTTCTCGTCGGCGCGCCTGGCCATCGCGTCCTGGCCCGGAAGTTTCACGTGAAACACCCTTCCGTCCACGGCGTCGCCGAGGCCCACGGTAGATCGAGGATCTCCACCTCGGTGCCGGACCGTACCCCGCCGGGCGGCACAACGGCCAGTCCGTCAGCAGCGGCGATCCCACGCAACATCGCAGGTCCGTTGTAATGCAGGGGAACGACGTGGTCCGTACCGCCCGCACTGTCCGCACGATGGACCACGGGGACGAGCCGGGTGTCGTGCGGATGCCCGTGCACTTCGTCCCGCACGATCGCCCGGTACGGATCCTGGGCGGCTCGTCCGGCGATTCCCCTGAGC
Source organism: Streptomyces sp. NPDC059499 (assembly GCF_042749285.1). Lineage (NCBI taxonomy): Bacteria > Bacillati > Actinomycetota > Actinomycetes > Kitasatosporales > Streptomycetaceae > Streptomyces > Streptomyces sp. NPDC059499. The sequence goes on from NZ_JBHYTT010000002.1 coordinate 428,754, forward strand.
AAAGGCTCGGCCAGGGTGAGCAGTCCGGAAACGGCGGCGAGCGGATTGCCGGGCAGCCCGACCACATAGGGGCCGCCGTCGGCCTGCCGGGCAAGGAGCATGGGGTGCCCCGGGCGCACGGCCACCCCGTCGACCAGCAGCTCGGCCCCCGTCTCGGCCAGAACCGGGTGGACGTGGTCGACCGGCCCGGCGGCGGTGCCACCGGTGGTGAGGATCAGATCGGCATCCGAGGTGGTGAGGGCGTGTCGGAGCGCCTTCGCGTCATCGCCCAGGCGTTGAGGGGCAGTCACATCGGCTCCCAGGGCCCGGAGCCAGGGCGCGAGCATGGGGCCGAGTGCGTCCCGGATCAGCCCGTCGTGCGGAAGTCCGGCGGTGAGGAGCTCGTCGCCGAGAACGAACACGTCCACCCGGGGCCGGGGCACGGCAACGAGGGCGTCGTAACCCGCAGCGGCTGCCAGGCCCAGGACAGGAGGGGTGACCAGGGTGCCGACGGGCAGGAGCTGATCGCCGGAGCGGCACTCCTGACCACGGGGCCTGATGTCCTGCCCGGGGACGACCTGGCGCGTCGCGTGGAGCAGCCCTTTGGCCTCGTCGCTGCGGGCGTGTTCGCTACGGATGACCGCGGTGGCGTCCACCGGAATGCGGGCCCCGGTGGCGATCCGTACCGCTTCACCGTCGGGAAGCGGCGCCGGCGCGCTGCGTCCGGCGAGCAGCCCTTCACCCGCACGTACGGTCCACGGGCCGGGTCCGGCGACGGCCCAGCCATCCATTGCGGACGTGTCGAAGGACGGCAGATCGGTGAGCGCCACGACCGCCTCGGCCAGGACGTGGCCGAGCGCCCGGTCCAGGGGAAGCCGATGGGCGGCAAGGGGTGCGACACGGCCGAGGCGCTCAGCCAGAGCGCGCGCTTCCGCCCAAGGGGTGCTGTGGGCGCGAGTGCGGCGGGCTTGGGCGGAGGGCGAGACACGCGCGGGGGACGGGGCCCCGGAGCGACTCGGGGAGCCCGGGGAGTCCGGGGGTGTGTCGCCGGGCGACTGAGGTCCGGAGGGCTGGCGCCTGGGGGACTGGGCTGTAAAGGACTGAGAGGCGGAGGGCTGGGAGGCGGAGGGCTCCGCCTTCGCCGAGTCCGGCGCAGAGGACGGCTCCGGCGAGGAGGACGGGCCGGCCGAGTGGACGGGATCCGGTGCCGGGTGCGCAGCCCGTGGCCGACGCCCGACGAGTGCCAGGGCCTGCTCCACGGCGCGCTCTTCTTCAGCGGCCCGCGCCTCCTCCACCGACATCGACGAAGCCCGGCCCGCGTTCGGAGCCGGGGTCCCGGATCCGCTGCCCGTACGTCCGGACGGCAAAGGGCCTCCGTCGTCGCCTCCGAGTGCCGTCATGGTGTGCCGGCCCCGTTGCCGCTCCCCGCCTCTTCCTCCCACCGGAGGGCGAGCGCGGTGGCCTTCCTGGCGGCCTCCGCCACCGCTTCGGCCGCGGCTTCCGGGCTCGCGCCGCTGCTCGCCTTCGCCGCCGCGTACCCCACCAGGAAGGTGGTCAGAGGTGCGGCAGGTCTGGCGACGCCATGGGCGGCATCACGGGCGAGGTCGAGCAGAACGCCGGTGTCGACGTCGAGTTCGATGCCCAGTTCGTCCTTGACTGCGTTGATCCATTCATCCAGCACGGTCCCATGCTCCCTGATGCGCGCCCTGGCGGCAGCAATGTCTTCCCAGGTGTCGCAGTCGAACGAGGCCAGGGGACCGGCCTCGACCCGGACCAGGTCCAGTTCGCCGGTCAGAAGCCGCAGGGGCAGCCCGGCGAGGCTGCCGTACTCGGTGGCGAGAAGTGCGAGCTCACGGCGCAGCGGCTCGGCTCGGTAGACCGCGACCAGCGGCTGGTCCCGCCCGTCCGGGTCGGTGCACAGGGCGCCTTCGTGAACTCCCGTCGCGGCAGCGGCCAGCAACGAATTGACGGTCGTCTCCCCCAGGAACGGCAGATCCGCGGAGAGCACCAGAACGCTCTCCGCGGACGTGTGCCGCATCCCTGCCCCGAGCGCGGCCAACGGCCCGCCACCCGGTGGCACTTCGCGTGTCCAGGTGACCGGACGCGCGGTAGGCCTTCGCCCGCCCACCACTACGGTGGCCCCGGCGTCGGCGCAGACGCCGAGCACCCGGTCGAGCAGCGCGCGGCCGCCCACCCGGACCCCTGGCTTGTCGGCTCCCCCGAGCCGTTTCGCGGCCCCTCCGGCAAGAACGATGGCGTCATACACGGTCATGCTCCGAGTATGCGTGCCACCCCGCGCCACCGATCCCGCGGGGGAGCCCGCATCCGGCTAAAGCGTGCGCAGCAGAACCGTGGGCTGCTCCACGCAGTCGGCCACGTACCGCAGGAATCCGCCCGCCGTCCCGCCGTCGCAGACCCGGTGGTCGAACGTGAGCGAAAGCTGGACGACCTGGCGGACCGCCAGCTCACCCTGGTGCACCCACGGCTTGGGCATGATCCGGCCAACCCCGAGCATGGCCGCTTCGGGGTGGTTGATGATCGGTGTCGACCCGTCCACGCCGAACACCCCGTAGTTGTTCAGCGTGAATGTCCCGCCGGTCAGATCCGCCGGGGTCAGCTTCCCCGTCCGGGCCACCTCGGTCAGCCGGGCGATCTCCGCGCCGACCGACTCCACATTTCGGGAGTGCGCGTCCCGGACGACCGGAACGACGAGCCCCCGCTCGGTCTGGGCCGCGAAACCCAGATGGACCTCGGACAGCCGGACGATCTCCCGGGCCTCGGTGTCCACAGTCGAGTTGAGCTCGGGGAACCGGGCCAGAGCCGCTGTGCAGATGCGCGCCAGCAGAGCGAGCACCGACACCTTGGGCGCGGTGGAGCCACCGGCCTTGTTCATCGCGGCCCTCGCCGCCATCAACTCGGTGGCATCGGCGTCGACCCAGCACGTTGCATCGGGAATCTCGCGCCTGCTGCGCGCCAGCTTGTCGGCGACAGCGCCACGCACCCCGCGCAACGCAATCCGCTCACCCGTCGAACGGGACGCCGAAGCCGCCACCGGACGAGACGCCGGAGCCGCCGAGGCAACCTGCTCCTCCTCCGCAACCCTGATCGCGGATTCGACATCGGTACGCAGAATCAGTCCGTCGCGCCCGGAACCCGCCACCAGCCGGAGATCGAGACCGTGCTGCCGCGCGAGCTTCCGAACAAGAGGAGAGATGACCGCCACCGGGCCCGGCGCCTCCTCCGCGAAAGGAACCGGAGGCAGAACCGGAGCCGTGGCCGCAAGCGGAGCCGTGGCTGCAAGCGGAGCCTTGGGCGTGCCCGGAGCCGTGGCCGTCCCCGTGAACGACTCGGGCAGAACCCGGCGACGGCGCGCAGCGGGTGCGCCCGTGCCGTAACCCACGAGCACGTTGCCGGACGTTGAGTCGCTACCGGACGTCTGCCCCGTCTCCGTCGCGGCACGGGATCCGGACGGGGAACCGGAAGCCGGCCCCTGGCCCGTCAACAGCTCCTGCGACCCGACGGCCACCGTCAGCAGCGGTGCGCCGACCGGAAGTTCGGCACCCTCCTCGCCGAACCTCGCCGTCACCACACCCCCGTAGGGGCACGGCACCTCCACCATCGCCTTGGCCGTCTCGACCTCGACGACCGGCTGGTCGATGGCGACGACGTCGCCGACCTCCACCAGCCAGCGCACGATCTCCGCCTCGGTCAGCCCCTCGCCGAGGTCGGGCAGCTTGAATTCGAGCACCTGCGGCATCAGTTGTCCGCCTCCCACTGAAGACGGGCCACCGCGTCGAGCACCCGGTCCACGCCCGGCAGATGGTGGCGCTCCTGCATCGGGGGCGGATACGGGATGTCGAACCCGGCCACCCGCAGCACCGGCGCTTCCAGGTGGTGGAAGCACCGCTCGGTGACCCGGGCGGCGATCTCTCCACCCGGACCGCCGAAACCGGAGGACTCGTGGACGACCACCGCACGGCCCGTACGCCGCACCGAAGCCGCGACCGTCTCGTCGTCGAACGGCACGAGCGAACGCAGGTCCACGACCTCGAGATCCCAGCCCTCGGCCGTGGCTGCCTCCGCCGCCTCCATGCACACCGGCAGCGACGGCCCGTACGTGATCAAGGTCGCGCTGCGCCCCGAGCGGCGGACAACGGCCCGCCCGATCGGCTCGACCACGGCAGGCGCATCCGGCGACCACGCGGCCTTCGACCAGTAGAGCCGCTTCGGCTCCAGGAAGACCACCGGGTCGTCCGAGGCGATCGATTCCCTCAGCAGCCCGTACGCGTCCTCGACCGTGGCCGGCATGACGACGTGCAGACCGGGCGTCGCCATGTAATACGCCTCGGAGGAGTCGCTGTGGTGCTCGACCCCGCCGATCCCGCCGCCGTACGGCACCCGGACCGTGATCGGCAGCGGCATGGCGCCCCGGGTCCGGTTCCTCATCTTCGCGACATGGCTGATCAGCTGCTCGAACGCCGGATAGGCGAACGCGTCGAACTGCATCTCGACGACGGGCCGCAGCCCGTACATCGCCATACCGACCGCCGCGCCGAGGATTCCCGCCTCGGCCAGCGGCGTATCCGTACAGCGGTCGTCGCCGAACTCCTTCGCCAGACCGTCCGTGACGCGGAAGACGCCGCCGAGTGTGCCGACGTCCTCACCGAGTACGTGCACGGTCGGGTCCTCGGCCATCGAGTCGCGCAGTGCACGACCGAGCGCCTGCGCCATGGTGGCCGGCTTGGCCGTGCCCGCCCGCTCGCCGGCCATCGCCGCCACCGTCGTCATCGACCTTCCTCCGCGCCGCTCTCGCCGTGCTCGGCGTCCAGCTCGACCCTCAACCGGGCCGCCTGCTCACGCAACTGCTCGGTCTGTTCCTCGTAGACATGGGAGAACAGGTCCATCGGATCGAGCACCGGATCAGCGTTCATCTGCTCGCGCAACCCCGCCGCCATGCGTTCCGCCGCCTCCCGCACCGTCTCGATACCGTCCTCGTCCAGCAGGCCGCGCCCGGTCAGTTCCCGCTCCAGCAGCAGGATCGGATCGTGCGCACGCCACGCCTCCACCTCGCTGTCGACGCGGTACCGGGTGGCGTCGTCGGCGTTCGTATGGGCTTCCATGCGGTACGTGACGGCCTCGACCAGCGTCGGCCCCCCACCACGCCTGGCCCGCGCCACCGCCTCGCCGAGCACCTGGTGCACGGCTGCCGCGTCGTTTCCGTCGACCAGGCGGCCCGGCATGCCGTACCCCACAGCCTTGTGGGCCAGGGACGGCGCCGCCGTCTGCTTGGCCAGCGGCACGGAGATGGCGAAGCCGTTGTTCTGGACGAGGAAGACGACCGGGGCGCGCCAGACGGCCGCGAAATTGAGCGCCTCGTGGAAATCGCCCTCGCTCGTCCCGCCGTCACCGACCATGGCGAGTGCCACCACGTCGTCGCCCTTGAGCCGCGCCGCGTGGGCCAGACCCACGGCATGCGGCAACTGGGTGGCCAGCGGGGTGCACAGCGGGGCGATGCGGTGTTCACGCGGGTCGTAACCGGTGTGACGGTCTCCCCGCAGCAGCGTCAGCGCCTCCACCGGGTCGAGACCGCGCGCCACGGCGGCGAGAGTGTCCCGGTAGCTGGGAAACAGCCAGTCGCGCTTCTCCAGCACGAGCGCCGCCGCGATCTCGCACGCTTCCTGACCGGTGCTCGACGGATACACCGCGAGCCTGCCCTGCTTGGTCAGAGCGGTGGCCTGCGTGTTGTACCGGCGGCCTCGCACCAGCTCCCCGTAGAGCCGCAGCAGCAGCTCGGGGTCGACGTCGGCGGCGGCGTCCGTACCGAGCACGCGGTACGGCTCAGGGTCCGGGAGCAGCGGCGCGGGGTCGGTGAGCGGCTTCCAGGCCGGGGGCGGCGTGGGCCTGTAGGCGGCTGCGCCGGGCAGCTCTTGGACCGTCATGACAAGCACCTCCTGGCATCGAGATACATCGAGGGGTGTTCGAAATCTTCAGGAATGTCAAGGAATAGGCGAGGCACGGGTGTGGTGTGCCTCACCTACCGATTGTTCGGTCGTGGGCGCATTTTGGCTACAGGCACCGTCAGCCTGTGGACAAACGGTTCTCCACAGCCTGGGATAGAGACAGGTCGTCCACAACAGGGAGGCACGGGCAGATGGCAGCTGAACAAATGGCCGACAGGGGCGAGGGCCCCGGCCAGGTTCCGCCCGCGCGGCCACTGGACTCCATCGACCGCGACATCCTCCGCATCCTGCAGACGGACGGCCGCGCCTCCGTGCGGGCTGTCGCCGAACGCGTCCACGTATCGCGGGCCAACGCCTACGCACGGATCAACCGCCTCGTCGAGGACGGAGTCATCCGCGGCTTCAGCGCACGGGTGAATCACGAGCGGGCGGGGCAGGGCGCCTCCGCGTACATCACACTCAAGATCGTCCAGAACTCCTGGCGCACCGTGCGCGAACAGCTCCAGGCCCTGCCGGGAGCCACTCACATCGCCCTGGTCAGCGGCGACTTCGATGTCCTGCTCCTGGTCCACACCCCGGACAACCGGGCACTGCGCGAACTGGTCCTGACCAGGATCCAGGCCATACCCGAGGTGCTCTCCACCCGCACCCTGCTGGTGTTCGAGGAGACCGACCTGGGCCCCCGCCCGGACCGCACGGCAGAGCTCGCCTAGGGCTTCGCTTCCGGACCGGGCCGGATCAGCGGCTGGCCCGCATCCCCTCGAAGGCCAGCTGGACGACGGTGTCGGCCAGCTGCTCCCGCTCGGCCGATCCACCCGGCTGCGGGCGGTACCACTCGACCAGGGAGTTCACCATCCCGAAGAGCAGCCGTGTGGCCATGCGTATGTCCACGTCGGCGCGCAGGTCGCCGTCCGCCACGGCGGCCTTGAGCAGTTCCGACACCCGCTGGTCGAACTCGCGCCGCCGCTCCAGGGCCAGGCGCTCGGTCGCGGTGTTGCCGCGCACGCGCAGCAGCAGCGTGACGTACGGCAATTCGTCCATCAGGACCTCGACGGTGCGGCGCGTCACGTACTCGACCCGCTCGATCGCCCGCCCCCGCGTCGCGCCCGGCTCGTCGAGAATCCCGAACAGCCCGTCGAGCGCCCGGCTCACCGCGCGCCGCAGCAGCTCTTCCTTGCCGGCCACGTGGTGGTAGATCGACGATTTGGAGATGCCCGCCGCCTTGGAGAGGTGCTCCATGGACGTGCCGTCGTAACCGCGCTCGTTGAAGACACGGACGGCAACGGTGAGGAGGGTCTCCGGGGTGTACGTGTCCCGCTTGGCCGTGGTCATGACCGCGATCCTCCCCCATGAGTTGTCCACAGGTTTCTTGGGGCCCCTTGTCCCGACCGATCGTTCGGTTACTCTAACTCCGTCCGCACATCCCTGCCCAGCTCGACGAGGAGTTGGTCCGTCATGGCCGCCGAGCTTTCCACCGAGAAGCTGTCCGAGACCCATCGCCCGACGCTCGACCAGGCCCTCGACGCGATCCGTACGCGCGCCTACTGGTCCCCGCACCCCGAGCACCCGAAGGCCTACGGCGAGGGCGGCCTCCCCGGCAGCCTGGGCGCGGCCGAGGGCAAGGCCGCGTTCGACGCGGTGCTGAACACCACACTCGATCTCGGCCAGCCCGGGACCGACGGCTGGACCGGCGGGGAGGTCTCGCCCTACGGGCCGGAGCTCGGCGTCGAGTATCCGCACGCCGATCCGGACGTCCTGCTCCCGGCGATGACCGCCGGGTCGGGCGCCTGGCGGGCGGCCGGACCGGAGACCAGGGCCCTGGTCTGCCTGGAGATCCTCGCCCGGATCAGCGCCCGCACCCACGAGCTCGCCCACGCCGTGATGCACACGAGCGGGCAGGCTTTCATGATGGCGTTCCAGGCGGGCGGCCCGCACGCCCAGGACCGCGGCCTGGAAGCGGTGGCCTACGCGTACGCGGAGCAGGTCCGCACGCCCCTGACCGCCGACTGGTCCAAGCCCCAGGGCAAGCGCGACCCGCTCCAGCTGCACAAGTCGTACACAGCGGCCGGCCGCGGCATCTCGCTCCTGATCGGCTGCAACACGTTCCCCACGTGGAACGGCTACCCGGGCCTCTTCGCCTCACTGGCAACCGGTAACCCGGTCCTGGTCAAGCCGCACCCCAGGGCGGTCCTGCCGCTCGCGCTGACCGTCCAGCTGGCACGCGAGGTGCTGTCCGAGGCCGGCTTCGACCCGAACCTGATCGCGCTGGCGGCCGAGCGGCCGGGCGAGGGGATCGCCAAGACCCTCGCGGTACGCCCCGAGATCAAGATCATCGACTACACGGGATCCTCCGCCTTCGGCGACTGGCTGGAGGCCAACGCCAGGCAGGCCCAGGTCTACACGGAGAAGGCGGGCGTCAACACGATCGTCCTCGACTCCACCGACAACTACCGGGGCATGCTCGCCAACCTGGCCTTCTCGCTCTCGCTCTACAGCGGCCAGATGTGCACCACCCCGCAGAACCTGCTCATCCCACGGGACGGCATCACGACCGACGCGGGCGCCAAGTCGTACGAGGACGTTGTCGCGGACATCGCGGAAGCCGTCAACGGGCTCCTCGGTGACGACGCCCGGGCCAACGGGCTGCTCGGCGCCCTGGTGAATCCCGACGTCAAGGCCCGCCTGGAGGCGGCAGCGTCACTGGGTGACGTCGCCCTCGCCTCGCGCACCGTGGCCAATCCCGACTTCCCCGACGCGGTGGTCCGGACACCGGTCATCGTCAAGCTCGACGGCACCAAGCCGGATGAGGGGGCGGCCTACCTCTCGGAGTGCTTCGGCCCCGTGTCGTTCGCTGTCGCGGTCGACTCGACCACCGACGCGCTGGAGCTCCTGCGCCGCACCATTCGGGAGAAGGGCGCGATGACGGTCGGCGCGTACACCACGTCCCCGGACGTGGAGCGCGCGGTGGAGGACGTCTGCCTCGACGAATCCGCCCAGCTCTCGCTGAATCTGACAGGCGGGGTGTACGTCAACCAGACCGCGGCGTTCTCCGACTTCCACGGTTCGGGCGGCAACCCGGCGGCCAACGCGGCGCTGTGCGACGGAGCCTTCGTCTCCAACCGTTTCCGGGTGGTGGAGGTCCGCCGCCAGGCGTAGGGATCCACCGGCGGCCGGTGCCGGCTGTCCGGTGCCCCCGTGTCCGGTGGAGCGAGGCGAGCACGGCGTGTGCCCCGCTCCACCGGCTACTGGACCCGCGGGTCCGGGATGTCCGCGTACCGCTGCACCCACGCGTGCATCGCGATGGCCGCCGCCGCACCGGCGTTGATCGACCGTGTCGAGCCGAACTGCGCGATCGAGCACACCATCGACGCGTGCTTGCGGGCGTCCTCCGTCAGCCCGGGCCCTTCCTGCCCGAACAACAGCACGCACCGTCGCGGCAGCTCCGTACGCTCCAGCGGTACGGCCCCGGGAAGATTGTCGATCCCGATGATCGGCAGCCCCTCGGCCGCGGCCCAGGCGGTCAGGTCCGCGGTGTCGGGGTGGTGCCGCACATGCTGGTAGCGGTCGGTGACCATCGCCCCCCGCCGGTTCCAGCGCCGCCGGCCCACGATGTGGATCTCCTTGGCGAGGAAAGCGTTGGCGGTGCGCACCACCGAACCGATGTTGAAGTCGTGTCCCCAGTTCTCCACCGCGACGTGGAAGTCGTGCCGTCGCAGATCGAGATCGGCGACGATCGCCTCCCTCGTCCAGTACCGGTAGGAGTCGCCCACGTTGCGCCTGTCCCCCTGGGCGAGCAGCTCGGGGTCGTAGCGCTCCCCCTCGGGCCAGGGCAGCGGATGGGGGCCGACGCCGATCTCCGTGCCGTAGCCGTCGTCGTACTGGATCGGCTCGGCGGACGGATCGGGCGCCGTGGTCGCCGGGGGCTCTTGTGTACTACCGGTCTCGCTGCTCACCCGACGAGCGTATGGCCACCGCCACCGCCGTGCTGCGGTGCCTCCCGCTCCTGGCCGCCCGGCTGCCGCTGCCCGGGCAGCACGGGCGTGCCCGCCGGGCGGGAGAACAGCCGCTGCCGGCCGCGCGTCACCCTGGCTCCCAGCCACACCAGGAAGACGGTCGGCAGGAAGACAGCGTCTGCGGCGATCATCGCCATCGAGAAGAACGGCAGGCCCAGCAGGACGGCGATGCCGGCGTGCTCGCCGATCATGACGACCAGCAGGACGTTCTTGACCCGGCGGTTGAACAGCGTGAAGGGGAAGGCGACCTGCACGATGACCGTGGCGTACGTCAGCACCATGACGGCCAGGGCGCTGGACGCGAGAAGACCGGACAGCCCTGGCCACGGCGTGAAGTAGTCGAGCTTGAGCGGGTAGTAGAGCGCGGTGCCGTCCTGCCAGCGCGAGCCCTGGATCTTGTACCAGCCGGCGGTCGCGTAGATCAGGCAGACCTCGGCCATGATCACGACGAGGGCGGCGCCGTGGGCGAGGTTGGCCACGACATCGAGCAGCGTGCGCAGCTCACGGTCGGGTGCGTAGCGGTTCAGCAGCCACCAGACGGCGTTCCCCAGCCACAGCACCCACAGGAGCGACTTCAGCCACCACGTGCCGCCCAGCCCACCCATCAGCGTGGCCACGAGCAGGACGGGACCGACCGCGGCCCAGAGGAGCGGCCCCGCCACGTCCCGGACCGGAGCGCGGCCCCCCGCGGAACGGGCGGCGTCCCGTCCCGCCCGGCGCGCATCCAGCGACCAGACACGCGCACAGCGCGTGAGCACCAGGTAGATGGCCAACAGGTGGATGACGTTGTCGCCGCCGTCGCCCATGAAGATGCTGCGGTTCTGCAGCGAGAGGACCCCGACCATGAAAAGGACGGCCGTGACGCGGGTGCGCCACCCGATCATCAGGAGCGCGGCCGACAGCAGCGTGAGCGCGTACACGATCTCGAACCAGAGCGTGCTGTCGGACCACATGAGGACGGTGAAGGCTTCGTTGCTGTGGATGAGCTGACGCGCCATGTCCCAGCGCCAGGGGCCGTCGGGGCCGTACAGCTCATGGCGGTGCGGCAGCTCACGCAGCAGGAACAGCAGGTATGTGGCTGAGACACCGATCCGGACGACGGCACTCTGGTACACGCCGACGGGCGAAGCGGTGACGCGCTGGATGCCACGGGCGAGACGGTCGGCGTTCCGTACGTTCTTACGGGTCCGAGCGGTGGGTGCGCTCACTTCTCCGCCTCCTCGGCCTGTGCTGCCCGGTCCGCCGCGGCCGACTCGGGAAGATCGTCGGAGGTGACTGTCCACCATGGGAGCACCCGGTAGTTCGGCTTGGTGCTGATCTTCTCCTCGCTCCACGGCGGCACCCCGACAGAACGCACGGCGGACCGCACCTGGATGCGTTCGACCGTCCCGGCGTAGTTGTGGTCGATGAGGCGCAGCATCACGATCCGGCGGATGTAGCGCTCGGAGAGCTCGCCGCGCAGACCGTTGGCGCGGTTCTCGTTGTCGTGGGAGCCCACGTAGAAGTCCCAGGCGCGGCGGAGCTCGTTCTGGTCGACGTGGCTGGGGAGGGGGTTTCCGCGTATCGCCTCGCCGTCCTCGCTGGAGAGGCTCATCCAAGGCGTGGTGCGTCGGCCGTCATCGCCGGCGATCTCGGCCCGTACGTGCACGGCGACGTTCTGCTGGAGCGGATTGGGGGCGAACAGCTTCCAGTTCTGCTCGAACTCCGGGTAGACCCAGGCGTCGACCGATTCGCCGTGCTGCTTCGTCAGCGTGTTGGACGGTGCGACGTGCAGGAACACCATGGCCAGGTGTCCGAAGGCCAGCAGCCCGATGACCGACAGCGCCAGCGCTGCGGTGACTTGGTACGGAAGCGAGAGCGCGGCTATTCCGGCGCTCGGACGGCGAGGCTGCCCAGGTGCCGCGCCGACTGCGGGGGTGGTGCCGGGGGTCGGTCCAGGATCCTCGCCGGGTACGAGGGCGGGTGCGGTGCCGGGTGCGGGAGCTGTACCGGGTGCGGCATCCGTTGCCTTGTCCGGCCGGCGGCCCGCCCCGGTGCGGGGTATCTCCGCCGATCCGGCACCCGCGTCTTCGTCCCCGCTGTCGGGGTGCGGGGCTGCAGCGTGCGGCTCCCCGTCCGGACCGGCTTCCCGATGACTCACCACCTCCGGCCAGGCGAGCTTCTTCTCGCTTCCGGCGTGCCCACCGTGGTCCGAATCCATCCCGCCCCGATCACCATCGATCACCACTCAGTTATCCACAGGGTTGACACCCTACGGGCCTCCGACTCACCATTGAAGTCAGTGAACCGAACGATCGGTCGGTAGGGAGTGCGGGATGGCGGCAGTGACTGCGGACCAGACGACGCAGGGGACGGCAGGCACGGCGGACGCGGCGCGCGCCGCGGCATTCGACGCCGCGGTGGCAGCCGACGACCGGATCGAGCCGCGGGACTGGATGCCGGACGCCTACAGGGCTTCACTCGTCCGCCAGATGGCCCAGCACGCGCACTCCGAAATCATCGGTATGCAGCCCGAGGCCAACTGGATCACCCGCGCGCCCTCGCTGCGCCGCAAGGCGATCCTGATGGCGAAGGTGCAGGACGAGGCCGGTCACGGGCTGTATCTGTACAGCGCTGCCGAGACGCTCGGCACCAGCCGCGAGGAGCTGCTCGACAAGCTCCACGCGGGCCGGCAGCGCTATTCGTCGATCTTCAACTACCCGACGCTGACCTGGGCGGACGTCGGTGCGATCGGCTGGCTGGTCGACGGCGCCGCAATCACCAACCAGGTGCCGCTGTGCCGCTGCTCCTACGGCCCCTATGCGCGGGCGATGGTCCGGATCTGCAAGGAGGAGTCCTTCCACCAGCGCCAGGGTTACGAGCTCCTCCTCGCCCTCAGCCGAGGTACTGCAGCGCAGCACGAGATGGCTCAGGACGCGGTGAACCGATGGTGGTGGCCGTCGCTGATGATGTTCGGCCCGCCCGATGACGCATCGGCGCACTCGGAACAATCGATGGCCTGGAAGATCAAGCGCCACTCCAACGACGAGCTGCGCCGTCGCTTCGTCGACATCTGCGTCCCGCAGGCAGAAGCGTTGGGTCTCACCCTCCCGGACCCCGACATCCGGTGGAACGAGGAGCTCGGACAGCACGACTACGGAGCGATCGACTGGACGGAGTTCCAGGAGGTCCTCAAGGGCAACGGCCCCTGCAACGAAGAACGGCTCGCCCAGCGACGCACAGCCCACGAAGAGGGCGCCTGGGTCCGGGACGCGGCAGCGGCATACGCAGACAAGCACGCAGCAAAGCCCGGGGCATCCGGAGCAAGCGCAGAGCCCGGGGAGGCAACAGCATGAGCAGCTCGACCGACTGGCCGCTGTGGGAGGTGTTCGTGCGCTCACGGCGCGGGCTCTCCCACACTCACGCAGGCAGCCTGCACGCGCCCGACGCGGAGATGGCACTGCGCAACGCACGCGATCTGTACACACGCCGCTCGGAAGGCGTGTCCATCTGGGTTGTTCCCTCGACCGAGATCACCGCTTCCTCGCCGGACGAGAAGGACTCGTTCTTCGAACCCGCCGGGGACAAGCCCTACCGCCACCCCACGTTCTACGAGATCCCCGAAGGGGTGAAGCACCTGTGACCGCGGCCCTCGCACTCGGCGACGACGCGCTGGTGCTCTCGCACCGGCTGGGGGAGTGGGCGGGGCATGCCCCCGTTCTGGAGGAGGAAGTGGCCCTGGCCAACATCGCCCTGGACCTGTTGGGGCAGGCCAGATTGCTGCTCTCGTTCGTCGGCGACGAGGACGAGCTGGCCTTTCTCCGCGAGGAGCGCTCCTTCCGCAACCTCCAGCTGGTCGAGCAGCCGAACGGCGACTTCGCCCACACCATCGCCCGCCAGCTCTACTTCTCCGTCTACCAGCACCTGCTCTACGAGCAGCTGGCCGCGGGCGGGGGCGAGTTCGCAGACCTCGCCGCGAAGGCCGTGAAGGAGGTCGCCTACCACCGCGACCACGCGGAGCAGTGGGTCCTGCGGCTCGGCGACGGCACTGCGGAGAGCCACGAGCGCATGCAGCGCGGCCTGGACACGCTCTGGCGGTACACCGGCGAGCTGTTCCAGCCCGTCGAGGGAGTCGACGTCGACTGGGAGGCCTTGCAGAACAGCTGGCTGACTGCCGTCACCTCCGTCGTCGAGCAGGCCACGCTGACGCTCCCATCCGGCCCGCGGTCCGGAGCATGGACGGCAGGGGCGGGCCGGCAAGGACTACACACCGAGCCGTTCGGGCGGATGCTCGCCGAAATGCAGCACCTGCACCGCAGCCACCCGGGGGCGTCATGGTGACCGAGACCCTCCTGGAAGCGGAGCTCCACCGGCTCGCGGGCTCCGTGCCCGACCCCGAGCTGCCGGTCATCACCCTGGACGAGCTCGGTGTGCTCCGCGGTGTGCAGGTGCACGGCCCCGACAGCGTCACCGTGCGGCTCACTCCGACGTATACCGGCTGCCCGGCGATCGAAGCCATGTCCGCCGACATCGAGCGGGTGCTTCACGAACACGGCGTGGCCGACGTCTCAGTGGTGACCGTCCTCGCCCCGGCCTGGTCGACGGACGACATCAGCGACGAGGGCCGACGCAAGCTCGCCGAGTTCGGCATTGCGCCGCCCCGTCCCGGAGGCATGCGGGGCGGACCGGTGCCGCTGACCCTCGCGGTGCGCTGCCCTCACTGCGGTTCCACCGACACGGAGCTGCTGAGCCGCTTCTCCTCCACCGCGTGCAAGGCGCTGCGCCGCTGCGTCGACTGCCGCGAACCGTTCGACCACTTCAAGGAGTTGTAGATGTTCCATCCGCTCCGGGTCAGCGCCATAGAACGGATCACGGACGATGCGGTGGCTGTCACCTTCGCCGTGCCGCCCGAGCTGCGCGAGACCTTCCGCCACAGCCCCGGCCAGCACCTCAACGTGCGCTACAGCGCCGACGGCGAGGAGATCCGCCGGTCGTACTCGATCTGCGCACCGGCCGTCCAGGCGCCCGGCGACCCGGTGCTCCGGGTGGGCATCCGCATGGTCGACGGCGGTGCCTTCTCCACGTACGCGCTCAAGGAACTGGCCGTCGGGGACCAGGTGGAAGCAATGGCGCCGATGGGCCGCTTCGTGCTCGACCCTCGCCCCGGCCACTTCGCGGCGATCGTCGGCGGCAGCGGCATCACGCCGGTGCTGTCGATCGCGGCGACGCTGCTGGCGAGGGAACCCGCAGCCCGCTTCTGCCTGATCCGCAGTGACCGTACGGCTGCCTCCACGATGTTCCTGGACGAGGTGGCCGAGCTCAAGGACCGCTATCCGGACCGGTTCCATCTGGTGACGGCGCTGTCCCGGGAGGAGCAGGCGGCCGGGCTCCCCTCCGGCCGGCTGGACCGCGAGCGGCTCACCGGACTGCTGCCCGCGATGCTGTCGGTGCCCGACGTGGACGGCTGGTTCCTGTGCGGGCCGTTCGGTCTGGTCCGTGGAGCGGAAGGTGCGCTGCGGGAGCTCGGCGTCGACCGGGCCCGAATCCACCAGGAGATCTTCCACGTCGCCGACGAGGGAACGGCATCACCGTCCGTTGCCCGGGCCGCCGTACCGGCGGACAGCACGCTCACAGCGACCCTCGACGGCCGCTCGGGCAGCTGGCCCGTGCAGGACGGCGAATCCCTTCTGGAGACGGTCCTGCGGAGCCGCTCGGACGCCCCTTACGCCTGCAAGGGCGGAGTGTGCGGAACGTGCCGGGCCTTCCTGGTCTCCGGCGAAGTGCGGATGGACCGCAATTTCGCGCTGGAGCCGGAGGAGACCGGGGCGGGGTTCGTGCTGGCCTGCCAGTCGCACCCGCTCACCCCGGATGTTGAGCTCGACTTCGACCGCTGAGGCGCTGCCCGCTGAACCGTGTGCCCGCTGAACCCTCTGTCCGCCTTACCGCAGCAGCGCGAAGCGCCGTGCCGGCGGGTGGAGAGCCGTCGGGGCCAGAACGTGAACGAGGACCGAGCGGCCGGTGGCTGCTCGGTCCTCGTTCACAACAACTGAAGGACGTTGAGGAACGTCAGAGAAAAGGACCCGGAGAAGGGAACCTCAGAGAACGAAGGCCGCGCTGCCGTTGTCGGTGACCATCGGGCGCCCCGCACCGTTCCAGGCGAGCATTCCGCCGTCGATGTTCACCGCGTCGATCCCCTGCTGCACCAAGTACTGGGTGACCTGTGCGGACCGGCCACCCACCCGGCACATCACATGCACGCGCCGCCCGTCCTCGGCCGCCTCGGTCAGCTCACCGAACCGGCCAACGAAGTCACTCATGGGAATGTGCAGCGCACCCTCGACATGCCCGGCCGACCACTCGTCGTCCTCCCGGACGTCCAGCACGAAGCCGTCCGACGGCACTGTCGCGACGTCCACAGAGGGCAGTGGGGCGAAATTCATGGGTCATGCCTTCTCTCGTACATACGCGCCTGAGTCACCGGAAACGCTACTCCACCAGGCCCGCCAGCTCGGCCTCACGCCGGGACACCTCGCCCAGCAGCTTCTCGCCGATGTCGTCGAGAAGCCGGTCCGGGTCGTCCGGAGCCATCCGCAGCATCGAACCGATCGCGCTGTCCTCCAGCTCTCTGGCAAGAACCGTGAGCAGTTCCTTGCGCCTGCTGAGCCAATCCAGCCGGGCGTAGAGCTCCTCGCTCTCGCTGAGCCGGAGCTCCGGTGCCACCGGGCCCGCCGCCCATTCGCCGGCCAGCTCCTTCAGCAGGTCCACGTCTCCACGGCCGTAGGCAGCGTTGACGCGGGCGATGAACTCATCGCGGCGTTCCCGCTCCGTCTCGTCCGGTGCCAGGTCCGGGTGCGCCTTGCGGGCCAGCTCGCGATAGAGCCTGCGCGCCTCCTCGCTGGGCCTGACCCTCTTCGGAGGCCGAACGGGCTGCTCCGTGAGCATGGCCGCGGCCTCGGGTGAAAGACCGTCGGAGTCCATCCAGTCGTGGAACAGCTCGTCGACCCCCGGCATCGGCATGACGATCGCCCGGGCCTCCTGTGCCTTGCGCAGATCCTCCGGATCACCGGACTTCGCGGCCCGCGCCTCCGCGATCTGCGCGTCGAGCTCGTCCAGTCGCGCGTACATCGGGCCGAGCTTCTGGTGATGCAGACGGGAGAAGTTCTCCACCTCCACCCGGAAGGTCTCCACCGCGATCTCGAATTCGATCAGCGCCTGCTCGGCCACCCGGACGGCTTTCGCAAGCCTCTCCTCGGGCCGGGGCGCACCGGCCGCACCGGGGTCAGCAGCGCCGGACCCGGCCGCATCGGACTCGGCCGCACCGGCATCGTGCAGATCGGCCCGCGGTGCGTCGTACGCATCACCCTGCAGGCCACCCTGCGACGCGTCGGGAGCGGCATTCGGCTCGTCCTGCCGGTCGTGGTTCTGCCGGTCTTCGTCGTTCCGGGTGGTCGGCACCCCGGCGGCTTCGTCGGTCACCCGTCCAGCGTATGGCCACGGCCCGCGCGCCGAGGACCCGCGGTCGCCCGCAAGCCCTTCATACGCCGAGCTCTGCGGCTATCCGCCCGGCCCCGACGGCCCGTACGAGCTCGGCGTGGTCCGCCTCGGTCCTGTCCGCGTACGTCACAGCGAAATCGGCTACCGCCTCGTCCAGCTCGGCATTCTTCCCGCAGTAGCCCGCAAGCAGGCGGGGATCGACACTGTGCGCGTGGGCCCTGGCCAGCAGCGCGCCCGTCATCCGTCCGTAGTCGTCGACCTGGTCCGCGGCGAGGGCGGCCGGGTCCACGCTCCCCTTGCGGTTCCTGAACTGCCGTACCTGGAAGGGCCTGCCGTCGACCTCTGCCCAGCCGAGCAATATGTCGCTGACGACCTGCATCCGCTTCTGCCCGAGCACCACCCGGCGCCCTTCGTGCACCACGTCCGGCACATCGAAGCCGGCCTGCGGGAGATAGGGCGCCAAGGCGGAGGGGCGGGCCTCCTTCACCTGCAGGACCAGCGGCTCGCCCCGGTGATCGAGGAGCAGCACCACGTACGACCGGGTGCCCACGCTTCCCGTACCCACCACCCGGAACGCCACATCGTGGATCGCGTACCGGGCAAGCAGCGGAACACGGTCCTCCGAAATCGTGCCGAGGTAACCGCGCAGACCCTCCGCGACCGCCGCGGCCTCCGCGTCCGGCACCCGGCGCAGCACGGGCGGTGCGTCGACGAAGCGCCGCCCGCCGTCCTCGGAGTCCTCCGTGGACCGTGCGGCGAAGCGGGCACTCGTGTTGTTGCGGGCCTTCGCCGAGACCCGCTCCAGTGTCCCGAGCAGGTCCCGGGCATCGGTGTGGGAGACGAGCTCCTCGTCCGCGATGGCGTTCCAGGCGTCGAGTGCGGGCAGCGCCGCAAGCAGGCGCATCGTGCGGCGGTAGGCGCCCACCGTGTCGTAGGCGCCCTGACGGCAGGTGTCCTCGTCCGCTCCGGCTTCACGGCCCGCGAGCACCAGCGAGGTGGCAAGCCGCTTGAGGTCCCATTCCCACGGACCGAAGACGGTCTCGTCGAAGTCGTTCAAGTCGATGACGAGGCTGCCGCGGGCATCACCATAAAGACCGAAGTTGGCCGCATGCGCGTCGCCGCAGAGCTGTGCGCCCACACCGGTGACCGGCGTACCCATGAGGTCGTGGGCCATCAGCCCGGCCGAGCCGCGCATGAAGGCGAACGGCGTGGCGGCCATCCGCCCCACCCGGATCGGCGTGAGGCCGGGCACCCTGCCGCGGTTCGACTCCTCGACCGCCTGCACTGCGTCGGGCCGGCCGGCAGGCAGGACCAAGGAGTTGTGCGAGGCCCGCGGAACCGTGGCGCGCAGCGCCTTGCCCGCCGCCTTCGGAGATCCCCTGTCCGACGCGCCTGTGGCCACACGCTGCGCGAACCCGGGCACGACCGGGATGCGCGCATCCAGCGCTGCCGCCCGCTGTACCGGCACCGCCGCATCGACTTCACTCATGTGCCGCCGCCTCCCCCGCACTCGTCGACCTGTTCCGTCCAACATCAACTGCGGACGACGGTACAGCTGTCCCGCGACGGCCGTCTGCCCCTGTGGACAACTCCGGGAACCGACCTGTGGACAACTCCAGGACGCCGCGAACGGATCAGACCGCGACCGCCTCGTCCATCTCCTCCTCGGCCCCCGCCCCCGGCGCGGCAGGCGCTTCGGCGCGGGACCGCTCGGCAGCCGCGCGACGTCCCTTCGACTCGGCCCTGCCGGCCACACCCATGACGGCCAGTCCGACCACGAACCACACCGCGAGCACCAGTACGTGGCCGCCCAGCGCGTGGCCTCCGAAGTACACGTGACTGCGGACACCTTCGACGAAACCCGCTCCGTTCCAGAAGGCATGGAGCGAACCGAAGAATCCCGGCTGGAGCTCCGGCCGGAAGATGCCGCCCGAACTGGTGAAGTTGAGCATGACGAAGAGCACCATCACGCCGAGTGTGGTCCACCGCTTGAGGAAGGTGTGCAACCCGACGCCGATCAGCAGTATCCCCGCCGAGTAGAGCCACGCCATGGCCCAGAGCCCGCCGAGTCCATGGTCCACGAGGCCGAACAGCGGCCCTGCGAACACCGCACCGATCGCGCTCACCACGAGCGAGGCGCCGACGGCGAGCGCGGCCCTGATCCGCAGCGCCAGCACCGCGCCCGCGCCGCCGATCACCGCGACCGACGCGTACGACCCGATACTGACGGCCACCAGAAGGAAGAAGATCCCCTGGCCGGTCGGATCGCCGTCCGCGGTCGGCTCGACGTTCGTCACCTTGAGGGGCGCCCCCTGTTCGGCAGCGACGCCGGTAAAGACCTTCTGCACCACTGTCGCACTGGTTTCCGACGAGGCGGTGGCCACAATCAGTTCGGGGCTGCTCCCGGGCAGGTAGGCACCATAGATCTGCTGTGTCCGCAGGTGGTTCACCGCTGTGTCGCGGTCGGCTACCGTACGCACACTCAACGCACCGTCGCCCCTGTCCTGCAAGGTCTGTGCGAGCACGTGGGCACTCGCTCCCGAGCCGACGACGTCCACCCTCAGGTCGTGCGGTTCCGGAGCGTGAAAGGCACCCAGGTAAGCAAGCCCCATGCCGACGCACATCAGCAGCGGCGTAACGAGATGACTGAGCACATGACGCAGCGCACCGGCAGTGGAGCCGGACGGCGCACTCGGACCCGCAGACATTCGAGCGGCCTCCAATTCGTTGGCTTTTACAACCTCTAACTCGTTGTAGCATACAACTAGATTTCGAGAAAGGTGACCCCGTGGCAGGCGCCCCCCGGAAACGCGAAGAGTCGCTGGATGTCATCCAGCGCGAACTGACGGCCTTCGCACGCCGTGCGCGCGCAGCCGCGGCACGCCTCCACCCGGAGCTGCCCCTGGTCTCGTACACACTGCTCGCCCACATCGACCACCGGCACGGCTGTCGCGCCACCGACCTGGCGGCGCACTACATGCTGGACAAGTCCACGGTCAGCCGACAGGTCGCCACCCTGGAGAAGCTCGGCCTGGTCGAGCGTCATCCGGATCCGGACGATCACCGCATCCAGGTACTGCACCCCACCGCCACGGGCACGCAGGCGCTCGCCTCCACCCAGGCCAGCCGCCGCGCGGCCTACCGGGAGCGCCTTTCCGAGTGGACCGCGGACGATCTGGCCCGATTCGCGGAGTACCTGCTGCGCTACAACACGTCAGGCGACGACGACACCAAGCGGTAGACGTTCGCCCGCACCGCCGGGCTCGCCCCGTGAGGGATCAGGCGTACCCGCCGATCCGCCCGCCAGGCGATCACGCGCACCGCAGGCCCACCCGGCGGCAGGTCAGCAGCCGCCCGAATCGATCAGATACGTATCGGCCCACTGCCCCAGCTCCTTGAGCGCCGGCCCCATCGCGGCACCGGCCTCCGTCAAGCGGTAGGAAACGCGCAGCGGGGGCCCTTCGTCGACCTCGCGCACGACGAGACCCGCAGCCCCCAGCTCGGAGAGCCGGTCCGAGAGCATGCGCTCGCTGATGCCCGGAATCGCCCGCCGCAGATCCGCGAAGTGCACCGGCTGCTGCATCAGCACCGAGACGATCGGGCCCGTCCACCGCTTGCCGAACAGCTCGAAGACGCGGCTGATGCCCACATCCACCCGCCGACAGGCCTGTGCGTCGTGATCTGCCATGGCCCCAGAGTACTGCGCCACCGTGAGGGACTTATGAAAAGTAAGTGACTATGCTATCAATAGGTACGTACGAAAACGCCGGGCACGGTTCGATGCCCTCGCGGCGTACCCGTGAACCGGAACCGAGCCCCGCCCCCGACTCCCTGTGGAGATCCCCATGGCCACGCTTCTGCACCTCGACTCCGCTGTCTTCCCCCAGGACTCCGCCTCTCGCGCGATCACCGCCGCATTCGTCGAGGCCTGGCGCGAGCAGCACCCCGACGGTCAGGTCGTGTACCGCGATCTCGCCGCCGACCCCCTGCCCCACCTGGATGCCACGGCGGTTTCCGCCGGCGCCGACGACGCACTGCGCAGCAAGCTGGCCGCTGAGCTGGCCGGCGCGGACGCCGTGCTGATCGGCGCTCCGATGTACAACTTCTCGATCCCGTCCACCCTGAAGGCGTGGCTGGATCAGGTGATCATCGTCGGACACAACGTCGGCGCCGACAGCCCGGTCACCGGCACCCCTGTCACCGTCGTCGCCAGTCGCGGCGGTTCATACGCACCCGGCACTCCTCGCGAGGGCTTCGAGTTCGTCCAGAATTACCTGGAGAAGGTACTGACCGGCATGTTCGGCGTCGAAGTCGACTTCATCGTGCCGGAGTTGACGCTGGCACACTCGAATCCCGCGATGGCCGAACTCATTCCGCTCGCCGAGGCCTCCCGCGCCCAGGCATTCAACGACGCCACAGAGAAGGCCAAGGCCCTGGCGGCACGTCTCGCCGCTTGAGCGTTCGCAAGCCTCCGGAACAACCGGGCAGCCCGACCGGGGCCACGGAGCAGACCGACGCTTCGTGGCCCCGCTTCGCGCCTCCTCACAGCTCCTGGAGGGACGCCCACACCACTTCCGCACGACTCCAATTCAGTGCGGATCCGACGTTTCACGTGAAACAACGGCCACATCCAGCCGCCAACCCCGTTACGGTCATCCGCTGGCCCCTATTCACCACCGAGCGGGAAGCGGAGACAGTCATCCCCACCATCCGTATCGTTCTGGCCGACGACGAGGCGATGATCCGCGCCGGAATCCGCGCCATCCTCTCGGGGGACCCCGAGATCGAAGTCGTGGCCGAGGCCTCCGACGGCCGCGAAGCTGTGGCTCTTGCCCTTGAACACCGCCCCGATGTCGTCCTCATGGACATCCGTATGCCGGTCATGGACGGACTCGCGGCAACTGAGGAAATCAAGCGAGCCTCCACCGGAATTTCCGTCCTCGTCCTGACGACATTCTCCGAAGACGAATACGTCAGCAGGGCGCTCAGCGGTGGGGCCAGCGGCTTCATGCTCAAGTCGGGGGACCCACGCGAGTTGCTCGCGGGCGTGCACACCGCCGCAGCCGGCGCTTCCCATCTCTCCGCGAAAGTCGCGCAGCACGTCATCGCGGAACTGAAACGAGGCGCCGGAACGCAGGCCGACGCGCGCAGCACCGCGCTGCGCGCGAGGGTGGACGCGCTGACCGAACGGGAACGGCAGGTGCTCGTCCTGCTCGGCAGCGGGCTGTCCAATGCGGAGATCGGGCAGCGGCTCCACGTCGTGGAGGGCACGGTGAAGAGCTATGTGGGATCGGTCTTCTCCGCGTTGGGCGTACGCAACCGTGTCCAGGCCGCGATCGTCGCCTACGAGACCGGGCTGATCGGCGGCGTCGCCTGAATCGGGGGCTGCCCCCTTCAACGCCGGCAGAAGACCGTTCAGCGCCCGAGGACGGGCACCAGCCCTCTCTGTCTCCGTAGACGGCCCACTGCCCAGCTGCCGGGCGCCGCCAGAATCCCCAGCAGCAGCGGGGCAACCAGTACTCCGAGCAGTAGACCCGCCGCCACATCGTGCAGATAGTGGACGCCCACGTAGACGCGGGACAGCGCGATCAGTACCGCCAGGGGCAGGACCAGCAGCCCGACCAGGCGCCAGGTGAGCAGCAGAGTCATGGCCGACGCCGCAGCGATGACCGCGTGGTTGCTGGGAAAGGACCAGTCGCCCGGCTCCGGGCACGAGGCGATCGGTCTGACGCCGGGGATGTCCCGGCAGGGGCGCTCCTCATGAAGCCAGACTTTGACGATCTCGCTGACGATGTAGACCACGGCGACAACGAGCGGGGCGAGCAGAGCGTGGGCCATTGCCCTGTTGTCGCGCGTGCGGGCCCTCCACCACTGGGCCACGAAGAGAACGACGAACACGAGAATTCCGCCCTCGGTGACCAATTCACCCAGCCCCTGCATCCACCCAGGCGTGCCGGCGGCCCATTCCGTGATGTCGCGGTACACGCCGACCCCGTACTCCGGACCCGCCTTCGCCGAGCGGACCAGGCTTTCCGTCCGAATCGTCTGAATCACGTTGCTGTACATACTCGGTGCCGCTCTCCGTACGCCGATTCCCGCGTCTCCATGTCATCTGGAACGTAGGTTCCGGCCGGGCACGGCCACATCCCGCGAAAGCAAGCAGTCACCCCCACTTTCGTCATGCCGTGGGAGGACCTTCGGCATCCCAGACGTCAGTCGCGATCCGCCTGGAGGCGCGATTCGGCCGTCAACTCGGTCTTGTCGACCAGCCGGTCGTGGGCGAAGCACAGGCGGTACACGTCGACGGTGACGAACAGATCGGCACTGGCCCTGTAGTAGCTGCAGGTGGCTCCCGACGGCTCGGGCCGGTGCTCGGAAGGGGCGTCGCTCATTTCCCTGGACGGAAGCAGCCGACTGACCGTATCCGCAGCTGCACCGGTCTCCATTTGCGCGTACGCGGACGGCGGAAGCACCGATGAAGCCGCTCCGTACGCGTAATAACCCAGCATCGCGACGGCAAGGCAGGCGAACAGACCGAGCGGAAGGCCGACCGCAACGACGAAACGCCGCCGCAGCCCCGCAGTGGCGCGCAGGAGCCCACCCGAAGCCGCTCCCTGACCCGAACCAGCCGATGACGCTCCAGCGGGCAGCGCCCCCGCAGGAATCGCCTCCGGGACACCGGCCGCCGCCCCGTCCGCCCGGGCGCCGGACCGGCCCGGCACACGCGGGAGACGGGCGGTCACTTCGAACCCACCGTCAGGCAGCGCACCCGCCCGGAATTCACCTCCCGCCAGCCTGGTCCGCTCCTGCAGCCCTACCAGCCCGCGACCACCCCGCGCACGGTTCTCCAGCGGGTCCCGCACCGGCGGGCCGTTCCGTACGACCACGGTGACGTCGAGCGGGGTGTGGTCCAGACGCACGGTCACCGCCGCCCCGGGAGCGTGCTTCATCACATTGGTCAACGACTCCTGCACCACCCGGTACACAGCCTTGTCCGTCATGCCTGGCAGTTCGCCGGCCTCGCCGGTACACCGGAGCTCCACACCCGCGCCGGAGGCACGCGCCCGGTCCACCAGCACCCCCACGCCGGAACGCGAAGGCTCCAACGGCGCCGGTGCCCCCTCCTCGCGCAGGACCCCGATGATGTCCCGCAGCCGCTCCATCGCCTCGGCCGCACCCGCACGGAGTTCTGCCGCCGTCTCCCGATGGTGGTCCCCCAGGCCCGGAGCGATCTGCAGGGCCCCGGCCCGCAGAGCGATCAGATTCAGCTCATGCCCCAGGGAATCGTGCATGTCCTCCGCGATGCGGGCCCGCTCCCGCAGCCGTGCCTGCTCGACCCTTCCGCGCTGCTGGAGCTCCAACTGCCTGGCATGTTCCCAGCCGGCCACCTGCAGCTCGTGTCTCTGGCGTGCGTACCGGCCCAGCATCCAGGGGAGCAGCCCGGCGAAGATCATTCCCGACGCCGTCACCGCCCACATGGGCACCGTCAGCTCCGACCAGACACCGCCGGCCAGCGCCGCGACACCCACCGGCCCCAGCACCCGCAGCGCCGCCCGCCGGTCCACCTGCAGTCGTCCCACGGCGTAACTCATGACACACAAGGCCGGAAGGCGGGCCATGACGGCAACGGAGTCGACATTGTCGAGCAGCAGCGCGAGAGCCCACCACAGGCCCGCACACAGGGCCAGGGACACCAGCGGCCGCGTACGCCGGACCGCGACAGCGATGCCGACGGTGACGGCACCGAGGAGGGTCTCCCACCGTCGGCTCCCGTCGAGTCCCGATCCGGGGACCAGAGCGACGACCGGAACGTTGAGTGCCGCCCACAGCAGGACCGAGCCGACGCGGGTGGATTTCACGCGGACCACGCTAGCCGTGCGGAGAAGTTTGGAACCGTTCCGGTGGGCAGGAAGCCGGGCCGGGGAGCCGCGCGCACAAGGGCTCCGAACGCGCCAGTGGTCCGCACAACGAAGAACCCCCGCTCCGGAATCTCTCCTGAGCGGGGGTTCTGTCGAACCAACCCGGCAGCTGCAAGCAACTGCCCGTTGTGCGCGAGGGGGGATTTGAACCCCCACGTCCCTAAGGACACTGGCACCTGAAGCCAGCGCGTCTGCCGTTCCGCCACTCGCGCATGAGTGGTGTTTTCAGACTCTCCCACCGAGTGGTGCGAGCGCCTGGCGACATCCGGAAGATTAGCACGCTGGACAGGGTGGATTCACATCCGTTGTTTCGCCGGACGCATGGAGGGAAGCGGGAACGCGGGGCCGACGCCCCCACTCCTCCTGAGTGCACCCGGAGTGCGGGACACTGTCAGGAGGCCACCTCTACGATCCGTGTGAGAGGTGACACTCATCCACTGTGCAGACAAGGGGAACCAGCCGATTTCCCGACGCGTGGATACGATCAGTAAGCAGTACAGGGACGACGACACCGGAGGAGGTGCCCCATGGGAGTCATGAAGCGTTTCGAGCAGCGTCTCGAAGGTCTGGTCAATGGCACCTTCGCCAAGGTCTTCAAGTCCGAGGTGCAGCCGGTCGAGATCGCGGGAGCCCTCCAGCGCGAGTGCGACAACAACGCACAGATCTGGAACCGCGAGCGGACGGTCGTGCCCAACGACTTCATCGTCGAGCTCAGCACCCCCGACTACGAGCGGCTCAGCCCGTACTCGGGTCAGCTCGGCGACGAGCTGTCCGGCCTGGTCAGGGACTACGCCAAGCAGCAGCGCTACACCTTCATGGGACCCATCAAGGTCCATCTGGAGAAGGCGGACGACCTCGACACGGGGCTCTACCGGGTACGCAGCCGGACCCTGGCGTCGAGTTCGTCACAGCAGGGCCAGCAGGGCGGGCCCGCACCCCACGCCCAGCCGAACCGTCCCGCGGCCCCACAGGCGCCGGGCGGCTACGGCTACCCCCCGGCCTCCCCACCGCCCATGCCCGCGGCTCCGCCGCCGGGCTCCGGGCGCCAGGGAGGCCCTTCCAGCGACTGGCGCCCGCCGGCCGCGTCCGGGCCCGCGCCCGACGCGCAGGTACGGCGCTGGATCGAGATCAACGGCAACCGCCATCAGATCTCCCGCCCGACGTTGGTGATGGGACGAAGCACCGACGCCGACGTGCGGATCGACGACCCCGGCGTATCGCGCCGGCACTGTGAAATCCGGACCGGAACGCCCTCGACGATCCAGGATCTCGGGTCTACCAACGGCATCGTGGTAGACGGGCAGCACACCACCCGCGCTACGCTCCGCGACGGCTCGCGGATCGTCGTGGGCAGCACCACCATCGTTTACCGGCAAGCCGAAGGGTGAAGCGGGGGCAATGTCAGAGCTGACCCTGACGGTCATGCGGCTAGGTTTCCTAGCTGTTCTGTGGCTATTCGTAATCGTGGCCGTCCAGGTCATTCGCAGCGACCTGTTCGGAACGCGCGTCACGCAGCGCGGCTCACGCCGCACTGCAGCCGACGCGCGCCCGCAGCAGGCTCGCCAACAGCAGGCAGCGCCGCCTCAGCAGCGCCAGCAGCCCGGTCGCCAGCGGCGCGGGGCACCCACCAAGCTGGTCGTCTCCGAAGGCTCGCTCACCGGCACCACCGTCGCGCTCCAGGGCCAGACCATCTCCCTGGGCCGGGCGCACGACTCAACGATCGTGCTGGACGACGACTACGCGTCCAGCAGGCATGCCAGGATCTACCCGGACCGTGACGGCCAGTGGATCGTCGAGGATCTAGGGTCCACCAACGGCACCTATCTCGACCGGACCCGGCTCACCACCCCGACACCTGTTCCGCTGGGCGCGCCGATCCGCATCGGCAAGACCGTCATCGAGCTGCGGAAGTAGTACGACAATGAGCGAGCGGAGCGAGCGAGCCGCGGCGGTCCTGACAACGGACCCGGCCCGGCTCCCGACCGGAGGGTGGGCAGTGTGGCTCGAGACCGGCTGTACCCCGAACCGACGGGCGAGGTGCGCATGAGCTTGTCGCTGCGCTTCGCCGCCGGATCGCACAAGGGCATGATCCGGGAAGGGAACGAGGACTCCGGCTACGCCGGTCCCCGCCTTCTCGCCATCGCCGACGGCATGGGCGGCCAGGCGGCCGGTGAGGTCGCCAGCTCAGAGGTGATCTCCACGCTCGTCCAGCTCGACGACGACGTCCCGGGCTCCGACATCCTCACCTCGCTCGGTACGGCGGTCCAGCGGGCCAACGACCAGCTGCGTGTCATGGTCGAGGAGGACCCCCAGCTGGAGGGCATGGGCACGACGCTCACCGCCCTGCTCTGGACCGGTCAGCGCCTGGGTCTCGTCCACGTCGGCGACTCCCGCGCCTATCTGCTGCGCGACGGCGTCCTGACGCAGATCACCCAGGACCACACCTGGGTGCAGCGTCTCGTCGACGAGGGCAGGATCACCGAGGAAGAGGCCACCACCCACCCGCAGCGCTCCTTGCTGATGCGGGCCCTGGGCAGCGGCGACCATGTCGAGCCCGACCTCTCCATCCGTGAGGTCCGTGCCGGTGACCGCTACCTGATCTGCTCGGACGGGCTCTCCGGCGTCGTCTCCCACCAGACGATGGAAGAGACCCTGGCCAGCTACCAGGGCCCCCAGGAGACCATTCAGGAGCTCATCCAGCTCGCCCTGCGCGGCGGTGGCCCCGACAACATCACCTGCATCGTCGCCGACGTCCTGGACGTCGACAGCAACGACACCCTGGCCGGGCAGCTCAACGACACCCCGGTCATCGTCGGCGCGGTCGCCGAGAACCAGGCCGCCCAGCAGGGCGACAGCCGGGCCATGGAAACGCCCGCAGGACGCGCGGCCGGCCTCGGCCGTCCCGTCCCGCCGCCCTCCGGAGGCTTCGGCCCGCCCGGCAGCGGTGACGACATGGGCTACGGCTCCGGTCCTGACGACGCCTTCAACTCGTACAGCGACGACGACTTCGTCAAGCCCCGCGGCGGCCGCAAGTGGCTGAAGCGGTCCTTCTACATCGTCCTCGCGCTGGCCGTCATCGGCGGCGGCGTGTACGGCGGTTACCGATGGACCCAGACCCAGTTCTACGTGGGCGCCAAGGACGAGAACGTCGCCCTGTTCCGCGGCATCAGCCAGGACCTCGCCTGGGTCTCGCTCTCGGAGGTCGAGGAGAGCACCAAGATCGAACTGAAGTACCTCCCGCCCTACCAGCGCAAGCAGGTCGAGGCGACCATCGCCGAGGGCAACCTCGCCGATGCCCGCAAGAAGGTCAGTGAGCTCGAAGCTCAGGCCTCCGCCTGCAAGAAGGACGCGCAGCGCCGCGCAGCCGAGGCGGACAGCAATGCCGCCACGGGCCAGGGCGAGGCAGGAGGCACCGCCGGTGCCCCCGCCGCCAGGACATCCTCCGCCAAGGGGACCAAGACGACCGCGACTCCCACTCCCGGCCCCAGCCTCTCGGAGGAAGAGAAGAAGCTGGTCCCGCAGTGCGGTAAGCAGTAAAGCCGTAGGGGGCCTTCAGCACCATGAGCGTTGTCACCAACACCACCACCATCGGCGCGATCGATGCGCCGAGCCGCCGCAACACCGAGCTGGCGCTGGTTGTATTCGCCGTTCTCATCTCGGTGTACGCGTACGCCAACGTCGGCCTCGCCCTCAACGGCGAGCTGCCCTCCGGCATGCTCGGATACGGGCTCGGCCTCGCCCTGCTCGGCGGCGTGGCGCACCTCGCCGTCCGTAGATTCGCTCCGTACGCGGACCCGTTGCTGCTGCCTCTGGCGACGCTGCTGAACGGTCTGGGCCTCGCGATCATCTGGCGGCTGGACCAGTCGGAGCGGTTCCAGGCGCTCACGACGTTCGCGCCTGCCGCCTCGAAGCAGCTGCTGTTCTCGGCAGTGGGCGTCGCCCTCCTGGTCGTCGTTCTCGTGGCCCTGAAGGACCATCGCATCCTGCAGCGCTACACCTACATCTCCATGCTGGTCGCGCTGTTCCTGCTGATCCTTCCGATGTTCTTCCCCGCGGTGAACGGCGCCAAGATCTGGATCAAGATCCCCGGCGTCGGCACGATCCAGCCGGGAGAGTTCGCCAAGATCATCATCGCGGTGTTCTTCGCGGGCTACCTCATGGTGAAGCGTGACGCCCTGGCCCTGGCCAGCCGCCGCTTCATGGGGCTCTACCTCCCCCGTGGCCGTGACCTCGGGCCGATCCTCATGGTCTGGGCCTTCTCGATCCTGATCCTGGTCTTCGAGACCGACCTCGGGTCCTCGCTGCTGTTCTTCGGCATGTTCGTCGTCATGCTGTACGTCGCCACCGAGCGCACCAGCTGGATCGTCTTCGGTCTGCTGATGTCCGCGGCAGGTGCCGTCGGCGTGGCCACCTTCGAGCCCCACGTCCAGGACCGCGTCACCGCCTGGCTCGACCCCTTCGCGGGCTGGGGTGTGGAACCGGCGAGCGAGCAGATGGCCAAGTCCCTGATGGCCTTCGGCTCCGGCGGAACCCTCGGCACCGGCCTCGGCCAGGGCAACTCCGACCTGATCGGCTTCGCCGCCAACTCCGACTTCATCCTCGCCACCGTCGGCGAGGAACTCGGCCTGGCCGGAATGATGGCCGTTCTGCTGGTCTACGGCCTGATCGTCGAACGCGGTGTCCGCACCGCGCTCGCCGCCCGTGACCCCTTCGGCAAGCTCCTGGCGATCGGCCTCTCCGGCTCCTTCGCCATCCAGGTCTTCGTCGTCGCCGGTGGTGTCATGGGTCTCATCCCGCTGACCGGTATGACCATGCCGTTCCTCGCGGCCGGTGGTTCGTCCGTCATCGCCAACTGGGCCCTGATCGGCATCCTGATCAGAATCAGCGACACCGCACGCCGTCCGGCGCCGGCCCCCGCACCCTCCCCGGACGCAGAGATGACCCAGGTGGTCCGACCGTGAACAAGCCCCTCCGCCGGATCGCCATCTTCTGCGGCATCCTCGTCCTGGCCCTGCTGATCCGTACCAACTACCTCCAGTACGTCCGCGCCGACGAGCTCAACTCCAACGAGCACAACCGCCGCGTCCAGATTGAGCGCTACGCCCACGAGCGCGGCAACATCATCGTCGACGGGGAGCCCGTCACCGGCTCCGTCGAGACCACCGGAAGCGACTTCAAGTACAAGCGGGTCTGGAAGAACGGCCCCATGTGGGCGCCCGTCACCGGCTACTCCTCGCAGGCCTTCGACGCCTCCCAGCTGGAGAGCCTCGAGGACGGCATCCTCACCGGCAACGACGACCAGCTGTTCTTCGACCGGACGCTCTCGATGTTCACCGGCGACAAGAAGACCGGCGGAAACATCGTCACCACCCTGAACGGCGCCGCCCAGAAGGCCGCCTTCGAAGGGCTCGGCAGCAGGAAGGGCGCCGTCGCCGCGCTCGACCCGCAGACCGGCGCCATCCTGGCCCTGGTCAGCACCCCCTCGTACGACCCCTCGGTCTTCGCGGGCAACAGCCTCAAGGACTCGGACGCCCGGCAGAAGCTCCTGAAGGACAAGGACAAGCCGATGCTGAACCGGGCCCTGCGGGAGACCTACCCGCCCGGCTCCACGTTCAAGGTCGTCACGGCCGCCGCGGCGCTGGAGAACGGCCTCTACACCGACATCGACGCGAAGACGGACTCGCCGCTGCCCTGGCGGCTCCCGGAGTCGACCAACCTGCTGCAGAACGAGGGGAACATCCCCTGCAAGGACGCCTCGCTCCGCGAGGCACTGCGCTGGTCCTGCAACACCGTCTTCGGCAAGATGAGCGACGACCTCGGCAACGACAAGATGATGGAGCAGGCCGGCAAGTTCGGCTTCAACGAGGAAGTCTTCACCCCCGTCCGTGCCGACGCCAGCGTCTACCCGAAGGACATCCGGCCGCAGAACGCCATGGCGGGCATCGGCCAGGCGTCCAACCGCTCCACACCGCTCCAGATGGCGATGGTGGCGTCCGCGATCGCCAATGACGGCAAGCTCATGCAGCCGTACATGGTCGCCCAGCGGCAGGCACCCAATCTGGACCCCGTCTACACCCACGAGAAGGAGCAGCTCAGCCAGCCGCTCTCGGGTGAGAACGCCCAGAAGCTGCAGCAGATGATGGAGACCGTGGTCAAGAACGGCACGGGAACCAACGCGCAGATCGACGGCGTCACAGTCGGTGGCAAGACCGGAACCGCGCAGCACGGGCTGAACAACAGCGAGAAGCCCTACGCCTGGTTCATCTCGTACGCCAAGACCGACAGCGGCTCACCCGTCGCCGTCGCCGTGGTCGTCGAGGACGGCAACGCCAATCGCGACGACATCTCCGGCGGCGGCCTGGCCGCACCGATCGCCAAGAGTGTGATGCAGGCGGTTCTGGACGGAAAGTAGTGATACCAGTCACAGCATCCGTCAACACCAGCACATTGGGATACCGGTCGGATATCAGGTGACGGGTGCGGGCTGATCACGCCGGGAGTGCCCGGTAGCGTATGCGCGAACAGCGCACCGCCGGACCACACACGGGTGCGGTCGGGACTGACGGAGAGGGCTGGATCAGTTATGGAAGAGCCGCGTCGCCTCGGCGGCCGGTACGAGCTGGGCTCGGTGCTCGGCCGTGGTGGCATGGCCGAGGTCTACCTCGCGCACGACACCCGGCTCGGCCGCACCGTCGCTGTGAAGACGCTGCGGGCGGATCTCGCCCGCGACCCGTCCTTCCAGGCCCGGTTCCGCCGTGAGGCCCAGTCGGCCGCCTCGCTCAACCACCCCGCGATCGTCGCTGTCTACGACACCGGCGAGGACTACGTCGACGGGGTCTCCATCCCGTACATCGTGATGGAGTACGTCGACGGGTCGACCCTCAGAGAGCTTCTGCACTCCGGCCGCAAGCTGCTGCCCGAGCGCACTCTCGAAATGACGGTCGGCATCCTCCAGGCCCTGGA
Source organism: Streptomyces sp. NPDC059499 (assembly GCF_042749285.1). Classification (NCBI taxonomy): domain Bacteria; kingdom Bacillati; phylum Actinomycetota; class Actinomycetes; order Kitasatosporales; family Streptomycetaceae; genus Streptomyces; species Streptomyces sp. NPDC059499. Next base: position 461,061 of record NZ_JBHYTT010000002.1, read on the forward strand.
GTACTCGCACCGCGCCCAGATCGTCCACCGCGACATCAAGCCGGCGAACGTCATGCTGACGCGCACCGGCCAGGTCAAGGTCATGGACTTCGGCATCGCCCGCGCCATGGGCGACTCCGGCATGACGATGACCCAGACCGCGGCGGTCATCGGCACCGCCCAGTACCTCTCCCCGGAACAGGCCAAGGGCGAGCAGGTCGACGCACGCTCCGACCTGTACTCCACCGGCTGCCTGCTCTACGAACTCCTGGCCGTCCGGCCCCCGTTCGTCGGGGACTCCCCCGTCGCTGTCGCCTACCAGCACGTGCGGGAAGAGCCGCAGCCGCCGAGCAACTTCGACCCCGAGATCACGCCCGAGATGGACGCGATCGTGTTGAAGGCCCTCACCAAGGACCCCGACTACCGCTACCAGTCGGCCGACGAGATGCGCGCCGACATCGAGGCCTGCCTCGACGGTCAGCCGGTCGCCGCCACGGCAGCGATGGGCGCGGCGGGCTACGGCGGCTACGACGCCTACGGCAACGACCAGCCCACCACGGCCCTGCGCCAGACGGACCCGGGCGGCGCCCAGACGTCCATGCTGCCGCCGGTCAACCCGGACGACGGCGGCTACGGCTACGACGACCGCCCCGACCGCCGGCGCCAGAAGAAGAGCAACACCTCGACGATCCTGCTGGTCGTCGCAGGCATCCTGGTGCTCATCGGGGCGATCCTCATCGGCCGTGAGGTCTTCAGCTCCACCGACGGGGGCAGCGGCCAGGCCGACGTCCCGAACATGGTCGGCTCGACGCTGGAGGACGCGCAGAAACTCGCGCAGAATTCCGAGCTCGTCCTCAAGGTCGGAGCGAAGGAACCCTGCGAGGACCAGGAGAAGGACAAGATCTGCAGCCAGACCCCGGAGGACGGCACGCTGGAGGTCGGTGGCACCATCACCGTCGTCGTTTCCACCGGTGCTCCGAAGGTCGAGGTCCCCAACGTCGTCGAGAAGACCGAGGAGACCGCTCGCAAGGAGCTGGAGGACAAGGGCTTCACGGTGACGGTCCAGGCGGTCGAGTCCGAGGCGACGGCAGGCACGGTCACCAAGCAGAGCCCCGAGGGCGGCACGAAGGCCGAGAAGGAGTCCGAGGTCACGATCACCGTGGCCAAGGAGGCCACGCAGACCGTGCCGCCCGTCGTCGGCAGGCAGTTCACGGACGCCGAGGCACAGCTGAAGGGCGTGGGCTTCGCCAACGTCTCCAGGACCGACGTCGACTCCCAGGAGCCCCTGGGCGTCGTGGTCGAGCAGACCCCGGAGGCGAACAGCAAGCAGGCCAAGGACGTCCAGATCGTTCTGAAGGTCTCCAAGGGCCCCGCACAGCCGGAGCAGGTCACCATCCCGGGTGACATCGTCGGCCAGCGATTCCAGCAGGCGAAGGCCACGCTCGAAAGCCTGGGCCTCGTGGTCGCCCTCGCCCCGAACTCGTCGGACAAGGGGAACGCCCTGGTGGTGAAGGCCGAACCGGGGCCCAACGCTCAGGTCCCCAAGGGCCAGACCGTAACCCTCACGACGATCGGCGGGGACGGCGGCGGAGACGGCAACATCTTCGGCGGCCCGTCCGGCACGGCGGACTGACCCGCAGGCCACGGCACCACCAAAGGGCCCCGTTCACCTCGAGGTGAACGGGGCCCTTTGCTGTGCGGTGCAAGAACCTCGCTCCGTACCGCTCGGTGTGGAGCGGTGAGATGCAGAAGTTCGTCGGCACGAAGACGCTGCACCAAGCCGACGCAGCGGTCTACGTGGCCACCTGCCCGTTCTCCCGCGAGGCCCTCGACATCGCCGTGCAGGTCGGTGTCACCGCGGGCTGCTGGAGGCGTGGAGCGCGGGCGCGACACTGCAGGTTCCGCGCTGAGGGCCAAGGACGCCGAAGCCCGAAGTCGCAAGGTCTGGTTGCGGCTTCGGGCCCGGTTCATCCTGGGTGAGCGAGGCGCTCGAAGGACCTCGCTCGCCTCAGCGCAACTCCGGCGGCTTCGTCCTGTCCCGGTCGACCTTCTCGGTCCGCACCAGCTCGCCCCACACGATGTAGCGGTACTTCGACGTGTAGACCGGTGTGCACGTGGTCAGCGTGATGTAGCGGCCGGGCTTCTTCACGCCCGCCCCCTTCGGCACCGGTGCGATCGCGTCGACGTTGAACTTCGACGTCTCGGGAAGCTCCGCGAAGACCTTGTAGACGTACCAGGTGTCCTTGGTCTCGAAGACGACCGCGTCGCCCTTCTTCACCTTGTCTATGTTGTGGAACTTGGCGCCGTGCCCGTCCCGGTGCGCGGCCAGCGTGAAGTTGCCCTGCTCGTCCGTGGGCAGCGCCGACTTCACCGGGTCCGTGTAGTAGCCGGCGATGCCGTTGTTGAGGGTCTTGGGGTCGGTGCCCTTCTTGACCAGCACCTCGCCGTTCTTCATGGCGGGCACGTGGAGGAAACCGATCCCGTCCCCGGTGTCCAGGGCTCCGGGTCCGCCCGCCCAGCGGTCGCGGATGGTGTTGCCCTGTTTGTCGGCCTCGCGGTCGGCGAGCACGTTGGTCCACCACAGCGAGTAGACGACGAAGAGCCCCAGCACCAGGCCGGCGGTGATCAGCAGCTCACCGAAGACGCTGACGGCCGCCGCGACGGGATGGCGGGTACTGCCGCGTCGCACCGGTGGCGCCGACTCGTCGGCGCGCTCTTCGTGCTCGGTCCTCGCTGCCACCGCACCCGTCCCTGTCGTGATGATGTTCAGCCGACGAGCGCGTCGGGCTTGCCCTTGCTGCGCGGCCGTTCCTCGACCATCTTGCCCCACACGATCATTCGGTACGTACTCGTGAATTCCGGTGTACACGTCGTCAGCGTGATGTACCTGCCCGGGCCGGTGAAGCCGGACCCCGGAGGCACTTCGCCGATCACCGAGACGTTGGACGGAGACGTCTGGGGAAGGATGCTGAACATCTCGTAGGTGTAGTACGCGTCCTGCGTCTCGACCACGATCGGGTCGCCCGGCTTCAGCTTGTTGATGTAGCGAAACGGTTCGCCGTGGGTGTTGCGGTGGCCCGCCACCGAGAAGTTCCCCTGCTTCGCCGACGGCATCGCGGTCTTCAGCTTGCCCTCGCCGTAGTGACCGATCATGCCCCGGTCGAGAACCTTGTCCTTGCTGATGCCCTCGGCGATCGGGGCGACCACGTCCAGCTTCGGGATGTGCATGATGGCAAAGCCCTTGCCGGGCTCGAACGCGCCCGGTGTGCGCTCGCCGTTCGCCCATTCGTCCTGGATCTTGTTCGTCTCCCGGCCGGCGATCTGGTCGGCCCTGATGTTGGTCCACCACAGCTGATAGGTGACGAACAGGAGCATCAGCACACCGAAGGTGATGAACACTTCGCCGACGACCCTGCTGGCGACGACTGCAGGGCTGTCCTTGGCAGCACGAGCCGCGCGCCGGGCCTCCAGCCGCGACATCGGGACGGCCGGCTTCGCCGTGCCCCTCTCAGCCGCGGGCACGGGTTCTCCGCGCCGTCGTCCCCGCCCCTTGGCCGCCCGTCGGCGCTCGGCCCGCCCTCCCGTCGCGGGAGGCTCCGCCACGGCTCCGGCCGCCGATTCGTCGTCCTCGGCCGCCCGCTCCGCGCGCCGGGTATCGGCTGTCCGCAGGGCGACGGTCTCGTCGTTCCGAACCGGGGGAGCGGGGGCGCGGACCTGTGCGGGCGGCCCGGGATCGGGGATCACGGCCGCGCGCGGGGCGGGAACCGGCTGAGGAGCCGGTTCTCGCGGCCCCTGCTGCCCGTACCAGTCCCGTTGATACCCCTCGGGGTCGTACCACTCCCTCGGGGGCTGCTGGGGCTGCTGAGACGCCTGCTGGGCCTCTGTCGAGGGCTCCTGCCGAACACCACCGCCCGCCGGAACGCCCTCCGTCCGGAACCAGGGCGACGCGTGCTGCCCCGGGAGTGGATCGCTCAAAGGGTCGGCAAGCCTGTCCACCGCCGCCTCGAACATGCCGTCGCCCTCGTACGCTCCCTGCGCGTACGGGCCTTCCTGCCCGGCATCGGGTTCGGGGCGGAGTGGGGTCACGCGACGGCCTTGCCCACCACCGGGGCAAGCCCCGCCGACCTCGCGACCGCCCCCGCATCGCCGCACTGCTCCAGCCAGTTGGCGAGCATCAGGTGACCGTGTTCCGTGAGCACCGACTCCGGGTGGAACTGCACACCCTCCACCGCGAATTCGCGGTGACGCAGCCCCATGATGATGCCGTCGGCGGTGCGCGCCGTGACCTCGAGCTCAGGCGGAACGGTCTCCGGTTCCGCGGCGAGCGAGTGGTAACGCGTCGCGGTGAAGGGCGACGGCAGCCCGGCGAAGACTCCCTTGCCCTCGTGGATCACGGGAGAGGTCTTGCCGTGCAGCAGCTCGGGCGCACGGTCCACCACGCCTCCGTACGCGACCGCCATCGACTGCATCCCCAGGCAGACGCCGAAGACAGGAACGCCGCTCCGCGCGCAGTGATGCACCATGTCGATGCAGATGCCCGCCTGTTCCGGCGTGCCGGGACCGGGGGACAGCAGGACACCGTCGAAGCCGTCCTGTGCGTGCCCCGTGGTCACCTCGTCGTTGCGCACGACCTCGCACTCGGCACCGAGCTGGTAGAGGTACTGGACGAGGTTGAAGACAAAGCTGTCGTAGTTGTCGACGACGAGAATGCGTGCGCTCACTGACCGGTCCCCGTTCCACCGGTGCTGTCGCCGTCCACCGTCACATCACCGAACGGGAGCAGAGGCTCCGCCCAGGGGAAGACGTACTGGAAGAGCGCGTAGACAACGGCCAGGACGAGCACGAGCGAGATGAAGCCCCGCACCCATGTGTTGCCCGGCAGATGCCGCCAGATCCAGCCGTACATGCTGTCGCCTCCATTCGGTACGGCACCAGACTAAAGGGCCCGGGCACAGGCGTGGGTCAGCTGTGGAAAGCTTTCGGCTCACTGTCCGTCACAGGCTGTTCGGCGCCGCGTCGGAGGCACTCGGGGCAGGTGGGGCGCGTGGTCACTCCACAGGCTGTGCGTAGTGGAGATCGATCGTGCCCGAGTAGCCGGGAAGGGTCGTCCGGTCGTGCTCCTCGACCTTCCAGCCCAGGCCGTACGCCTTCACGTACAACTGGTAGTTCTGGATCGCCGGAGAGTCGTCGAGCGCCTGCTTGAGCTTGTCCTGGTCGCCCACGGCCGTGACCTTGTACGGAGGCGAGTAGACCCTGCCCTGCAGGATCAGCGTGTTGCCGACGCAGCGGACCGCGCTCGTCGAGATCAGCCGCTGGTCCATCACCTGGATACCGCGGGCTCCGCCCTCCCAGAGCGCGTTGACCACAGCCTGCAGGTCCTGCTGGTGAATGACCAGGTCATTGGGTTGCGGCTCGGGGTACCCGGGGTTGGCCGTGGCGTTCGGCGGGGCGTCGTTCAGGGTGACGCCGATGGCCGCGCCGGTGAGCTTCTTGGTGCCGGCGGCCCGCTCCAGGGCGGCGAGCTCGGCGTCCTGCGCCCTGGTGCTCCCGTCGTCACGCTGGGCGAGCGCGTCGATGTCGGCACGCACGGAGGCGGTCGATTCGTCGAGCTCGGCGTTGTGCTCGCTGCGCTGCTGGATGAGGTCGGAGAGCTTCAGTAGGGAGGAGTCTGTCCGGATATCGGTACCCTTGGCCGTGTTTGCACTGGTGACGAAAATCAGTCCGGCCAGGGCGAAAACGGCAGCGGTGAGCCCCCGGACCGGCCATCGGGACATGCGCCGGACCGGCGATTGAGGAGAGTCGGCAGAATTGCTCAACGTACCCTTATCTCCTTAGGCGCCACGGAAGCACTACGCTAACGGACGCCCCGGGGAGGCAGCATTCCCCCTTGCGCCCCCGGCGCCAGCCACAGATCCCTGCGCGGTCACGCAGCGCATCGACAGGAGAGCCCCTCGTGCCGAAGTCACGTATCCGCAAGAAGGCCGACTTCACGCCTCCCCCGGCGAAGCAGGCAACCAACATAAAGCTGACCAACCGCAGTTGGGTGGCGCCGGTCATGCTGGCGCTCTTCCTGATCGGGTTGGCCTGGATCGTGGTCTTCTACGTCACCGAGGGTGATCTTCCGATCGACGCCCTGGGCAACTGGAACATTGTGGTCGGCTTCGGCTTCATCGCCGGCGGCTTCGGCGTCTCCACCCAGTGGAAGTAGCAGCCCTGCCCTGAAGTTACCCACAGAGTTATCCACAGTCAGGGGAAAAGGTCAGACGATCTGTGGATAACTTCCGTCGAAGTTGACGCCGGTGTGACTGCACACTCTCGCATCGCGGGAGGGTACGCCCCTTGTCCTGACTGGAAAAACCCAGTTCAGCGACAAGGGGCACACCTGTTCCCCACGTCATGCACAAGATCCGGCACACTCTGTGGACAACTCAGCCCCAGGCTCTGCACCTGAACACCTGATTCCGCTCAGGTGAGCGCTGCGGTCCTGGCGAGGACGATCCCTACGACCGCCACCAGGACCAGCGCACAGGCTCCGTACTGCACGAGATTCCGGTGTTCACGCGGTGCGTGCACCATGGCGATCGCGATCAGCGTGCCGGCGACCAGTCCGCCGACGTGCGCCTGCCAGGCGATACCGCCCCACGGGTTGAAGGTGAAGATCAGGTTCACCACGAGGAGCGCGATCACCGGCCGCATGTCGTAGTTCAGCCGGCGCATCAGCACGGCAGTGGCGCCGAGCAGCCCGAAGACGGCACCGGAAGCCCCGAGCGAACCCTGCGCGGGATCGGAGATCCAGTAGGTGAGCGCGCTGCCCGCAAGGCCGGAGAGCAGGTAGAGCGTGAGGTAGCGGGCGCGGCCGAGCGCTTCTTCCAGCGGCCCGCCGAGCCACCACAGGCCCAGCATGTTGAAGGCGATGTGCCACACCTCCTGGTGCAGGAACATCGATGTCGCCAGGCGATACCACTGCCCCTCGGCAACCCCCTCGACGCCGGCCCCCGCGTCGCCCGAATAGGCACGGCCGAACAGCAGGAGATCGTCCACCAGCCAGGACCTGCCGGTGACCCATACGGCGACGAACACCGCGAGATTGATCCCGAGCAGGATCTTGGTGATCAGCCGGGGATCCTCCGCGACGGTGCCGCCCGCCAGGGTGCGCGGACGGTTCGCCGCCGGGTGGTGCCCCGTACCGGATCCTTCACGGACGCACTCCGGGCACTGGAAGCCGACCGAGGCGCTGATCATGCACTCGGTACAGATGGGCCGCTCGCACCGTACGCAGCGGATCCCCGTCTCCCTGCCCGGGTGCCGGTAGCACGTGAGTGGACCCTCCGTGCCCGATGACGGGTCCTGGCCTTCTGGCGGCTGCTGCTCCATCGGTCATGGCCCCTTCGGTCCTCGTCCGTGGAGGCGGCGCACATGCCACCGCCCCGCTCGCCCGTTATGCAACAGTACGGACAAGCAGGGCGGTTGGTTCCCCACGCGGGACCCACGGGTTCCTGCGGGATCCGGGTTCCTGCGGGATCCCACAAGGTTTTCCACAGGGTCCCGCAACGTTTCCCGCACGCGGTGCCCTCGCGTGGCGGCGGCCGACGGCCGGCTGCGGTCAGCGGGTCTCGATGACGACCGACTCGATGACCACGTCCTTCAGCGGACGGTCGGTGCGCGGGTTGGTCGGAGCCGCCGCGATGGCGTCCACGACCTTCTTGCCGGCCTCGTCCACGACCTCACCGAAGATGGTGTGCTTGCCCGTCAGCCATGCGGTGGGCGACACCGTCAGGAAGAACTGCGAACCGTTGGTGCCCGGGCCCGCGTTGGCCATCGCCAGCAGGTAGGGCTTGTTGAAGCCGAGGTCCGGGTGGAACTCGTCGCCGAACTCGTACCCCGGGCCGCCCGTGCCGTTGCCCAGCGGGTCGCCGCCCTGAATCATGAATCCGCTGATGACACGGTGGAAAACGGTGCCGTCGTACAGCCTGTCCGTCGACTTCTGACCGGTCGACGGGTTCGTCCACTCGCGCTCGCCCGTGGCGAGCTCGACGAAGTTCTTGACCGTCTTGGGCGCGTGGTTCGGCAGAAGCCGGATCTCGATGTCGCCTTGGCTGGTCTTCAAGGTGGCGTAAAGCTGCTCGGCCACGATCTGCCTTCCGTAAGTCTTCGCTGACGACCACCGATACTCGCACGGAGCACCCCCTCCGCCGCCCGGTCGCCGCCCCGGTAGCCGGCCGCACTCACCTTGTTGCCCGCGTCCGGGCACCCTTCGGACACATCCGGCGGGATAAATGCGGCCAAGTGCGCGACGACGCGGCGCGCACCGGCGCGAACCGTGGCATTGTCGTCGGCACGCTCCCCTTGCACCGCATTGACCGAGAGTGCCCCTCATGACCCGGATGCCCGTCCCGCATGGCGCGGACGACCCCAGCAGGCATGATTTCGAAATGGGTGGATAGGCGGAGTACCTACCCGCCACCAAGGAGGAGGATCCCGTGACCCGCATCGACAGCGTGCGCGCCGCAACCTACTCGGCGAAGGACAGCGCGCAGCACGCCGCGGAAGTGGTGGCGCCCTACGCCGACACGGCCAAGGAACAGGCCGCGCACTACGCGCAGGAGGCTCGCGCACTGCTCGCGCCCAAAGTGTCGAAGGCAGCCGCGCAAGCCCGTGTCCAGTACGACGCGTATCTGGCACCACGTATCGAACAGGCGCTGACCCACGTGCCCCCCAAGGTCGACGATGCCGCACACCGCGCGGCCGTCCGGACCCGCAGGGCGGCCCGAAGCGCAGCCGACTACACCGTTCCGCGGGTCGAGCACGCGGTCGCCGTGGCCCAGCCCGTCGCCGAGGAGGCCACCGCCCGCAGCGCCGCCGCACTCGCCGCGCTGCGCGGCCAGGTGACGGCCAAGGAGATCCAGAAGCTCATCAGGAAGCACGAGCGACGGGCCAGGGCCGGCCGGGTGGCCAAGGGGCTGCTCGTGCTGGGCGCCCTGGCGGGCGGCGCATTCGCCGCCTGGAAGTGGTGGGACAAGCAGGCCAACCCCGACTGGCTGGTCGAGCCTCCGGTCGCCACCGAGGTTCCCGACGACCGCACCCCGCTGACCTCGGTCGACGGCAGCGGCGGGGCAGTACTCGACCCGGAGGTCAGGGCCAAGCAGGACGACGCCGAAGCCGGCTCGGAGACCGCGGACGGCAACGACCGCGACGACCGTCGCTGAGCACACGCTCAACGCCCAGCGCGAGAGGGGCGCCGAGGACCTCACGGCCTTCGGCGCCCCTCTCTGCTGTGTGGTGCACGAGTACCCAGGGCGTGGACGGCTCGATCGGCTGAGAGGTCTCTCTCGGCCACGGAACATCGACAGCACCCGGCCGTACGTCGCCGTACCCACGGCGCCGGATCCTCGGGCCGCCGGTACGAGCCGGCGCTGAGCCGGAGATCACAGCGACCGAAGAACCACGCGGCCGAAGGGCGCCCCGCACACCGTGGGCGCCACCGCTTCGCCGGCAGCGCGGGTGCGCAACGCCCCCTCGGGCCCCGACGGCCCCGACGGCCCCACCGATGGGTACGAAAATGCCCCCTGACCTGCGTTACCGCAGGTCAGGGGGCATTTTTGCTGTGGAGCCTAGGAGATTCGAACTCCTGACATCTGCCTTGCAAAGGCAGCGCTCTACCAACTGAGCTAAGGCCCCGAAAAGGGGACAGCACCGGACACTTGCGTGTCACGACGTCCGCCGCAGAACAGAGTACCGGGTGACCCCCTGAATCTTGCAAAAGGATTGGGACTCCCGGTCTGCAACCGCTCTCCGTAAGATGCACGACGAGGTTCGCAGCAGCGAAGCCGCAGCGAAGGGGAGACGCAATGGACGCCGCGCAGCAAGAGGCAACGGCTAGAGCCCGGGAGCTCCAGCGCAGCTGGTACGGAGAGCCGCTGGGGGCGCTCTTCCGCAGGCTGATCGACGATCTGGGCCTGAACCAGGCCCGGCTCGCCGCGGTGCTCGGGCTGTCCGCCCCCATGCTCTCCCAGCTGATGAGCGGCCAGCGGGCCAAGATCGGCAACCCCGCGGTGGTCCAGCGCGTCCAAGCCCTGCAGGAACTCGCCAGTCAGGTCGCCGACGGCAGCGTCAGCGCGGGAGAGGCCACCGACCGCATGGAAGAGATCAAGAAGTCCCAGGGCGGCTCCGTCCTGACCAACACCGGCCAGACCACGACCACCGGAGGGGCACCCACCGTCCGCCGCGTGGTCCGAGAGATCCAGTCGCTGCTGCGGTCCGTCGCCGCGGCCGGCGACATCATCGATGCCGCGGACTCCCTCGCCCCGACCCACCCCGAACTGGCAGAGTTCCTCAGGGTGTACGGAGCAGGGCGCACCGCCGACGCGGTCGCGCACTACGAAGGCCACCAGAGCTAGACAGACCCTCAGGCCCGGGGAGCAGGGTCCCGCTCGACGGGGCCCTGGCATGATCCCGACGGCCCGGGACACAGCCGAAACCGGAACGGGGAGCGGGCGCAGCGCAATGGGTGAGGTCTTCGCTGGTCGGTACGAACTGATCGATCCGATCGGACGTGGTGGGGTCGGCGCCGTCTGGCGCGCCTGGGACCACCGGCGCCGCAGGTATGTGGCGGCCAAGGTCCTGCAGCAGAGCGACGCGCACACGCTGCTGCGCTTCGTCCGTGAGCAGGCACTGCGGATCGAGCACCCCCATGTCCTCGCTCCCGCGAGCTGGGCCGCCGACGACGACAAGGTCCTGTTCACGATGGACCTGGTCAGTGGCGGATCGCTGGCCCATGTCATCGGCGACTACGGCCCGCTGCCCCCGCGCTTCGTCTGCCTCCTGCTCGACCAGCTGCTGTCCGGGCTGTCGACGGTGCATGCCGAGGGCGTCGTGCACCGGGACATCAAGCCGGCCAACATCCTGATGGAGGCCACCGGAACCGGCCGGCCGCATCTGCGGCTCTCCGACTTCGGTATCTCCATGCGCAAGGGCGAGCCGCGCCTGACCGAGACCAACTATGTCGTCGGCACGCCTGGTTACTTCGCGCCGGAACAGATGATGGGAGCGGAGCCCGACTTCCCCGCGGACCTGTTCGCCGTCGGTCTGGTCGCGCTCTACCTGCTGCAGGGGCAGAAGCCCGACGCCCAGGCGCTCATCGAACACTTCGCCGCGCACGGCACCCCAGGCGCACCCCAGGGCATCCCCGAGCCCTTGTGGCAGGTCCTGGCCGGTCTGCTGCAGCCCGACCCCCAGGCCCGCTTCCGGACCGCCACGGGTGCCCGCAAGGCCCTGGCGGCGGCGGTCGAGATGCTGCCGGAGACAGACACGGACAACGAGCCGGTGGAAGTCTTCGACCAGATCGGCCCCCTGCCGGACGGATTCGGCCCCGACGGGCCCGTCAACGGCTCCCAGGGCGCCCAGGGCCCCGCCAACGGCCGCCGGACGCCCACGCAGGGCCCCACGGGCGGGCAGCAGATGCCTCATCAGGCACCACAGCAGGCCCCCGTACAGCAGCCCTACGCCCAGCCGCACACCTCGATGTCGGAGACGGGCAGCTTCCACCTCGCCCCGCCCCCTCAGCAGGCGCAGCCGAACACGCCCCCCACCCCGTTCCCGGCGCACGTGGCCTCCCCTCCCTCCGCTTCCGCGCCGGACTTCGCCCAGGCCCCGACAACAGCGGTGCAGCACGATTCGTTTCCTACTCGTGCATACACCGCCCAGCACCCTCAGGTTCCGCACCCGGGCACGGCAGTTGTCCCGCCCGCCACCGGCCACCTCGTCCACGGGAACGTCCCGCACGCTCCCCGGACGCGATCGGGACCGCCCCCGAAGGTGGCGGTCCCGGTTCTGCTCGTTGCTCTGATCTGCTTCGCGGTGGGCATCTGGGCGCTGACCCAGACCTGACGGTCGGGCCCGCCCGGAGGGCGCCTACCAGGCCTGGGGAGGTCCGCCGAACGGCGGCTGCCCACCCGCGCCCGGCGGCACAGCGGCCGGTTCGGTTCGGCGCCTGGCCATCAGCGTCCACGCCCCGAGCCCGAGCACCAGCACGGAACCCGTGCCGATCCCCGCCGCGGCCACCATCTTCATGGTGTCGCTCTCGCGGGCCTGGGGCGCGCTCTGCCCGGTCTCGGCCATGTCCTTGTCCTCTTCGGTGACGCCGAAGATCCCTGCGTCTCCCTTGTAGGGCGTCGGACCGGCCTCGTCACGCACATTGATCCTGAGAGTCAGTCCGATCCCGGTGTCCCCGTAGTGCTCGGCGGCCTCCGGGGTGAGCGTCACCGACAGGTAGTACCAGCCCGCGAACCGCATGGCTGCGACTTTCGAACTCGAGGCGTAGCGGTTCTCGTACGCGACGGCGGGCAGCGGGTCCAGAGCGCCCGAGACGGGCGCCCCGGAGTAGGACAGCGTCGCGTCGTCGACATGACCGCGCGCCGGATTGTCCAGCGACAGCGCCAGCGCGTTGCCGAGGTACTCGGTCGAGGCGTTGTTGTTGCTGAGCGAGGCCGAGGCGAAGATCCGCTGACCCCAGTCGACCGGCACACGGTAGAAGCGCGTCTGTCCGGGCGTGATGCTGTCCACCCACTCGCCGGACTTCACACTGGTGGCGTCGTAGTAGCTGCTGCCACCGGCCCGCTTCTGCTTCCCGGCGGGGGGAGCGGGCGAGGCGGACGACCAGTTCTCCGGCGCCTCGGTCGGCAGCGAGCCGGCGTCCTTCAGCGCCGGCTCCGCGTCGTACCGCAGCTCCAGGTCCCACTCGTCCGAGGCCGATGTCGCCTTGCTCTCACGCTCGATCAGCACGTTGTACGTGCCGGCCGCGCTGCACGGGTCGTCGCTGTCCTCCACGGTCCGATGGGCGTAGGCGGCGATCGGACGCGGGAACTCCGCCGATTCGAAGATCGCGTCCTCGGAACTGCACCGGGTGTCGTCGAGGTCCCTGATGCTGACCGTGATGCCGTCCCCGTAGGCGACCTTGCCGGCCTTCCTCGGCACGACCACCGCGGAGACGTACGCGTTGGTCGTGGTGTCGAGTTCCAGGCGGTAATAGAGCTTCTGGCCCCGCTGAATCGAACTCCTGTAGACCGACCCCGGCTTCAGTTCCTCAGCGTCGGCGTTCGTCTCCGTGCCCTTGACCGTTGTCGCCGCAGGATCGAAGGCGTACGAGCCGGGACCATCGGCCGCGTGCGCCTGTCCCGGCAGCACCAGCGCGGCGCACACAGCCGCGATCGATGCCAGGATCACCCGGCCCCTGTTGCGCTGCCTGTTCACGCACTTCCCCTTGTCGTCCGCCGGCCCGGCCTGCGACGACCGCGTACGAAGAGGAGCCCCGCGATCAGAGTGACCACGGCGCCCGCCCCTGCCGCGGTCGCGATGCCGGTCCATCCTGCCCCGCCCGAACCACTGCTGTCTGCGGCCACAGGCGATTTGCCGCCATCGTCCGCCTTCGTGTCACCGGACTTCCTCGTCGACACGGGAGCTCCGTGCTGGGGGCCCGCGAGAGCGTCACCGAGGACCCCCACGCGCAGCACCACGCCGATCCTGGGGTGCTCGGCGATCTGCGCGGCCTTCGCCCCCAAGGTCACCGCGATGTAGAAGTCGCCCCCGGCGTGCACCGGCTGGACCGCGGACCGGGACTCGTAGCGGTTGGTCCAGGCAACCGGGACCGACCCCATCCTGATCGCGGCGGGCCTCCCGTCGTACATCGCCGTGGAGCTGAACTCACCACTGCCGCCGACCGGAAATCTGGCCGGAGTGAACAGCTGCGTCCCGCCGTAGGAGTACGTGGAGGAACCGCCCTCCACGGTCGGCTCGTTCGCGAACTCCACGTCGTAGCGCACCTGCTGGCCCCAGCCGGCCGGAACCTTGTACCAGAGGGTCTGCGAAGGCAGGATCCGGTCCCGCCACACCCCCTGGCCGAGCTCCCTGGCGTCGTTGAATCCGCTTCCTCCACGGACCTCACGCGGATCCCCCGAGGGCAGTGCGGCCTCCTTCCCGCCGTCCCCGTACTCCGGCCGGGACTGGGCCGGGGTGACCCCGTCGGCCAACGGCGCCTCCACCCCGTACAGCAGCTCCAGGGGCCAACGGGCGGCATCCGAACCCTTCTTGCTCTGCCGTTCGACCACCAGCCAGTAGCGGCCCGCGTCGTCGCAGCCGCGGCTGCCGCCCTCGGAGGGAATCCGGGAGACGGCGGAAGTCAGGGGGGTCGCCCCCTCCTTCTGGAAGAAGTGCGCGGTGTTCGTCCCGCAGAGGGAGTCACCTGCGCCGTGGGCGATGCCGGTACTCAGGGCGTCGAGGCTGTCGACGGCCGCACCGGGCTGCGGAACCGCGGTCGCCGAGAAATCGGCAGTGGACACCGCGTCGAGGTCGACCGCGTAGTACCGCTTCTCGCCCGGCCCGATGGTGCCCAGATACTGCCCGGGAGCGATCGCGGGAGCCCTGTCCGCAGTCGTCGCTCCTTCGACGCGCTCGCCCTTCAACCGGTAGCCGTCCGAGGAGAGCTGCGCCGAACGCTGCAGTTGCCTGGCGAGCGCCTCGGCATCGGGTGCGTCGTAGTAGCGCCCGTTGCCGGCCTCCGCGATGCACTCGAGCTGCTTGCGGGCCGAGCCCTTCACCTGGAAGCCCACGGTGTCGATCCGCAGCCCGACCCCCTCCTTGCCGAGCTGTTCGGCGACCTCGCACGGCTGCGGCGTCCCGCAGGTGTCCTCACCGTCGGAGACCAGGAGGATCGTGCGCGTCCCGACGCCACCGTCCGGGGGTTCGGGCAGGTCCGCCGCGGCCTTCTGCAAGGAAAGCCCGATGGGGGTGTCCCCTCTGGGCCGCACACCTGCCACGGCGCTCTTCATGGCGGCCCTGTCGAGCTTCTGCACCGGTCGTACGAGGCGGGTGTCGGTGCAGCCCCGGGGCCGGTCGGCGCCGTACACACGAAGGCCGGCCTGATAGCCGTCGGGCAGCGCATCGACCACCGCGCCCACGGCCGCACGGGCGCTCTCCATCCGGGTCCTGCCCGAGCCGTCGTCGTCGCCCATGGAACCGGAGGAGTCGAGCACCATCACCAGGCTGCTCGAGCCGTCCTGAGCGCCCGAGGCCCCCGGCCTTGCGGGTAAGGAAGCCGCGGCAGGCACTCCGCCCGCCGAGAGTGCGAGCAGCACCCCGCCGGCCAGTACCCCTGCCGTCGCCGTACGGCGACGGGTTCCCACCCTCGTCCGTGTCCCCATGGAAGCCCCCTCGACCTGAAATCCACCTGAAACCCCGGCCGCTTTGCTCTCGCAACCTATTGATTTGCTTAGGTGAATTCAAGGGCACAGGCGTCACGGTCCCGCAACAGCGGGTCCGGACAGCAAGGAGCCCCGGTCGCTCAGCGACCGGGGCTCACAGCAGGCTGTTCCGTCTCACACACCCGAACCTGCGGGCACGGAGTCGGTCGCCTCCGTCCACAGATCCTGCTCGGCGCGATCCGCCTGGATCTGGCGGTACACGAGGAGCCCGCCGATGGCAGCCAGTGCGACCAGGAGAAGCTTCTTCACCGCGCGACCTCGTCTTTCCTTGACGTAAGGGACTTCTGCCGCCCGACTATACACACCGGCCGATACCGATCGGTGACCTCCCTGGAACCCAACCGCCGCACCGTTCCCGGCACTCGCCCGGGGATCTTCCGGGCCGCTCACCACCCCCGGAAACAGCATTTCGGGACCGGTTGAACCATAAGAGTGGTGTTCATCAGAAGATCGGCGCAGCGGGGGCGTCGGTCCAGGGATTCGGCAGCCACATCCACATCATCAGGAAGGTAAGCAAACCGGACCACCTGAAAGCGAGGGGCCATGAGCACCTTCAGGGTCAAGAGCATCTGGACCGCCTTCATCACCGCCTTCTTCGCACTCCTCGCCTCGCTGGGCCTCGCCACAGCGCAGGCCACGGCGGCGCAGGCCACGGCCGCGGAGCCCACGACCACGACCCAGGAGCACACGGGTGCGACCGCGGCAACCGCGACCACCCCGTCGGTGCGATGGACCCTTCCGCGTGACAGGGCGCTGCCCCCCACGATGAAGCAGCGCATCCGCGCCGAGGCCCACGGTTCCTCACCGGCCACCCGCCAACTGTCCACGGACACCACGGACGCCGCGCACGCAACGAACAGCACCCGCTCCACCCACGGCGGCACACCTGCCGGGGACTCGTCCCCGCTACCGCCCTGAGAGCGCCTCAGACGTCACACAGGGCCCCTGGTCCGGTTCACACCGGACGGGGGCCTTTCCCGTGCGCGCGCCCCTGAGCGGCGCCCGTCCGCACGTACACACCCGGGACAGGCACTCCCCACCCGAACCCCCGCGCACCCCGCAGCCGCGTGAACCCGGGCAGCAACGGCCCATCAGGAGCCGCACCCCCTGAGCTACGACCGCAGGGGCCAGGCAGAACACACAGCCCGGGAGGCCCGTCCGAGAACAGCGGCCCTCCACGGAAGAACCGGAACCCGGAAGACGTCCGATCCGGCCGGACGACGGAAACGCAGAAGGCCCCCGGTCCGTGAGGACCGGGGGCCTTCTTGCCTGTGGGGCTAACAGGATTTGAACCTGTGGCCTCATCCTTATCAGGGATGCGCTCTAACCAACTGAGCTATAGCCCCGCCGCGCTGTGCGCTGACTTCTGAAGATTAGCGCACGTCGGGGCCAGTCCCAAAATCGATACCCGGCTGCCTACTCGTCCTCGGCCAGAGTGAGCTCCACGCCACCCACGAAGCCGGCCGACAAGTTGTAGATGAAGGCACCCAGCGTCGCCAGCGCAGTGGCCAGCACCACATCGATCACCGCGATGACCGAGGTGAAGATGAGGACACGCGGCAGCGACAGGAACGACTGCAGATCGAAGCCGTTGCTCTCGTTCGAGCCCGTGGCCTCACTGATCGTGCCGCCCACGGTGGAGAAGACGCCCATGGCGTCCATCACCATCCACAGGACCGCCGCCGCCACCACCGTGCAGATGCCCAGCGCGATGGACAGCAGGAAGCTGACCTTCATCACCGACCACGGATCGGCCTTGGCCACCCGCAGGCGCGCCTTACGGGTACGCGGAGTGGTCCGGGCCCCGGTACGGGGCCGACGCGTCGCCTGTACGCCGCCCACGCCCTGCGCTCCGCCCTGTGTGCCGCCACCCTGCGTACCGCCCGCGGGGGACGGGTACGCCTGCGGCGGGTGGTAGGGCCCCGCCTGGCCCGGTGCGGGCTCGCGCTCACCGGGCAACGGCCCGGTCGCGTACCCCTCGTACTGGGGCTGAGGTCCCCGAGTGTCCGTCACAGTTCCCCCTTGGGAGTCCGTGGCAGGGCCACGGGCACCGCTCGCTCCAGCTCCGGAAGAGGCCGGACCGGCGCCCGTGGCTCCACTCACGCTCTACTCCTCGTGCTCCCCGGCCGAGGGCTCCGTGCCCTCGGCAGTGCCCTCGACCACGCTCGCGGCATGGGCCTCGACCGTGTTGCCTTCGGCTTCATCGGTCCCGTCGACCTCTTCGGCCTCACGACCGGCCTCGGCGTTGCGTGCGATACCGACGACGGCATCGCGCTTGCCCAGATTGATCAGTTGGACGCCCATGGTGTCACGGCCCGTCTCCCTGACTTCATTGACTCGCGTACGAATCACACCGCCGCCCAGCGTGATGGCGAGGATCTCGTCCGTCTCCTCCACCACCAGCGCCCCGACGAGCGATCCCCGGTCCTCCACGATCTTGGCGGCCTTGATACCCAGACCACCACGACCCTGGACGCGGTACTCGTCGACAGCGGTCCGCTTCGCGTAACCACCATCGGTCGCAGTGAACACGAACGTACCGGGCCGGACAACATTCATCGAGAGCAGTTCGTCGCCCGCGCGGAAACTCATGCCCTTGACACCCGAAGTGGCACGGCCCATCGGGCGCAGCGCATCGTCCGTCGCAGTGAACCTGATCGACTGGGCCTTCCTGCTGATGAGCAGCAGGTCGTCCTCGGCCGACACCAGCTCCGCACCGATCAGCTCATCGTCCGCACCGCTCTCCGTCTCACGGAGGTTGATGGCGATGACACCACCGGAACGCGGCGAGTCGTAGTCCTTCAGCGACGTCTTCTTCACCAGGCCGCCCTTCGTGGCCAGGATCAGGTAGGGCGCCGCCTCGTAGTCACGGATCGCCAGGATCTGCGCGATCTGCTCGTCCGGCTGGAACGCCAGCAGGTTCGCCACGTGCTGACCACGCGCGTCCCGCCCGGCATCCGGCAGCTCGTACGCCTTCGCCCGGTACACCCGGCCCTTGTTCGTGAAGAACAGCAGCCAGTGGTGCGTCGTCGACACGAAGAAGTGGTCGACGATGTCGTCTTCCTTGAGCTTCGTCCCGCGCACACCCTTGCCGCCGCGCTTCTGCGAACGGTAGTCGTCCGTCTTCGTGCGCTTCACATAGCCGCCGCGGGAGATCGTGACGACGATGTCCTCCTCGGCGATCAGGTCCTCGATGGACATGTCACCGTCGAAGGGCACCAGCTTGGAACGCCGGTCGTCGCCGAACTTCTCGACGATCGCCGCCAGCTCCTCGCTGACGATCTGACGCTGCCGCTCGGGCGACACCAGGATCGCGTTGTACTCGTTGATCTTCGCCTGGAGCTCGTCGTGCTCGGCGGTGATCTTCTGGTGCTCCAGCGCGGCCAGCCGGCGCAGCTGCATCTCCAGGATCGCGTTCGCCTGGATCTCGTCGATCTCCAGCAGGCCCATCAGGCCCTCGCGCGCGATCTCCACCGTGTTGCTGCGACGGATGAGTGCGATGACCTCGTCGATCGCGTCCAGCGCCTTGAGCAGACCGCGCAGGATGTGCGCCCGCTCCTCCGCCTTGCGCAGGCGGAACTTCGTACGCCGGACGATGACCTCGATCTGGTGCGTCACCCAGTGCCGGATGAACGCGTCGATCGACAGGGTGCGGGGCACGCCGTCGACGAGCGCCAGCATGTTCGCGCCGAAGTTCGTCTGCAGGTCGGTGTGCTTGTACAGGTTGTTCAGCACGACCTTGGCGACGGCGTCACGCTTCAGCACGACCACCAGACGCTGGCCGGTCCGCGAGGACGTCTCGTCACGGACGTCCGCGATGCCGCCGACCTTGCCGTCCTTCACCAGGTCGGCGATCTTCTGCGCGAGGTTGTCGGGGTTGGTCTGGTACGGAAGCTCCGTGACCACCAGGCACTGACGTCCCTGGATCTCCTCGACCGCCACGACCGCACGCATCGTGATGGAGCCACGGCCCGTGCGGTACGCGTCCTCGATGCCCTTGCGGCCCACGACGAGCGCGCCCGTCGGGAAGTCCGGGCCCTTGATGCGCTCGAGCAGGGCGTCCAGGAGCTCCTCGTGCGAGGCTTCCGGGTGCTCCAGGTACCACTGCGCACCGGCCGCGACCTCGCGGAGGTTGTGCGGCGGGATGTTGGTGGCCATACCGACGGCGATGCCCGCCGAACCGTTGATCAGCAGGTTCGGGAAGCGCGCCGGGAGAACCACCGGCTCCTGGTTGCGGCCGTCGTAGTTGTCCTTGAAATCGACGGTCTCCTCGTCGATGTCCCGGACCATCTCCATGGACAGCGGCATCATCTTGCACTCGGTGTACCGCATCGCCGCGGCCGGGTCGTTGCCCGGAGAACCGAAGTTGCCGTTGGAGTCCACGAGCGGCATGCGCATCGACCAGTGCTGCGCCAGTCGCACGAGCGCGTCGTAGATCGAGGAGTCGCCGTGCGGGTGGTACGTACCCATGACGTCACCGACGACACGGGCGCACTTGTAGAAGCCCTTCTCGGGCCGGTAGCCACCGTCGTACATCGCGTACAGCACCCGGCGGTGGACGGGCTTCAGACCGTCCCTCACGTCGGGCAGCGCACGCGACACGATGACGGACATCGCGTAGTCGAGGTAGGAGCGCTGCATCTCCGTCTCGAGCCCCACGGGCTCGACACGCATGCCCACACCCGCGACCGCGGGTTCCTCTTCAGGTGTCACAGGGGTGTTCTCGTCGGCCATTGCTGGTCAAAGTCCTTTCGCGCTGCGGCTTGCTTGTACGGCCGACTCAGATGTCGAGGAAGCGGACGTCCTTGGCGTTGCGCTGGATGAACGAGCGCCGCGCCTCGACGTCCTCACCCATCAGCACCGAGAACAGGTCGTCGGCCTGCGCCGCGTCGTCCAGCGTGACCTGGCCGAGCACCCGGTGGTCCTGGTCCATCGTCGTGATGCGCAGCTCCTCGGCGTTCATCTCGCCGAGGCCCTTGAAGCGCTGGATCGAGTCTTCCTTGATCCGCTTGCCGTTCTGCTTGCCGAGCTCCACCAGAGCGTCGCGCTCACGGTCGGAGTACGCGTACTCGAAGTCGTCCCGGCCCCACTTGATCTTGTAAAGCGGCGGACGGGAGAGGTACACGTGCCCGGACTCGACCAGCGGCCGCATGAACCGGAACAGGAAGGTCAGCAGCAGGGTGTTGATGTGCTGGCCGTCGACGTCGGCGTCCGCCATCAGAATGATCTTGTGATAGCGGAGCTTCTCGATGTCGAAGTCCTCGTGGACCCCGGTACCGAAGGCCGAGATCAGCGCCTGGACCTCGGTGTTCTGAAGGATCTTGTCGATCCTGGCCTTCTCGACGTTCAGGATCTTGCCTCGGATGGGCAGGATCGCCTGGTACATCGGGTTACGGCCCGACTTCGCCGAGCCGCCGGCGGAGTCACCCTCGACGATGAAGATCTCGCACTTGGTGGGGTCGTTCGACTGACAGTCGCTCAGCTTGCCGGGCAGCGAGGCGCTCTCCAGCAGCCCCTTACGCCGGGTCAGGTCACGCGCCTTGCGGGCCGCGACGCGCGCCGTGGACGCCGCGATGCCCTTGCGGATGATGTCCGCGGCCTCGTTGGGATTCCGGTCGAACCAGTCCGTCAGCTGCTCGTGCACGACCTTCTGCACGAAGGTCTTGGCCTCCGTGTTGCCCAGCTTGGTCTTCGTCTGGCCCTCGAACTGCGGCTCGCCGAGCTTCACCGAGATGATCGCCGTCAGACCCTCGCGGACGTCCTCACCCGTGAGGTTGTCGTCCTTCTCGCGCAGCAGCTTCTTGTCGCGCGCGTACCGGTTGACCAGGGAGGTCAGCGCCGCACGGAAGCCCTCCTCGTGCGTACCGCCCTCGTGCGTGTGGATCGCGTTGGCGAAGGAGTAGACCCCCTCCGTGTACTGCGTGTTCCACTGCATCGCGATCTCGGCCGAGAGGAGTCGCTCCTTGTCCTCGGCCTCGATGTCGATCACCGACTGGTGAATGACGTCGCCCTTGCGGGAGTTCAGGTACTTCACGAAATCGACGATGCCGTTTTCGTAGTGGTACGTGACCGTGCGAGCGGCCTCTTCCTCGGCGGGCTCGACCGCGTCCGCGCTGTCCGCGCCCGCCGTCGCCTTCGCCGACTCCCGCTCGTCGGTGAGCTTGAGGGTGAGGCCCTTGTTGAGGAACGCCATCTCCTGGAAGCGGCGCGAGAGGGTCTCGAAGCTGTACTCGGTGGTCTCGAAGATGTCCCCGTCGGCCCAGAAGGTGACCGACGTACCGGACTCCTCGGTGGCCTCGTGCTGGGCCAGCGGGGCGGTCGGGACGCCGAGCTTGTAGTCCTGGGTCCAGCGGAAACCGTCCGTCCTGACCTCGACGGCGACCCGAGTGGACAGGGCGTTGACGACGGAGACTCCGACGCCGTGCAGACCGCCGGAGACGGCGTAACCGCCGCCGCCGAACTTGCCGCCCGCGTGCAGGACGGTCAGCACGACCTCGACGGCCGGCTTCCCTTCGGACGGCACGATGCCGACCGGGATGCCCCGGCCGTTGTCGATCACGCGCACCCCGCCGTCCGCGAGGATCGTGACATCGATGGTGTCCGCGTGCCCGGCCATCGCCTCGTCGACCGAGTTGTCGACGACCTCTTGCACGAGGTGGTGGAGACCGCGCTCACCGGTTGAACCGATGTACATACCAGGTCGCTTGCGGACCGCGTCCAGGCCCTCGAGGACCGTGATCGCGCTGGCGTCGTACGAGGCGGTGACCTCGCCGTGCGCACCGGCTGTGGACGGGTTGTTCTCGTTGGGGTTGCCGGAATCGGCCACGAAGCGCCCTTTCTGGCACAGCACAGGCCGTTCTCCGGACAGGCGGGAGCGGCTGCGTCGTTCGGCTTGTATCGACGACTCCCGCACAGAAGCGGGATTGCGCACCAGTCTACCGGTAGCGCCGACATGAATGGGGGTTTGCCGGTACCTGAGTCCGCATGTGCCGCCCTGAATGAGCGCCCGCCGACTCCCCATATTCAGGAAGGGGCTCTGAGAGGCTCACGCGGGCATTGAGCGCTTCGGCCTGTCAACCTCCCACTACGGTGAGGGACGCCTCACACTCGACGCCCGGCACGAATCACCGCACAACCGTGCATTCAGGTAGACAAGGACAACCCGCGCAACGGCACCGAAGAGGGCGGTCCGCCCCTCGCGAAAACCCGGCACCGGCCGTGATCGCAGGAGCCCGGAGCAGGAAAATGCCTGCTCAGCCGTAGGTGTCCCCCGGGCCCGTACTCCCCGGCGCCCGCAGCGGACCGAATTTGCGCTGCGGGCCACCGGGCCCCAGCACCTTGATCATCCTCACCGTGCCATGGCCCAGATCCGTGTTCAGCCTGGCCACCAGCTGAGGTGCCAGCAGCCGCAGCTGCGTCGCCCACGCCGTCGAATCGCACTGCACCGTCAGCACCCGCTCGGCCGGATCCTCGTCGTACCGCAGCGGCACACAGTGATTGGCCAGATCGTCACCCACGATCTGCGACCACCGCCCCATCACACCGCCCACGGCCGCCGGAGTCTCCCAGCCCCGCTCAGTGATCAACCGGTTGATCGCCGACCCCAGAGCCAACGGATCACGGCCGTCGGAGCGCGCGCCCGACCTCAGCCCACCACCACGCCTGGCCTGCTTCTTCTGCTGCGCGGCATCACCGCGGGCACGGGCCTGCTCCTTCGCCGCACGCAGCGCCACCCGCGCCAGATCGACACCCGACGCCTCGGGCTGCTTCGCCGCCGCACCGCTCACCGGATCCGGCAACGCCCGCCCGCCGTTCTCCGCCCGGCCGCTCACAGCCGCTCCACCTCACCCGCGGACACCGCGTACCGGGCACCCGCCAGCACACCCGGGACGTCGTCGTCGACCGCCGCAGTGACCAGCACCTGCTCGCCCGGTGCCACCAGCTCCGCCAGGCGCTCACGACGCCGCGCGTCGAGCTCGGCGAACACGTCGTCCAGCACGAGCACCGGCTCATTGCCCTCGGAGCGCAGCAGGTCGTACGAGGCCAGCCGCAGCGCCAGCGCGTACGACCAGGACTCCCCGTGGCTCGCGTACCCCTTCGCCGGCATCCCGCGCAGCCCCAGCACCAGATCGTCACGATGCGGACCGACCAGCGTCACGCCTCGCTCGATCTCCTGCTTGCGGGCCTGTACGAGCGCCGCCATCACCTGCTCGTACAACTCCTCACGGGTGCGCGCGGGCTCGACGTCGGCACCGACCGAGCTGCGGTACTCCAGGGTCACGGGACCACCGCCCGGCGCCACGTCCGCGTACGCCTTGTCCGCGAGCGGCTGCAGCGTCGCGATCAGGTCCAGCCGTTGGGCCAGCAGCTCGGCCCCGACCTGGCCCAGATGCTGGTCCCACACGTCCAGCGTGGACAGATCCATCGACCGGCCACCGTGCCGGCGGGCCATCGCCGCGGACTTCAGCAGGGTGTTGCGCTGCTTCAGCACCCGCTCGTAGTCGGACCGGACACCCGCCATACGCGGCGAACGCGCCGTGATCAGCTCGTCCAGGAAGCGGCGACGCTCACCCGGGTCGCCCTTCACCAGGGCCAGATCCTCGGGAGCGAACAGCACGGTCCGTACTATCCCCAGCACGTCACGGGGCCTGACCTGCGACGACCGGTTGATGCGGGCACGATTCGCACGGCCCGGATTGAGCTCGAGCTCAATCAGCTGTGACCGCTCGCCCTGCGTGACCGCGGCCCGGACGACGGCACGCTCCGCGCCCATCCGCACCAGGGGGGCATCGGACGACACCCGATGGCTGCCGAGCGTCGAGAGGTAGCCGACGGCCTCCACCAGATTGGTCTTGCCCTGGCCGTTGGCCCCCACGAACGCGGTGACGCCCGGGTCGAGAGGAACCTCGACCCGGGCGTACGAGCGGAAGTCGGCCAGCGAGAGATGCGTGACGTGCATGGTCGCCGACCTTTCCGACTTCGTGCTCTGTGTTCTGCCGTGCTGCGTACTACTACTTCTTGTTCTCGACCGCGTGCCCGCCGAACTGGTTGCGCAGCGCGGCGATCATCTTCATCTGCGGGGAGTCGTCCTGCCGCGAGGCGAACCGGGCGAACAGGGACGCCGTGATCGCGGGCAGCGGCACCGCGTTGTCGATGGCGGCCTCGACCGTCCACCGGCCCTCACCGGAGTCGGCGGCGAAGCCACGGAGCTTGTCGAGGTGCTCGTCGTCGTCCAGTGCGTTGACCGCCAGGTCGAGCAGCCAGGAACGGATGACCGTGCCCTCCTGCCAGGAGCGGAAGACCTCACGCACGTCCGTGACGGAATCGACCTTCTCCAGCAGCTCCCAGCCCTCGGCGTAGGCCTGCATCATGGCGTACTCGATGCCGTTGTGGACCATCTTCGCGAAGTGGCCGGCACCGACCTTGCCCGCGTGGACGGAACCGAAGTCGCCCTCGGGCTTGAGCGCGTCGAAGATCGGCTGGACCTTCGCCACGTTCTCGGCGTCGCCGCCGTACATCAGGGCGTAGCCGTTCTCCAGGCCCCAGACACCACCGGAGACACCGCAGTCGACGAAGCCGATGCCCTTGATGCCCAGCTCCACGGCGTGCTTCTCGTCATCGGTCCAGCGGGAGTTTCCGCCGTCCACGACGATGTCGCCCGGGGAGAGCAGCTCGGCCAGCTCATCGACGGTGGACTGGGTCGCGGCACCCGCCGGAACCATCACCCACACGACGCGCGGACCCTTGAGCTTGCCCACAAGCTCTTCGAGGCTGTGGACATCGGCGACGTCCGGGTTGCGGTCGTAACCGATGACGGTGTGGCCTGCGCGGCGGATGCGCTCGCGCATGTTGCCGCCCATCTTGCCGAGGCCGACGAGACCGAGCTCCATCAGAGATTCCTTAAGCGTTGTGCCGATTCGTACCCGGGACCGAGCCTACGCCCGGCCTGGGGACAGCGCGGAGGGCCTGCTCAGCGCTGAGCGTGCCCTCCGGAAGCTGCCGTGACAGGAACGATCGCCGGATCAGCCGGAGAGGCGGACCGGCATGATCAGGTACTTGTACGCGTCGTCCGCTTCGGCATCGACGGCGGGACGGCCGCTGAGCAGGGCGGGCTTGGTGGACGTCGTGAAGGAGAGCTGGGCGACCGGGGAGTCGATCGCGCTGAGCCCGTCCAGCAGGAACGTCGGGTTGAAGGCGATCGAGATGTCGTCGCCCTCGAGCACGGCGTCGACGCGCTCCACAGCCTGTGCGTCGTCGCTGGAACCGGCCTCCAGGATCAGCACACCCTGCTCGAAGCTGAGCCGCACCGGGGTGTTCCGCTCGGCGACGAGGGCCACACGCTTGACGGCCTCCACGAACGGAGCGGTCTCGATGACCGCCACCGAGTTGAACTCGGTGGGGAAGAGAGTCCGGTACTTCGGCAGGTCGCCCTCGAGAAGCCGCGTCGTCGTGCGGCGGCCCGCGCCCTCGAAACCGATGAGGCCTTCACCGGCCCCCGAGCTCGACAGCGCCAGCGTCACCGTGTCACCGCTGGTCAGAGCCTTGGCGGTGTCCAGGAGCGTCTTCGCGGGCACCAGGGCGACGGCAGAGGCGTCCGGGTTCTCCGGCTTCCACAGGAACTCACGGACCGCGAAGCGGTAGCGGTCGGTCGAGGCGAGGGTGACGGTGTCGCCCTCGATCTCGATCCGGACGCCCGTGAGGACGGGCAGCGTGTCGTCACGGCCGGCGGCGATGGCGACCTGGGCCGCGGCCGAGGCGAAGACCTCACCAGGGACGGTGCCTGTCGCGGTCGGCATCTGCGGCAGCGCCGGGTACTCCTCCACAGGCAGGGTGTGGAGTGTGAATCGCGAGGACCCGCACGCCACGGTGGCCCGCACACCGTCGGTGGAAATCTCCACCGGCCGGTTCGGAAGGGCGCGGCAGATGTCGGCGAGGAGCCGGCCGGAGACGAGCACCGTGCCTTCCTCCTCGATCTCGGCGTCCACCGAGACCTTTGCCGAGACCTCGTAGTCGAAGCTCGAGAAGCTGAGGGCGCCGTCACCGGCCTTCAGCAGAAGGCCCGCAAGAACGGGCGCCGGCGGACGGGCCGGGAGGCTGCGGGCCACCCAGGCCACCGCCTCCGCGAGTACATCGCGCTCCACCCGGATCTTCACCGGAACCGCCTCCTGCTGTTGCTCGCTCGCCCTGCTGGCCTTCGTCGTCTGGTTCGGGGTCTCCCTGCCGAAGGGCTGAGGGGAGGACGCCGGGGTCCAGTCTGACGTACGGCACCGACACTCGTTGCTGCTCGGGGTCAAGTCGCGACAAGCGGTCCTTGGAGCTCCCTGCCCAAGTTGTGCACAGGCCCCACTTCGAAGCGGATTCCTGGCTAACTCTGAGTGGCAGTAGTAGTAGGGCCTGTGGAAACCGTGGATAACGTCGTTTCCGCAGGTCAGTGCCCATTTTTTGTCCACCGGCCCTGTGGGCGGCACCAGTGGACAACTTGGTGATTCTGTGGACACCCGAAAGTTCTGCACACCCGATGCACAGGCCGGCGTGCCTTCTCCCCAGGGCTGTCCCCAGCTTTACCCGGGTTCCCCACAGCCCAACCGAGGTCCTTGGTGTGACGCCTTTCACTCTCGGCAGTGAAAGCGGGTGTTGGGTTGCCGAACAGTGGACAGGGGTGTGGAGAAGCTGGGGACAACGTCGTCCAGCCTGTGGGCCGATGGTGGACAACATCATCAGTCCCCTGTGGACGAAAAATCTGTCCACAGGCTGTGGATCATCGTTGACCACAAATCCCCAGGCATGTGACCTGGCCTGATGGAGTATCGGCAGCGAGCCCTGTGGATGCAATATGGACAACTTCTCAGTCCCCAGGCTGTGGATGCCCATTTCCTCATCGATCTGTGGAGAAGGGCCTCTTTGCGGACCGTATTCGAACACTCGGAGTACTTCGTGAGGGTGCGACACGGCTCGGAGCGGGGTGCGCGCGGCGCGGGCGGGCGTCCGGGAGGGCCTCCGCGGAGGCGTTTCTGTCCCTTCCGACGGTCTCCGGGAGGCTTTTCACAGCCTCCTGGCGCAGCCCTGGCGCTGCGGCGGACGAGGCGGAGCAGGGCGAGGGGCGGGCCCGGCTTCCGAAGCCCTGTCTGTCCGGCGCACTGGTACGGCAGCCGCGGTCCTGCTTCCGGACATGACGAAGGGCGCCCCGCGAGGACTCCTTGTGTGGTCCTTGCGGGGCGCCCCGGGATCGCTCGGCGGGCCGGCTCGTCAGCCGTTCTTGATGCGGTTGGTGAGCTCCGTGACCTGGTTGTAGATGGAACGCCGCTCCGCCATGAGCGCGCGGATCTTCCGGTCGGCGTGCATCACCGTCGTGTGGTCGCGTCCGCCGAACTGGGCACCGATCTTGGGCAGTGAGAGGTCCGTCAGCTCGCGGCACAGATACATGGCGATCTGGCGCGCCGTCACCAGCACGCGGCTGCGGGAGGATCCGCAGAGATCCTCCACCGTGAGACCGAAGTAGTCGGCGGTGGCCGCCATGATGGCCGGAGCGGTGATCTCGGGCGCCGAGTCCTCGCCGCCCGGGATGAGGTCCTTGAGGACGATCTCGGTCAGGCCGAGATCCACCGGCTGCCGGTTGAGGCTGGCGAAGGCGGTCACACGGATCAGCGCCCCCTCGAGCTCGCGAATGTTGCGCGAGATGCGGGAAGCGATGAACTCGAGGACCTCCGGCGGTGCGTTGAGCTGCTCCTGGACCGCCTTCTTCCGGAGGATCGCGATACGCGTCTCCAGCTCGGGCGGCTGCACGTCGGTGGTGAGGCCCCACTCGAAGCGGTTGCGCAGCCGGTCCTCGAGCGTCACCAGCTGCTTCGGCGGCCGGTCCGAGGACAGCACGATCTGCTTGTTGGCGTTGTGGAGCGTATTGAAGGTGTGGAAGAACTCCTCCTGCGTCGACTCCTTGCTCGCCAGGAACTGGATGTCGTCGACCAGAAGGATGTCCACGTCGCGGTACCGCTTGCGGAAGGTGTCGCCCTTGCCGTCACGGATCGAGTTGATGAACTCGTTGGTGAACTCCTCGGAGCTCACGTACCGCACGCGGGTCCCCGGGTAGAGGCTCCGCGCGTAGTGCCCGATGGCATGGAGCAGGTGGGTCTTGCCGAGCCCCGACTCCCCGTAGATGAAGAGGGGGTTGTAGGCCTTCGCCGGAGCCTCGGCCACGGCTACCGCCGCCGCGTGCGCGAAGCGGTTGGAAGCGCCGATGACGAAGGTGTCGAAGAGGTACTTGGGATTCAGCCTGGCGTGCGGCTCACCGGGACCGGGTGCGGGTGCGGGCTGGGCACCCATGGGGCCCGGGCCGCCGCCGCCAGTACGTCCGGGGCCGCCCTGACGGTGCTGGGGCTGCTGGTCCTGAAGATCATGGCGGTCGCGCGCGTCCCGCTGCTGCTCGTATCCCTGGCGCTCGGGCGGCTGCGGCCGGTAGTCGTGCTGAGGCTGCTGTGGCCGAGGGTTCGCGTAGGGATCGCGGTCCTGGTACCCGCCGTGCCGGGGCTGCTGCCAGGAGAGGTCCTCCTGGGAGCGGGGCCAGGCGCCGGGCTCCGGGCGCTGCTGCTGGTAGTCCGGGTACGCGGGACGGGCTGTCGGCATGCCGTCGTCCGAGGGACGGTGGCCGTAGGTGTCGTACCCGTCGTTGTGCGAGGGGTCGTCGCGCTGTGGCCCTTGGTAGCGGTGGGACTGCTGGCCTTGGTGCGACTGGTGCATCGGGGGTGCGGGCGGGCCGGAGGGTTCGGCCGCGGAGTCGTCGACCGTGATGGCGATCCGGATCGGCCGGCCGCACTCACGGGTGAGCGTCTCGCTGATGAGCGGCGCGAGCCGGCCCTCCAGGACACGCTTGCCCCATTCGTTGGGGACGGCCAGTAGTGCGGTGTCGGCGACGAGTGCCAGCGGCTGGCAGCGCTCGATCCACTGCTTGTCCTTCGGCTCGATGCCCTGCTGGCCCTCCCCGAGGAGTTGTTCCAGCACTCGTGGCCACACTGCGGCAAGATCGGCAGGTACGTCAGCCACAAGGCACGCTCTCTCGCATGTCCCACGAATGTGTGGTTCTCGGGACGGGATGGGTCGGGTCGGGTGAGGCCCGGCAGGTGGGAAGGAAAGGAACCGGAGTTCAGCCACGGTAGTCAGGGCGACCCGCACGGTTCAAGTTGTTGTCCACAGGCTGTGTACAGACAGAGGGTTGCGCGGAGCCGGTTTGACCGGATGGCGTAGCCGCGCGTACCGTGACCAGGTCGAGTTGTCGATGGCTGCTGCCGCCTGCCTCCGATGGGCAAAGATCACGATCTGTGATTGTGAAGCGGTGCACTAAGGCGTTTACGCGAGTTCCTCGTGGGCGCACGGTGACAGCCAGGCGATGTCCCGCCAACACACGAATCATTTCTGGAGCCCCCGAGTGAGCAAGCGCACCTTCCAGCCGAACAACCGTCGTCGCGCCAAGACCCACGGCTTCCGGCTTCGCATGCGTACCCGTGCCGGCCGCGCGATTCTCGCGAACCGCCGTGGCAAGGGTCGCACCAACCTGTCCGCCTGATCGCGGCCAGGTCATGACGTGCTGCCTACCGAGAATCGGCTGAGGCGGCGCGAGGACTTCGCGACCGCGGTACGCCGAGGACGTCGGGCCGGACGCCCGCTACTCGTCGTACATCTACGCAGCGGTGCCACGGACCCGCACGTGACTGGGGAGAGTGCTTCCCCGCCGCGTGCGGGTTTCGTTGTCAGCAAAGCAGTGGGTGGAGCGGTCGTGCGCACCGCGGTGAAGCGGAAGCTTCGCCATCTGGTCCGCGATCGGCTGGCTCAGCTGCCCCCCGGTAGCCTTGTTGTCGTACGAGCGCTGCCCGGATCGGGCGACGCCGACCATGCACAGCTGGCCCGAGACCTGGACGCCGCTCTGGAGCGGCTGCTGGGAGGGGGCGCGCGATGAAGTACCCGCTGCTGGCTCTCATCAAGCTGTATCAGTGGACGATCAGCCCACTCCTCGGGCCTGTCTGCCGTTACTACCCGTCGTGTTCCCACTATGGATATACGGCGATCGACCGGCACGGTGCGATCAAGGGGACTGCGCTGACGGCATGGCGCATCCTCCGTTGCAATCCGTGGTCACCCGGCGGCGTGGATCACGTACCGCCACGCAAACGTCCGCGTTGGCACGAACTGCTGCGCAGCTGTGTGCGTGGTGGCAAGGGCGGGGACTCCGCCGCCGATGTGCCTTCCGGGGGGTCGGTCTCCGAACCCCTGAGCCCGGCCACAGAGACCTCGCCCAAAGCTCAAGGAGCCTGATTAGTGGACACGATTGCCAGTCTGTTCAGCTTTATCACCACACCTGTTTCGTGGGTCATCGTCCAGTTCCACAAGTTGTACGGGGCGCTCTTCGGCGACGACACGGGCTGGGCCTGGGGCCTGTCCATCGTGTCCCTGGTGGTTCTGATCCGGATCTGTCTGATCCCGCTTTTCGTTAAGCAGATCAAGTCGACCCGGAACATGCAGGTGCTCCAGCCGAAGATGAAGGCGATCCAGGAGCGCTACAAGAACGACAAGCAGCGTCAGTCCGAAGAGATGATGAAGCTGTACAAGGAGACGGGCACCAACCCGCTCTCCTCGTGCTTGCCCATCCTGGCGCAGTCGCCGTTCTTCTTCGCCCTGTACCACGTGCTGTCGTCCATCGCCTCGGGCAAGACGATCGGTGTGATCGACCAGCCGCTGCTCGACAGTGCCCGTCAGGCGCACATCTTCGGCGCTCCGCTGGCCGCGAAGTTCATGGACAGCGAAGAGAAGGTCCAGGCGCTCGGCGCCTCGCTGACCGACGTCCGAGTCGTCACCGCGATCATGATCGTGATGATGTCGGCGTCGCAGTTCTTCACCCAGCGCCAGCTGATGACGAAGAACGTCGACCTGACGGTGAAGACCCCGTACATGCAGCAGCAGAAGATGCTGATGTACATCTTCCCGCTGATCTTCGCCGTCATGGGCATCAACTTCCCCGTCGGTGTCCTCGTGTACTGGCTGACCACCAACGTCTGGACCATGGGTCAGCAGATGTACGTGATCAACCAGAACCCCACGCCGGGCAGCAAGGCGCAGGACCAGTACCTGGGCCGTCTGCTGAAGAGCGTGACCGCTCATGGTCAGGTGCGCGGCAGGACGAGGCGCAACACCGTGAAGCGGATCGTCGTCAAGGGTCCTGACCGCAACGACATCGAGCGCAAGTTCATCACCGGTCTGGCCAAGCTGGGTCTCGCGGCTCAGGAGGACGGGACGGTGGCGAAGAGCGAAACCGCCGTTGCCGAAGCCGAGGGCGGGGCCGCGGCGAAGCGGCATCAGCCCAAGCGGCAGACGAAGGCGAAGCGCCAGACTGCTGCTACGCATCCGGGTGCGGCCAAGGACTCCGATTCCGACGAGCCGGAACCCAAGACGTCGCTCGAGAAGCAGGACGACAAGCCGAAGCCGGCGGGCAAGCCCGCGTCCGGCTCCTCACGCCAAGCCAAGTCCGGACAGCGCAAGGGCCCGCAGCGGCCCAAGCACCCGTCCAAGAAGTAAGAAGGAGTCCATCCGTGACGGAAGGCACCACCACCACGGCCGCTGAGGGCAGCGACACTCTGACCCGCCTGGAGCAGGAAGGGGAGATCGCGGCCGACTATCTCGAAGGTCTGCTCGACATCGCTGACCTCGACGGCGACATCGACATGGATGTCGAGGCGGACCGGGCTGCGGTTTCGATCATCAGCGACTCGGCGCGCGAACTGCAGAAGCTTGTGGGCCGCGACGGTGAGGTGCTGGAGGCGCTTCAGGAGCTGACGCGCCTGGCTGTTCACCGGGAGACCGGTGACCGTAGCCGTCTGATGCTGGACATTGCCGGCTTCCGTGCCAAGAAGCGGGAAGTTCTTGCCGCTCTGGGTGCCAAGGCGGCGGATGAGGTCAAGAGCTCCGGTGAACCGGTGAAGCTGGACCCGATGACGCCCTTCGAGCGCAAGGTCGTGCACGACGCGATCGCGGCCGCAGGTCTGCGCAGTGAGTCCGAGGGCGAGGAGCCGCAGCGCTTCGTCGTCGTACTCCCTGCCTGAGGGATCCTTGTACTGTCGGCCCCGTCTGTTCGCAGGCGGGGCCGATCTTTGTCAGCCTGATAGTCAGCCACCCACAGTGCGTTAGTGCGGTACGGAAGGACGGTCCCCGTGACGGAGGCAGCAGAACTCCCTCAGGCGCCCATGGAGGCGCAGGCGGTATTCGGTGAGTTCCTCCCAGAGGCTGTCCGGTACGCGGAGCTGCTTGCGGACGCGGGGGTCAAGCGGGGTCTGATCGGTCCTCGCGAGGTTCCGCGGCTGTGGGAGCGCCACCTGCTGAACTGCGCGGTGCTCTCCGAGGTGGTTCCGGAGGGCGTCACGGTGTGCGACGTGGGGTCCGGGGCGGGGCTTCCCGGTATTCCACTGGCTCTGGTGCGCCCTGATCTGAAGATCACGTTGCTCGAGCCGCTGCTGAGGCGGACCAACTTCCTTCAGGAGGTCGTCGAGCTGCTGGGGCTGGATCATGTGACGGTCGTCCGCGGTCGGGCCGAGGAAGTGCTCGGGACGCTGCAGCCTGTACATGTGGTGACTGCCCGGGCCGTGGCTCCCCTGGACCGCCTCGCCGGCTGGGGGGTGCCCCTGCTGCGTCCCTACGGGGAGATGCTGGCGCTCAAGGGAGGCACCGCCGAGGAGGAGATCCAGGGGGCTCGTGCCGCCCTGAGCAAGCTCGGCGTGGTGGAGACGGAGGTGCTGCATGCCGGTGAAGGCGTCGTTGATCCGTTGTCCACCGTGGTGCGCGTGGTCGTCGGGGAGAGCCCGGGCGGTGTGAGGTTCGCCGCAAAGCGTGCCAAGGCGGCGAGGGCGGGCCGGGCGCGCCGACGTCGCTGAGGCGACTCGGACTCATTTCCGCAGCGAGCTGTTTGGGCAAGTTTTTGACATATGGGCCATTTGTTACTGATGCTCCGTGAAAGCAGCCATATGTGATTGCTGCGGAGTGTCGGGAGTCCGCCGCTAGCCTGCGCAGGCATCGTGTTTCACGTGAAACGTCGCTCTCTGCTGCAGGGAATTATCGGCCGCGGTCGTGCGGCTGCCACACCGCGCGACCGCAAGCCCGTACGGGCTACCGAGTTGTCCACAGAAGTGGATTCATCCACAGAACAGTCGGCCTCGCTGGTTCGCGACCCCGAAAGCATGGCAGGCTCTGTCCATTGCGAGCCTGAAGTCGAGGAGAGTGAATCCTTGCGGTCCGACGCCAACATCGCGGGACCGATGACCGATCCGGTCCCCGGTCCCCGAACCGAGTCCGCGGGGGACGGTGTTTCACGTGAAACACTGCCGCCCATGGACGACACACCCATCGGTCGTGCGGCCCAGCTGGCGGTCGAGGCCCTCGGCCGCGCCGGCGAGGGTCTGCCCCGCCCTGACCAGACGCGCGTCATGGTGGTTGCCAACCAGAAGGGCGGAGTGGGTAAGACGACCTCGACGGTCAATCTTGCTGCTTCGCTCGCGCTCCATGGCGCTCGTGTCCTGGTGGTGGACCTCGACCCGCAGGGCAACGCCTCCACGGCTCTGGGGATCGACCATCACGCCGACGTTCCCTCCATCTATGACGTCCTGGTGGAGAGCATGCCGCTCTCCGAAGTGGTTCAGCCCGTCCCGGACGTCGAAGGTCTCTTCTGTGCCCCGGCCACCATCGATCTCGCCGGTGCGGAGATCGAGCTGGTGTCACTGGTGGCACGGGAGAGTCGACTGCAGCGGGCGATCCAGGCGTACGAGCAGCCGCTGGACTACATCCTCATCGACTGCCCGCCTTCGCTCGGACTGCTGACGGTCAACGCGCTTGTTGCCGGAGCCGAGGTGCTCATTCCCATTCAGTGCGAGTACTACGCGCTGGAGGGCCTCGGGCAGTTGCTGCGAAACGTTGACCTGGTACGGGGGCACCTCAACCCGGATCTTCATGTGTCGACGATCCTGCTGACCATGTACGACGGCAGGACCAGGCTTGCCTCGCAGGTGGCGGAGGAGGTCCGTAGCCACTTCGGCAAGGAGGTGCTGCGGACGAGCATTCCGCGTTCGGTTCGCATCTCGGAAGCTCCGAGTTACGGGCAGACCGTGCTGACCTATGATCCGGGATCCAGTGGGTCCCTCTCCTATCTCGAGGCGGCCCGAGAGATCGCCTTGAGGGGCGTGGGGATGCACTACGAGGCCGAGCATGCCCATACGGGCAGCCAGAACAGCCAGCAGAGCAATTCGGAGGGCATGCGGTGAGTGAGCGTCGTAGAGGGTTGGGGCGTGGGCTCGGTGCTCTGATCCCCGCAGCTCCGCAGGAGAAGCAGGTGACGTCTCCTGGGGCTGGAGCGGGTCAGGGAGGTGTGCTCCCGGTGATGACGGCCGAGCGGGGCGTGGCCGCGGCGAAGGTGACTGCGCTGCCTTCCGGCCCGATGGTGCCGCAGCCGAGTGGTCCTGCCTCGGAAGGGGAGACCGTTCCCGGCTCCGCTGAGTCTGCCGGTGCGTACTTCGCGGAAGTTCCTCTGGACTCGATCACGCCGAACCCGAGGCAGCCTCGTGAGGTATTCGACGAGGACGCTCTGGCCGAGCTGGTGACCTCCATCAAGGAGGTCGGTCTCCTGCAGCCCGTCGTCGTGCGCGCGGTGGCAGACGGACGATACGAGCTCATCATGGGTGAGCGTCGCTGGAGGGCCTGCGGTGAGGCAGGTCTGGAGCGGATCCCGGCGATCGTCCGGGCTACCGACGACGAGAAGCTGCTTCTCGACGCGCTCCTGGAGAACCTTCACCGGGCTCAGCTGAACCCCTTGGAGGAGGCAGCGGCGTACGACCAGCTGCTGAAGGACTTCAAGTGCACGCACGACCAGCTCGCGGACCGGATCGGGCGGTCACGTCCGCAGGTGTCCAACACCCTTCGTCTGCTCCGTCTCTCGCCCCCGGTCCAGCGCAGAGTTGCCGCCGGTGTCATCTCTGCCGGACATGCGCGGGCGCTCCTCTCGGTGGATGACTCCGATGAGCAGGACCGGTTGGCTCACCGGATCGTGGCCGAAGGGCTGTCGGTTCGTGCGGTCGAGGAGATCGTGAACCTTCTCGGTTCCGAGCCCACGAGTTCGGCCAAGCCGAAGGGGCCTCGTGCCGGCGCGCGGCTGTCGCCGGCGCTGACCGACCTGGCGTCAAGGCTCTCGGACCGCTTCGAGACGCGAGTGAAGGTCGATCTGGGCCAGAAGAAGGGGAAGATCGTCGTCGAGTTTGCCTCGATGGAGGATCTGGACCGCATTCTCGGCAGTCTCGCTCCTGGTGAGGGACGGGTGCTGGATCGGAATCTCTCCGAAGAGCCGGCAGAGAACGACGAGGGCTGAGTCCTGAAGAAGGCTTGAGGGGCGGTCTGTTTTCCGGAAGTTCTCGGAACACAGACCGCCCCTTTGCTCTCTCTCGGTATCCGCATCACGTCTGGGTGGATACGATTCGTTCTGGTATGGCGTATCCACCGTGATCCACCTCAGAGGAGGCGGGGGCCGTGCGATCAGTGAATCGCAGCCACCTGGTGACAGTCGGGTTGGGGCTTGGTGCTGTCGGAGGGTTTGTCGGCAGCCTCTTCCAAGAACGGAGTGCGCTGGCAGCCGCACGTGATGCGGCGGGCGAAGGAAGTGAGGGACCGCCTTCATGGGGCGTCGGCTTGTACCGCTCACACTGGACAACCTTCCGGATCTCCCCGGGCGTTGCCGCTCGTGTGTCTTCTGGGAACTTGATCCGGTCAGCGGGGAAGCTGCGGTAAAGGCAGGAAAGCCTGAGCTGGAGAAGGAAGCCTGGATCTCCGCCGTGCTGCTGGAATGGGGTTCCTGCGGGCGGGTCGTCTATGTGGACGAAGTACCGGTCGGCTTCGTTCTCTATGCGCCCCCTGCGTATGTCCCGCGGTCGATGGCCTTTCCGACCAGCCCTGTCTCCCCCGACGCGGCACAGCTCATGACTGCGTTGATCATGCCGGAGTTCCAGGGCCAGGGACTGGGCCGGGTCATGGTGCAGACGGTTGCCAAGGATCTGCTGCGACGGGGCTTCAAAGCGATCGAAGCCTTCGGCGATGCCCGCTGGAAGGAGCCCGCTTGTGTGCTCCCGGCAGACCACCTGCTTGCTGTCGGCTTCAAGACCGTGCGACCTCATCCGAAGCATCCGCGGCTGAGGCTGGAGCTGCGTACGACGCTCTCCTGGAAGGAGGACGTCGAGTTGGCGCTGGACAGATTGCTGGGGGCGGTTCAGAAGGAGCCGGCCCTACGGCCGCTGTAACCGTGGTCGACTTCGGCCGGCAAAGGGATGATCCCCGACGGATGGCGTGGAGTATGCAGAACGGGCCCACCCCGAAGGGTGGGCCCGTTTCACGTGAAACACGTGCGAGTCGTTGGTACTACTCGCCGATGAAGCTCTCGAGGTCGCGAAGAATCGCTGCCTTCGGCTTGGCGCCGACGATGGTCTTGGCGACCTCGCCGTTCTGGTAGACGTTGAGCGTCGGGATGGACATCACGCCGTACTTCGCCGCGGTGGCGGGGTTCTCGTCGATGTTGAGCTTGACGATCTCGATCTGGTCGCCGTGCTCAGCTGCGATGGCCTCCAGCGAAGGGGCGATCTGGCGGCACGGGCCGCACCAGGCAGCCCAGAAGTCCACCAGCACAGGCTTCGCGTTCTTCAGGACGTCTTCATCGAAGGAGTCGTCGGTCACGTTCTTCAGGGCGCCGGCCACGGCGGCCTCCTTAACTTCGCGGGGTGTGGGGGTGAATTGAGGCTTCGGTCAGACCGCGGGGGTCTTCTCCGGCTCGGCGAGCTTCTCGTCGGCCAGGGCGGAGAGGAAGCGCTCGGCGTCGAGAGCGGCGGAGCAGCCGGTCCCAGCGGCAGTGATGGCCTGTCGGTAGGTGTGGTCGACAACATCGCCCGCGCCGAAGACACCGGACAGGTTGGTGCGCGTGGAGGGCGCTTCGACCTTGAGGTAACCCTCGTCGTCGAGGTCGAGCTGGCCCTTGAAGAGTTCCGTGCGCGGGTCATGGCCGACTGCGATGAACAGGCCGGTCACCGGGAGCTCGGACGTTTCGCCGGTCTTGGTGTTGCGCAGGGTCAGGCCGGAGAGCTTCTGCTCGCCGTGAACGGTGGCGACCTCGCTGTCCCAGGCGAACTTGATCTTCGGGTCGGCGAAGGCGCGATCCTGCATGGCCTTGGAGGCACGCAGGGTGTCGCGACGGTGAACGATGGTGACGGACTTCGCGAACCGGGAGAGGAAGGTCGCCTCCTCCATCGCGGTGTCGCCCCCGCCGATCACGGCGATGTCCTGATCCTTGAAGAAGAAGCCGTCGCAGGTGGCACACCAGGAGACGCCACGTCCGGAAAGCGCGTCCTCGTTGGGCAGACCGAGCTTGCGGTGCTGGGATCCCGTGGTGACGATGACCGCCTTGGCGCGGTGGACCGTGCCCGCGGTGTCGGTGACCGTCTTGACGTCGCCGGAGAGGTCGACGGAGATCACATCGTCGGGGATCAGCTCAGCGCCGAAGCGCTCGGCCTGGGCGCGCATGTTGTCCATGAGCTCGGGGCCCATGATGCCGTCCTGGAAGCCCGGGAAGTTCTCCACGTCGGTGGTGTTCATGAGCGCACCGCCCGCAGTGACGGCACCCTCGAACACCAGCGGCTTCAGCGACGCGCGAGCGGTATACAGGGCGGCGGTGTAACCAGCCGGCCCAGAGCCGATGATGATCACATTACGGACGTCGCTCACGGGTTTCTTCCTCGTCTCTGCAGACTGCCACTGCCTACTGGGGTCGGTTCCACGACTCTCACCCCACCCAACGGATCCTACGGGGCATGCATTCCCGCTATGCCCCAGCAACTCCCGCCACGGCGCTCAGGGGCGCGTGTAGGAGTGGGTGAGCAGCAGCTGACCCTTTGACGCAGGAGCGGTCCCGACGCACGCTGCGTCGACCACATAGGCCTGCACACGGCTCGAGTCGGTCGCGTGGGGCAGGACGACGAGGAACGCCGCTGAGCCCTCGTAGCTGCCTCGCTCCACCGCCAGCGCCGGGGCGTTACGGCCGGTGCCCCGCTGCACGCAGGGGGGAACGTCGACGACGGGCGTGCGCAGCGGATTCCTGGGCGTCGCAGTGTCGGGGTCAATGTTCTGCGGGGACGACTTGGTGTCGAGGGATGGCTTGGTCTCGCGGGTCTCCGCGGTCTTTGATCCATCCGCTGCGCCGAGAAGCTGGTGGACCTGGTCTTCGAGCGTGTCCCCGGAGAAGTTCCGCCCGCTGTCCTCTGCGGCGCTGGATGCCCTGTCGGCGGAGTTCTGGGCCGGTTGTACCGACTGCAACAGGAAGACGCCCATTCCGACGACTGCGGCTCCGAAGGCGGTTCCGAGAATGACCGTGCGGCGACGGCGACGGGACGGACGCCGACCGGGGCCGGTGGCACCCCGGGGACGGCCTGACGGGCGGTCCACGACAGTGGGCTCCGCAGGCTGCTCGAATGTTTCACGTGAAACAGGACCGGTGACTCCGGAAGCCGCTTCGGCTTGCGCGAGGCTTTCGGAGGCCAACGCCGCATCGATCCGCGCAGCAACGTCCTCGGGCATCTGCTGGTCGACGGGCAGGGTTCCGAGCAGCGAGCGGATCTCTTCCAGCGAGGCTTGGATGTCGCCGCACTGAGGGCACGCGTCGATGTGACGGCGGACATCTGCCGTGCGGGAGGGGGAGAGGAGCCCTTCGGTGAGGTCTGAGATCTCTTCGATGTCCGGGTGCTGAGCTGTGTCGGCTGTGGATGTCATGCGTGCCCACCTCCGCCCTTCACAGCGGCGGGATCGCTTGATCCCGCATCTCTTGGTCCCGACGCAGGTGGGACGGATGCCCCCTGCGTCCGGTTCCTTTCCATGACGCCGTCCCCGCTGTTGCTGCGTAGATGGGTGAGGAGAGGGAGCAGTCTCGCTCGGCCCCTCGCGCAGCGGCTCTTCACGGTGCCGGTCGGCACGTCGAGAATCCGAGCGGCCTCCGCGACGGGATAGGCCTGCATGTCGACGAGCACGAGCGCCGCCCGTTGTTCTGTGGGGAGAGTGGACAGCGCTGCCAGGAGTTCGCGGTGAAGGTCCTGCCTTTCGGCTGGAGCTTCCGCAGATTCGTGCGGCTCCAGAAGCTGATCGAGCCGCTCCGCGTCATCGACCGGCGCCGTTTTGCGCGAGGCGGCCTTGCGAGCACGGTCGAGGCAAGCGTTCACGGTGATCCGGTGGAGCCAGGTCGTGACGGCCGACTGGCCGCGAAAGGTGTGGGCGGCCCGGAACGCCGAGATGAGGGCGTCCTGTACCGCGTCAGCAGCCTCCTCGCGGTCGCCGAGCGTGCGGAGCGCCACGGCCCAGAGCCGGTCACGGTGTCGTCGCACGAGCTCACCGAAGGCGTCCGGTTCGCCTGCGACATGCTGCGCCAGGAGATCCTGGTCGCTGGTGTCGGCGAATCTGGCGTCGTCCAACGGTGAGCCCCCTCCCCTGATGCCGTCAGCTGGTGATCTTGATGTCCGAGACCTTGCCCCTGTAGCGGCCGTCGTCACCCAGCGGCAGTTTGGTCAGCCAGACCAGAACGTACCGCGCCTGCACCGGCTTATCGGGCTTGAGGGACACCTTTGTTCCGGATCCCTTCGCGGCCTCGGTGAAGCCACCGGGCAGCTGAGGAACGGACGATCCGTCTGCGGTCCTCAACTCGACCGAGGTGGTGCCACCGAGGAAGGACACGTCGACGGTTCCGACCTGCTGGACCTTACCCAGGTCGAGGACGACTCCGACACCCTCCTTCAGTCTCCCGAAGTCGGCGGTGTAGTAGCCGTCCGTGGACCAGTACGAGCCGGTGTCCTTGTCGTGGACGTTCTTTATGGTCGCCGGCTTCTCGGAGCCGTCCCCGCCGAGCGGATCGTAGTCCTGGGCGCCGGCGATGGTGACCGGCTTGCTGGGCTCGACGGTGTTGTTGTCGTCGCCCTCGTTCTCGGTGGTCTGCGTGTTGGCGGGCTCGTCGGAGTCCTTACCCCGGTCGAGGACGGTTTCGGCCAGCTGCCAGCTGCCGAGGCCCAGTGCGGCGATGAGCAGCGCGGACACGGCCCATTTGAGCGCCTTGCCGGTACGACTCTGCAGCGGGGGCGGCGGCGCAGCGATGACGGGCTGGGTGACCTGGTTCGGACGCGCCGAAGGGCGCCCGTAGGTGCCCTGCTGGTAGGTGGTCCGCTGGTACTCGGGCGGCCCGGTGAAGACGGGCTCCGGGGGAAGGATGCGCGGCATGGCCGCAACAGCCTTGGCGAGCTCGTCCGGTGTGGTGCACGGCTGCTCCTGGCGTGAGGCCGTGGCGCCGTCGTTGGCGAGCGCGCGCATGGCGAGCTCCGAGAGGCCGCGGTGGACGCCGGCCCGTACCTGGTCCGGAGGAATCAGCCCCACGCCCTTGGGGAGCCCGGAGAGACCGTAGGCATCGCTCTCGTAGGGCCAGCGGCGGGTCAGCGCGGCATAGAGCAATGCGCCGATGGCCTCCGTGTCCGTGCGCAGCGGTTGGTCGGCGGAGATTCCTCGCAGGGCCGCGTTCACAGCGAGGCCACGGATCCGGTACTGCCCGGTCGAGCTGCGCAGCACCGCACCCGGGGTGAGCCGCAGGTGCGCGAGTCCTTCCCGGTGGGCGGCGGCCATGGCCTGGGAGACCTGGCTCACGAGTTGGTACGCGTCGTGGGCTTCCAGGGGTCCTGAAGCGAGTAGTGCCGTGAGTTCGGTGGCGTCGGGGAGCCACTCATGGACGACGTAGACGAGGTCGTCCTCTTCCACTGCGTCCAGGACCTGTACGAAGCGCGGGTCTCCCAGCAGCGCCGAGGAGCGGGCGGCAGCCAGCACCGAGCGTGCGCGGGGATGGTCGGCGGGGAGCAGATGAACGCCCACCGCGCGGCGAAGCTTCTCGTCGACGGCACGCCAGCTGCTGAATCCGTCCAGACGGGTGACGCACTCTTCTAGCCGATAGCGCTTGGCGAGCTTGTGACCGCTGTGCAGATCGGGCGTCGCCGGAACGGTGTCCGCTCTCTCCTGCCCGCCGTCCGCGCTCTTCGGGCTCGCGCCCGCCGTGTCCTCGGCTTGTTCTGTCCCGTCGGTCGTGGCCTCGTCCGCCTTGGCGGCCAGCGGCTCGTCGCCGCCGTTGTCGGCCACGTCGACGGCAGCCGTGCTACGTTCCGCCACCGTCGTTCCTGCCTCCCCATTCGT
The DNA here is from genome assembly GCF_042749285.1 of Streptomyces sp. NPDC059499. NCBI lineage: Bacteria > Bacillati > Actinomycetota > Actinomycetes > Kitasatosporales > Streptomycetaceae > Streptomyces > Streptomyces sp. NPDC059499. Next base: position 502,556 of record NZ_JBHYTT010000002.1, read on the forward strand.
TGCGCGATGCCAGCCAGCACTGCACAGTCCCGCCAATTGTGCCCACACTCCGGCGCTATGCACGACACGCGGTGTCCGGCGATGGTTGTGCGGATCAGAGCCTTCTTTAGCGCCCGAGCCGTCCCCGGACCATGCCGACCATGCCGTTGAGCTCTTCAATGCGCATCTTCTTCGCAGCGACGAAGAAGATGCCCAGCAGGACGACACTGCCGCAGACCAGGGCCACCACGGAGCCACCGGCTCCGTCCCCGAGAGCCCCCAGAAGGGCGAAGCCCACTCCGCCGCCGACGACGGCCGCAGGGATCGCGGCCAGGCACAGACGGGCGTAGGTGCGCACGATGCGGGCGCCGTCCAGGTCTCCTCCGAGCCGGTTGCGCAGCCGTCGCCAGGCGATACCGACGCCCACGGCGTAGGCCAGGCCGTAGGAGGCGGCCATGCCGACGACTGCCCATTGGGCAGGAAGGACTACGTAGCAGAGGGCGGAAGCCGCAGCGTTGACCGCTGCGACGATGACAGTGTTGTAAAAGGGCGTGCGTGTGTCCTCGTACGCGTAGAAGCCGCGCAGTACGACGTACTGCACGGAGTACGGGATGAGTCCGAGGGCGAAGGCCATCAGGATGAAGCCCATGGACCGCGCGGCCTCGGTGCCGCTGGATGCGTACAGCAGGGTGCACATCGGCAGACCGAGCGCGAGGAATGTGAAGGCGACGGGCACGATCGCCACGGCCGAGTTGCGCAGCCCCTGGGAGATGTCGTCGCGGACGGCCCCGGGATCGTTGTCATGGGCGGCGCGTGAGATACGCGGCAGCAGAGCGGCCATGACCGAGACGGTGATGATCGCCTGAGGCATGCCCCAGATCAGCTGGGCATTGGAGTAGGCGAGGAAGCCCGTGCCGTCCTTGTCGGCGAGGTTGCCTGCCGCGGTTGCCAGCTGGGTGACGACCAGAACGCCGGCCTGATTGGCCAGGACGAAGAGGACGGTCCACTTGGCGAGCTTGATCGTTTTTCCGAGTCCGTGACCCTTCCAGTCGAAGCGGGGGCGGAAGCGGAAGCCTGCCTCGCGGAGGTACGGAATCATCGCCAGGGCCTGGACGGCGAGGCCGAGCAGCGTTCCGATGCCCAGCAGTCGGACGCCCTCCGGCGGAATCGTCTCGACGCCCATCAGGGATTCCCCGGACGTGCCGTAGACCCAGATGAAGAGGCCGAAGGTGAAGATCATGACGATGTTGTTGAGGACCGGGGTCCACATCATCGCGCCGAACTTGCCACGGGCGTTGAGGATCTGGCCCATGACCACATGGACGCCCATGAAGAAGATGGTCGGCAGGCAGTAGCGGGCGAAGGTCACAGCGACGTTGTTCGCCGCCGGGTCGTTCGCGATGGTGCTCGACATCAGGTGGATCAGCTGGGGGGCGGCGAAGACCGCCACCAGGACGATCAGGCCCAGTGCCACCATGACGAGTGTCAGCAGGCGGTTGGCATAAGCCTCGCCGCCGTCCTCGTCGTCCTTCATGGACCGGACGAGCTGGGGTACGAAGACCGAGTTGAGGCCCCCGCCGACGGTGAGGATGTAGATCATTGTCGGCAGGGTGTACGCGATGGTGAAGCTGTCGCCGAGCATGGCCGCACCGAGCGCGGCGGTGATCACCAGACTGCGTACGAAGCCGGTGAGCCTGGAAACCAGGGTGCCGGCCGCCATCAGCGCGCTGGACTTCAGTATCCCGGAGGCACGGCCGCCGGATTTCGGCGGGACGGGAGCCGGAGCAGCCTCCGGCTCGGCTGCGGGGCCCTGGGGCCGTCCTGATCCCTCCTGGTCGCGGAAGAGATGCGCGAAGGCGTCCGGCTCCTCGCGGCCGTCGGATGCCTGTGTCACCAGGTCGTCCACTCCTACGTACTGGGTGGTCGCCGCGTTGTCTCCGTACGGCAGGTGCCGCGAAGGGCCTGCAGGCTCCGGTGGCGGAGTCTGGGCCCAGATGCGGGGGTCGGGGGCGTACTGGGCCGAGGGAGGCTGCTGGTAGAGCTGCTGCGGCTCCTGGTAGGTGCCGGGGGGCGGCGGAGGGTGGGCAGCGCGGTCGTAGAGGGCCTCGGCCACCGGATCCTGGGCGGCGAGGTCCTGAGACCGGTAGGGATCGTGGTCGTAGGCATGCTGCAGGTAGGGGTCCGGTGTCCCCCCGTCCTGACCTGCGTCCGACGGCACCGGCGGCCCGCCGGAAGATCCAGCTCCGCCCGCGCCCTGGGCGCGGTCACCGTCGTACGGCGCGTTCATCGAAACCCCACCTCATCGTCCCCGGCCGACCGGCCCCGACAGACATCGCTCAACGGTCCACTTTCTCACCCGTGCCCGACGGGTCCCCGCTTTCCGGACCGGTGTCCGGGGTCGGGTCACTCGGCTGCTCGGGTTCGCCGCCGTCGTTCCCCGCTGCGCCGTTCGCGACGGCGCGCTTGCGGTGCGTGTACATCCTGATACCTGCCAGGACGAGCAGGAGCAGTCCGCCGGCGATCACGAGGAGCACCGTCGGTGTGACTTCGGAGACCCTAACGTTGAAGGTCATCTCCTCGCCGTACGGTGTTCCGTCCTTGGTGAAGAGTTGTGCGGTGACCTGTGCCTGTCCGTTGGCATTGGCCGAGGCGTCGAATTTCACGGACTGGCTGTGCCCGCCCGCGATCTTGATCGGCTGCTCGGCCACGGCTGCGCCGTCATTGAGCTTGAGCCGTGTCGAGTTGCCCGACGTCAGGCGGAGCTTGAGGTTGTCCACACCCTGCACCAGCTTGTTCTGCACGGTGACAGGGATCGTCGCGCTGCGGCCCGACAGGGTGACGTCGGACTTCGCGATGAGCTGTACCTCGTTGGTGAGGCTCTGCAGGTAGGTGCGGACCGCGTCGCGGTATTGCTGTGCTTCCAAGGGCCTGCCGCGCCACGATGTGGAGACGGAGCGGTTGATCGCGTTGCCGAAGGGTGTCACCACCCGGTCGGGCGCCGTGAGGATGACCTCGAAGCTGTTCAGCGAGTCCTGCGTCGTCCTGATGTCCTGGAAGGCCTGGGTGGGCAGTTCCTGGCTGCGGAGCTTCTTCGGGTACTGGGAGGCTCTCGGCACCTTCGTGGTGGCCTGGGCGTCGGGCTTCTTCCCGGCCGCCGTCACCAGGTCGACGGGCTGCGTCCAGTGCTCGTCGGAGAGGGCGCGCAGGGCAGCGGCCATGGCTTGTGCCTGCGTCGCCGTGGGCGTCCGCTGCGGTGCGACGACGATGCTGCGCGGCTTGTTCGGGGCCTGCTCGGTCAGCGCGAGCGTGTGGGCCAGGAACTTCTGCACAGCGAGCGTCGACTCGTCGGCCCTGGCCATGCCGCCCTTGAAGGCGGTGGAAAGCCGGTAGTCGGCAACGACCGCGGTGGTGCCGCCCCCGATCGGCCGGGCGGCTGTCGGCGTGTACGGCAGACCGCCGGTCTCCTCGAGGCTGTCGCTGCGGGCGATCACCTTGTGGGCGCCGGCCGAGGTGGCGACGTCGACGATCGAGGGATCGATCGCACCGTCCACCGGCCAGGCGAAGTCGGTGGAGGGTTTTACATGGAGGATGGTCTCGACCGTGGGTCCCGCTGCCTCGGTTGCCGTCTGCAGGTGGCTGAGCGTGCCTGTGACGTTCTTGCCGCGGTGGGCGATGGAGGCGAGGTCGGGATCCGCGAACGGCAGGGCTACCACCTTGCCGTCCTTGACTGCCGCTTGCAGCCCGGTGAGCCACTGCTTGGCGATGGCCTGATTAGTCCCCGCGACGGTGGTGTCTCCGACCCTGACGCGATAGTTCCTTGTCATCGCGTCGACGGAGGCCAGCAGGTCCGGGTCGATCACCCAGGTCACCGGAAGCTGACTGCCCAGCGACACCAGCTGCTCCAGCCGGCCACCGGGAGCGAGCTCCTTGACGAGTTCGTCGTTGGCGAAGACAGGAGTCTGCTGTTCGTCGGAGCCCGTCTCGGCGGTGACGTGTGCCGAGGCGATCAGCGGCCAGAGGAAGGTCAGGTCGGTCGTGTTGTCGGTGTCCTCGGGCTGCCAGGGCAGGAAGGTCCGCTGAATGCCGAGCACCTGGTCGTAGCCCGCGTCGGCAGTGCGGCCCGTGACGGAGACGCCGAGCTGATAGACGCCCTCCGTGTCCAGGCCCAGCTTGTCGACGGGAACAGCGAGGGAGAAATCCTGACTGACGCCGGAAGCGAGCTTCGGGATCTTCAGCGTGTACTTACCGCCGAGCCTGGCGGGGTCGTTGCCCGGCAGGTATCCCGTGCGCTTGGCGGCGTCGTCGATTGCGGACCGCCCGGAGAGCGTCGGCCCCACGCGGAGGTCGACCTCGGCTTCGGTGACCGCTTTCTTGCCCTTGTTGGTGAGGGTGCCGGAAACCGTGAGGGTGTCCCCCTCAACCGGTGCGCTGGGGCTGAGCGTGTCCAGAGACACATCGATGGTGCGTGAGCCGGTCGGGGCCTTGGCGATCCCCTCAGCCTGCGCTGCGGGCGCTGCCGGACCCGTCAGGAGCCCGGCGAGCAACGGCGCCCCGACGATCAAGGAGGCTGTGCGCCGGAGCCACCGGCGGGCAGGGGAGGGACTCGTCCCCTGGATGTCTGCCGCCTCGGCCACGCGTACCCGTCCCTCTTAGTCGTCAGCTGATGTCGGTCTTGCCGGTCTCTGCGTCCCCGCATGGTAACGATGTGCCCGATGGCTGAGTGCCGGGGACTGCGCCACATGATCGGGAGAGTCTCGCAGGGCCGTCATAAACGATGACGCCGGGGCCGGTCGGTGCACGTACCCTTTTCTGTTGTGCCGAACGCCAACGAAGACAGCCCCAGTGCACTGAGCCAGGTGCAGCACCGCGCAGTGAGTGAACTGCTGCGGGTGTCCCCGGTCGCCGACGACCTCGCCCGCCGATTCCAGGAAGCCGGATTCGGTCTTGCCCTGGTCGGAGGGTCGGTCCGCGATGCGTTGCTCGGCCGGCTCGGGAACGATCTGGACTTCACGACCGATGCCCGGCCGGAGGACGTGCTCAAGATTGTCCGTCCGTGGGCAGACTCCGTGTGGGAGGTCGGAATCGCGTTCGGCACGGTCGGATCGCAGAAGGACGGCTACCAGATCGAGGTCACGACCTATCGGTCGGAGGCGTACGACAGGACTTCCCGTAAGCCCGAGGTCTCCTACGGCGACTCCATCGAGGAAGACCTCATCCGACGTGACTTCACGGTCAACGCCATGGCTGTCGCTCTGCCGCAGAAGGAGTTCATCGACCCCCACGGAGGTCTCGATGATCTGGCCGAGCGTGTGCTGCGCACACCGGGTACCCCTGAGGCATCCTTCTCCGATGATCCGCTGCGGATGCTGCGTGCCGCTCGCTTCGCCGCGCAGCTGGACTTCGAGGTCGCCCCTGAGGTCGTCACGGCGATGACCGACATGGCCGGGCGTATCGAGATCGTCTCGGCCGAGCGGGTCCGTGAAGAGCTCAACAAGTTGCTGCTCTCCGGGCACCCCCGCAAGGGGCTGGGACTCCTGGTGGATACCGGTCTGGCGGACCGGGTGCTGCCCGAGCTTCCCGCTCTGCGGCTGGAAAGTGATGAGCATCACCGTCACAAGGACGTCTACGAGCACTCCCTGACTGTCCTGGAACAGGCCATCGATCTGGAGGAGGACGGGCCGGACCTCGTGCTCCGGCTCGCGGCCCTGCTTCACGACGTCGGCAAGCCGAGGACGCGGCGCTTCGAGAAGGACGGCCGTGTCTCCTTCCACCACCACGAAGTGGTGGGCGCCAAGATGGCGAAGAAGCGGATGACCGAGCTGAAGTACTCCAACGACATGGTCAAGGACGTATCGAAGCTCGTGGAGCTGCATCTGCGCTTCCACGGTTACGGCGACGGGGAGTGGACCGATTCCGCCGTGCGCAGGTACGTGCGGGATGCGGGACCACTCTTGGACCGGTTGCACAAGCTCACCCGCTCGGACTGCACGACGCGCAACAAGCGCAAAGCCAATGCACTGTCGCGAACCTATGACGGGCTCGAGGCGCGCATCGAGGAGCTGCAGAGCCAGGAGGAGCTGGATGCGATCCGGCCCGACCTGGACGGCAACGAGATCATGCAGATCCTCGGGGTCACACCCGGGCCTGTGATCGGTAAGGCTTACGCCTTCTTGCTCGAGCTGCGGCTGGAGAACGGGCCGATGGAACACGATGCTGCCGTCGCAGCCCTCAAGGAGTGGTGGGCCGCTCAGGAGTGATGCCGGGTGGGTGTCATGTTTCACGTGAAACACGACGCGTGATTCCGGAGCGGGACCCAGTAAGGGCGTTGTTTCACGTGGTTTCACGTGAAACAACGCCCTTACTCCTTGAGGCGGGCGCGCTGGAGCGCCAGGCCGGCGTGCCGCCAGTGGAACATCGCCGCCGAGACCAGGGCGTAGAGCACGGCCACGACGATCACCACGACAACGGACCGGCCGTCTGCGGGAAGCGCGAGGGCGGACAGCGCCGCGGCAGCGACGAAGGCAACGTTGAAGAGCACGTCGTAGAGCGAGAAGATCCTGCCGCGGAATGAGTCGTCGACAGATGTCTGCACTTCGGTGTCCGTTGCGATCTTCGTTCCCTGTGTAATGAGCCCGAGGACGAACGCTGCCGCCAGCATGGGAGCAGGGGCGAACGACAGCCCCAGCGCCGGCTCCAGGAGGGCTGCCGTGCCCGCGCACACCGCCATCCAGCCGTAACGGCCGAGACGCCCCACGGCCCAGGGGGTGATCGCTGCGGCCACGAAGTACCCCGCCGCGGAGGCTCCCAGCGCAAGGCCCAACAGTGCCAGTCCGTCGGACTCGCTGTCGGACCACGCGTAGCGGCACAGCATCAGCACCATCACGGTCAGCGCCCCGTAGCAGAAGCGGATCACCGTTATGGCGGCCAGAGCGCGTGCGGCGTCCTTCCGCTCGGCCAGATGGCGCAACCCGGCGACGAGGCCACGTGCGGTCGTGGTGAGTGCTTCCCGCAGCCGCACGTGGTGCAGGTCCTCATCCGGCCCCAGGAGGCCTCGGGGCAGGGTCAGGGAGGTCAGGGCCGAGAGGAGATAGAGGATCGCCCCCAGCATGACCACGGCGGCGTCGGACCCGTCTGTCAGGACTTGCATGGCCAGGGCGAGCCCTCCGCCGGCCGTTGCGGCCAGCGTTCCGGCCGTCGGGGAGAGGGAGTTGGCGATGACGAGCCGGTCGGTGTCGACGACGCGTGGGAGAGCCGCCGACAGCCCGGCCAGGACGAAGCGGTTGACCGCTGTGACGCAGAGGGCGGAAGCGTAGAAGGCCCACGAGGGCGCGGAGCCCAGGAGCAGCAGAGCTGTGCAGCAGGCCAGGACGGCCCGTAGCAGATTTCCGTACAGGAACACCTGTCGGCGCGGCCAGCGGTCCAGCAGGACGCCGGCGAACGGGCCGATCAAGGAGTACGGAAGCAGCAGCACAGCCATGGCGGACGCGATGGCGCCCGGCGTTGTCTGACCCTCCGGGGAGAAGACGACGTACGTGGCGAGCGCGACCTGATAGACGCCGTCAGCCGACTGCGAGAGAAGCCGCACGGCAAGAAGGCGACGGAAGTTCCGAAAGCGCAGGAGTACGCGTAGATCACGCACGACAGGCATGTGGGCAAGGGTCACACACGTTGGGGGTCCCCGGGCGGATTGCCCGGGGACCCCCAACGTGTGGAGGGGACGGAGCGTTTCCGCTCGTCACCCTGGTGAGGCTGCAGCCGTGGTCGGCCGGATCAGCGCTCGATGTCGCCGCTGATGAACTTCTCGACGTTCTCGCGGGCCTCGTCGTCGAAGTACTGGACCGGCGGGGACTTCATGAAGTACGAGGAGGCCGAGAGGATCGGGCCACCGATGCCGCGGTCCAGGGCGATCTTCGCCGCGCGCACCGCGTCGATGATGACACCGGCGGAGTTCGGGGAGTCCCAGACCTCGAGCTTGTACTCCAGGTTCAGCGGAACGTCACCGAAGGCACGGCCCTCGAGGCGCACGTACGCCCACTTGCGGTCGTCCAGCCAGGCCACGTAGTCCGAGGGGCCGATGTGGACGTTGTCCGCACCGAGCTCACGGTCACGGATCTGCGAGGTGACGGCCTGCGTCTTCGAGATCTTCTTGGACTCGAGGCGCTCACGCTCGAGCATGTTCTTGAAGTCCATGTTGCCGCCGACGTTCAGCTGCATCGTGCGGTCCAGGACGACACCCCGGTCCTCGAACAGCTTCGCCATCACACGGTGGGTGATGGTGGCGCCGACCTGGGACTTGATGTCGTCGCCGACGATCGGGACACCGGCCTCGGTGAACTTGTCCGCCCACTCCTTGGTGCCGGCGATGAACACCGGGAGAGCGTTGACGAACGCGACCTTGGCGTCGATGGCGCACTGCGCGTAGAACTTCGCAGCAACCTCGGAACCGACGGGCAGGTAGCAGACGAGGACGTCGACCTGCTTGTCCTTGAGGATCTGGACGATGTCGACCGGGGCCTCGGCGGACTCCTCGATGGTCTCGCGGTAGTACTTGCCCAGACCGTCGTGGGTGTGTCCACGCTGAACCGTCACGCCGGTGTTCGGCACGTCGGCGATCTTGATGGTGTTGTTCTCGCTGGCGCCGATGGCGTCCGAGAGGTCGAGGCCGACCTTCTTCGCGTCGACGTCGAAGGCGGCGACGAACTCGACGTCGCTCACGTGGTACTCGCCGAACTGAACGTGCATCAGACCGGGCACCTTGCCGGCCGGATCGGCGTCCTTGTAGTACTCGACGCCCTGCACCAGCGAGGCGGCGCAGTTACCCACGCCGACGATGGCTACGCGAACCGAACCCATGCCGATTGCTCCCTGTGTTCTCGGTGTTCCCCGTGGAACCTTGCGGCTCTGCGGGGACTTCACTTGGTGTCGTCGGACGGATCCGGCCGGGTGTTGTCCCGGTGCCGGGGCAGGCCGCCCGTCTCTCCTGATGTGTCGTGCTGAGCAGAGCCCTCGGGCGAGGATCGTCGCTGATCCCGTCCCGATCGCTCGCTCTCGATGAGCTCGTTCAGCCAGCGCACTTCGCGCTCCACGGACTCCATGCCGTGTCGCTGCAGCTCAAGTGTGTAGTCGTCGAGTCGTTCGCGGGTGCGGGCAAGGGAGGCGCGCATCTTCTCGAGGCGTTCCTCGAGCCTGCTGCGGCGTCCTTCGAGCACGCGCATCCGTACATCGCGCTCCGTCTGCCCGAAGAAGGCGAAGCGAGCGGCGAAGTGCTCGTCCTCCCACGAGTCCGGGCCGGTGTGCGAGAGCAGCTCCTCGAAGTGCTCCTTACCTTCTGCCGTCAACCGGTAGACGATTTTTGCGCGGCGACCCGTGAGCGAGGACGTGGGAGCGACCCCACGGCCGGCGGCCGGCGGAAGATCCGGAGTACTTCCCGGCTCCTCGATCAACCAGCCGCTGGCAACCAGCGTCTTGAGGCAGGGGTAGAGCGTGCCGTAGCTGAACGCGCGGAAGATCCCCAACGACGTGTTGAGACGCTTGCGCAGCTCGTACCCGTGCATCGGGGACTCGCGGAGCAGGCCGAGTACGGCGAATTCGAGGATGCCTGAGCGTCTGCTCACCTTCGCCTCCTCCTTCTCCGAGTGCTCCCGCGGAGCCCTTGGGCCCACCTTATGCCGTGCTGATGTATCGACTCGATACATCAGCACGATATGTCGGCGCGTGGTGTTCGACAAGGGGAGGGTTCGTGAGCGGCGTCACATCGACAATTCCTAGGGAGTGACTTGCGTTATTTGGGGTGAAGTTCGGCTCTAGGGGGTTTTTGACCCTGCGTAGTCTGTGCGGCATGCAGACCACCGGGAACCGTGTGACGCCGCCATGCGTCAGTCATCGCGGACTGCCGGATGTACTGCGGATGAGCCTTCCGCAGGGCTCGTCCGTAATTCGGGGGGACCGGATCTCAACTGCCGCTTCCAGGCGCTCTTGCCTGCCCGAGGAGTAGTCGTTCGATGAGCGAGCACCGTCGCAAAACGCCGCAACCGCAAGGTGGAGGGCGTGCCGCGGCCAGACGAGCCGCCCAACAGCCTGCCGGACGCCGCACCGAGTCGTCACGCAGAGCAACTACAGCATCACCTTCCGACGCATACGGCGAGGAAGCCTCCTACAGTGGCCGGGCCGAGGCCCGTCGCGCCGCCCAGCGTGGCGGCGGTGGGAGACGACGTGGAGCCGGCGACACCGGTGGTCACGAAGGCCGCGGCCGGGGCCGGGTCGACGCCCGCTCCGGCAAGAAACGCCTCATCGACTACCCGCGTGCCGGAAAGTACGGCGCACGCCGCTGGGTGCCGTCGTGGAAACTCGTCTCAGGCCTGTGCCTGAGCTTCCTCGGCCTCATGATGGGCGCTGCCGGCATCGCGTACGCGCTGGTGGTGCCGCCGAACATTCAAGACACTGCCAAGGCGCAGAACAACGTCTACTACTGGGACAACGACACCCCGATGGTCGCCACCGGCGGGTCCGTCAACCGCCAGTCGATCGGTTACGCGCAGATCCCCGTAGCGATGCGTAATGCCGTCATCTCGGCGGAGAACAAGTCGTTCGAGACCGACAGGGGCATCGACCCCATGGGTATCGCCCGAGCCTTCTACAACATGGCCCGGGGAGGCGAAACCCAGGGTGGTTCGACGATCACCCAGCAGTACGTGAAGAACTCGAGGCTCTCCCAGGACCAGACCCTGAGCCGGAAGGTCAAGGAACTCTTCATCACGCTCAAGGTCGGCGAGACGGAGAGCAAGAAGAAGGTCATGGAGGGGTACCTCAACATCTCCTACTACGGGCGGGGTGCGTCGGGGCTCCAAGCGGCGGCACGCGCGTACTACGACAAGGACGCCACGGATCTGGACCCGAGCGAATGCGCCTTCCTGGCGACCCTGCTCAAGGGGGCCACCTACTTCGACCCCGAGGGTGCTCCCGATATCGACCCGGAACAGGCCACCAAGGCGAAGAACACGGAGCGCGCGAAGTTGCGCTGGAAGTGGATCCTCGACGAGGAGGTCAAGGACGGCCGGATGAGCAAGGCGGAACGTGCCAAGTACACGACGTTCCCCATGCCGAACAAGCCGACGAAGGACGCGAAGCTGGGCGGCCAGACGGGTTACCTGGTGGACCTCGCGACGAAGTACTTCCTCGCGAACAACGACCGGGACATCACCGAGCGCCAGCTGGCGCAGGGTGGGTACGAGATCCACACGACCTTCAATAAGGACAAGGTCGAGCAGCTCGAGAAGTCGATCAAGAAGGTGTACGAAGACAAGATCGACGTGAAGAAGCGTCCTACGTTGGACTCGCACGTCCAGTTCGGCGGCGCGTCGGTGGACACCAAGTCGGGCGCGATCGTCGCCACCTACGGCGGTCAGGACGCGACGAAGCACTACACCAACAACGCCGATGTGACGGGTGCTCAGGTCGGCTCGACGTTCAAGCCGTTCGTGCTGGCAGCGGCGATGGAGTACGGGAAGCGCGACCCGGAACTCGATGCTGAACAGAGCGCCTCGGAACGCACTCCGGTTTCGCCGAAGAGCGTCTACAACGGCGACAACAAGCTGAAGATCAAGAAGTACAACGGCGAGATCTGGCGGAACGCGAAGGGCGGTGAGTGGCTCCAGACCAACGACGGACACCACGACTACGGCCCCATCGATCTGCGAACCGCCATGCAGGAGTCCGCCAACTCCCCCTATGTGCAGCTCGGCATGGACGTCGGCACGGACAAGGTGAAGGAGGCCGCGCTCGCCGCGGGGCTGCGTGACGACGACTACATGGCGGACGCGAAGGTCCCCTCGTACTCCATCGGCACGTCCTCCCCGAGCGCCATCCGGATGGCCGGCGCGTACGCCACCTTCGCGACCAGTGGCCAGCAGCGCGAGCCCTTCTCGGTCACCGAGGTCAAGCACGAGGGCCAGGTCATCTACCAGCACGAAACGGTGTCCGAACCGGCCTTCCCCAGCATCGTCGCCGACAACGTCACCGACGTCCTGAAGAACGTCGTCGAGAAGGGGACGGGAACACCTGCCCAGCTCCCCGGCCGGGACGTGGCGGGAAAGACGGGAACCACGGACGGCAACAAGTCGGCCTGGTTCGTCGGTTACACCCCGCAGTTGTCGACCGCGGTGAGCATGTTCCGAATGGACGACGACGAGAAGAACAAGGACCGCGAGTTCCTGAAGATGTTCGGCACGGGCGGTGAGGAGAAGATCCACGGCGCCTCGTTCCCCGCGCAGATCTGGCACGACTACATGGCGGTGGCGATGAAGGGCATGGAGGTCAAGAACTTCCCGGAGCCGCAGCCGTACGGCGAGACGCTCTACGGCGGCGGCGCCGCGAGCCCCTCGCCGACGCCCAGCCCGACGCCTTCGCAGACGCCGTCCGGCGAACCGTCGACGGATCCGTCGCCCACCCCGTCCTCGCCGTCCCCCTCACCCAGCAATTCGTGCGGGGCGTTCGACTGGGACTGCAACAACGGTGGCACCGACACCGGCACCACCGATGGCGGCGACAACACGGGTACGACCGACGGCAGTGCCAATACCGGTACGACCGACGGCGGGACCGATACCGGTACGACCGACGGAACAACAGACGGTTCGAACGGCAACGGGAACGGGAACAACGCGTCCGGCGGGTTCTTCGGCGGTGGCGGATAGCACCCACCGCTCGCCCCACCCCCGACGGGTGACCGTCGGACAAGCGTGACGAGGGCCGCCCGCACCTGCCAGGTGCCGGCGGCCCTCTCCGCGTCCCGGGGGCGGCAGACCCCCGCCCACAGCGCCGTACGGCAGGATGTGCGGCATGCCAAGCGCAGAAGACACGAGCGTGCACCAGGAGCGGCCCGTCGTCCGGCCCACGCAACAGGACGAGATCGCCGCGGCGGGCAGCGAGCTGATCGGTGGACCGGTGGGCCGCTGGGCACGGCTCGGTGCCGGGCCGCTCACACCGGTCCGCGTCATCGTGCTCGTGGCGATCGGGATGTTCGCGCTCGGCATGGTGCAGAAGCTGCCCTGCTACGACTGGGCCTGGTTCCGCGGAACCAGCTCGCAGTACACGCACGCGTGCTACTCCGACATCCCGCATCTCTACCTCGGACGCGGCTTCGCCGAGGGCCTCGTGCCGTACTTCGACCGGCTCAGCGGCGACATGGAGTACCTCGAGTACCCCGTCCTCACGGGCCTGTTCATGCAGGTCGCGTCCTGGCTGACGCTGACGCCCGCCGGTGATCCCGTGCAGGAGCGCGAGCAGATGTACTGGATGGTCAACGCGGGCATGCTGATGATCTGCGCCGTGATCATCGCCGTGTGCGTCGCGCGGACGCACCGGCGCCGCCCGTGGGACGGCCTGCTGGTCGCCCTCGCACCGGCACTCGCCCTCACCGCGACGATCAACTGGGATCTGCTCGCCGTGGCACTGACGGCCGCCGCGATGCTCATGTGGTCCCGTGGACGGGCGCTCGCCTTCGGCATCCTCATCGGCCTGGCGACAGCCGCCAAGCTCTACCCCGTGCTGCTTCTGGGGCCGCTCCTCGTGCTGTGCTGGCGGGCCGGGAAGTGGCGCGAGTTCGGGTCGGCGATGTTCGGCGCGGCGGCGGCCTGGCTGCTGGTGAACCTGCCCGTCATGGCGTACGCCCCCGAGGGGTGGAAGAAGTTCTACACGTTCAGTCAGGAACGGCAGATCGACTACGGCTCGTTCTGGCTGATCATCACCCAGCGCACCGGCAGGCCCATCGACGTGGATACCGTGAACACGGCTTCGGTGCTGCTGATGATCGTGCTGTGCGCGGGGATCGCGGGACTGGCGCTGACCGCCCGGCGCAGGCCCCGGTTCGCGCAGCTGGCGTTCCTCGTGGTCGCCGCCTTCATCCTGACGAACAAGGTCTACTCACCGCAGTACGTACTGTGGCTGATCCCGCTGGCTGTGCTGGCCAGGCCGCGCTGGCGGGACTTCCTCGTCTGGCAGGCGTGCGAGGTCATGTACTTCCTGGGGATCTGGCTGTACCTCGCGTACACGACGAGCGGCGACAAGCACCAGGGGCTTCCGCAGGAGGGCTATCAGGTCGCGATCGCCCTGCATCTCCTCGGGACGCTGTACCTGTGCGCCGTCGTGGTTCGCGACATCCTCCTGCCGGAGCGCGACACCGTGCGGCGCGACGGATCGGACGACCCGTCGGGCGGGGTGCTTGACAGGGCTCCGGACGCGGTCGCGTTCGGGCAGGCGGTGCACCATCACGGCCGGCACGCGGCTCCCGCGGTCGAAGGACCGCGGGTGGAGTGGGGCACGACGGACGGAGCGGCCGACTGAGGGCCTGCCGGACCCCGCGTGGCCTGGGTCCGGGCGAGGGGCCTAGCGGTCCACGAGGCGGTCGAACTGGGTGGTCGTGTGGCGCAGGTGGGCCACCAGTTCGTCACCGACCCTCGGCTCCTCGGCGTCCGAAGGCACGAACAGGATGGACACCTGCATGTGCGGCGGTTCGGCGAACCAGCGCTGCTTGCCGGCCCACACGAACGGCGACAGATTGCGGTTGACCGTGGCCAGCCCGGCCCGGGCGACACCCTTCGCGCGCGGCATCACACCGTGCAGGGCCTTGGGAGCCTCCAGACCGACGCCGTGGGACGTACCCCCGGCAACGACCACCAGCCAGCCGTCCGAGGCGGCCTTCTGCTGGCGGTAGCCGAACCGGTCCCCCTTGACGACGCGCGTGACGTCGAGCACGGCGCCGCGGTACTCCGTCGCCTCGTGGTCACCGAGCCAGAGGCGCGTGCCGATGCGTGCGCGGAAGCGGGTCTGCGGGAACTGCTGCTGCAGCCGCGCCAGTTCCTCGGCCCGCAGGTGGCTGACGAACATGGTGTGCAGAGGCAGTCGGGCCGCGCGCAGGCGGTCCATCCAGCCGATGACCTCCTCGACCGCGTCCGAACCGTCCGTGCGGTCCAGCGGAAGGTGCAGGGCGAAGCCTTCGAGACGTACGTCCTCGATGGCCGCGTGCAGCTGCCCCAGTTCCTCCTCCTTCACGCCGTGGCGCTTCATCGAGCTCATGCACTCGATCACGACCCGCGCGCCGACCAGGGCGTGCACACCGTCCACCGACGAGACCGAACGGATGACGCGGTCGGGCAGCGGTACGGGCTCCTCGCCCCGCCTGAAGGGCGTGAGGACGAGCAGGTCGCCGCTGAACCAGTCCTTGATACGGGCGGCTTCGTACGTGGTTCCGACAGCGAGCGTGTCGGAACCGAAACGGATCGCCTCGTCGGCGAGCCGCTCGTGGCCGAAGCCGTAGCCATTGCCCTTGCAGACAGGAACGAGACCCGGGAACTGGTCGAGCACGGACTTCTGGTGCGCCCGCCAGCGCGCGGTGTCGACGTAGAGGGAGAGCGCCATGGCCGGCCCGGAACCTTTCTGGTGGCTGCGGTGTATCAGAGGTATGCGGAGCTTAGTGAAGTGCCTTCGGGCGGTGTCAGCGGCGCGACATGTACATATCGAGCGCCTTGTGCAGCAGCTTGTTGAGGGGGAAGTCCCACTCGCCGACGTACTCGACGGCCTCCCCGCCGGTGCCCACCTTGAACTGGATGAGGCCGAAGAGGTGGTCGGTCTCGTCCAGCGAGTCGCTGATGCCGCGCAGGTCGTACACGGTCGCGCCCATCGCGTAGGAGTCGCGGAGCATCCGCCACTGCATCGCGTTCGAGGGCCTGACCTCACGGCCGATGTTGTCGGACGCGCCGTAGGAGTACCAGACGTGCCCGCCCACCACGAGCATCGTGGCGGCGGAGAGGTTGACCCCGTTGTGCCGGGCGAAGTACAGCCGCATGCGGTTCGGGTCCTCGGAGTTGAGTACCGTCCACATGCGCTGGAAGTACGACAGGGGGCGCGGCCGGAAGTGGTCACGCACTGCCGTGATCTCGTACAGCCTCTGCCACTCGGCGAGGTCCTCGTAGCCGCCCTGGACGACTTCGACACCTGCCTTGTCGGCCTTTTTGATGTTGCGCCGCCAGAGCTGGTTGAAGCCCTTGAGGACATCTTCCAGGGAGCGGTTGGCCAGCGGTACCTGGAAGACGTAGCGGGGCTGGACATCACCGAAGCCGGCGCCGCCGTCCTCGGCCTGCTGCCAGCCCATCTTGCGCAGACGGTCCGAGACCTCGAAGGCACGGGACTCGATGTGGGTGGCCTCGACGTCGCGCAGGCGCTTCACATCCGGATCCTGGATGCCGGACTTGATGGCCGCAGAGTCCCAGCGCCGGATGACGACGGGCGGGCCCATCTTCACGGAGAAGGCGCCCTGCTGCTTCAGATGGGCGAGCATCGGCTGGAGCCAGTCGTCCAGGTTCGGGGCGTACCAGTTGATGACCGGGCCCTCGGGAAGGTAGGCCAGATAGCGCTTGATCTTGGGCAGCTGGCGGTACAGCACCAGGCCGGCGCCGACCATCTCGCCGTTCTTGTCGAACCATCCCAGGTTCTCCGAGCGCCATTCGGTTTTCACATCCGCCCACGCCGGGACCTGGCAGTGACTGGCCGAAGGCAGGTTCTGGACGTACGCCAGATGCTGCTCTCGGCTGATGGTCCTCAGGGTCAGGCTCATGCGGGGCGCTCCTCGGCAGGTGTGTCCCCATCGGTCAGGGGCTCCGGCTCTCGCGCCGAAGCCTACTGTGACCGAGGAGTGCCCCGTCTGGAGCCCGGGCGCCCGGGAATGGCGCCCGGGGGGCACCCTCAGCTGATCACGCCGCCGAAGAGGCCGCCATGGGCCATGCCGAGGAAGAACCCGATCGCGGATGCGCCCAGACCCAGGATCAACGGGAACCGCTCACGCGTGGTCACCGAGACGTACTGTCCGTATGCGCCGGTCAGGATTCCGATCAGCCCGGCCCACGAGCTGATCAGATGCAGGTTGTGGAACATCGCCGTCACGAAGGCGAGAGCGCCGAGGACCAGAGTCACCGCCACCAGGGTGTCCTGGAGGGGATGAGGTCTGCCGTCCGTGGCGAAGAGGGAAACGGGCGGGCGGGGACGGGGTCGCACTGTCTGTGCCATGGAGAACCTCCTGGCCGGAAGGCGGTGCACTGTAGCGCCGCTCACAACCGATGTGTACAGATTGCGTCTCCTCGGCACCGGATTTCAACCGGAAGCCTGTCTGCGGGTACTCTGTACGGTCTGCACCGGTGTCTGCCCTGAGCCAGCACAGCAGCCCCCTCGGATTTCGACGATGGGCGTTGTCAGTGGCGGCTGTTTTACTCGGAGACACTGTTGCTTACGCATCACGACCCTCCTGCCACGGAACGACCGTGGCCGCTGAGTCCAAAGGAGGTGGGTTCCACATGCGTCACTACGAGGTGATGGTCATCCTCGACCCCGATCTCGAGGAGCGAGCAGTCTCCCCGTTGATCGAGAACTTCCTCTCCGTTGTCCGTGAGGGCAACGGAAAGGTTGAGAAGGTCGACACCTGGGGCCGTCGTCGTCTCTCTTACGAGATCAAGAAGAAGCCTGAGGGCATCTACTCGGTCATCGACCTGCAGGCCGAGCCCGCAGTCGTCAAGGAGCTCGACCGACAGATGAACCTGAACGAGTCGGTCCTCCGGACCAAGGTCCTCCGTCCCGAGACCCACTGAGCTTCTAGCTCAGTGGTCATCGGGTTCGAGTAGCAGCAAGCAGCCAGAAGCAATCCCCGCCGAGAGGTTCACCCATGGCAGGCGAGACCGTCATCACGGTCGTCGGCAATCTCGTCGACGACCCCGAGCTGCGCTTCACCCCGTCCGGTGCGGCGGTCGCGAAGTTCCGTGTCGCGTCCACTCCCCGCATCTTCGACCGGCAGACCAATGAGTGGAAGGACGGCGAAGGCCTGTTCCTCACCTGCTCGGTCTGGCGTCAGGCGGCGGAGAACGTCGCGGAGTCGCTCCAGCGAGGCATGCGCGTCGTCGTGCAGGGCCGGTTGAAGCAGCGGTCCTACGAGGACCGTGAGGGCGTCAAGCGCACGGTCTACGAGCTGGACGTCGAGGAAGTCGGCCCCAGTCTCAAGAACGCCACGGCCAAGGTCACCAAGACCACTGGTCGCGGTGGTCAGGGCGGTGGCCAGGGTGGATACGGCGGCGGTGGCCAGCAGGGCGGCGGCAACTGGGGCGGCGGTTCCGGTGGCGGCGGCCAGCAGGGCGGCGGCGGTGCTCCCGCCGACGACCCGTGGGCCACCAGCGCGCCGGCCGGCGGCCAGTCGGCCGGGGGCCAGCAGGGCGGCGGGGGTGGCTGGGGCGGAAGCTCCGGCGGCTCCAGCGGCTCCGGTGGTTCCGGCGGCGGCTACTCGGACGAGCCTCCCTTCTAGGGCTGCTCGTACCCCCACTTCTTGATCACACAGGAGAAACACAATGGCGAAGCCGCCTGTGCGCAAGCCTAAGAAGAAGGTCTGCGCATTCTGCAAGGACAAGACCCAGTACGTGGACTACAAGGACACGAACATGCTGCGGAAGTTCATTTCCGACCGTGGCAAGATCCGTGCCCGCCGCGTCACCGGCAACTGCACTCAGCACCAGCGTGACGTCGCCACGGCAGTCAAGAACAGCCGTGAGATGGCGCTGCTGCCCTACACGTCCACCGCGCGATAAGGGAAGGGTGACCGAATCATGAAGATCATCCTCACCCACGAGGTCACTGGCCTCGGTGCTGCCGGTGACGTCGTGGACGTCAAGGACGGGTACGCCCGTAACTACCTGGTTCCGCGGGGCTTTGCCATCCGCTGGACCAAGGGTGGCGAGAAGGACGTGGCGCAGATCCGCCGCGCCCGCAAGATCCACGAGATCTCGACGATCGAGCAGGCCAACGAGATCAAGGCCAAGCTCGAGGCCGTGAAGGTCCGTCTGGCTGTTCGCTCCGGCGACGCCGGCCGTCTCTTCGGCTCCGTCACCCCGGCCGACATCGCCACGGCGATCAAGTCTGCCGGTGGTCCGGACGTCGACAAGCGTCGCGTCGAGCTCGGCTCGCCGATCAAGACGCTCGGCGGATACCAGGTATCCGTCCGTCTGCACCCCGAGGTTGCCGCGAAGCTCGGTATCGAGGTCGTTGCTGCCTAAGGGCACAGCTCAGCTGAGCTAGGTGAAGGGCCGCACCCTGAGGGTGCGGCCCTTCGTCGTTTCACGTGAAACAGCAAGGGTTGGCCGTCGACCAAACCGGGCGGAGCAAGGCTGTCTCCGCTTCCTGTGCCTCAGGTTCGGTCCAGCTCAGCGAGTGGCGCCGGTAACGATCCACCGGCCCGAGCGGGTCCGGATCCAGAGTGTCACCAGCCGGACCGTCATCATCAGCGTCATCGCCCACCAGAGAGCTGTGAGGCCTCCGCCGAAGGTGGGGACCAGGAGGGCGACCGGAGCGAAGACGGCCAGGGTGAGGAGCATGGCCCAGGCCAGATAGCGGCCGTCGCCCGCCCCCATCAGCACTCCGTCCAGGACGAAGACCACGCCGGCGATCGGCTGGGAGACCGCCAGGACCAGCAGGGCGGGCAGCAGGGTGTCCTGCACGGACTCGTCACCGGTGAAGAGCGGGATGAACAGGGGGCGTGCCAGCACGATCAGTGCCCCCAGGACCAGCCCGGACGCGATACCCCACTGGACCATTCGACGGCAGGCCTCCCGTGCGCCCTTGGCATCGTTCGCTCCCAGGTAGCGGCCGATGATCGCCTGGCCCGCGATGGCGATGGCGTCGAGCGCAAAGGCCGTGAGGCTCCAGAGCGAGAGGATGATCTGGTGCGCGGCGATGTCCGTGTCGCCCAGCCGGGCGGCGACAGCAGTAGCGATCATCAGGACCGACCGCAGGGAGAGCGTACGGACCAGCAGGGGGACACCCGCCTGTGCGCTGGCCCGGATGCCCGCGGAGTCGGGGCGCAGGGAGGCGCCGATCCGACGGGCCCCGCGCACCACGACGATCAGATAGGCGAGAGCCATCCCCACCTGGGCGATCACAGTTCCCCAGGCGGAGCCGGCGATCCCTAGGCCCGCACCGTAGACCAGAACCACGTTGAGTACGCCGTTGGCGGTGAACCCGCCGATGGCGACGTAGAGCGGCGTGCGAGTGTCCTGCAAGCCGCGTAGGACGCCGGTCGCGGCGAGCACGACGAGCATGGCCGGAATCCCGAGGCTGGAGATCCGCAGATACGTGGTGGCGTGAGGAGCGGCGGTGTCAGATGCTCCGAAAGCCTCGACCAACCAGGGGGCCGAGGGGAGGGTGACGGCGACGACGACGGCGCCGAGCAGCAGGGCGAGCCAGATGCCGTCCATGCCCTGGCGGATCGCGGAGGGCAGATCTCCCGCGCCGACCCGGCGGGCGACCGCCGCGGTGGTGGCGTACGCGAGGAAGACGAAGATACTCACGGCCGTCGTCAGCAGGGCTGCGGCGACCCCCAGGCCGGCCAGCTGGGAGGTGCCGAGGTGACCGACGACGGCGCTGTCGACGATGACGAAGAGCGGCTCGGCAACGAGCGCGCCGAAGGCCGGAACGGCCAGTGCGATGATCTCGCGGTCGTGCCGGCGGCGACTGGATCGGCGGGTCGTGGGGGCCTGGGTCATGGGGGCTAATCTAATCTTCCACAGGTAAGAGATGCAATGCGATAGAGGTCCTTACTTTTGATCGAGTTCGGGGTTCCCTGGTGCGTGGTTTGCAGTGATCTTGCGCTGAGAAGAAAAGTTTTTCTCCCCCACAGCCGGTGGATGGAGAAAGTGCAGGTCAGGGTCGCCCTGGTGGTGTCGGTATGAGTTTGTCCACAGTGCTGTCCCCCGCTCCGTGCACAGGTTCCGTGGAGTTCTCCACAGCATCTGGTCCGTCGTCCACATGCCCTGTGGATAACCAGATTGGCTGACGGTGCGGACCGGCCTACCGTTGGGCGGCGCCCGCACTCCGTTCCGGCTTGGAAGTCCGCAGAACTTGACGCGCCGGAACCGGAGTCGGGCGTCTTGTTTGTCGGTGCCGTGCCGTAAGAAAGAGTGGCAGGGCTAGGTCCGCGAAGCGGACGGGAGGAGGTGGCCCGGTGAGCATTCCCGAGCCTTTGGACGATCCCTGGGCCGACGTCGGTCCCAGTGACCGTCTGCCCGTTTCCCGTCAGCGCCGCGGTGAGGGCAAGGGGCGGGACGAGCAGCACGACCGGGGGCGCGAGAGCGGCTGGGACGGTGGCTCGTCCGGGTTCGAGCGTGTGCCTCCGCAGGACCTCGACGCGGAGCAGTCCGTGCTCGGCGGCATGCTGCTGTCCAAGGACGCCATCGCCGACGTCGTGGAGATCATCAAGGGCCACGACTTCTACCGTCCGGCCCACGAGACCGTCTACACGGCGATCCTCGACCTCTATGCCAAGGGCGAGCCGGCCGACCCGATCACCGTGGCGGCCGAGCTGGTCAAGCGCGGCGAGATCACCAAGGTCGGCGGAGCCCCGTATCTGCACACGCTGGTCCAGTCCGTGCCGACGGCCGCCAACGCCTCGTACTACGCGGAGATCGTCCACGAGCGGGCCGTGCTCCGGCGTCTCGTCGAGGCGGGCACGAAGATCACGCAGATGGGATACGCCGCCGACGGAGACGTCGACGAGATCGTCAACTCCGCCCAGGCCGAGATCTACGCCGTCACCGAGCAGCGCACCAGTGAGGACTACCTGCCGCTCGGCGACATCATGGAGGGTGCCCTCGACGAGATCGAGGCGATCGGGTCACGCAGCGGCGAGATGACCGGTGTGCCGACCGGATTCACCGATCTGGACTCCCTGACGAACGGCCTGCACCCGGGCCAGATGATCGTCATCGCGGCGCGCCCCGCCATGGGAAAGTCCACGCTTGCCCTGGACTTCGCCCGCGCTTGCTCGATCAAGAGCAATCTGCCGAGCGTGATCTTCTCCCTGGAAATGGGGCGCAACGAGATCGCGATGCGCCTGCTGTCCGCCGAGGCGCGGGTGGCGCTCCATCACATGCGCTCCGGCACGATGACCGACGAGGACTGGACGAGGCTGGCCCGGCGGATGCCGGACGTTTCGGCAGCCCCGCTCTACATCGACGATTCGCCGAACCTCTCGATGATGGAGATCCGGGCGAAATGCCGTCGTCTGAAGCAGCGGAACGGTCTCAAGCTCGTCGTCATCGACTACCTGCAGCTGATGCAGTCCGGCGGTGCCAAGCGTGCCGAGAGCCGTCAGCAGGAGGTCTCGGACATGTCCCGAAACCTCAAGCTCCTCGCCAAGGAGCTGGAGCTTCCGGTCATCGCGCTCTCCCAGCTGAACCGTGGCCCCGAGCAGCGTACGGACAAGAAGCCGATGGTCTCCGACCTGCGTGAGTCCGGTTCCATCGAGCAGGACGCCGACATGGTGATCCTGCTGCACCGCGAGGACGCGTACGAGAAGGAGTCGCCCCGTGCGGGCGAGGCGGACCTGATCGTGGCCAAGCACCGTAACGGCCCGACGGCGACGATCACCGTGGCCTTCCAGGGCCACTACTCGCGTTTTGTGGACATGGCGCAGACCTGAGTCACCCTTGGGCGGGGACTCGGATTTCGTGTCCTGATCGCTCGTCGCGTTACTGCCGGCTTGATGAGGTCCCGTGCCGGATGCCGTGACCTCAGCGGTTCGTCGAAGCGTCCACCGCCGTTTGGCTGCTGGGCACTTCGACGTGCTCGTACGGCCGTTTGCCTGGGGTGTGGCGTGGAGCTCCCGCGTGCGGTCCGGGCGTCGGCCTGGACCGCGGCAACGGCGGAAGAAGTCGCAGGTCGCAGCGTCGTCCTTTGTGCCGAGCCCGAGATCCGGCACCTCCGCAGGTCTCGATCACCTGCGCAGTCGGGAGTTGAGCCGTGCGGCCTGTCGAGTGAGGTGGTCGCGTTCGGGGAGGCTGGGCGCCGATCGGGCGGCTTCGGCGTAGAGCCGTGCTGCGGTCACCGGGTCACCGTCACGCTCGTGCAGGTACGCCACGACGGCGGTGTAACGGGGCAGGGAGGGGGCGAGACCCGCCAGGGCTGCCAGGCCGGCACGCGGGCCGTCGGCCTCTCCGACCGCGACAGCGCGGTTGAGGCGGGCCACCGGGCTGTCGGTGAGGCGCACCAGTTCGTCGTACCACTCGACGATCTGCACCCAGTCGGTCTCCTCGGTGGTCCGGGCGTCGGCGTGGAGGGCGGCGACGGCGGCCTGGGCCTGGAACTCGCCCAGGCGGTCGCGGGCGAGGGCCGTCTGGAGCACGTCGACGCCCTCGGCGATCAAGCGGGTGTCCCACAGGCTGCGGTCCTGCTCGGCAAGGGGCACGAGCCGGCCGTCGGGGCCGGTCCGTGCCGGGCGCCGTGCGTGGTGGAGCAGCATGAGCGCGAGCAGGCCCGCGACCTCCTCATGGCTGGTTCCGGCCGCGAGTCGGCGCGTGAGCCGGATCGCTTCGGCGGCGAGGTCGACGTCGCCGGAATAGCCCTCGTTGAAGACCAGGTAGAGGACGCGCAGCACCGTGGCGACGTCACCGGGCCGGTCGAAGCGGACGCCGGAGACGGTCCGCTTGGCCCTGCTGATCCGCTGGGCCATGGTCGCCTCCGGCACGAGGTAGGCCTGCGCGATCTGGCGCGTGGTCAGACCGCCGACCGCCCGCAGCGTGAGCGCGACGGCCGAGGCCGGTGTCAGGGACGGGTGCGCGCACAGGAAGTACAGCTGGAGAGGGTCGTCCACCGTCTCGCTCGGGCCGGGCACCGGCTCGCGTTCGACCCGTACTTCGCGTTGCCGTCGGGAGGCATCGGAGCGTGCGGCGTCGAGGAACTTGCGCCAGGCCACGGTGACCAGCCAGCCCTTGGGGTCCCGCGGCGGGTTGTCCGGCCACACGCGGACGGCCTCGACCAGGGCGTCCTGCACGGCGTCCTCGGCCGCCGCGAAGTCGGCTCCGCGGCGGACGAGAACACCGATCACCGGGGGCACAAGCTCCCGGAGCAGCGACTCGTTCACTCGGTGGTCGCGGGCAGCTCGGCGTAGAACGGGCGCAACTCGAGCCACTCGTGGATCGGCTTCCCACCCGCACCCGGCGCCGCGGACAACTCTCCGGCCAGCTCGACCGCCCGCTCGTAGGTCTCGACGTCGATCACCATCCAGCCGGCGATCAGGTCCTTGGTCTCCGCGAACGGTCCGTCGGTGACCGGGGGCCGCCCCTCGCCGTCGGAGCGGACGAACGTGCCCTCCGGGGAGAGCGCCTGGGCGTCGACGAACTCGCCGGTGCCTTCGAGCCGAGCGGCGAAATCACGCATGTACTGGATGTGGGCCGTTACCTCCTCCGGCTCCCACTGGTCCATCGGCACGTCGTTGACCGCTGCCGGCGCGCCCCGGTAGTGCTTGAGCAGCAGGTACTTGGCCATCATGTTCTCCTCGGTGACGTACGGCCCATCGTGGCCGTGTTCGCTCCAGGGACGGAGCCGTGTACGGGTTCTCGACATCCCACGACGAAATTTCCTCGCGGATTTCGGATGCGGACGCCGACTCGTAGAGCGAACGCACCTCGGCCTCCCAGCCGGCCCGCTGCTCGGGCGTCATCCGGTAGGTGCCGCTCGCCTCGAGACGCTCGTCCGGGATGCCATTGACGACATCCAGCTCTGCCCGGCCCGGGACGAGCGAGATCCAGTTCCTGACTGATCGGCCGGTTCGGAGCCTCGGCGATCTCGTTCGGTTGCGCGGCTGCCCCTCCCGATGTCGTCCTTTCGGTCCACCCAGCGTCCCATCGGGCCTGCGCGCTCGACGGTGGCGACTCACGACTCGTTCCGGGAAGAAACCCGTGGCTCCCGACGGACTGTTCGAGTAGCCGCCGAAAGACGGCGTGCCCCGACCGGCGCGGAGGAGGCCGAACTGGGCGACCTGGCCGTGAGGCTCCCGCTCGTCCTGGGGTGATCGTCAGTCCTGAGAGGGCCGGTCGTTTGCGGGGCCGTGGTCTCTCTCGAACGGTAACGTGCACGCATGACATGGCGGGGGCCGACGTATCGGACAGTGGACGGCGAGAGAATCGAAGGGGTCTGGTGCCACGTCTGGCTGCGGAGCCACTGGAACGACCAGTACTTCCTGGACGATCTGCTCGTCTACGCGGACGGGGCAGTCAGGTGCGAGAGGCTGACCGACCTGCGCGGCCTGGAGAAGCTGCTGGCATCGGGTCGGATCGCGGTCACGGAGCCCGGGTCTGCGAAGCTTCCTGACGAGCGGTCGAAGTGGGTTTCCCGAAACAGCGAGCCGGTGACCCCGGAGGGATTCCTCCTCGAAGTAGCCGACAAGGTCGAAGCGCTCAACGAACGGCCTACGGCCAGACAGCGTTGCTGGGATGCGATCGGCCGTTTCCAGCAGGACCCGAGTGAGTCCAACCGCGCCCTGCTCCGAGAGGCGTACCTGGCGGTTCCACCCCACCTCCGTATCTACGTCCTCGGTGACATGGACCGTCAGGACCGTCCCCTGCGGAT
This sequence comes from Streptomyces sp. NPDC059499, assembly GCF_042749285.1. Classification (NCBI taxonomy): domain Bacteria; kingdom Bacillati; phylum Actinomycetota; class Actinomycetes; order Kitasatosporales; family Streptomycetaceae; genus Streptomyces; species Streptomyces sp. NPDC059499. The sequence continues at coordinate 527,963 of NZ_JBHYTT010000002.1, forward strand.
CCTGTTGACCGACGTGGGTGCCGCTGTCGAGGGGGGCGGTCCAGTGGTGACCTCGGAGATGCATGCGGAGGTCCTCGACTACTTCAACCAGGGTGAGGAGGGGCTCGCGCGGGAGGAGGAGCATCGTGCTGTCCAGCATGCTGACGATCCGGTCATGGCCGGCGAGGCTGCCATCACTTCGGAGGAATCCATCTTTCCGCGGGGCTGGCCGGAAGCACTCGGACTGTTCGTGCTGCGCAACGAGTTCCCGGCGCCGGTGGTCTTCGCCGGGGAGACCTACCCTTCCGTACTCCACGGCTACTGGGCCCTGTCAGCTGCCGAAGCTTCCGAGCACGATCAGATCCGCGATGCGCCGAGCGGGCGGGAGGCGCAGGAAAGGGGAGGCCGGGCAGAGCGCAGAGCGGACTGGCCCGGGATTCGACTCGCCGTCATGGGCGGTTTGATGGAAGCGAAATTCACCCAGCATCCTGACCTCGCCGAGATCCTCCTCTCCACCGGGGACAGCGTGATCAGCTACACAGGCCACTCGGACTCCCCCTTCTGGCGTGACGCCCGCGACGGCCGGGGGCGCAACTGGGTGGGCCGCCTGCTCGAGCTGATCCGTTCCGGGCTCGTCGCCCGACAGGCGCTGCTGAGCTGAAGGACGGCGTCGCTGCGGAACTGTTCAGGCGTGCTGATCGGGCACGACGCTGGTGACCACGAGGTCCACCAGGCGGTCGAGCGTCGTGTCGGAGAGCATGTCGGGCAGGGTGAGGTGCTCCAGCAGAAGGCCTGTCATGGCCAGGTGGAGCGCGAGGAAGGTATCGGCATCGCCCGGCAGTTCCGCGTCCTGGTAGAGGCTACGGCTCCGGTCGAACTCGGCGCGTACGGTCTCGGTCAGGCGGGCCCGCAGCGCCGGGCGGCGTGTGGCTTCCAGACGGAGCTCGAGCATGGCCAGATAGCCGGTGCGGTCATCGGTCATGCGCTGGACCAGCCAGCGCATGAGTGACGTGACCAGCTCGCGTGAGGGCTCAGGACGCATCGCGTGCTCGACCTTGGCCGTGTCCGGTGTCATGCGGTGGTTGATGCGGGAGCCCGCCTGCATGAACAGGTCGTCCCGGCTCGCGAAGTAGTTCGACGACGTGCCGACGGGAACACCCGCGCGGGCATCCACCGCACGGAAGGTGAGTCCGCGGGCTCCTTCGTGGGCCAGCACGTCGATGGCTGCGTCGACGAGCGCCGTTCTGCGCTCCGGATTCCTGGCCATGAGTCATCTCTCCCTTCGCCTGCCTCGGAAAGAGGCTTGCACTACCACTACATGTGAAGCACTCTAGTTGAAGTGGTTGCGCTGCGGGCGGTCGCCGCCGCAGCCGCTTCGCTCTCAGGACCAACAGGCTTGTACAGAACGGGGATCAGATGCGAAAGCTCACTTACTTCGTAGCGTGCTCGATCGATGGATTCATCGGCGATCCGAACGGCGACGCGACATCGATGGTGGCCTTCGTCAGTGAGGAGTTCCTCGGATTTCTCACGTCCGAGTATCCGGAGACGATCTCGGCGCAGGGGCGTGAGGCGCTGGGGTTCAAGGATGCCAAGAACCAGCAATTCGACACCGTGGTCCTGGGGCGGGGCAGTTACCAGCTGGCGGTGGACGCCGGGATCACCAGCCCGTACTCCCATCTGCGGGAGTTGGTTGCCTCCAGGACTCTGCGGGAGTCCCCCGATCCGAATGTGGAGCTCGTGGCCGACGACCTGGTCGGGCGGATCAGGGAACTCAAGGCTGAGGACAGCGAACTGGGCATCTGGCTCTGCGGGGGATCCAGCCTTGCCGGCGAGCTGGTTGATGAGGTCGACGAACTCGTCATCAAGACCTATCCGCAGGTGTACGGGTCCGGAATGCCGATGTTCGGATCGGACTTCGCGACTGCGGACTTCACCCTGGAGGGCGTGCGCACCTTCGAAAACGGGTCGCTGGTGAGGACGTACAGCCGCAAGCGCTGACGCGCCGGTGCGCCCCGGTGCCGTGTGCGCCGGGGTTGCGTCGGCTGTCCAGCGATAAGAATTCGCCCGGCGGCTGCCGTGCAGGTAGTCCTTGTGCCATGACCTCATCCGAAGCGTTGCTTCCCAGTACCCGGCGTGCGCTGCTCCACCGCATTGCCACCGCGCAGTCCGAAGGGCGTACCCCCTCACTCGTCGCCGCAGTTCTGCGGGACGGGCAGATCGCCTGGAGCGGTTCGCGCACGTGTGTCGACGGGCATGCCCCCGATGCCGATACACAGTTCAGGATCGGCTCCATCACCAAGACGTTCACCGCTGTGCTGGTGCTACGCCTGCGTGACGAGGGCCTGCTCGATCTGGACGACCCGCTGGAGAAGCACCTCCCGGGTACAGCAGCGGGGAGGGCGACGATTTTTCAACTGCTGGGCCACAGCGCAGGTCTGGCCGCGGAAACGCCCGCACCTTGGTGGGAGCGGACGCCGGGGACTGTCAGGCCCGAGCTCGCCGATGTTCTGGGCGAGCGGCCGCAGTTGCACCCGGCCGGGCACAGCCACCACTATTCCAACCCCGGTTACACGCTGCTCGGTTCACTCATCGAGGCGCTGCGTGGTGCTCCCTGGGCCGAGGTACTGCACCGCGAGATCCTGGAACCGCTGGGGATGGACCGTACGACTCCGCAGCCGCAGGCCCCGCATGCGGGAGGCTGGGCGGTCCACCCGTGGGCGGATGTCATGCTGCCCGAGCCGGCCGAAGACCTCGGCCTGATGGCGCCGGCCGGTCAGCTCTGGTCGACCACCACCGATCTTCTCCGGTTCGCGTCCTTCCTGGCGCGGGGAGACGACCGCGTCCTCCGTACCTCGTCCGTCGAGGAGATGCGCACGCCCTCGGCGCCGTCCGAAGCGGGCGACTGGGCCGGCACGTACGGTCTCGGCCTGCAGGCCGTACGACGGGAGGACCGGACGCTCCTCGGTCATTCGGGTTCGCTTCCGGGCTTTCTTGCCGCCCTGTGGTTCAGCGTCGAGGACGATGTGGCCGCCGTTGTGCTCACCAATGCCACCTCGGGCCCGCTCACGGGCACGGTCGCCGCGGACCTGGTGCAGATCGTCGCCGAAGCGGAGCCGAGGATCCCGGAGCCCTGGCGTCCACTGCCCGACGTCGACGAGGAGCTCCTGGCTCTCGTCGGCCCCTGGTACTGGGGCACCCATGCCTACGTCCTGAAGCTGGCTGCGGAGCGCGACCTGGAGCTTCAGCCGTTGCGCGGTGCCGGTCGCAGTGCCCGGTTCCGCGCATGTCCGGACGGCACGTGGACCGGCCTCAACGGCTACTACGCGGGGGAGACGCTTCGAGTCGTGCGCGCCGATGACGGCACCGTGGATCATCTCGACCTCGGATCGTTCGCCTTCACACGGGAGCCCTACGACAAGGGGGCGGCGGTGCCCGGTGGGGTGGCCGAGGGTGGCTGGCGGGGACTTGCCCTCTGAGCTCCGGAGCCGGCGTTTCACGTGAAACGCCGAATGGGGAAGACAGACGGTTCAGGCTGACAGTTCGCGCTCCAGCGGGGTACGGAAGCGCGGTGTGATCCGAGCATCGCCCACCCAGGCCGACAGCCGGGATGCCTCTGCCTCGATGAGGCCCGAGGCGTCCCGGCCGACGTCGGACAGCAGCCGCCACACCGGCTCGCCGTCCGCTCGCTGAGCCCAGCCGCCCACGATTTCGCCGTTCCACCACACGGTGGGTCCGACGTTGCCCGCCCGGTCGAAGAGTGCCGCACGGTGGCCGGCCGCCAGGTGGAAGCTGCGATCGGACCAGCCCATGGCGCTCGGGTCGAGGCTGGGCAGCAGTGCCGCCCAGGGCTCCAGTGGCTGTTCCGGAGCCACGTCGCCCGGCGCGACCCAGCCGGAGGCCCCGTTGTCGAGGAGCACTTCCTCCGCGTCGGCGGCGGCCAGCGCCTTGCGCGTCTCACGGAGGCCCCAGCCTGTCCACCACTTCAGGTCGGCTTCGGTCGCGGGACCGTACGCGCGGAGCCAGCGCCGGGCCACCTCCGCCTGTGCCTCCGCGATCGCAGACGTGGGCCAGGGAGCAGCGGGCGTCCAGCGGAACTGGCTGGAGGTCCAGGAACCACGGGGGCGGCCCCGGCGGATGCGTCCGTCGGCGGCGAGGACGCGGATGACTCGGGAGGCGACTCCCTGCACCGCCTCCTGCTTCGTGCCCGGGAAGACAGTGATCTTGGTACGCAGGGCCGGTACGGCGGCGGAGAGCTCGCTCCCCGAGGCGTGGCCGCGCGCCGTCAGAACGGCCAGCGTCTCCTGCTCGGTGGCGGAGAGCCAGGCCTCGTCCAGCCCGTTGCCGTCCTCTCGGAGGCGTTTGAGCAGGGTGCGGCGCTCCTTGGCCGCCACGGCCCGCGCATTGGACGCGTCGATGGCAGGCGCGACGTTCGTCGACATCGCGAACAGGGTGTTCCGCAGGGAGAGCAGTCGCACCAGGGAGACGTCCTCGTAGAGTGCGCGCTCCACTGTCTCTACGCTCGCGTCGGACAGCCGGGCGCACGCGGAGAGGAAGACCGTGGCGGCGTCGGTGGCGTGCAGGGCTACGACGGCGTCGGCAGCCGCCACGACGGAGTCGGCCCGCACGGACGGGGCCAGCAGATGCCTTCTGCCGAGCCTGATCCGACGCTGGCTGTCATCGATGCGATGCATGGCTCCCCTGAGGTGAAGTCGATTCGGTTCAGAGGGCGAGCTTGAAGCCCACATGGCTCGCGGTGAAGCCGAGCCGCTCGTAGAAGCGATGGGCGTCAGCACGGGAGGCATCGGAGGTCAGCTGCACCACCTGGCACTTCTGGCGCCGGGATTCATCGACCGCCCACTGGATCAGCTGGGTACCGAGACCGCTGCCGCGCTCATCGGCGTGGATGCGGACGCCTTCGATGATCGAGCGGGTCGAACCACGCCGCGACAGCCCGGGGACCACGGTGAGTTGCAGCGTCCCCACGACGCGCTCCTCGCGCACGGCGACGACGAGACGCTGATGGGGGTCGTCGGCCAGTCGCCGGAATGCGGAGTCGTACGGGGCGAGGTCGTCCGGTGACTCGCGCTGCGCGCCGAGCGGGTCGTCGGCGAGCATGGCCACGATGGCCGGGATGTCGGTGAGGACAGCAGGACGTATTGCGATATCGCTCATGATCGGCAGACTACGCAACTCACCCGGTCAGGCGGGGACCTTGAGGGCTTCGACGGTCCTGACCAGCGGGGCGAGCTCCGGGTTCTTCGCAGCCTCGTCCAGGGCGGCACGCAGCGCCGTGTCGTTGGTCGGCCGGGCCTCGTCGAGCAGCGCCAGGCCGGCTTCGGTGACATCGGTGTAGATGCCTCGCCGGTCCGTGTCGCAGAGGTAGCGGGTCAGCAGACCGCGGTCCTCGAGCCGGGTGACCAGCCGGGTGGTGGCGCTCTGGCTCAGCACGACGGCGTCGGACACCTGCTTCATCTGAAGATGGCCGCCCGTGCCGCTGTGCTGGCGGCTCAGGACGTCGAGCAGCGAGTACTCACGCACGCTGAGACCGTGGCGGGACTGCAGGGCCCGCTCGATGTGGGCCTCGATCTTGCCGTGGAGCAGCGAGAGGGCGCACCAGCCCTGGGAGAGGGCGGTCAGTGCGGGATCTGTCGCGGTCATGTGTCTCTCCTCCGTGCGGAGCTGCGTGCATCCCAGGATAGGGCACATACGCAATAGCCCGCGTTTGCAATTAACCCGCGCTTGCAATTATTGTGGACGCTCGTAAGGCGCAGACGCAATCTTCAGGGAAGGTGAACCCATGCCGCTCGCGCTCCTCGCCCTCGCCATTGGGGCATTCGGTATCGGAACCACCGAGTTCGTGATCATGGGGTTGCTCCCCGATGTTGCGGCGGACTTCCAGGTCTCGATCCCCACCGCAGGCTTTCTGGTCACGGGCTACGCCCTGGGAGTGGTCCTCGGCGCTCCGCTGATGACGGTGCTGGGCACCAGGGTCACCCGCAAACGCATGTTGATGCTCCTGATGGGGCTGTTCGTCGTGGGCAACGTGGTGTCCGCACTCGCCCCCGTCTTCGGGGTGATGCTCGCCGGACGAGTCATCGCCTCGCTCGCCCACGGAGCCTTCTTCGGTATCGGATCGGTCGTCGCCGCCGACCTGGTCGCTCCGGAGAAGAAGGCCGGCGCCATCGCCATGATGTTCACCGGGCTCACCGTCGCCAACGTCGTCGGGGTCCCCCTGGGCACCTACATCGGCCAGAGTGTCGGCTGGCGGACCACGTTCTTCCTCGTTGCCGGACTCGGTGTCCTCGGCCTTCTCGGCGTGGCGAAGCTCGTGCCCGAGCAGCCCAGGCCCGAGGGCGTCAGGATCCGCCACGAGCTGGCCGCCTTCCGCAATGTGCAGGTGCTGCTCGCCATGGCGATGACGGTTCTGGGCTTCGGCGGTGTCTTCGCGGCGATCACCTACATCACCCCGATGATGACCGAGATCGCCGGCTACTCGCCGTCCTCCGTCACCTGGCTGCTGGTCCTGTTCGGACTCGGCATGGTCGGCGGCAATCTGCTCGGCGGCAAGTTCGCCGACCGCCACCTGATGCCACTGCTGTACGTATCACTCGGCGCTCTCGCCCTGGTCCTGGCACTGTTCACGCTGACCGCCCACGACAAGACGGCTGCCGCCGTCACGATCGTCCTCATCGGAGGGCTGGGCTTCGCGACCGTGCCGCCGCTCCAGAAGCGCGTTCTCGATCAGGCCGCGGGTGCTCCCACCCTCGCCTCCGCCGTGAACATCGGGGCCTTCAACCTCGGGAACGCGCTGTCGGCGTGGCTCGGAGGGATGGTCATCGCTGCCGGGCTCGGATACACCGCACCCAACTGGGTCGGTGCCGTTCTCGCGGCCTCGGCACTGGTCCTCGCCATCGTCTCCGGCGCAATCGAGCGCCGCACGGTCACCCGTAGCGGGCTTGTTGCCGAGCACGCCTCCGAGCCGGTCGCGGTCGCCGTAGGCAGGCACTGACACCCGCTGTCGCCGCCCACCCGGCACTGCAGCCGCTCGCCCCATCCAGAAGTACCCCGCACCCCGCACCAAGGAGTCGTCCCCATGAGCACTGCCACCGTCACCACCACCGCTTTCGCCCCGCTGACCATCCAGGACGCCGAAGCGCTCGTGGACACCGCTCGTCGTGCTGCCGAGGCAGCCGGCGTGAACGTCGCTGTCACCGTCCTGGACGCCGGCGGTCATATGCTGTCCTTCCGCCGCGACGACCGGGCCGTGCTCATCGCCGGAGAGACCAGCACCCGCAAGGCGTACACCGCCCTCCAGCTGAACACCCCCACGGCCGACCTGGTGGACGCCGTCCAGCCCGGCGGTCTCTTCCACACGCTGCCGACCGCCCTCGACCGGCCGCTGCTCTTCATCGCCGGCGGTGTCCCGGTCCATCGCGAGGGTCGGCTCATCGGTGCCGTCGGCGTCGGTGGCGGTGCCCCCGAGCAGGACCACGGGTTTGCGACCGCCGCAGCCGAGTCCCTCGTCTGAGGGTTCCTGACGCCGCGAACACCGGCAACGCTGTCCACCACCCTCGGGGGCCCGCATACCGCGGGCCCCCGAGGTGCGCGTCAGGTCTTCGAGGCACGCAGACGCCGACCTCGCCGGGTCGGTCCCCACGGCTTCAGCACCGAGATCGCGGTGATGAAGAGATAGGTGGCCGTTGCCACCGAGGGCGCGATGACCAGATCGATGTCCGCATCACCCTGGGCGGCGGCCTCATCGATGCCGGGGCGGAGCGAGAAGATCGACAGTCCTGCCGTGACCAGAGTCAGCCAGAACTTCGTCCAGACCCAGCGGTGCCTCGCCAGGCCCCACGGAGTGCCGAGCGACAGCACGAGGCCGCTCAGGAGCGAGAGCAGGGCAACCGGCACGACCAGCCAGTCACCGAAGACCTTCATGGAACGGGTGGCCGCTTCCGTCATCGACGTGTCACCGGTGAGGAACGCGGCGAGGCCGAGGGCCAGCAATCCGACCGTGAGGCCCAGCCAGCTGACGGAAACGGCGACATGGGCGACGAGGAGGGTCCGGCGAACAGGGCGCTTGAGTGGTTTCACGTGAAACACGGTGTCAAGCGTGGAGCGAGCGGTCATCTGACGGCGGGAGTATCCGCATGTACTGGCCTCGGCGTACGGACGGTCGTGGCGCCGGCGTGCCGGAGCCCTTCAGCCCAGGTCGGGCGCATGCATCGCCCGTACGCCCTCGATGTTGCCGTCCAGGTAGTGGCGCAAGGACAGGGGTACCAGGTGTACGGCTGCGATTCCGACCCGGCTGAAGGGCACCCGGACGATTTCGTACTCCCCGCAGGGGTCCTCGATTTCAGGGCCGTGCCGGCGTGACGGATCCATGGATTCCAGTCGGCAGACGAAGAAGTGCTGCACCTTCACACCTTTGACGCCGCCACCCGCGATGTGTTCCACGGTATCGACGAAGCAGGGCACGACATCGACGATCTTGGCGCCGAGCTCTTCGTCGACCTCGCGGTGCAGGGCGTCGATGACGGTGGCGTCCTCGGGCTCGACACCGCCACCGGGCGTGACCCAGTACGGATCCACCCCCGGCTTGGTGCGCTTGATGAGGATGAGGTCATCGCCGTCGAGCAGGACGGCGCGTGCGGTGCGCTTGACCACAGGACGTTCGGTCATGGCAAGAGAGTGGCCCGTGAAACGCGATCTGAAACTCCTACAGGCCGACCGGTCACCAGTCCACGGCTGCACGCACCAGGCATTCGTGCGCCCGCGCAATGTGAGGGAGAGCCAGTGTGCCGGTCCGCACGGCGAGGAAGTACGTCCGCAGCGGCGGTACCGGCGGGTCGAGCAGCGCCACGACTTCGCCCCGCTCCAGTGCGTCTTCGCAGAGATAGCGGGGCAGTACGGCGAGACCGGCGCCCGCGGCCGCACACTGCAGGACCGCGCGGAGATCCGGCGCGATCACCGTGGCGGAAGCGGCGGGTCTGCTGTCGAACACGGCGGCCCAGTACCGGGTGACCAGGGGGAGGCTCTCGTGGACCTCGACCACCGGAAGCTGTTCCAGGACCACCGAGCCCTTGTGCCGCAGTGTTCCGGGCCCCAGCCGCCCGGCCCAGCGCGGCGACGCGACCAGGACGTGCTCCTCGTCGCAGAGGGTCGTCGAGGTGAACAGCCCTCCCCGTGGACGAGCGGTCGTGATGGCCAGGTCATGGTGTCCGGCGGCCAGCCCTTCCAGCGTGTCCTCGGCATTTCCGTTGAACGTGCTGCGCAGCGCGAGACCCTGGGAGATCAGCGGGGTGAGCGCGGGAAGCGCGCGTACGGCGGTGAACTCCGGGGGACCGGCCAGATGGAGGGTGCGCACCCCCGGCTCCTCGTCGAGTCCGGCCCCGGCGATCTCGACCAGGGCGTCAAGATGGGGCGAGGCCCGGTGTGCGAGTTCGTCGCCGATGGTGGTCGGGGTGACGCCGCGGGCCCCTCGCAGAAAGAGCGGGCGGCCCAGCTGGCGTTCCAGCGTGCGTATCTGCGAGGTGACAGCGGGCTGGGACAGCCCGAGCAGCGCGGCGGCCCGGGTGAAGGATCCGGCCCGGTGCACCGTGACGAATGTGCGTAACAGGGCCAGGTCCATGGCTTGCATCTCCACCCTCGCGACGCTCCGGAACGGCACAGTCGGCCCGCACAACTATAAATATGTCGATAGGCAGCTGTCGCTACTGTGATTGGACACTGACGCAGAGTCAATTAGCCTTGTGCAGGCGGTTCTTCGCGCAAGGAACCGGGGTGGTCCGAGCCAAGAGGGGGGAGGCTCGGACCGCCCGTCCCGAGCAGGACCGGCCAGGTGGACGGGGACGCCTGTCCTGGGCCGGTCCTGCCGGACCGCGAAGCGCCTTCGGTCCGTGTCCCGCAGGTGGTCAGCGAGCGGCCTCGTCGAGCGCGCGCTCCACATCGGCCAGGAGGTCGGCAGGGTCCTCGGCCCCGACCGAGAAGCGGATGAAGCCCTCCGGGACGGCGTCGCCACCCCAGCGGGCCCGGCGTTCGGCCGTGGAGCGCACGCCGCCGAAACTCGTCGCGTCGTCGACCAGACGCAGCCCGGCCAGGAAGCGTTCGGCCGTCTCCTTGTCAGCCAGCGTGAACGAGACCACGGAGCCGAAGCGCCGCATCTGCCGCACGGCCTTCGGGTAGGAGGCGTCGGTGGGCAGCCCGGGGTAGCGCAGCCCGGTCACCTCCGCTCGCGCGGCCAGCGCCTCTGCGAGGGCCAGCGCGGTGGTGCACTGCCGGTCGATCCGCAGCTGCAGCGTGGCCAGGGATCGGTGCGCGAGCCAGGCCTCCATGGGGCCGGGAATCGCGCCGACGACCTTGCGCCAGCGCCGTACGCCCGCGGACAGGTGCGGATCCCGGCAGGTCACGTGGCCGAGCAGGATGTCGCCGTGCCCGGTCAGCCCCTTCGTGTCACTGGCGACGGAGAAGTCCGCGCCCAGTTCCAGGGGGCGCTGGCCGAGGGAGGTGGCCAGCGTGTTGTCGACGGCGACCAGAGCACCCGCCGCGTGTGCCGCGGTGACGAGCCGGCGAACGTCGCAGACATCGAGCCCCGGGTTCGACGGGGTCTCGATCCACAGGAGTTTCGCCCCCTCGAGGACCTCGAGCTGGGCGTCGTCCGCAGTCGGCGCGGTCCGTACCTCGACGCCGTACGCCTCCAGCTGCTCCCGTACCAGGGGGAGCGCCTGGTAGCCGTCAGCGGGGAGGACGACGATGTCCCCGGTGCGGGCCTGGGACAGCAGGACGGCTGAGACGGCCGCCATTCCGGAAGCGAAGACAGTGGTCTCGCCCCTCTCCCCCGGTGCTTCCAGCTCGCTGATGGCCCGCTCCAGATGCGTCCACGTCGGGTTCGTCTCGCGGCCGTAGGTGTAGGGGCCGACGGGCTCGCCCGACAGATGGAAGTGGGCGGCGAAGACGGGCCCGGGCAGCGTGGGTTCGTACTGCTCCGGCTCGGGCAGTCCCGCTCGTACGGCGCGTGTCCCGTCGCCCGTGGTGCTCATCTGTTCCCTCGTTTCTCTCCCCGGCGTCACACCGGTCCTGTCCGCACTCTTTCAGGAAGGGGCCGATCAGTCGTTGTCGGGCAGGACGACGTTGAGCGCCCAGGACACGACCGAGATGATGAGGCCGCCGAGGACGGCGGTCCAGAAGCCTTCGACGTGGAAGCTCAGGTCGAAGACACCGGCCAGCCACGAGGTCAGCATCAGCATCAGGGCATTGACCACCAGGGTGATCAGTCCGAGGGTCAGGATGAACAGGGGCACCGTGAGCAGCTGCACCACCGGCTTGACAACGAAGTTGACCAGGCCGAAGAGCAGCGCGACCACTATGAGGGTGAGCACCTCGCGCCCGGTGTCGTCACCGGTGAGCGTGATGTCCTGGAGCAGCCAGATGGCCACGGCCAGTGCACCCGCGTTGGCGATCGTCTTGACTACGAAATTCTTCATGTGTCTGATCGTGGCAGACATGATCGGTGCCGGACACCGGCAGAACAGACGAGAACACATGCAAGGGGCGGACAGGCGATGAAGGCATTCAGACTGGACGAGCTGGAGGCGGAACGGGCCGCCAACGAGGGCGCCTACCTGCAGTTCGTCCGGGAACGCAACATGTCCGTCGGCCTGTACGCACTGGATGCCGGCGAACTCGACCCCCAGAAGCCGCACAATCAGGACGAGGTCTACTTCGTCGTGAGCGGCCGCGCCGCGATCACCGTCGGCATGGAGACCACACAGGTGGGCAGGGGGAGTGTCGTGTACGTCCCCGCCGGGACGGCCCACAAGTTCCATCACATCACCGAGGACCTCAGGGTGATGGTGGTCTTCTCTCCGCCGGAGAGCTGAGCCGGCGCCTCGGGGTTCCCTAGGGGATCGGTCAGGGGACTTCAAGGGCTCCCGGGCCCCCACCGGCCACCCCCACGCCTCTAGCATCGAAGCAGGAACTCACAGAGACGAGGTAAGGACGATGGCGGTGCGGGAGATTTTCGCGGGGATGCCCTGGTGGGTGAAGTGGGTCGCGGTGCCTCTCATCGCGATCGTCGTGTTCGGCGGCCTCATCGCCAGCGTGGTCGGCTTCGTGATCGGCCTGCTGTTCAAGGCGCTGGTGTTCGTCGTCCTGGTGGGCGGTCTGATCTTCGTCGTGCGGAAGTTCCTGGCGTCCTCCTCCCGCAGCGACTGGTAAGCGGGAACGCCGGGAGGTGCCGGGCAGTCGGGCGGAGCGTGAGGGATCGGAGCCGGGCCGCAGATACGGCGATTAGCCCAGCTGAGCTAAGTCCAGGATGAAACCTCACCCGTGACGGACGGTGCCGATACAGTGGCAGACCGCTGCCGTCGGCTGGGAAATGACTGCCCGTCACCGTCCTGATCAGTGGTTTGTGCGACCGCCCGGTCTCCGGACCCCCGGCTCGCGGCGGGCCCGTGGGGGCGGCCCCCGCGGGAGGGCTGAACGCCCGTCACCATGCCTGGGGGTGACCTTTGACCACGGCATCGAGTACCGCTGTCCCGACGTTGATCGGTTCGGTTCAGCGGGCGTTGAGACTGCTGGAGGCTGTGGGCACCCATCGGGAAGGGGCGCCGGCGAAGCAGCTCGCGCGGGAAGCAGGGCTTCCCCTTCCCACCGCCTACCACCTTTTGCGCACCCTCACCCACGAGGGCTACCTGCGCAGGGAGAACGGCGTCTTCCTGTTCGGTGCAGCTGCCGAACGCCTCGTCGGAGGCCGGGCGGCCGCACCTCGTCGCGGTGTGATCATCGAATCGCTCGCGCACTGGGCCGATGTCATCGGCGCACCCGTGTACTGCGCCGTCTACCGCGACGGGGAGATCGACCTCGTCGCGGTGGCTGATACGCCCGACTTTCCCGCCGTCGAGGAGTGGGCAGCCTTCCGTGAGACCGGCCATGCGCATGCTCTCGGTCAGTGTCTGTTGGGCCAGCTCGACGAGAGGGCGCGTGAGGATCATCTGGACCGTCACCCAGTGCAACCGCTGACGCGCTACTCCGTAAGGGATCGTCCGGCGTTTCTCGACCGGATGAGATCGATGAACCGCATGGAACCCGTCGTTGAACGGCAGGAATATGCGCTGGGAACGGTCTGTGCGGCCATCCCGATCACTGTGGGAACTGCCGTGGCGGCCATGGCCATTTCACTGCCCCTGGACCAAGAGGAACGGTTGCTCCCCGCAGTCGAACAACTACGCTGTGAAGTGACCAGTCTCTTGCGCTCGTTCGTGTTCTCTATCAGTATCTGAAAAATCACTCCTTGTGATCTGCTATCGCGTGCACCACGATGGCGTCAATAGGGCCATGGGGGATCATTCCTGGCCAGATTCATCTACTGCGGGGTTGAACGATGCGCGAGTCGGTTCAAGCAGAGGTCATGATGAGCTTCCTCGTCTCCGAGGAGCTTTCGTTCCGTATTCCGGTGGAGCTCCGGTACGAAGTGGGCGATCCGTACGCGATCCGGATGACCTTCCACCTGCCAGGTGACGCCCCCGTCACCTGGGCCTTCGGCCGTGAGCTGCTGCTCGACGGTCTCAACAACCCGAGCGGCGACGGCGATGTGCACATCGGCCCGACCGAGCCCGAGGGTCTCTCCGACGTACACATCCGGCTCCAGGTCGGCACGGATCGGGCGCTCTTCCGCGCCGGCACGGCGCCTCTTGTGGCATTTCTCGACCGGACGGACAAGCTGGTGCCACTGGGACAGGAGCACACGCTGGGTGACTTCGACGGCAACCTGGAAGAGGCGCTGGGCCGCATCCTCGCCAAGGAACAGAACGCCGGCTGAACAGGGATCACCCGCTGAACAGACAACACCGGTGCCCCGTACGCCCGGCGCTCACGCCTTGCGGCGTCGGCCCTTCCCGGTCCGTACGGGGGCAGGGGCTCCGGCTTCCGCGTCGAGCCCCGTGCGGTCCGCGGAGACCACCAGGGCCGCGAGCACCGTCGTCACCGGCACCGAGGCGACCAGCCCGATCGATCCGACCAGGGTCCGGACGATCTCCATCGCGACCAGTTCGCTGGTGGCCACCGTTCCCACGCTGCTCTGGGCGATCGAGAAGAGCAGCAGCAGGGGCAGCGCGGCGCCCGCGTAAGCGAGTACCAGCGTATTGACGACCGAGGCGATGTGGTCGCGCCCGATCCTGATGCCTGCCCGGTAGAGCCGCCGTACGCCCATCGTCGGATCTGCCTGGTGCAGCTCCCAGACCGCCGACGTCTGGGTGACGGTCACGTCGTCGAGCACACCGAGCGAACCGATGATCACACCGGCCAGCAGCAGGCCGCTCATGTCGATGTCCGGGAACAGCCCGTGGATCAGGCCGGTGTTGTCGTCGGTGTTGCCGCTCAGGCTCGCCCAGCCGATGAAGAGCGAGCCCAGCAGCCCGATCAGCAGCAGCGAGACGAGCGTGCCGATGACGGCCACGGATGTGCGCGCGGTCAGCCCGTGGCACATGTACAGGGCGATCAGCATGATGGCGCTGGCCCCGATCACCGCGACGACCAGCGGATTCGAACCCTGCAGGATCGCCGGGAGGATGAACAGCGTCAGCACGGCGAACGAGACCACGAGTGCGATCAGCGCCATCAGCCCGCGCAGCCTGCCCACCACGATCACCGCGAGGGCGAAGATCCCGGCCAGCAGGGCCATCGGGAACGTACGGGCCACGTCGGTCACCGAGTACTGCAGATCACGGGGCGCGTCGGGCGCGTACGCCACCACCACCCCTTGGCCTTCCCTCAGTTGCCTGGTCGCGTCGGGCTGGATGATCTCGACGAACGTACGGCCCTTGTCCTTGCCGGTCGTCACCTCGACCGTGGCCTTCTTGCACAGCCCCGACTGCTCGTTGACCGCCTCACGCCCCGAGGGTGTCGAGGTGTCGCCGGTCGGCGGCACCTGCGAGGCGTTCACGTCCGCGCAGTCCACCTTGGCGACCTCCACCACCTTGCCCTGCTGTGTCTGCCGGTCGAAACCGACCCCCGTGCGCTCGTGGGAGGGCGCGCCGCCCGGCCAGAAGGCCACGAGCCCGACCAGGACCGCGGCGGCGAACGGGATCAGCACCGCGGCGATGACCTTGCGCAGATGCTTGGACACGGGCGCGGCGGGGCCGTGGCTGTGGGTGTGGCCCGGTGCATGGCTCTGCGTGCTGCCGGACCGGGGGCCGTGCGGTTCGGGGGCGCTCGGGGAGGACGTCACCGGGCGATCATCCCAAGAACGGGAGAGGCCCTCTGGCCAGCACGCCAGGAGGGAGGCTAGCGTGGAGGCACCTTTGCACACGCGGGAGCTCGGAGCACCGGGCTGAGAGGGCGCTGACCTCCGTATATCCGTACGGGACACGCTGCGCCGACCGCCGAACCTGTTACCGGGTAATGCCGGCGTAGGGAGTAGGTCTCATGACCACAGCGGACGCACGCACGCCTGCCTCGAAGCAGAATGCGCAGAACACCCAGAATGCGCAGGATGTGGCGAACAGCGAGGCCGGGAAGTCCATCGGCTGGCACAAGGGGTACGTCCAGGGCTCGCGCCCGGACCTCCGGGTGCCGGTCCGTCAGGTGCACCTCACCAACGGCAAGGACGTGACGCTCTACGACACGTCGGGGCCGTACACCGATCCCGCCACCGAGACCGATGTCCGCCGGGGGCTCGCGCCCCTGCGGGAGAACTGGATCATCGCCCGCGGCGACACCGAGGAGTACGCGGGCCGCCCCGCACGTCCCGAGGACGACGGGCTCAAGCACACCGCGCCGCGCGGCGGCCTGCGCAACCTCGACGCGGTCTTCCCGGGCCGTCCCCGTCAGCCCCGCCGCAGCCGCGACGGGCAGCCGGTCACACAGCTCGCCTACGCCCGCCGCGGCGAGATCACTCCGGAGATGGAGTACGTCGCGATCCGGGAGAACGTGGCGCCCGAGGTGGTGCGCGAGGAGATCGCGGCGGGGCGGGCCGTGCTGCCGGCCAACGTCAACCACCCGGAGATCGAGCCGATGATCATCGGCAAGCGGTTCCTGGTGAAGGTCAACGCCAACATCGGCAACTCCGCGGTCACCTCGTCCATCGAGGAGGAGGTGGACAAGATGACCTGGGCGACCAAGTGGGGTGCCGACACGGTCATGGACCTGTCCACCGGCCGCAACATCCACACCACGCGCGAGTGGGTCCTGCGCAACTCCCCCGTGCCGATCGGCACCGTTCCGCTCTACCAGGCCCTGGAGAAGGTGGACGGCCGGGCCGAGGAGCTGACCTGGGAGATGTACAAGGACACCGTCATCGAGCAGGCCGAACAGGGCGTCGACTACATGACGGTGCACGCCGGTGTCCGGCTCCCGTACGTCCCGCTGACGGCACGCCGCAAGACCGGCATCGTCTCCCGCGGCGGTTCGATCATGGCGGCCTGGTGCCTCGCGCACCACAAGGAGTCGTTCCTCTACGAGCACTTCGAGGAGCTCTGCGAGATCCTCGCGGCCTACGACGTGACCTACTCGCTCGGTGACGGACTGCGCCCCGGCTCCATCGCCGACGCCAACGACGAGGCGCAGTTCGCCGAACTGCGCACGCTCGGTGAACTGAACTCCGTCGCCAAGCGGTTCGGCGTCCAGACGATGATCGAGGGCCCGGGCCATGTCCCGATGCACAAGATCAAGGAGAACATCGACCTCCAGCAGGAGATCTGCGAGGAGGCGCCGTTCTACACGCTCGGCCCGCTGACCACCGATGTCGCCCCGGCGTACGACCACATCACCTCGGGCATCGGTGCGGCGATGATCGCCTGGTGGGGGACGGCGATGCTCTGCTACGTCACGCCCAAGGAGCACCTGGGGCTGCCGAACAGGGACGACGTGAAGACCGGCGTCATCACGTACAAGATCGCCGCGCATGCTGCGGATCTCGCCAAGGGCCACCCCGGGGCGCAGGAGTGGGACGACGCGCTGTCGGACGCCCGGTTCGAATTCCGCTGGGAGGACCAGTTCAACCTGGCGCTCGACCCGGACACGGCACGGGAGTTCCACGACGAGACGCTGCCGGCCGAGCCGGCCAAGACGGCGCACTTCTGCTCGATGTGCGGTCCGAAGTTCTGTTCGATGAAGATCAGCAGGAGCATCACGGAGCAGTTCGCCCCCGACCTGCTCCCCTCCGCCTCGGAGGAGGAGATCGAGGCGGGGATGCTGGAGAAGTCCAAGGAGTTCGCCGCGAGCGGCAACAGGGTGTATCTGCCGCTGGCGGACTGATACCGGGGACGCAGAAAAGGCGGCGCTGTCCTGGGCGTTACGTGCCCGGGACGGTGCCGCCTGGCTGTTCATCAGATTGTCCGCATTGGGCACGAAGAGTATGAACAATGGCTGGTTTCACGTGATGGATCCTCTGATCTCCTGATTCCAGGGGCAGTTCGGAGACGGTAGGGACACGAAAACGTGGCAGGTCTATGTACGTTTCGGCAGGGGCATGCCCTGGCTTGACCACTTCCTTATCTGTGCCTTACCTTCCGCTGTGCTTGGCCGAAAAAGTGTGCGCCCCGACGGGGGGCGCCAGGGGAGGGAAACACAGTGAGCTGGTACCTGAACGTCCTCAAGAACTACGCGGGCTTCAGCGGTCGTGCGCGCCGCAAGGAGTACTGGATGTTCGCGCTCTTCAACGTGATCATCGCCGGAGTCCTGCTCGGTATCGGTGCCGCCATCGACACGCAGATCCCGTACATCATCTACATCCTCGCTGTGATCATCCCCTCGCTCGCCGTCGTCGTCCGCCGACTGCACGACACGGGCCGTTCCGGCTGGTGGTTCCTGATCTCGTTCGTCCCGCTCGTGGGCGGCATCATCCTGCTCGTCTTCATGTGCTCCGAGGGCACGCACGAGGCCAACGAGTACGGCGCGAACCCCAAGCTGGCTCCGCAGGGCGTCTGAGTCCGGCGGGTGCTCCGACCGGATCGGAGCACCACCGCACACTGAACACAGCAGAGGCCGGGTGCAGCGAACTGCACCCGGCCTCTGCTGTGCCGGAACGCGGCACGGCGACTCAGGTCCGGGCCCGGAAGGACCACTCCCGGGGAACGGGGCCCGGCAGGACCACTCCGACGTACGGGAACTCGGGCCGGATCACTCCGGCTGGTGTTCAGGCCCGCCGAAGTCGGGACTGGTGAAGTCGGGGCTGGTGAAGGACGGACGCGGTCCGGCCGAGGGGCCGTCCTGCGGGCCGGAGAAGTCCGGTCTGCTGTAGCCGATCTTCGGGATGCGGTTCGCCGAGCGGTGCGGGGTCCGTGAGGCCGGCCCCGCGGTCGGGTCGGCCAGGGCGTCCCGCAGGAAGGGCAGGATGCCCCGCTCCAGCAGTGCGTGGCGCCAGGCCTCCCTGGCGCGTGCCACGTCCTCGGGCAACTCCTGCTCGTCGTCCATGGCCGGCAGCGCGGTGGCTCCGTTCCGCAGCGCGGTGATGAGGAGTCCGATCGCGGCGACCAGGATGGCCGCGGCGGCGACCGCCGCGAAGAACCATCCGGCGGCGACCAGGGTGCCCCCGAACGCCAGGGCCGGGCTGACCGCCTTCAGGAGATAGCCGACCAGCAGGAATATGAGGGCGGCGGAGCCGGCGAGCACGGGGGCCAGTGCGGCGATGACAGCAAGGGTTCCCGCACCTGCCCCGTCCGGTTCGTCAGGGGGCGGTCCGAGGGCTGACCCGAAGGCGGTCTCCGGGGCCGACGCATCGGCCGGTCCGCGCAGTTCGCCGCGGACCTTCACGTAGTGCTCGTACTCGGTAGCGGCCGCTGCGGTGATCAGAGCGGTGGCGTTCAGCGCCATCGTCCGCAGCTGTTCCGCGTTGAGCCGGTCCCCCACACCGTCCAGATCCGGGCGTTCGTGAGCATGGCGCAGAGAGTCGGCAAGGATCCGCTCGTACTCGGGTCGGTCCTCGGCCAGCAGGTGCGGAGCGCTTTTCATGTGCATCCCCCGATGCTCCGTAGGGCCTGATCGACCGCCTGGGCCGGGCAATCGGGCGGAAACGGAGGAGAGCCTGCTACTGATACGCCGATGGTAGAGCGACCACGGCACGGGTTGACAGGGGGTTTCCGGAAATAGGCCCAGTCGTCGGCGTTGTCAGGTCGTGGGTGCGTCTTCCCCGACAGCCGTCAGTCATTCAGGGGAAGTTGGACAACCAGTAGCTTTCCGGCCATGGTCACTCCGCCATCCATGGCGATGGCAAGCCCGTCCGCGTACACGTGCGGACCGTCCACCACGGGGCGGGCGCTGTCTTCGCCGTCCTCGGATCCGACCTCGCCGAGCAGGTACGGGATGGGGCTGTGACCATGCACGACGCGCTGCCCGCCGTACGTAGACATCAGCTCGCGAACGGCCTGCGAACCGCCCTCGTCGCGGAAGGCGAACCGCTTGGTGAGCTTGCGGAAGAGGTCCCAGCACTCATCGGCGTCGTTGCGCGTGAGAATGGCGTGCACCGTGTCGTTGACGTCCTCGATGGTGGTGCCGTAGTCGAGGTAGGCCGTCGTGTCGGAGTGCATCAGCAGGTGCCCGTCCTCCTCGACGACCGCGTCGAGGCGGGCCATCCACTGCAGATGGACGTCCTGGAGCCGCTCCATGTCGGTCTTCTGGCCGCCGTTGAGCAGCCAGGCCGCCTGGAAGGTCGCCGTACCCGCACCGGAGTTCACCGGGGTGTCGCCGAACCTCTTGGCGCCGAGGAGAAGGAGCTCGTGATTGCCCATGAGGGCCTTGCAGTACCCGCCGGCCGCCGCGGCCTCGGCGGAGAGCCGCATGACGAGGTCGATCACGCCGATGCCGTCCGGTCCCCGGTCGGTGAAGTCGCCGAGGAACCACAGTCTGGCGTTGCCGGCGGACCACTGGCCCTCGGAGTCGACGAGGCCCTGCTCGCGGAGTGCGGCAAGGAGCTCGTCCAGGTAGCCGTGGACGTCGCCGACGACGTACAGGGGACCTCGTCCCGTGGCGGAGGCGGGCCGGGGCTGGGGAACGGCCTGCACCTGGACGGTGTCGCCGCGGTTGATCACGGGGAGATCGCGCGCGGTGGGCGTGTACCCCTCCGGCTCGTCGCCCATGACGGCGTTACCGGGATGCGGCAACGGCGAAGGCACAGGTGCCTGCGCATACGGCGGTACGCGGAAGTCACGCAACGTCGCTGTCCGCACCACGGGTTCCTGACCGGCCCCCTGAGTCATCGACCCCTCCACCACCGTCGCGCCGCCGTACACCTGACGGGCCCTGCCTGGTAGAGGTGGTCCGCGGTGTCGTGCGCCCATCATAGGAATGCGGATCGTGCTCTGGGACGCACCAGGGGTGGTGAATCCGAGTGCACGCATGGTTCGCCGACCGATTGGTACGGATTAATCCGATCAGTCCCCGGCGGGGGAGCGCGGAGGGCTGACCGTGGTGCGCGGCGGACGCCGCTGCGAGGAAGTCCGGACGATGAGTTCCGTCGGTATCACCTGCTCCAGCGGTCCGTCGTGCTCGACGCCCTCGATGGCGTCGATGAGGAGCTGGACGACAGCCGTGCCGATTCTGCGCGGCTTGAGCGAGAGCGTCGTGATGGGTGGATCGGTCGCCGCGTACACGGTGGACTCGCTGCAGCAGACCACCAGCAGGTCCTCGGGGACCCGCAAGCCGTAGCGGCGGGCGGCGGCGAGCAGATCGGTCCCGTTGGGGTCGAAGAGCCCGTAGACGGCGTCGGGCCGGTCCGGGCGGGCGAGGAGCCGGTCGGCCGCCACGGCGCCCGCGCAGGGGTCGTGGGCCGGATAGGACTCGTAGACCGGGTCCTGGCCCACCCGCTCGCACCAGTGGAGGTAGGCGGTGGTGGAGAGGCGGGTGTAGGTGTCGGTGGTGGTGCCGGTCAGCAGCCCGATGCGGCGGGCTCCGGCGGCGGCGAGGTGGTCGAGGAGGTCGAGAACGGCTGCCCGGTGATCGTTGTCGACCCAGGCGGTGACCGGCAGCGTGCCCGCCGGTCGGCCGTCGGACACGACGGGCAGGCCCTGCCGCACGAGTTCGGTGACCACCGGGTCCTGGTCGGAGGGGTCGATGACGACGGTGCCGTCCAGGGCGACGTTCGACCAGACGTCGTGGCGCGAGGTGGCGGGGAGGATGACCAGGGCGTAGCCGCGGGCGAGCGCCGCCGATGTGGCGGCCCTGGCCATCTCCGCGAAGTAGGCGAACTCGGTGAAGGTGAAGGGTTCGTCCCCGTATGTGGTCACGGTGAGGCCGATGAGCCCCGACCTGCCGGTACGGAGGGTGCGGGCCGCCGCGGACGGGCGGTAGCCCAGCCTCTCGGCGACCTCGCGGACATGTCGGCGGGTGGCGTCCGGGAGCCTGCCCTTGCCGTTGAGCGCGTCGGAGACGGTCGTGATGGAGACTCCGGCCGCGGCGGCCACGTCCCGGATCCCCGCCCGTCCCGGTCGGCCGCTGCGCCGGGGCGTCTCTGTCCGGCTCACCTGGTGCTTCCCTGCTGCTGTCATGGCGAGCCGATAGTAGGGCTCCGGCGGTGGGTTGGGCCGGTCGCATATGCGTACGTTGACAGGCACGTTTCTGCATGATCATGAGGCATTAAATACCTTGAAAATCAAGGGTGTTGCCGGGTTGGAGGCCAATGTGTCATGTGTCGGTGTGCATGGACCTGCTAATTGGTCCATGTCTCGAAGAGGTCTCAACTCACCTGTTCGAGTGATGCGCGCTACGGAGTGAGCCACGGGCGCGCGCCACGGAGTGCGGCGCTCCCCCCGGGGGACCCGTCGGGCCGCCGGGCATTGACGGTGCTTTCCGGCACAGCGGACGATTCTCCGGGTCCGGCCATTCGCAGGGACGTCGAATCCTCTTAAGGTGAGCAGTATTGATGTGTACGGATGGTCGAGGAGGACCTGCGGTGAGCGAGACGAGCCCCAAGCTGCGCGCCGAGCTGGACGGTGTGCCTGCCTATGTGCCGGGCAAGCCGGCGGCTGCCGACGGACCGGTTGCTTTCAAGCTGTCCTCCAACGAGAACCCGTATCCGCCGCTGCCGGGGGTCATGGAGTCCGCGCTCGGGGCTGCCGCGAACTTCAACCGGTACCCGGACATGGCCTGCACCGGCCTGATGAACGAGCTGGCCGACCGGTTCGGTGTGCCGGTCTCCCATCTGGCCACCGGTACCGGCTCGGTCGGGGTGGCGCAGCAGCTGCTCCAGGCCACTTCCGGCCCGGGTGACGAGGTCATCTACGCGTGGCGTTCCTTCGAGGCGTATCCGATCATCACCCAGGTCAGCGGCGCGACCTCGGTCAAGGTGCCGCTCACCGACGGCGAGGTGCACGATCTCGACGCGATGGCCGGAGCGATCACCGACCGCACCCGGATGATCTTCGTCTGCAACCCGAACAATCCGACCGGAACCGTGGTGCGCAGGGCGGAGCTGGAGCGCTTCCTGGACCGGGTTCCCGGCGATGTGCTGGTGGTGCTCGACGAGGCGTACAAGGAGTTCATCCGGGACGCCGACGTGCCGGACGGCATCGAGATCTACCGGGACAGGCCCAACGTGGCGGTGCTGCGGACCTTCTCCAAGGCGTACGGCCTGGCAGGTCTGCGGGTCGGTTTCGCGGTGGCGCACGAGCCGGTGGCGGCGGCGCTGCGCAAGACCGCCGTCCCCTTCGGGGTCAGCCAGGTCGCCCAGGACGCCGCGGTCGCCTCGCTGCGGGCCGAGGACGAACTGCTGGGCCGGGTCGGATCGCTGGTCGGCGAGCGCACCCGGGTGTACGAGAGCCTGGTGAAGCAGGGCTGGACCGTGCCCGAGTCCCAGGCCAACTTCGTCTGGCTCCGGCTCGGTGACCGTACGCTCGATTTCGCCGCGGCGTGCGAGCGGGCGGGCGTGATGGTCAGGCCGTTCGTGGGCGAGGGTGTGCGGGTCACGATCGGTGAGACCGAGGCCAACGACGTGTTCCTGAAGGTGGCGGAGTCGTACCACAAGGAGCGGTAGGAGGGCGGCTCGACCGCCTGCGTGCCGGTGGCCCCGGACCTCTGTCGACGAGGTCCGGGGCCACTGTGCTGCGCGCCGGGCGGACGCGGACGCGATGCCCGGTATCGGTGGCTCGGTCCGGTCGGCTCGAAACCACCCCCCGCGCGATGGGTTCGAAGATGTGTGCGCCATAATTGCTTGTGAATGTGAACGCGTTCACAAGCGCGCCCCGTTTCATCCCGTCATCGGTGGGATTGGCGGAGCGAGCTGCGGCTGTGATCACGGCGACGCAAGGAGAAGAGGACGTGAACCTAGCTCTGGCGCCAGAGACTCTGGCGCGATGGCAGTTCGGCATCACCACCGTCTACCACTTCCTGTTCGTCCCACTGACGATCTCCCTCGCCGCCCTCACGGCCGGCCTGCAGACCGCCTGGGTGCGCACGGACAACGAGAAGTACCTCAGGGCCACGAAGTTCTGGGGCAAGCTCTTCCTGATCAACATCGCCATGGGTGTGGTCACGGGCATCGTCCAGGAATTCCAGTTCGGCATGAACTGGTCCGACTACTCCCGGTTCGTCGGTGACGTCTTCGGTGCGCCGCTCGCCTTCGAGGCGCTGATCGCGTTCTTCTTCGAGTCCACGTTCATCGGGCTGTGGATCTTCGGCTGGGACAAACTGCCGAAGAAGATCCATCTCGCCTGCATCTGGATGGTCTCCATCGGAACGGTCCTCTCGACGTTCTTCATCCTGGCGGCCAACTCCTGGATGCAGCACCCGGTCGGCTACCGGATCAATGAGGAACGGGGCCGCGCCGAGCTCACGGACTTCTGGCAGGTGCTCACCCAGAACACCGCGCTCACCCAGTTCTTCCACACCATCACGGCGGCGTTCCTCGTCGGCGGCGCGTTCATGGTCGGCATCTCCGCCTTCCACCTCGCGCGCAAGAAGCACATCCGGGTGATGCGGACATCGCTGCGCCTCGGACTGGTCACGGTCGTGGTCGCGGGCATGCTCACCGCGGTCAGCGGTGACCTGCTCGGCAAGGTGATGTTCAAGCAGCAGCCGATGAAGATGGCCGCGGCGGAGGCCCTGTGGGAGGGGGAGCACGGCGCGCCCTTCTCGCTGTTCGCGGTGGGCGACGTCGCCGAGGGGCACAACACCGTAGAGGTCTCGATCCCCGGAATACTGTCCTTCCTCGCGGACGACAGCTTCACCTCGTACGTCCCGGGCATCAACGACATCAACAAGGCGGAGCAGGAGAAGTTCGGCCCGGGTGACTACCGGCCGAACATCCCCGTGGCCTTCTGGAGCTTCCGCTGGATGATCGGCTTCGGCATGGCGTCCTTCGGGCTCGGACTGCTGGGGCTGTGGCTGACGCGGAAGAAGTTCATGCTGCCCCCGGCCCTGCGGACCGGTGAGGACGAAGTGCCGAACCTGGTGCTCTTCAAGAACAAGGCGCTGAGCCCGAAGCTCACCCGGCTCTACTGGATCGTCGCCCTGTGGACCATGCTCTTCCCGCTGATCGCCAACTCCTGGGGCTGGATCTTCACGGAGATGGGCCGCCAGCCATGGGTGGTGTACGGCGTGTTCCAGACCCGCGATGCCGTCTCCCCCGGTGTCTCGCAGGGGGAAGTGCTCACCTCGATGATCGTCTTCACCGCGCTCTACGCGGTGCTCGCCGTGATCGAGGTCAGGCTCCTCCTGAAGTACGTCAAGGCCGGACCGCCGGAGCTCACGGAGGCCGACCTCAATCCGCCCACCAGGATCGGCGGCCACGACCACGACGCCGACAGGCCCATGGCCTTCTCCTACTGAGAGCAGCGGAGCTGAGAGATGGAACTCCACGACGTCTGGTTCGTGCTCATCGCCGTCCTCTGGACGGGGTACTTCTTCCTGGAGGGATTCGACTTCGGAATCGGCGTACTGACCAAGCTGCTCGCCCGTGACCGCAAGGAACGGCGCGTACTGATCAACACGATCGGGCCCGTCTGGGACGGGAACGAGGTGTGGCTGCTCAGCGCGGGCGGCGCGACCTTCGCCGCCTTCCCCGAGTGGTACGCCACGCTGTTCTCCGGTTTCTATCTGCCGCTGCTGCTCATCCTGGTCTGCCTGATCGTGCGCGGTGTGGCCTTCGAGTACCGGGCGAAGCGGCCGGAAGAACGCTGGCAGACCAACTGGGAGCACGCGATCTTCTGGACCTCCCTGATCCCGTCGGTGCTCTGGGGCGTGGCCTTCGGGAACATCGTCCGGGGCGTGAAGATCGACGCCGACATGGAGTACGTCGGCAACCTCTGGGACCTGCTCAATCCTTACGCGATTCTCGGCGGGCTGGTCACGCTGTCCCTCTTCACCTTCCACGGTGCCGTGTTCGCCGCGCTGAAGACCGTCGGGGACATCCGGGAGCGGGCGCGCAGGCTGGCGCTCGGACTGGGGCCGGCTGCCGCGGTACTGGCCCTGGGCTTCCTCGTCTGGACCCAGGCGGACAACGGCGACGGCTGGAGCCTGGGGGCGCTGATCATCGCCGTGGCCTCACTGGCCGGCGCGGTCGGAGCCATCGCCAGGGGGCGGGAGGGCTGGTCGTTCGCGCTCTCCGGACTGACCATCGCGGCCGCGGTCGCCATGCTCTTCCTGACGCTCTTCCCGAACGTCATGCCGTCCTCGCTGAACGACGCGTGGAGCCTGACGGTGACCAACGCCTCGTCGTCCCCGTACACACTCAAGATCATGACCTGGTGTGCCGCTGTCGCGACTCCGGTGGTGCTGCTGTACCAGGGCTGGACGTACTGGGTGTTCCGCAAGCGCATCGGCACGCAGCACATCGCCGATCCGCACTGAGGGGCGACAGACGGCAGACGGCGGGCGGCATTCGGCAGGTGAAGGCCGAGAACTCGGAGCCGACGGCCGAAAGGCACAGACGCTGCGTCAACAGGTGCTGCGTCGAACGACTGGCATGAGCTCACTGGGGAGCTGTTTCACGTGAAACCGATCGATCCGCGTCTGCTGCGGTACGCCCGTGCCACCCGTCTGTTCCTGGCGGCCGTGGTGGCACTCGGACTGGTCGGCGCAGCCCTGGTGATCGCGCAGGCCATGCTTGTCGCCGAAGTGGTGGTGGGCGGATTCGAGGACGGGCTGACCGTTTCCGGACTCCGCACACCGCTGCTGCTGCTTGCCGCGGTCGCGCTGGGCCGGGCGCTGGTGGCATGGCTGACCGAACTGGCCGCGCACCGGGCGAGCGCCGCGGTCAAGTCCGAACTGCGCGGCAGGCTCATGGAGCGGGCGGCAGCCCTGGGCCCGGACTGGCTGAGCGGTCGGCGCACCGGATCGCTGGTGGCTCTCGCCACCCGGGGTATCGACGCGCTCGACGACTACTTCTCGCGCTACCTCCCGCAGCTGGGACTCGCGGTCGTGGTGCCGCTGGCGGTTCTGGCACGGATCGTTACGGAGGACTGGGTCTCGGCCGCGATCATCGTGGTGACGCTGCCGCTCATCCCCCTGTTCATGATCCTCATCGGCTGGGCCACCCAGTCCCGCATGGACCGGCAGTGGCAGCTGCTGTCGCGGCTGTCCGGCCACTTCCTCGATGTCGTCGCGGGGCTGCCGACACTGAAGGTCTTCGGCCGTGCCAAGGCGCAGGCCGAATCGATTCGCGCCATCACCTCGCAGTACCGCGTGGCCACGCTGAAGACGCTGCGGATCGCCTTCCTGTCGTCCTTCGCGCTGGAGCTGCTGGCGACCCTCTCCGTGGCGCTGGTAGCCGTGACCGTCGGGATGCGCCTCGTCCACGGGGAACTCGACCTCTACACCGGGTTGGTGGTTCTCATCCTGGCGCCCGAGGCCTTTCTGCCGATGCGGCAAGTGGGTGCTCAGTACCACGCCGCAGCAGAGGGGCTTTCGGCCGCCGAGGAGATCTTCGCGGTGCTGGAGACCGAACTCCGGCCGGTGGGTGCCCAGGATGTCCCGCCCTCGCTGCGGCTGGAACTGGAGCAGGTGACCGTCCGGCACCGGGGCCGTACCGAACCCTCGCTGGATGCCGTGTCCCTGGTGGTGGAGCCGGGGGAGACCGTCGCCCTGGTCGGCCCCAGCGGGGTGGGTAAATCCACGCTCCTGAACCTGGTGCTGGGGTTCGCGGTGCCCGACGGGGGACGGGTGCGGGTCGGCGGAACCGACCTGTCCGAGCTCTCCCCCGAACGCTGGCGCGAACAGATCGCGTGGGTGCCGCAGCGCCCGCATCTCTTCGCCGGAACGATCGCGGAGAATGTACGGCTGGCGCGTCCGGGCGCCGACGACGACGCGGTCATGGCGGCACTGAGGGACGCGGGGGCGTACGACTTCGTGGCCGGCCTGCCGGACGGTGTGCGGACACTGCTGGGTGAGGACGGCGCCGGAC
Source organism: Streptomyces sp. NPDC059499 (assembly GCF_042749285.1). Lineage (NCBI taxonomy): Bacteria > Bacillati > Actinomycetota > Actinomycetes > Kitasatosporales > Streptomycetaceae > Streptomyces > Streptomyces sp. NPDC059499. The sequence continues at coordinate 555,273 of NZ_JBHYTT010000002.1, forward strand.
TCTCCGCGGGTCAGCGCCAACGGCTCGCACTGGCACGGGCGTTCCTCGCCGACCGGCCGCTGCTGCTGCTCGACGAGCCGACCGCGAGCCTGGACGGCGAGACGGAAGCGGGCATAGTCGACGCGGTACGGAGGCTGGCGGCGGGGCGCACGGTACTGCTGGTCGTACACCGCCCCGCGCTGCTCTCGGTGGCGGACCGGGTGGTGGCGCTGGAGCCGCGGCAGGCCGGGGTGAGCACCGCACGTTCGGCGGTGGCGGACCCGAGCGGGCTGGACGGGGCCGACAGGCGTGATGACCTGGAGGCTCGGACTTCCGGTGAGCCGATGCCGGCGGGCGACCCCGGGCTGCTCAAGGACACCGCCCCGAGGACCGGCGGCCGGGTGCTGGCCAGGGTCAGGGAGGCTGCCGGTGCCCAGCACAGGAAGCTGGGGCTCGCGCTGCTGCTGGGCAGCCTCGCCGTGGGCTCGTCCGTCGGCCTCATGGCTGTCTCCGGCTGGCTGATCTCGCGTGCGTCGGAGCAGCCGCCGGTGCTCTATCTGATGGTCGCGGTCACCGCGACCAGGGCCTTCGGTATCGGCAGGGCCGTGTTCCGCTATGCCGAGCGGCTGGTGTCCCACGACGCGGTGCTCAGGATGCTCGCCGAGCTCAGGGTCGCCGTGTACCGAGGGCTCGAACGTGTCGCACCGGCCGGCCTGCGCACGACACGGCGCGGCGACCTGCTGTCCCGGCTGGTCTCCGATGTGGACGCGTTGCAGGACTACTGGCTGCGCTGGCTGCTGCCGGCGGGAACCGCGCTCGCGGTCGGCGCCGGGGCCGTCGGTTTCACCGGCTGGCTTCTCCCGGAGGCCGGCGCCGTTCTGGCCGTCGGCCTGCTCCTCGCGGGCGTGGGCGTGCCGCTGGTCAGCGGGGCCTGCGCCCGGCACGCGGAACGCCAACTGGCTCCGGCCCGGGCCGCGCTGGCCACTCGGATCACCGATCTCCTCGGTGGGACGGCGGAGCTGACCGTCGCCGGTGCGCTGCCCTCCCGCATGCGTCGGTTGCGCGCGGCCGACGGCGTACTCACCCGGATCGCCTCGCGCGCCGCGACCGCGACCGCGCTCGGCGGCGGACTCTCCGCGCTGATCTGCGGGCTCACCGTCGTCGGTGCCGCACTCGTCGCCGTTCCCGCGGTGTTCGACGGACGGCTGGCCGGCGTGGAGCTGGCCGTCGTCGTCCTCACCCCGCTGGCGGCGTTCGAGGCTGTGACGGGACTGCCGCTCGCCGTGCAGTACCGCCAGCGCGTCAAGCAGAGCGCCGAGCGGGTTCACGAAGTGCTCGACGCCCCTCTGCCGGTCCAGGAGCCCACCGCGCCGGCCGAGGCGCCGGCCTCGGTCTTCCCGCTCTCCGTCAGGGCGTTGTCGGCGCGCTACGAGGGAGCCGAAAGGGACGCCCTGCACGCAGTGGACCTGACGCTGCTTCCGGGAAAGAGGGTGGCTGTCGTGGGGCCGTCGGGCTCCGGGAAGACGACACTCGCCCAGGTTCTGCTCCGTTTCCTGGACGCACGGGAGGGGACGTACCGGCTCGGCGGCGTCGAGGCGGCCGCGCTGGACGGGGACACGGTCCGGACGTTCGTCGGGCTGTGTGCCCAGGATGCCCATGCCTTCGACAGTTCCATCCGGGAGAACCTCCGGCTCGCCCGCACCGGCGCCACGGACGGCGAACTGCGGGACGCACTCGCCCGGGCGCGGCTGCTGGACTGGGTCCGGTCGCTGCCGGACGGCCTCGACACCCTGGTGGGCGAACATGGTGCCCGGCTCTCCGGCGGCCAGCGGCAGCGGCTGGCGCTGGCACGTGCACTCCTTGCGGACTTCCCCGTTCTCGTCCTCGACGAGCCCGCCGAGCACCTCGATGTGGCCACGGCGGATGCGCTGACGGCCGATCTGCTGGACGCCACTCAGGGACGTACGACCGTGCTGATCACCCATCGGCTGGCGGGACTCGACGCGGTGGACGAGGTGTTGGTGCTGGACGGAGGCCGCGTGGTGCAGCAGGGGACGTACGCCGCGCTGGCCGCCCAGGACGGGCCGTTGCGCCGAATGCTGGATCGCGAGCAGGAGCCGGAACAGCTGAAAGAGACGCGGCGGGAGACGCTGCCCGTGGAGGTGCGGGTGTGACGGGTGGAGACGTCAGCCGACTTTCCGGACGAATCATGACTAACTAGGCTCGGCTCATGCCTGAGCAGGACGCGAAGGACTCACCCGATGCCTCGGCGCAGGCTGACGAAAGCCGGCAGGGACTCTCCACGGAGCTGACCGCCCGTGTTCCGCAGCTGCTGGACGCCATGCGCTCCCTCGGTACGGGGCTGCAGCTCCATTCCACACTCGAGCGCATCTGCGAGACCGCGGCCGAGCTCACCCACGCCCGCTATGCGGCGATCGGCGTGGTCGACGAATCGGGCGACGGTCTCTCCGACTTCATCAGCCACGGGGTCCCGGCAGAGATCGCTCACGCCATCGGGCACCCGCCCGATGGCCGTACCGGGCTCCTGGGCGCGCTGATCCGCGATCCGGTTCCCATCAGGCTGTCGGACGTATCGGCCGACCCGCGCTTCACAGGGTTCCCGCCCGACCACCCCAGGATGCGGACCTTCCTCGGGGTTCCGATCCGCGTCCAGGGCGACGTCTTCGGGAATCTCTACGTGGCGGAGAAGCACGACGGGGCCGACTTCGACGACCACGACCTGCACATGCTGCGGGTGCTCGCCACGGAGGCCGGGATCGCCATCGGTCACGCGCAGCTGTACGAGGCCGCGCGCCAGCGGGAACGGTGGATCGAGGGTTCGGTGGCCGTCACCACGGCTCTGCTCTCGGGTGGGGACGCCGACGACGCGCTGGCCGTCGTCGCCGAACAGTCACGCCGTCTCGCCGATTCCGCCGCAGGAATCGTCCTCCTGCCGGCCGAGGAGGGCGGCCTGGAAATCGTCGCCGTCGCCGGTACCAAGCCGTCCGCCTCGCTCGGAGTGATCATTCCGGCACGAAGCCCTGTGGTTGCGGCGCTCCTCAGGGGCGAGGCGGTCTTCATGGATGACGCGGCGACCGACCCCCGCATGATCACCAGGCTGTCCCACCAGTTCGGCCCGCACATGCTGCTGCCGCTGCGCAGCGGCGGACGGGTGCTCGGCGCGCTCGCCGTGCCGCGGGAACGGGGCGGCCGCCCGTTCACTCAGGCGGAGCGGACGCTGGCCACCCAGTTCGCCGCGCAGGCAGCCCTCGCCCTGAAGATGGCCGAGGCCCAGCGCGACCGGGAGCGGCTCGCGGTGTACGAGGACCGGGACCGGATCGCCCGGGACCTCCACGACCTCGTCATTCAGCGCCTGTTCGCCGCCGGGATGATGCTGGAGCGTGCGCAGCGCCGCTCGTCCGTCCCCGCGGTGCGGAACGGCGTCGGACGGGCCGTCGACGAACTGGACGTGACCATCCAGGAGATCCGCACCGCCATCTTCGCGCTGCAGCAGGAAACGGCCGAGGAACCGTCCGGACTGCGGACCCGTGTGCTGCGGGAGATCAACATGGCGGCGGTGCCCCTGGGCTTCAAACCGACGCACCGCTTTCTCGGGCCCGTCGACTCGCTGGTCGGCGAACTGGCGGGCAAGAACCTCATCGCGGCGCTGCGCGAGGCACTGTCCAACACCTTCCGGCACGCCGGTGCTTCCAAGGTCGAGGTGAGCGTGGACGCGACCGCGATCCTCCCGGACGGACGGGACGCGGTGCGGCTCTCGGTCGTCGACGACGGCGTGGGTATCCCGGACAGCGGGCGGCGCAGCGGACTGCGCAACCTCGCACGTCGTGCGGAGTCCCTGGGGGGAGCGAGCTGGTTCGGACCGGGGGAGGACGGTGGCGGTGCGGTGGTGGTCTGGGAGGTCCCGCTCTGACCGTGCCCGGGTCAGCGGGCGGGCCGGTTCAACGGGCCGGTTCAGCGGGCGGCTCAGCGGGCGGCGAGGATCCGCTCGATGACGACCGCGACACCGTCCTCGTTGTTGTTGAGGGTCACCCCGGAGGCGGCAGCCACCGCGGCCGGGTGGGCATTGCCCATCGCGAACGAGGCGCCGGCCCAGCTCAGCATCTCGACATCGTTGGGCATGTCCCCGAAGGCGACCACTTCGGCCCGGTCGATGCCACGCTGCGCACAGCATGCGGCGAGCGTGCCGGCCTTGGAGACCCCGAGTCCGCTGATCTCCAGCAGGGCGGTGGGACTGGAGCGGGTGAACGAGGCGCGGTCCCCCGCAGCCTCCCGGGCCAGCGTGAGGAAAGTGTCCGGAGCCAGCTCGGGGTGGTGTGCCAGGACCTTCAGGACCGGGGCGGCGGAGCCCGGCGCCTCCTCGTGGAGCAGCTTCTCCGCAACGGCGACCGTGGCCCCCGGGTCCATGTGGAAGGGCGGGTAGGCAGGTTCGTAGTGGATGCCCGTGGTCAGCTCGACCGCGAAGGAGACCCCCGGTGCGGCCTCCCGCAGGACATGAACCACGTCCAGGGCCACGTCGCGCTCCAGCGGACGGACCTCGATCAGCCGGCCGTCCCTGTGCAGATCGGCGACGGCGGCCCCGTTCGCGCAGATCGCCATGCCGTGGCCGTGCACATGAGCGGTCACGACGTCCATCCAGCGGGCGGGACGTCCGGTGACGAAGAAGACTTCGATCCCCGCCTCCTCGGCTGCCGCGAGGGCGGCGACGGTACGGTCCGACAGGGTCTTGTCGTCGCGCAACAGGGTGCCGTCCAGGTCGGTGGCGATCAGCCGGGTCACGGCAGGCAGAGGCGAGTCGATAGCTGAAGTCACCTGCCCATTCTCCCGCATGGAGTTGCACGGGCGTGCAGAGGGGCGCACATCTGAGATGGCGCGCCCCTGAACTGCAGAACATGTCGAGGGCATATGCCGACGGCGTTTCGTCGGGAATCGTCGCCCGAACGCCGGAGAGCGCAGCTCCGCAGGAGGGTGTGGCGCAGCCGGACGCGGGCCCGGACGGTCAGCCGAGCTGGGACAGGCCCTCGGTGGCGATCCGCTCGAACACCTTCTCGTCGACGGCGAAGTCGGAGTCGGGCACCGGCCAATGCACGACGATCTCGGTGAAGCCGAGCTCGGCATGCGTACCGGCGAAGTCCACGAACGCGTCGAAGGACGACAGCGGACGGTCCGGCGTGAACCCGGTGAGCAGTACCTTGTCCAGCTCCGAGACATCCCGGCCCACGGACTCGCAGGCCGCGCCGAGCCTGGAGACCTGTCCGCGGATGGCCGCGACGGACTGCTCCGGGGTGCCGCTCTCGTACAGCTTCGGATCGCCCGTCGTCACCCACGCCTGTCCGTACCGAGCCGCGAGCTTCAGTCCCCGCGGTCCCGTGGCGGCGATCGCGAAGGGCAGCCGGGGGCTCTGTACGCAGCCCGGGATGTTCCGGGCCTCGTTCGCGGAGTAGAGCCGCCCCTCGTGCGTCACCGAAGGCTCCCGCAGCAGCCGGTCCAGGAGCGGCACGAACTCCTCGAAGTGGTCGGCGCGCTCCCGCGGTGTCCACGGCTCCTCGTCGCTCCTGCGCAGAGTCGTGGCGTCGAAGCCGTTTCCGCCGGCGCCGATCCCGAGCGTGATCCGCCCGTCGGAGACGTCGTCCAGCGTGATGAGGTCCTTGGCGAGTGTCACCGGGTGCCGGAAGTTGGGAGAGGTGACCAGGGTGCCGAGCCGCAGCCGCGATGTGGCGGCAGCGGCGGCCGTCAGGGTCGGGACGGCGCCGAACCACGGGCCGTCGCGGAAGGTCCGCCATGCCAGATGGTCGTAGGTGTACGCCGCGTGGAAACCCAGTTCCTCGGCGCGGACCCACAGCGCCCGGCCACCGTCGTGCCAGCGGCGGATGGGGAGGATCACGGTGCTCAGGCGGAGTGAGGACGTCATGCACCCGACTCTACGGCGACGCGTGGCACCCTCCGCATCGGTATGGCTCCGCGCGGGCGATGGTGCGGGCGCGGGCGCGGGTGCGGGCGGGGCAGGGCAGGGGGCGGAGCGGGCGCCGGGCGTCCGGTCCCGGCGGCGGTACTGCTCGTGCGGTCACTCGCCCAGCCGCAGGAACTGCGGTGGCACGGAGTCGGTGAGCCACACCCCGTTGGTACTGACGTGAAAGACGTGGCCCGCCCGGTGCATGGCTCCCGCGTCCACGGAGAGGATGACAGGCACTCCGCGCCGGGCGCCGACGCGGGTTGCCGTCTCGCGGTCGGGCGAGAGGTGGACGTGGTGGCGGGCCATGGGCCGCAGCCCTTCGGTACGGATCACGTCGAGTACCCGGCCCACTGTGCCGTGGTAGAGGTACGCGGGTGGCTCGGCCGGTGGCAGGCCGAGGTCGACCGTGACCGTGTGGCCCTGGTTCGCCCGGATGCGGTCGCCGTCCACGGCGAAACGCTGCTTGTCGTTGGCGGCGACGACATGGTCGAGCTCCGCGCGGGTGACGGGGAATCCGTGTCCGGCGCACGCCCGCATCAGTTCGTCGATCGGCACCCAGCCGGAGGGATCGAGGGTGATTCCGATCCGTTCCGGCTGATGCCGCAGGTGTTTCGACAGGTACTTGGACACCTTGACGGTGCGTCGTTCGTCCATCCCGTCAGAGTGCCCGCAGCGTTCGTCCCGGCGCACCCCGATTTCGCTCAGAGTTCGTGACACTCATGGGGCTGCTCATGTTTGATCCACAGCCAACTCAAGTTATCCACAGGGGATTTGGCGATTCTGTGGACAAGTGTTGTGGCATTTAGGGCTTTTGTTCAAGTCCTTCTGTTATGGCGTGAGATGCGGTCAAGGCATCCAATGCCCTGGTGTGAACCTCCCGTTCAGCTGCCGCGGCTACGAAGGCGGCGATGCCCTGCGGCCCAACAAGGTCCTGGACCGCCTGCATTGTGGAAGCCGGAAGGAGCACCGGTCGCGGTGCGGGGCGCTCAGCGGGGACGTCGGGTGCGGTGAGGTGATTCTGCAGATGGCGTACTGCCAACCGTCCCATGGCGCGGGCCAGTTCGGCATCCACCACTTGCTGGGCGAGCGGGCGCAGGTGGCGCACCATCGAGGCGGCCTCCGCCGCGTCCGTGTCGGTTCGACTTCGATGGTCCGCGTAGCGGGCGAAGACGTGTTCGGCGGTGAACTCCAGGAAGCGGCAAGCGATGTGCTCGACCTGCTGCCGGAGTTCCCCCAGGTGACCGGAGATTGCGGAGAGAGGCACTCCGGCGGCGTGCAACTCCACGGCCACCGAAAGTTCTTGGGGACTCGGAACCAAAAACTCGTCGACGCTCCCCGGGGCGGGCTCGAGTACGCCGAGAGCAACCGCGTCCGCCACCGCTTCGGCGAACCCGTCCGTCACCGCACCCTCGACCGACGCGCTGCCCGGCATCCCACCGAACTTCGCCTCCAGCTCCACCCTCGTGATCCGGCCCGCCTCCTCGTCCGACCACGGGCCCTGCACCTCGGCGACCAGACCGAGCACTCCGCCGAGCCCGCGCCCCGTGTCCCAGGCGTCCAGCAGCTCCCTGATGCTGGTCAGGGTGTAGCCACGGTCCAGCAGGCCGGCGATCTGCCTGAGGCGGGTCAGATGTATCTCCCCGTACACGTTGGCCCGCCCGCGCCGCTCCGGTGCGGGCAGCAGGCCGCGGTCCTGGTAGGCGCGGATCGTACGGACGGTCGCACCACTGGCCTGCGCCAGGTCCTCGATCCGGAACTCCGGGACGACCGGTCCCCTGCCGTCCGGGTTCGCCGGAGCGTTCCGGCTCTGCGCTCCTGACGGTCGGGGCTCGCTCACAGCGGCGGCTTCAGCCGGGCGATCCCACGCAGCACTCCGGGGCTGATCCGCGAGAGCAGCCGGGAACCGCGGGCCTCGGGCGTCACCGGCACGACGGCCCGGTTGTGCACCACGGCTCCGAGAATCGCGTCGGCGACCTTCTCCGGAGGGTAGTTGCGGAGCGCGTACAGGCGGCCCGTGCGCTTCCGGAGGCGGTTCTCCTCAGCCGCATCCGTCCCGGCGAAGCGAGCCGTCCCGGTGATGCCGGTGTTGACGATGCCCGGGCATATCGCACTGACGCCGATCGACTGCTCGGCCAGCTCCGCACGGAGGCATTCGCTGAGCATCAGCACGGCGGCCTTCGAGGTGCTGTACGCGGGCAGGGTCCTCGACGGCTGGTAGGCGGCTGCCGAAGCGATGTTGACGATATGACCGCCCTGGCCACGGGCGGCCATCTGCCTGCCGAAGATCCGGCAGCCGTGGATGACACCCCACAGATTGACGTCGAGGACGTTCCGCCAGTCCTGGCTCGTGGTCTCCAGGAAGGAACCGGACAGTCCGATGCCGGCGTTGTTCACCAGGACGTCGACGACTCCGTACTCCGCCGCGACCTTCTCGGCGAGCTTCTCCATCGCCTGCTCGTCGCCGACGTCCACCACCTCGCTCCAGGCGTCCTGCGCACCGGACCGCAGGGCCTCCTGCGCCGCCCGGGCCGCCCCCTCCGGGTCCCGGTCCACGACCACCACGCGCGCGCCCGCTGCCGCGAACGCCAGGGCGGTGGCGCGGCCGATGCCACCGGCCGCGCCCGTCACCAGGACCAACTGCCCGCTGAACCGGTCCGCGTGTGCCCCGGTCGCCACGGTCTCCGGCGCGGCCGCGCCACCCTTGCCTGCCGCTTCGCCGGCAGTGACGAAGTCGCTGATCCAGGCGGACAGCTGATCCGGCCTCGTACGCGGGACCCAGTGCTTGGCAGGAAGGGACCGACGCACCAACCGAGGTGCCCAGAGGCCGAGTTCGTCGTAGAGCGTCGCCGAGAGGAAGATGTCACCGGTCGGGGTGATCAGCTGGACGGGCACATGGGCGACCGCGTCGGTGCGAGGTCTGCGCAGGCGGGCCCGGACGTTGTCGCGGTAGAGCCAGGCCCCGTGCGACGCGTCCCTCGGAAGCGAGGGCGTCGGATAGCCGTCCGCGGGCACCTTCTCCATCCGCCGCAGAATGCGCGGCCACTGCTTGCCGAGCGTCCCGCGCCAGGCGAGCTCGGGCAGGACGGGCGTGTGCAGGGCGTACACGTACCAGGACTTGGCGCCCTGGCCGAGCAGCTGACCGAGGCGCCGTGGCGTGGGGCGGGACACCCGCTGCTTGATCCAGTGCCCGAAGTGGTCCAGGGACGGGCCCGACATCGAGGTGAACGAGGCGATGCGGCCCTTGGTCCGCTCGACCGTGGCGAACTCCCAGGCCTGGACCGAACCCCAGTCGTGGCCGACCACGTGCACCGGCCGGTCCGGGCTCACCGCGTCCACGACGGACAGGAAGTCATCCGTCAGCTTCTCCAGCGTGAAGCCGCCGCGCAGGGGTCTGGGCGCCGTCGACCGGCCATGTCCCCGCACGTCGTACAGCACGACATGCCAGTGCCCGGCCAGCCGCAGCGCGACCTGCGACCAGACCTCCTTGCTGTCCGGATAGCCGTGCACCAGGACGATGGTCGGCAGTGTCGGGTCGCCCAGCTCGGCGACGCACAGCTCGACTCCGCCCGTACGAACCCAGCGCTCGCGCGCGCCTTGCAGATTCACGCAGCCCCCTTGGTCTGTGCGGTGTCGCGATACGTGCCCGTAACGTGACACCGATGAATGTGACAATCCCTGACGGCTGCGTCAAGGGGTGCGCCGGGCCTGTGGACAACGGCCTGTGGACAACGGGATGTGGACAACCCGGTGCGGACGCGGACGCCGTAAGGGCGGGCACGGTGTGAGGGCGGCACGAGCAAGGCGCCGGGGCCGTGTGTCCCGGCTCGGGATGGTGTGCGGCTCCCGGCTCCTCCCTCGTGGGGTCCCCCCTACGGGTCCGTACGCCTGGAGTCGGACGCGGATACCACCGTCAGGTCTGACGACTCCTGTGGTGCGCGCCACTACCTTCGAAGACGTGACTGTGATCGCGACCGAAAGCCTGAGCAAGCGGTTCCCCAGGGTGACCGCTCTTGACCGGCTCTCCTTGGACATCGGACCGGGCGTAACCGGCCTGGTGGGCGCCAACGGAGCCGGCAAGTCCACATTGATCAAGATCCTGCTGGGTCTGTCCCCCGCCACCGAGGGCCGGGCCGCGGTGCTCGGGCTCGACGTCGCCACCAGTGGCGCCGCGATCCGGGAACGGGTCGGGTACATGCCCGAGCACGACTGCCTGCCCCCTGATGTATCGGCGACCGAGTTCGTCGTGCACATGGCGCGGATGTCCGGACTGCCGCCGACGGCAGCGCGCGAGCGCACCGCCGACACGCTGCGCCACGTCGGTCTGTACGAGGAGCGCTACCGCCCCATCGGCGGCTACTCGACCGGTATGAAGCAGCGGGTGAAGCTGGCGCAGGCTCTGGTCCACGACCCCCAGCTGGTCCTCCTCGACGAGCCGACCAACGGGCTGGACCCGGTGGGCCGCGACGAGATGCTCGGTCTGATCCGTCGTGTACACACCGACTTCGGTATCTCCGTGCTGGTCACCTCGCACCTCCTGGGCGAACTCGAGCGCACCTGCGACCACGTCGTCGTCATCGACGGCGGTGCTCTGCTGCGTTCGAGCTCCACCAGCGACTTCACCCAGATCACGACGACCCTGGCGGTCGAGGTCACCGACAGCGACGACCACCCGGACGGCACCGACGCCCTGCGCCGGAGTCTCACCGGAGCCGGGGTCAAGCTCATCGGCCTGGACGGTCTCGACTCGGAGGGTCTGCCCGGCGCGGGCCACATCCTCCTGGTCGAGGCGACGGGCGAGGAGACGTACGACCTGGTCCGCGACAGCGTCGCCGGACTCGGACTCGGTCTCATCCGGATGGAACAGCGACGGCACCACATCGCCGAGGTCTTCCGTACCGAAGAGGCACCGCAGGCCATGACCGCGACAGCCGGGGCCGTACAGCAGAAGGGGAGCGGTCGATGAGCACCGAGACCGGGACCGTGACCGGGAGCGACACCTCCCGGATCCACAACATCGGGTACCGCTCCTACGACGGGGTCCGCCTGGGCCGGGCCTATGCCCGCCGTTCGCTCTACTCCCAGTCCCTGCGAGGCTCGTTCGGGCTGGGCCGTTCCGCGAAGTCCAAGGTGCTGCCGATGCTGCTGTGCGGGGTGATGTGCCTGGTGGCGCTGATCATTGTCGCGGTCGCGATCGCCACGCCGAACATGACGAAACTTCCCATCAAGTACACGGCGTTCGCGATCTACCTGCAGGCGGTGATCGGGCTGTTCATCGCCTCGCAGGCACCGCAGTCCGTGTCGAGGGACCTTCGCTTCAAGAGCGTTCCGCTGTACTTCTCGCGGCCGATCGAGCGCGTCGACTACGTGGTCGCCAAGTTCGCGGCCATGGCTTCGGCCCTCTTCATCCTCACCGGCCTGCCCCTCATCATCCTTTACGCGGGCGCGCTGCTCGCGAAGTTCGACTTCGCCGACCAGACCGCGGGCTTCGGGCAGGGGCTGGTCTCGGTGGCGCTGCTGTCCGTGCTGTTCGCCGGGATCGGACTGGTGGTGGCCGCCCTTACGCCGCGCCGCGGGTTCGGTGTCGCCGCGGTGATCGCCGTACTGACCATCACCTACGGTGCGGTCTCCACGGTCCAGGCGATCGCCTGGTCGACGGACTCCATGGGAGCCATCACCTGGCTGGGTCTCTTCTCCCCGATCACGCTGATCGACGGGGTGCAGACCGCGTACCTCGGTGCCACCACCAACTTCCCCGGCGGAGTGGGCCCGGGTGCCGGTGCCGGGGTGGCCTATCTGATCGTTGTACTCGCGCTCGTCGCCGGCTCGTACGCCGTACTGATGCGCCGCTACCGGAGGGTCGGGCTGTGACCACCATCGAGATCGACCACACGTCGCGCTGGTTCGGGAACGTGGTCGCCGTCAACGACGTGAGCATGACCGTGGGGCCCGGTGTCACCGGGCTGTTGGGCCCCAACGGTGCCGGAAAGTCCACGCTGATCAACATGATGGCGGGATTCCTGGCTCCCTCGACGGGCAAGGTCACGCTCGACGGCAAGACCATCTGGCGCAACGAGGCGGTCTACAAGGCGATCGGGATCGTGCCGGAGCGGGAAGGCATGTACGACTTCCTGACCGGCCGGGAGTTCGTCGTCGCCAACGCGGAACTGCACGGGCTCGGCGACGCGGAGGCGCGCAGGGCGCTGGCCACGGTCGAGATGGAGTACGCGCAGGACCGCAAGATCTCGACGTACAGCAAGGGCATGCGCCAGCGCGTGAAGATGGCGTCCGCCCTGGTTCACGAGCCCTCGGTACTGCTCCTCGACGAGCCGTTCAACGGCATGGACCCGCGCCAGCGCATGCAACTGATGGAGCTGCTGCGGCGGATGGGGGCGGAGGGGCGCACGGTTCTCTTCTCCTCCCACATCCTCGAGGAGGTCGAGCAGCTCGCCTCGCACATCGAGGTCATCGTGGCGGGGCGGCATGCCGCGTCCGGTGACTTCCGGAAGATCCGCCGGTTGATGACGGACCGGCCGCACCGCTATCTCGTGCGGTCGAGCGACGACCGGGCACTGGCTGCCGCGCTCATCGCCGACCCGTCGACCGCGGGGATCGAGATCGACCTGAGCGAGCAGGCCCTGCGTATCCAGGCCGTCGACTTCGGGCGCTTCACCACGCTGCTGCCGAAGGTGGCACGCGAACAGGGCATCCGGCTGCTGACCGTTTCGCCGTCCGACGAATCCCTCGAATCGGTCTTTTCCTATCTCGTAGCGGCCTGAGTAGTGGCCTGAAAGGAGCTGTGAAGCGTCATGTACGACCCCACAGTCGCCCGGCTCACCTACCGGGCCCTGCTCGGCCGGCGCCGGGCCGCCATCCTGTTCATCCTGCCCGTTCTGCTGGTGGCCATCGCCGTGGCGGTACGGGCGTTCGCCGGGGCCGATGACGACGTCGCCTCCGGTGTGCTCGGCGGTTTCGCCATCGCCACGATGGTGCCGCTGATCGGCGTCATCGCCGGGACCGGAGCCATCGGACCGGAGATCGACGACGGTTCGATCGTGTATCTGCTCGCCAAGCCGGTGAAGCGGCCCACGATCATCTTCACCAAGCTGATCGTCGCCATCGCCGTGACGATGCTCTTCTCCGCGCTGCCGACCTTCGTCGCGGGCATGATCCTCAACGGCAACGGCGGGCAGATCGCCGTGGCCTACACGATCGCGGCGCTGGTCGCCTCGATCGCCTACAGCGCGCTGTTCCTGCTGCTCGGCACGGTCAGCAGGCACGCGGTGGTCTTCGGCCTGGTCTACGCGCTGGTCTGGGAAGCCCTCTTCGGCAGCCTGGTACCGGGGGCCAGGACCCTCAGTGTGCAGCAGTGGTCCCTCTCGGTTGCCGAGAAGGTCGCCGGGGAGGGCCTGGTGACCTCGGACGTCGGCCTGCCGCTCGCAACGGTTCTGCTGGCGGGCGTCACGATCGTGGCCACGTGGTACGCGGGGCAGAAGCTGAGGGCCCTGAAGCTCGCCGGCGAGGAGTGAGACCGCTTCCACCCGCCTGGTATGCCGTGCAACCCCCGTCCGATGGGCGGGGGTTGTCCTATGAGCGGACAGTGGAACGCGTAACTGTACGGTTATCGGCTCGTTGACCTGGATGCGTGGAGGCAACTGGGATCTGTGGCGTCGAGCTTTCGTGAATCAGGGGAATGCCGGCATGGGTGGGGCTGTGTCCCGCTGTACCGGTCATCGAGTGAGTGGCAACCGTGAGCGTCCTCCGCCCTCGTAGCCCGGGGACAGGGCCGTCCGTCGTCGTTTCCGCGGTACGAAAGGTATGCCCATGCCCACGGAAGTTGCCCTGCTCGAATCGCACGCCCTGCGCGTGGAGCAGATGGGGCGCGTCGACGCCCTCGACAAGGTCAAGAGCCTTGTCATGCTCCCTGACGGGATTCACGTTCGCACAGATGACGTGGCTCGTTACTTCGAAGTATCCACAGAGGTCATCAAGAAGGTGACGCAGCGCCATCGTGCTGAGGTGGAGGAGAACGGACTCAGGCTCCTCCGAGGGTCTGAGCTGCGCGTCTTCCATAGGGACATGATGTCCCTATGGGGCGGGGAGGTACGTGAAAGTTATCCACAGGCGGCTACGCAGCTCACGCTGTACACCCGCAGGACCGTGCTCAACGTCGCCATGCTTCTTCGCGACAGCGACATCGCCCGCTGCGTCCGGACCTATCTGCTCGATGCCGAGGAGGACCTCCGGGCGTCCATCGCCTCGCTCGACCAGCGGGTCACCCGTGTCGAGGGGTGCCTCGTCGGCGTCGGCAGCGCGCTCCAGGAGCTCGGTCCCGTACTGGGCAGGATGTCGCACCGGCTCGATGTCCTCGACCGGAAGCTGGACGTCACCCACCAGGTCGTCGGGGCCATCAGCCTCCGGCTCACCGACGTCTCCCAGGACATCGTCCGGCTGGACGCCCGCATGGACGACTTCGCCCGGCACCTCAAGGACCTGAGCCGCAGCAAGCACAGCTGACATCCGGTTTGGGGAGGGCGGCCGCCGGGGGCCGGGGAAAAGCAGTGGCCCCCGGCGGCCGCCCTCGGGCACAGTGAGGGGGACGGCGCACGCGAACAGGGCGCCCACGAAGACCGGGAGAGGAGCGCGGCGATGACCGAGAGTCCGAGTCCGTCGAGTTCCCAGCAGGGTGGTCCGCAGCCGGTACCGCAGTAGCTGACGCATCAGCTGCGCGTGAACCGCTGAGCAGGGCCCCCGGGGTGGCTTTCCCTGCGCATCGCGCGGCCACCCTCCCGGAGGATTGGCCGAGTGGTAAGGCAGCGGCTTGCTAAGCCGTCGTCGGGGGCGTGCCCCCGCGCGCGTTCGATCCGCGCATCCTCCGCCACCATGAGCAGCAGAACCGGACCCATCGCAGAACCGGCCCTGCCGCAGGAACCCCCGCCGCAGGAACCCCTACGCGCGCGTGGCCGTCCTGAGCAGCTCCTCGAGCACCACCGCGATGCCGTCGTGCTCGTTCGACGCCGTGATCTCGTGCGCCACTGCCTTGAGGTCGTCGTGCGCGTTGGCCATGGCCACACCGTGCTGCGCCCAGCCGAACATGGGGATGTCGTTCGGCATGTCACCGAAAGCCAGCGTGTCCGCGGCCTTCAGCCCCAGGCGGCGGGCGGCCAGCGAGAGCCCGGTCGCCTTGCTGAGGCCGAGGGGAAGGATCTCCACGACACCCGGGCCCGCCATCACGACGTCCACCAGGCTGCCGACGGCGCCGCGCGCGGCCTTGGCCAGGGCGTCGTCACCGAGTTCCGGGTGCTGGATGTAGACCTTGTTCAGGGGGGCGGTCCACATCTCGGCGGCGTCGTCCACGAACAGGGCGGGGAGCGGTCCTTCCTGCACCCGGTAGCCGGGTCCGACCAGCACCTCGCCGTCGAGTCCGTCCCGGCTCGCCGCCAGCGCGAGCGGGCCGACCTCCGCCTCGATCTTGGACAGGGCGAGACCCGCGAGCTGCCGGTCCAGGGTCAGGGAGGTCAGCAGCTTGTGCTCGCCCGCGTGGTAGACCTGCGCGCCCTGGCCGCACACCGCGAGGCCGTCGTAGCCCAGGTCGTCCAGGATGTGCCGGGTCCAGGGGACCGCGCGTCCGGTGACGATGATGTGCGCCGCGCCGGCCGCGGTAGCCGCGGCCAGCGCCTCGCGTGTGCGCTCGGAGACCGTGTCGTCGTCACGCAGCAGCGTGCCGTCGAGATCGGTGGCGACGAGCTTGTAGGGGAAGCTCACTTGGAGACCGGCTCCAGAACCTCGCGCCCGCCCAGATACGGACGGAGCATCTCCGGAACCCGTACGGAACCGTCCGCCAGCTGGTGGTTCTCCAGGATGGCCACGATCGTGCGCGGTACGGCGCAGAGCGTGCCGTTCAGAGTGGCCAGCGGCTGGACCTTCTTTCCGTCGCGCATGCGGACGGAGAGGCGCCGGGCCTGGAAGCCGTTGCAGTTCGACGCGGAGGTCAGCTCCCGGTACTTGCCCTGGGTCGGGATCCAGGCCTCGCAGTCGAACTTGCGGGAGGCCGAAGCACCCAGGTCGCCGGTGGCGACGTCGATCACCTGGAAGGGCAGCTCGAGGCCGGTGAGCCACTGCTTCTCCCAGTCGAGGAGCCTGCGGTGCTCGGCTTCGGCGTCCTCGGGGTCGACGTACGAGAACATCTCGACCTTGTCGAACTGGTGGACGCGGAAGATGCCCCGGGTGTCCTTGCCGTACGTACCGGCCTCACGGCGGAAGCAGGGCGAGAAGCCCGCGTACCGCAGGGGCAGCTTGTCGGCGTCGATGATCTCGTCCATGTGGTACGCCGCGAGCGGGACCTCGGAGGTGCCGACCAGGTAGTAGTCGTCCTTCTCCAGGTGGTACACGTTCTCCGCGGCCTGGCCGAGGAAACCGGTGCCCTCCATCGCGCGCGGCCGGACCAGCGCGGGGGTCAGCATCGGGATGAAGCCGGCCTCGGTCGCCTGTGCGATCGCCGCGTTGACCAGGGCGAGTTCGAGCAGCGCGCCGACCCCGGTCAGGTAGTAGAAGCGCGAGCCGGAGACCTTGGCGCCGCGCTCCATGTCGATGGCGCCGAGCGACTCGCCGAGCTCCAGGTGGTCCTTGGGCTCGAAGCCCTCCGCACCGAAGTCACGGATCGTGCCGTGCGTCTCCAGGACGACGAAGTCCTCCTCACCGCCGACCGGCACGTCCTCGTGGACGATGTTGCCGAGGAGGAGGAGCAGCCGCTTGGCTTCGGCGTCGGCCTCGTCCTGCGCTGCGTCGGCCGCCTTGACTTCGGTCTTCAGCTGATCGGCCTTCTTGAGGAGTTCGGTGCGCTCCTCGGGTGTTGCCTTGGGGATCAGCTTCCCGAGCGACTTCTGCTCGGAGCGGAGTTCGTCGAAGCGGACGCCGGACGACCTGCGCAGCTCGTCGGCGGAGAGCAGGGCGTCGACGAGGGCGACGTCCTCTCCACGGGCGCGCTGGGAGGCGCGAACACGGTCGGGGTCCTCACGGAGCAGGCGAAGGTCAATCACCCCCCAAGGCTACCGGTGCGGGGATCCGCAGCTCGAACCGATATCGACGAGCGTGTCCGTTTGCCCGAATTGCCGGGATTGGTAATCCTGGCGGAGAATCATCGGGGCTGGTGGCGGGCATTCCACGGCAAACGTCGGGCGGGCCAAGGGGGCGGTCGCCAATGTCATCGATGTCGCCAATGTCGTCAATAAGGGGCCCGATTGCTCCGAAAGTGGAGCAAGTGCCTTCACGCCCCGGTGCATCGTCGGTGCTTCGGGCGGGAGTTGAGGGTGTGGGCCGGGGTCTTGTCCACAGGGGTGCGTAGGTTCATTTAGTTATCCACAGGCTGTGAAGAAGATCTGTGGACATCGGAAGAGATCGTTCCGAATGCCGCATGAAGGTGGATGGATTCCTTCCGAAACCTGGTTCGCGCACTCATTCGGGTGGGAATTGATCGCTCTGGGGAGTTGATCAATGGAATTGGGCCGACAGGTGCAGGACTGGGGGGCTGCGGGGGATCCGGGCTCGCTGGGGTGATTTGTCGACCATGTCGTGTTGCGCTGTCGACTTGTCCCCAGGTTGCGAGGGTGCCTGTGGATAACTTTGCGCCGGGCATGAGATCCGAAAGTAGAACCGGGCGGTCACGCGCGACGGGTCCCTCCCCGCCCCTGTTCCCGCCCTGGCGACTTCTGCCGTGTCCTGGCTTGTCAGGCCCGGCCGTCCTGGCTGCGTGCGAGCCAGTCCGAGGCCTCGGTGAAGTCCCTGTCGGACGTCCCGGGGCGCACGGCACGTACGTCCTCGGGCGTCACTCCGGCTCGCGGATACGAACCCAGGAAGCGCACCTTCGGGCAGATCCGCTTCAGCCCCATCAGGGCCTCCCCGACCCGGCGGTCCGCGATGTGTCCTTCCGCGTCCACGGCGAAGCAGTAGTTCCCGATGCCCTCCCCCGTCGGCCGTGACTGGATCAGCATGAGGTTGACGCCTCGCACGGCGAACTCCTGGAGTAGTTCGAGGAGGGCGCCCGGGTGGTCGTCGCCGAGCCAGATGACGACCGACGTCTTGTCCGCACCGGTCGGTGCCGACGGCCTGGCGGGCCGCCCCACCAGGACGAAGCGCGTCTGCGCGTTCTCCGCGTCGTGGATCTCCGTGACCAGTGGCTCCAGCCCGTAGGTCGACGCGGCGAACTCACCGGCGAAGGCGGCGTCGTAACGCCCCTCCTGGACCAGTCGGGCACCGTCCGCGTTCGAGGCGGCGGACTCCCACACCGCGTTCGGCAGATGGGCCGCCATCCAGTTGCGTACCTGCGGCTGCGCGGCCGGGTGAGCGGTGACGGTCTTGATGTCCGACAGCTTGGTCCCGGGGCGCACCAGCAGCGCGAAGGTGATGGAGAGCAACACCTCGCGGTAGATCATCAGCGGTGCGCCGCTGGCCAGCTCGTCCAGCGTCGCGGTGATCCCGCCCTCGACGGAGTTCTCGATGGGGACGAGTGCCGCCGCCGCCTCCCCGTTGCGTACCGCGTCCAGTGCCGCCGGTACGGAGAGCATCGGGGCGAGCTCACGGGTGGCGGCTTCCGGAAGGGTACGGAGGGCAACCTCGGTGAAGGTGCCTTCGGGGCCGAGATAGGCGTAGCGCGTGGCTGACATACGGTCACCCTAATGGGCCGTACGGGAGGGCCCGAGCGAACTCACCCTTCCAGCAGACGCTGCCCCACGTACTCGCCGGGCGCGGTACCACCCGGAACGGCGAAGACGCCGCTGGCCTCGTGCCGGATGAACGGTGAGAGCGCGTCCCCCCGGTCGAGTTTGCGCTGTACCGGAACGAAGCCCCTGAACGGATCGGCCTGCCAGCAGACGAAGAGCAGCCCGGCGTCCGGAGTGCCGTCCGTGGAGATGCCGTCGTGGTACGAGAACGGGCGTCGCAGCATCGCGGCTCCGCCGTTCTTCTCGGGGGAGGAGATCCGGGCGTGGGCGTTGTCGGGGATCAGCAGCCTGCCGTCCCGGCCTGCCTTCTCCAGGTCCATCCCGGTGGTCTCCGAGCCGCCGCTCAGAGGTGCGCCGTCCGCCTTGCGCCGCCCGATGACCCGCTCCTGGCGGTCGACCGTGAGCTTCTCCCAGTCGTCCAGGAGCATCCTGATCCGCCGTACGACCGCGTAGGAGCCGCCCGCCATCCACTCGTGGGCAGAAGCGGAGGAAGACGAGCCCTCCGATGCACCTGAGGTGCCTGCGGCGTCTGCCGACGGGACGAAGATCCGCCGGTCGAAGTCGCTCTCCTCCGGCTTCGGGTTGCCCGTCCCGTCGATCTGGCCCATCAGGTTGCGGGCGGTCATCGGCCGGGCGGTTGCTCCCGGAGTGCGGTTGAAGCCGTTCATCTGCCAGCGCACCCGCGCCGTCGCGCCGGCCTCCTTCTGGATGGTGCGCAGCGCGTGGAAGGCGACGAGCGCGTCGTCGGAGCCGATCTGCACCCAGAGATCACCGTTGGACCGCTTGGCGTCGAGGTGGTCGGAGGAGAACGGCGGCAGGGGGTCCAGTGCGGCAGGCCGGCGGGAGACCAGGCCCGTGCGTTCGAAGAAGGTGCGGCCGAATCCGAAGGTGACCGTCAGAGAGGACGGTCCGGCGTCCAGGGCGACCCCCGTGTCGTGGCCGGTGCCGCCCCCGGCCGGCTTGCCGGCCATCAGCAGCTGCGCCAGTACCGACCACCGGCGCATCAGGGCGGCGGCTTCCTTCCGGCCCGCGCCGGGCGCCAGGTCGAAGGCGATCAGATGTCCGCGGGCCTGAAGCGGAGTGGTGATCCCCGGTTGATGTTTCCCGTGAAACATCGCCTCGGTCGAACCGACGGCGGTGAGCGGGGCCGGTTCGTCGCTCGTCGCCGCGTATCCGCCGGCGCCTCCGGCCGCGCCCAGCACCAGGCCGGTGGCTCCGGCTGCTCCGGCGCTGCCGATCAGCCGCCTGCGGGAGATACCGGCGCCACCGACGCCTTCGCTCTTCCTGCCCTTGTTCCTGCTCATCCTGCTCAGCCGATCTTCACGTTCTTGTCGACGGTCGTCTGGTCGATGTCCGACGTGCGCACGGTCACCGTGACCTTCCAGTCGCCCGCCATCGGGATCTGCACACCGCCGGCCGTCCAGTGTCCTGTGGTGATGCGCTCGGGGACGACCGGCAGGGGGCCGATGTCCTTGGACTCCAAGGTGAAGGCGAGCTTCACCTCGGGGACATCCATCGGGCGGTCGCCCGGCCCGTCGACCCAGACGTGCACGTTGTTGGCGCCGGTCCCGCCGGGGGTGACGTCCAGCCGTACGGTCCCCTTGCCGTTCTGGCCGCCCGTGTCGAACGGCATGCTCAGGTTGATCTGCCCGCCGGTCAGAGGCGCGGCGACCGCTGATTTGCTGCGGGCTGCCTCCTCCTCGGTGCGTCCGGGCTCGGTGGACGTCAGGATCGTCGTGACCGCGAGCAGCACCACGGCGATGCCCGTCTCCACCATGACCGAGCGACGCAGTCCGGAGCGCTCCGGATCGGCGTCCCGGGCGCGCTTCTCCTTCGTCGCCGTCAGTGCGGCGCGCTGCCTGGTGAGTTGGACGGCGCGCTCGGGGTCCACCTCTCCGGCGTTTCCGGCCGAGGGACTCTCCGCCTCGTCGTCGGCTTCGGAAGTCCCCGCCTCGGCCGCAGGCTCCTCGTCCCCGGCCAGCCGCCCGGTCCACCGCCGTGAGATCCACGCGACGCCGACGAGTACGGCAACCAGGGCCACCTTGATGAGCAGCAGCTGCCCGTACCGGGTGCCGGTCAGCGCGGACCACGAACCCAGCTGCCGCCAGGACTGGTACAGCCCGGTCGCGGTGAGTACGAGCACGCTGCCGAAGGCCATGCGGGAGAACCGCCGTACCGCGCGGCTCGTGATGTCCGGTGTCCTGTACAGGGCGACCAGCAGTGCCGTGAGTCCGCCGAGCCAGGCGGCGACGGCGAGGAGGTGCAGGACGTCGACCGGCATGGCGATGCCCGGCTGGATGCCGGTCGAGGCGTGCTCGGCCAGGGCCCACGTCCCTGCGATCCCGGCAGCGATGACCGCTCCGCCGATGGCGAGCCCGAAGGTGAGGTCCTGCTTCTCCTTCTCGTCCTCGCGCTTGGCGTACGCCCCGAACAGGACCGCGACGAAGAGCGCGGAGGCGCCGAGGAGGAGCAGCCGGGAGACGAGCGCAGCCCCCGGTTTGGTGTCGAGCACGGACTGCAGACCGTCGAGGTCGAAGGCGTCCGCCAGCTTCCCGGAGCCGGTGTAGGGGCTGCGCAGGAGCAGCATGGCGAGGGTGGCCGCGGTGAGGGTGACCCAGCCGCGTACGACGAGACGCTGCAGGGGCCGGGCGCCCGCCCCGCGCTGCCAGCAGGCGAGCACGAACGCGGAGCCGCCGGCGAGGAGGATGAATCCGGCGTAGGCGGCGTAGCGCGCGATGCCGTAGAGGGTTCCGACGAGGCCGCCGCCGGCTCCGTCGGAGGGCAGGGCCACCGTGGTCTGCGACGGAGCGCCGACGGAGAAGGTGAAGGCGCCGGAGACCGGGTGGCTGTCCGCGGAGACGGCCTGCCAGGCCACGGTGTAGGTGCCGTCGGGCAGGCCGCTGTGGAGGGTGATGCCGTACTGCACGGTGCCGTTCCGCAGCTCGCGGGGGCTTCCGGTGTCGGCCCGCTTCCCGCTCGGGTCGAGGACGCGGATCGAGTCCTCACCCATGGCGATCTGCTCGGAGAAGTTGAGCGTGACCTCCTTGGGGGCGGTGGCGACCACCGACCCGTCCTGCGGGTTGCTCCCGGTGAGGGCGGCGTGCGCGGACGCGGGACTCGCGCCTGCCAGCACCAGGCCGAACAGCAGGCTGATCAGCGCGGCGAGGAGCGCGACCGCGGCGAGCGGCCGTCGTATCGGGGAGAGCCCGAAGGGCGGGGCGGTGGCTGTCATGGGGTGTCAGTACCTCACTGCTTCTTCGGGTTGTAGGTGGTCGCCTTCACGGGAACGTCGACCTTGATGGGGTCGGCCGTCTCGAAGTGCAGTTCCAGGGAGACCGTTTCGCCCTGCTTGGGCCGCTGCTTGAGGTCCGTGAACATGATGTGGCTGCCGCCGCGTTCGAGGTCGAGCTCGCCACCGGCGGGCACCTCGAACGAGGAGGCCATCCGCATGGCCTGGTTCTTCGTCTCGTGGATGGTGACGTGGTCCGAGAGGGGGCTGCTCACCGAGGTGAGCCGGTCGGTACCGCCGTCGTTCTTCACGACGAGGAAGCCGGCCGCCATGTCGCCGACAGGCTGCGGCATGAAGGCACCGGTCACCTCGAGTGCGGGCTTGTTCTCCGAGGAGCACCCCGTCAGCGCGAGACCCGTGGTGAGGACGAGGGCACCGAACAGAGCCGTGCGGCGGTTCACGGCTTCTCCCCCTTGATGATCTTCGGGAGGTCCTTGGCGTAGTCGTCGGCCGTGGTGTCCTCGCCGTACAGCACGTACCCCTTGTCGGTCTTCGGGGAGAACGCGATGACCTGGGCACCGTGCATCGACACGACGGTGCCGTCCTTCTCCTTCTTCGGCGGGTCGATGCCGATGCCGATCTGCCGTGCTCCCGCCTGGATGGTCGGGAAGTCGCCGGTGAGGCCGGTGAAGGCGGGGTCCTGGGCCTTGAGCCAGCTGCCCAGGGACGCCGGGGTGTCCCGTTCGGGATCCGTGGTGACGAAGACGACCTGGAGCTTGTCCCGGTCGGCCGCGGGCAGGGCCCGCTTGGCGAGAGCGATGTTGCTCATGGTCAGCGGGCACACGTCGGGGCAGTTGGTGTAGCCGAAGTAGATGAGTGTCGGCTTGCCCTTGGTCTGCTCACGGAGGTCGTACGACGTGCCGTGCGTGTCGGTGAGGACGAGGTCGGGCTTGGTGAACGGCTGGTCGAGCACCGTTGCGGCCTTCGTCTCGGACTCGACGGAGACGTCGACGACGGGCTTGCCCGCCGACGCGTCGCCACTGCCGCAGGCCGAGAGGGTCAGTGCGGCCACGGCGGCGAACGCCGCGGCCAGCACTGTCTTCTTGTTGCGCATGGAGAGTTGTTTCCTGGTCTGTGGTGCGGGTGGGGCCGGTGGGTCAGGCGCTACGGCGACGGCCCGCGAGCACGCCGAACGCCACGCCCGCGATGCCGATGACGATGCCGACGATGCCCAGAACGCGTGCGGTGCTGTCGGACGACGAGGAGGCCGAGGACGAGGACGCGGTCTTCGAGGACGCGGTGGTGTCCTTGGACTTCGCGGCGTCCGCGTCGCTGCCCTTGTCGTCCGCGGCGGCACCGTGGGCGTCGGCCGAGGCAGCGGTCAGCTTGAGGACGGGCGCCGGGCTCTCGGGCTCGTCGCCACCTGCGGTGGGCTCCTCGATCCAGCGGACGACTTCCTTGTTGCTGTACGTCTGCAGGGCCTTGAAGACCAGCTGGTCGGCGTCCTCGGGGAGCTGTCCGACCGAGAGCGGGAACTGCTGGAAGTAGCCGGGAGCGATCCCGGTGCCGTCGGCGGTCCAGGTGACCTTGGAAACGGCCTCGTTGATCTTCTTGCCGTGCACGTCGAGCGGCTTGGCCAGCTTGCTCTTGGTGATCTCGATCTTCCAGCCGGGCAGGGCCTGCGCGCTGACGGAGGCCAGCGGGTGGTCGGTCGGGAAGTTCACCTCGAGCTTGGTGGTGGAGGCGTCGTCGCGCTCGTTGGGGACCTTGAAGTTGATGGTGGCGTAGCCGCCCTTGGCGGCCTCGCCCTGCGGCTGCACGCTGACGTGCGCGGAGGCGGTACCGGCGAGCAGCAGGACGGTGGACGCGGCGACGCCGCCCGCGATGGCGATGCGTGAAACGTTCATGGCAGAGATCACTCCACAGGCACAAGGGAAAAGGTGGTCCGGCACGCGGGTGCGCGACGGCATCGCGACAGCTCTCCCCCGGGTACGGATCCGGGATCCGGGGCCGGGCGAGGAGTCGCGTCAGGCTGCGCGTACGTATACGGGTGGAGGCCCGCGCCTGATCACCATGTGCTGCAGAGGATCCCCGGTCGCGGGCGCCGGAGCGTCCACGGCGGTACGGGGAAGGAGCGGCCCGGTCGCGGGGCGCCCCGGAAGTCCCGCACGCAGTGTGCGTACGAGGGCCATGGCTGCCCGCAGTGCCCGCAGCCTGGCTCCAGCCGCCAGCTGCCGGCCGCCGTACGCCGAGAGCCTGGCCAGCCGGAAGAGCGCGACCTCGCCGCGCCGCAGGAGCCAGCCGGTGGCGAGTGCGGCGAGGAGGTGCCCGAGGAACATGGGCAGACTCGGCAGGAGGTCCGGCATCAGGGCGCCCGCGCCGGCCGCGGAAGCGGCGTCCGTGGCCGCCGCCCCGCCGGATGCGAGGTGGGTGTGTCCGTGCGTCACGGTCGCGGGGTCGATGCCCGCGGTGGTGACGATGCGGTGGGCCTCACCGGCGCTCAGCTGTGCCGGCCCGGCACCGCAGACCAGCCCGGCGGCGAACCGGATCAGTGAGTCGTCCCCGGACGACGTCGCGGGGCCGGGCGTGTGGCGGCCCGGTCCGAAGAGGACGTGCAGGGCGATCTGTCCGGTCGCGAGGGCGGCGGTGATCGACGGGAGTGACCGCTCGCGCCCGGCGAGCAGTGCCGCGGCGGCGAAGACTCCGAGGAATCCGGCGAGGAGTGTCCACCCGGGCACGGCCGTACCGGCGGCCAGCGTGTGTCCTGCCGCGGCCAGCACGACGCAGACCGCGGTGAACACCGCGGTCCTCAGAAGCCGCAGACCGGCTCCGGCGCGTGCGACAGGCATAGACATGGCCGGGACATCATCGCACTGCGCCCCCTGCTCCCGTACGGCAGGTCCGGAAGGTCGGCAACTGTCCGCATCGCGGGTGAACGGGGAGTGTTGCACCTGTTCAGGAGCGCTCATCGGAGTATCCGGTGCCGGGCATACACCGGTATACGGAACATTCGCATCCGCCGAATGAGCGCTGTCACAGCCGATCCGTGCTTACGAAGTGCTCTGCGCGGCAATACGTATCGGTATGTCGAGCCGCAGCCAGGAGGCTGGAGCATGAGCATGTGGTGGTCACTCCATTTGCGGCGCGAAGCTGCGAGCGTTCCGCTCGCCCGTCGTTTTCTGCTCGGCACCATGGAGACCGCGGGGGTGGATCCGGACATCTCCTACGACCTGTCGGTCGCGCTCAGCGAAGCCTGTGCGAACGCCGTGGAACACGGCGGCGACCTGGGAGACGCCGGTGACCTCGCCGGCCTCGGTCCCACCGATGACGAGCAGCCCGTACGTGGTTCCGGCCAGTACCGGGTCACCGCCTATCTGGACGGCGAGAAATGCCGTATCGAAGTCGCCGACTCGGGGCCAGGTTTCCCCGCCCGGCGCACGCTTCGCACCGCCGCGCAGCAGTCCGCCGGGTCTCCGTCGGATCCGCAGCAGTCCGCCGGGCATCCCCCGGCGGGTCACCCGCCGCCCGCGCGCTCCACAGGCGGGTGCCCGGCGGGAACGCAGCCCCTCATGGCGGAGAGCGGCCGGGGACTCGGCCTGATCGAGGAGCTCGCCGATCACGTCCACTTCGGCAACCGCCCGGGGCGTGGAGCGGTCGTGAGCTTCGACAAGATTCTGAAATGGCGGGAGGGCGCGCTGCTCATGGTGTCCTGAGCAGCGCGCCCTCCCGGCGCACGGGGCGCGGCCCCGCGCCCCGTGCGTGTCAGCCCTTGAGCCGGCCCATCCACGCCTCGACCTCGTCGGCCCGGCGCGGCAGTTTGTCGGACAGATTACGGTTGCCGTCCTCGGTGACGAGGATGTCGTCCTCGATCCGGACGCCGATGCCCCGGTACTCCTCGGGCACGGTCAGGTCGTCGGCCTGGAAGTACAGTCCGGGCTCGACCGTGAGGCACACGCCGGGCTCCAGGGTGCCGTTGACGTACGACTCGGTGCGTGCGGCGGCGCAGTCATGGACGTCCATGCCGAGCATGTGACCGGTGCCGTGCAGGGTCCAGCGGCGCTGCAGGCCCAGCTCCAGGACCTTCTCCACGGTCAGGTCGCCCAGCAGGCCCCACTCGACGAGCTTCTCGGCGAGGACGCGCTGCGCGGCGTCGTGGAAGTCGCGGAAGGCGGCGCCGGGCTTGACGGCCGCGATGCCCGCTTCCTGGGCCTCGTACACGGCGTCGTAGATCTTCCGCTGCAGCGGGGTGAACGTGCCGTTGATCGGCAGCGTCCGTGTCACGTCGGCGGTGTAGAGCTCGGTGGTCTCCACGCCGGCGTCCAGGAGCAGCAGCTCACCGGAGCGGACGGCTCCGTCGTTGCGGACCCAGTGCAGCGTGGTGGCGTGCGGGCCGGCCGCGCAGATCGAGCCGTAGCCGATGTCGTTGCCCTCGACCCGGGCGCGCAGGAAGAAGGTGCCCTCGATGTAGCGCTCACTGGTCGCCTCGGCCTTGTCGAGGACCTTCACGACGTCCTCGAAACCGCGTGCCGTGGCGTCGCAGGCCTTCTGCAGCTCGGAGACCTCGAAGGCGTCCTTCACCAGGCGGGCCTCGGAGAGGAAGACGCGCAGTTCCTCGTCGCGTTCGGCGGTGACCTTGTCGGTCAGGGCGCTCTCGATGCCCGCGTCGTGACCGCGGACGTTGCGTACCGGACCGGTGGCCTCGGCCAGCGCGGCCGCGAGCTCGCGGACGTCCTTCGCGGGGATGCCCAGCAGCTGCTCGGCCTCGGCGAGGGAGTGGCGGCGGCCGACCCAGAGCTCGCCCTGGCCGTCGAGCCAGAACTCACCGTTCTCGCGGTTGGAGCGGGGCAGCAGGTAGACCGTCGCGTCGTGCCCGGCCGTGTCGCCGGAGCCGGTCGGCTCGAGCACCAGGACGCTGTCCTGGTTCCGGTCGCCGGTGAGGTAGGCGTACTCGGTGGAGGGACGGAACGCGTACTCGGTGTCGTTGGAGCGGGTCTTCAGGTTGCCCGCGGGAATGACGAGCCGCTCGCCGGGGAAACGCGCGGAGAGCGCGGCGCGGCGGGCGGCGGTGTGCTCGGCCTGGGCGATCGGCTCGAGGCCGTGGAGCTCGGTGTCGGCCCAGCCGGACTTCATGCTTTCGGCGAGCTCATCGGAAATGCCCGGGTACAGGCCGTTCTTCCGCTGCTTGATCGGCTCTGCTTCGGTGGCTTCCGGGGTCTCCGGGGTGAGCTCCTCAGACACGATTTGTCTCTCCTTATACGACACTGGACCCCATCCATCGTACGGGCGTACGGAAGGGGGCCCAGGGCCGGAAGACCTCTTACCGGTCCGATGCGGCCGTCAGTCGAAGTGCGCGGCCAGCAGGACCACGTCCTCGGTGCTGTCGCTCCGGTCCAGGCCCTCGGGCAGGACGGTCCGCAGAACATGGTCGGCGACGGCTCCCGGGTCGTGACGCAGCGCCTTCGGTACGCCGGCGGCCGCCGCGTGCAGTCGTGCGAACGCCCGGTCCATGGGATCGCCGGTGCGGCGCAGCAGCCCGTCGGTGTAGAGCAGCACGGTCTCGCCGGGGGCGGGCGTGAACTCCACGCTCGGCGCCTCCCAGCAGGCCAGCATGCCCAGGGGTGCGGAAATTGTCGTCTCGACGAACTCGGTGCGCCGGTCGCCGATGATGAGCGGCGGGGTGTGTCCGGCCCCGGCGAGCAGGATCGTGCGGCGCTCGGGTTCGCAGTAGGCGTAGAGCGCGGTGGCGGCGCACGAAGGTTCGGTCAGCCGCAGCAGGAGTTCGAGGTCGGAGAGTACGGCGACGGGGTCCTCGCCCTCCATGACGGCGTAGGCCCGCAGGCCGGCGCGGAGCCTGCCCATCGCGGCCAGGGCGCTCGGACCGGAACCGCTGACCGAGCCGACGGCCAGGCCGAGCGCGTTGTCCGGGAGGGCGAGTGCGTCGTACCAGTCGCCGCCGCCCTTCGGGGCGGTCCGGTGGCGGGCGGCCAGCTGTACCCCGGGTACCCGGGGCAGCCTGGTGGGGAGCAATTCCTCGGCGATGATCGCGGCGTCCGCCCTGGCGCGTTCCAGTTCCAGGAGGCGGGCGAGGTGCTCGGTGGCGTAGCGGGCGTACAGGCCGACGAGGTGGCACTGGCGTTCCAGTGGTTCGGCGGGCTCGTCGTACAGCCAGACGGCCACGCCGAGCCGGCCGGAGGACCGGGTGGCGAGCGGGAGGGTGTAGCCGGCGGCGTACCCGAGCGTGGCGGCGACTTCGCGGCAGCGGGGGTCGATGCTGTCGTCGCCGAGGATGTCGGGGCTGGCCATGGGGGTGTCGGTGTCCGGGAGGCCGTCGAGGAAGCGGCCGTAGGGGGTGGCGCTGCGCGGCACGGTCTCGATGGTTCCGAGTTCGGCGTGGGCGAGTCCGAGGCCGATGGTGAGGGACGGGCCGCCGCCGTCGGCCGGTTCGAGGACCAGGAGTCCGCGACGGGCTCCGACCAGAGCCGCTCCGGCGCCCAGCAATTCGTGGAGGGCGGTGTCGAGGGTGCTGGTTCCGGCCAGTCGCTCGGTGAGTTCGTGCAACGTGGTGAGGTCGGAGACCCAGCCCGCCAGCCGGTCCTGGATGAACGCTCCCGGCGCGGCGGGCACAGCCTTGAGGGGTGCTGCAGTGTGCGTTGAAACAGGAACCATGGGATCGATTCCAGCCACTTTCGGAAGATGTGGGGCGCTCATGGCCGTCGGCTTTCCGACTGGTGTGTTTGGTCGAATAGCATCGCAAACCCCCATGTCATTCTGCGCCGCTATCAGTGCATCCACATGTACACGTACAAGTAAGGTGATGTCCAGCATTGTCCTTGCGATATTTGTGGTGTCCAAGGGTCTGTTAAGTTGGCCAAAAAATGCACCCCCGTGCAGCTATTTGCGGTCGACTGGGTGTGCTCGACAGGGGGCGCCCTCGGGGTGAAGTGCCGGAGGGAGCGTCATTCCGGGCATGCTGGGTACGTAACCGTTGATGGCCAGGGGCAGTTGCGATCGCCCCGGAACCCGACAGCGCGCCCGGACGTCCTCACCCGTGACGGCCGCACCCCCACCCGCGAGTGGCGGGGTTTGCACAAGGGACGGCGAGCGCGACGCGCACGCCGCCCGCGCGATGTATTGACTGGACTCGGCTCGGTTCCACACGGTTCGACTCGGCTCAGCTCCATTCTGTTCGGTTCCACTCTGCTCGGCTCGGCTCACGCTCGGCGCGGACTGCCTGTCCGTACCGCAGCCCGGTGAGCATGCACGCACAGCGAAGAGACGCACACGTGGTGTAACGAGCACGTGGTGTGATGTGGACCTCGGCGTTCAACGGAAAGGAACGAGCGCTCATGCGCGAGATCCTCGGAAGGCGACGCAGGCACCGGCCCCGGCGCAAGGCAAGTCCCGCCCAGCTCGACGCGGCGCTGACCTGTGCCACCGCTTGGAAATGGCCCGTCCTCCCCGGAGCGGGGCTGGCGACGGCAGGTGTGCGCGGCGAGCGCGGCCGCGGTTGCGCCTGCCCCGATCCCGAGTGCGCCGTGCCCGGCGCACATCCCTTCGACCCCGGTCTCCTCGCGGCGACCACCGACGCGCGCATGGTGCGCTGGTGGTGGACCAACCGGCCGGCCGCTCCCGTCGTGCTGGCCACCGGTGGCCAGGCGCCCTGCGCGCTGAGCCTGCCGGCCGTGGCGGGTGCCCGGGCGCTGACCGCGCTCGACGCCATGGGGCTGAGACTCGGCCCGGTGGTGGCGACGCCGACCCGCTGGTCGCTGCTGGTCGCTCCGTACACGCTGGAACGGCTCGGAGAGCTGCTGCACGCGAAGGACTGGGTGCCCAGCTCCCTGAGGTTCCACGGTGAGGGCGGCTACCTCATCCTTCCCCCGTCCGAGGTGGGTACGGGTCAGGTGCGCTGGGAACGGGCACCGTTGGCCGGTCCTGCAGCGCCGTGGCTCCCGGACGTGGAATCCGTCCTGGACGCGCTCGTCGAGGCGAGCAACAGCGCTCCCGACGGCGGCAGCCGGCTCGCGTACTGACGGACCGGTGACGGCTGCGGTAAACCGCTGACGCAGGAACGACGGGCGGCTCACTCGTAAGGGTGTGAGTCCGCCCGTGTTCTGCGCAGACGACCCGGGCGCGCACGGGACGAGTTCAAATTCGTCCCCGAAATCCCCGTCCCGAATCGATTGAATCCCCGTGCCGGGCGCAAAATGCGCTGATCGCAGGCTTTCTGATGACCTTTCCGCAGAAGATTACGGAAACGGTGCGGGAGGGCGGTCCGGGCGGAAGTCGAGGGCACATGCCCTTGCCGAGTCCTCGCCCCTGCGCACGACGCCTCTGTGGTGCCGGACATCTGTCCGAAAGCAAACACTCCGTCACCGCCCGTAGCCCTGAAGGGAGACGGTGCGCGCCGGTGTTCCCGGACCTTCGGTGTGCGTATCGGAACCCTTCCGCGTGCAACGGCCGAGGCGTGCAACTGGCGGCGGAGCGAGTGCGCGGAGGGGGTGCTGACATCGGGCGCGGCCAGAGTGCCGTGGCGGGGCTGATCCGCCGGTGCTCCGGCGTGCGCCCCCGCGTGCCCTACCCGGAAACGCGGACGCCCGGCCGCTGGCGACGGGGGATGCACCAGCGACCGGGCTTCCAGAACGGTAACAAGAGATCTGCTGTGAGCAAATTCGATCTCGCCTATTCGGACAGCGATTTACTTGCGAGTACGGCGAGTTGTGACCGGGGTCACCGAACCGTCCGCGGCGCCGTCACTGTCAGCTGAGCGTCACTTGGCGGTTGGTGAGCCCACCACGTGCCCGCCGCTCCTCACCGGTGAGCGGGGCGTCCGACGCGAGAGCCTCGGCGAGCTGCTCCGCGAACTTCGCCGCGGGCTTCTCGCACTCCTCGGCGCCCATCGCGGAGGGCAGGTCCCAGACCGGGACCATCAGCCCGTGCGCCCGGAACGAGCCGACCAGCCTCGTTCCCTCGCCGAGCGAGGACGCACCCGCCGCGTGCAGTCGCGCGAGCGCGTCCAGGAGCTGCTCCTCCGGGTGCGGCATGACCCAGCGCAGGTGGTTCTTGTCCGGCGTCTCGCACCAGTACGCGGCGTCCACTCCGGAGAGCAGCGTGGTCGGGATCGCCGCGGCGTTGGCGCGCTCCAGGGATGCCGACACCTCGGGGGTGGCGTTCTCCGCGTCCGGGACCCAGAACTCGAACCCCGAGTGCACGACCGGCTCGAACGGGGCGCTCGGGTCGAGGAGGTCCTGCAGCCGGGGGCCGTCGGCGGACACACGGCGGGCGGCGACCGGCGAACCGGGCTCCACCTCCAGCGCCCGCTGCAGGGTGTCGGCGAGGTCGCGGCTGAGGTCGCCGGAGGAGGTGTCGTTCTGCAGGGCGAGCAGGACGGAACCGTCGTCACGGCGCAGAGCCGGCCACGCCATCGGCAGTACGGTCGCGAGCGTCACGGACGGTACGCCCTCGGGCAGACCGCCCTTCAGCGTCAGCTCGACCGTGGCGGCGGGCACCAGTTCGCGCAGGGCGATCCAGTCGCACTCCCCGGAGAGTCCCTCGAAGGGGCGCTGGACCAGCTCGGTCACGGCCTGGGCGGCGGCGCGTCCGTGACACGCCTTGTAGCGGCGGCCCGAACCGCAGGGGCAGGGCTCGCGGGCCCCGACGACCGGGATCTCACCATCCTTGAGCTGCTGCTTCCCGGCCTTGGACTGAGGGCGCTTCTTGGCCATGGTGGGCGTTCTCCCGATCGTGACGGTGCGGTCTCCGGCGCGAGCCTAGCCGCCCCCGCCACCGCGGGGTCACACCTGCCGCCGGGCCTGCCACGGCAGTTCCGCCCCGGAGTGCGGCCGGCCGGTGCCCGCGCCGCTCCTGCCGAGCCGCTTCAGTCCGCGTCGTCGAACGCGTCGAATGCGTCGGCGAAGTCCATTCCCTCCAGCGCGCCGAGCCCGTGGTCCGCGGAGACCAGGGCCCATACGGTGACCTCACCCGAGGTGTCGTCCCGTACGCCCCACTCCTGGGCGAGGGCGCTGATGATGTTGAGCCCGCGTCCGCCGCGCGCGGTGACCGACGGGGTGGCCGGAATCGGCCTGGTCGGGCCGCCCCCGTCCGTGACCTCGACGGTCAGGCCGCCCGCTCTGTCGACGCGCCACGCGGCGCGGACATCGCCGTCACCGACCTCTGTGTGCAGGCCCAGGGGCCTGCCGTGGCGGCATGCGTTGCTGAGCAGTTCGGAAAGGATCAATACGGCGTCGTCGACGACCGTGTCCGACACCCCGTTGCTGCGAAGCTGCTCACGCATGCAGTGCCGTGCCTGCCCCACGCCTGCAGGGCCATGAGGAACGGCCATGCTCGACGACGTGGGCACCTCTTGTGCCACCACCAACGTCACCCCCGAGACCTCCTTTGCCCCACGCCACGGATTGGATGCCCCTCTGGGCTTCACCGGAAACCGGCCAAAGCCCTGGCAGTGATGCACTCGTAACGATCGATAGCGGAGCGAATGCGCCGGTGTACCCCCTGTAACTGATACTAAAAGCGACCCAGTTGCGAAAGAACCTGCTTCGGGCGGTTTGTGATGATCGCGTCCACGCCGAGGCTTACGCAGAGCTCGACGTCCTCCGGTTCGTTCACCGTCCATACGTGCACGGAGTGGCCGGCCCGGTGCAGGCGTTCGATGTACCCGGGGTGGCTGCGCACGATCCGCATCCCGGGGCCGGCGATCCGTGCGCCGGCGGGAAGCCGTCCGTCGCGCAACCGCGGAGAGACGAACTGCATCAGGAAGACGGTGGGCAGGGTGGGTGCCGCCGCCC
The DNA here is from genome assembly GCF_042749285.1 of Streptomyces sp. NPDC059499. Classification (NCBI taxonomy): domain Bacteria; kingdom Bacillati; phylum Actinomycetota; class Actinomycetes; order Kitasatosporales; family Streptomycetaceae; genus Streptomyces; species Streptomyces sp. NPDC059499. The sequence continues at coordinate 587,970 of NZ_JBHYTT010000002.1, forward strand.
GGATGCGGTACAGGGACCGTGCGGAGAAGCTCATGACGCGTACGGGGGAGGGCCCGCCCGCCGGGGGATTGTCCAGGCCGAACTGCTTGAGCAGCAGGAGGAGGCGTTCCTCCACCTGCCCGGCCCAGCGGGTGGGGTGCTTGGTCTCGATGGCCAGCTGGAGCGGGCGCCCGGTGGCCCGCACCTCGCTGACCAGCTCGAGGAGCCGTTCCAGCGTGAGTACGGAGGTGAGCTCCCCCGGCACCGGATCCCAGTCCGGGGACTCCTCGTGGTCCTTCCACGAACCGAAGTCGAGTGCGGCGAGGTCGGCGAGTTCGAGGGCGGAGACGGCACCGCGCCCGTTGGAGGTGCGGTTCACCCTGCGGTCGTGCACACAGACGAGCTGTCCGTCCGCGGTGAGGCGTACGTCGCACTCCAGGGCGTCGGCGCCGTCCTCGATCGCCTTCCGGTAGGCGGCCAGGGTGTGCTCGGGGGCATCGTCCGAGGCTCCGCGATGGGCGATGACCTGGATGGGAGGGGGCATGCTGTGCTGCCGTGCGTGGGTCACCGCGTCATGGTGCCACCGTGACGCGGCGGGTGCGGGCACCTTGTCACGGGGGACCGTTTTGCCTGATGTAAAGATTGGTGTGCGGATGCACAGGTCCTGCTTACAGTGGCCTGACGTGCTGTGGGAAAAGCTGACCGCAGACACGTGCACAGCGGATCTCTTGCCGAATGCCGAGTGGAACCGAGGAGTAAAGAGCTGTGAGCACCGAGAACGAGGGCAACGAGGGCAACACGGTTCCGTCCGTACCGTCTGTTCCGTCCGTACCTCCCGTGCCGGCTGCCGCTCCTGAGGGCACCCCGCCGGGCGGGCTGCCGGCGGCCGGGGCCACCCCGGCCCCTCCCGCGGACGCGCCGACGGCGCAGTTTCCGGCTGCCGCCGCGCACCAGTCCGGCCCCGAGCCGTCCATGCCGCACCACGAACAGCCTCAGCAGCCCTACGGGCCCCCGTCGCAGCAGCCTCCTGCCGGTCCGGCCTCCTGGCCGCCGCCTCCTCCGGCCGTCCCGTCGTACGCGGACGGCGGCGGCACCCCCGTGTGGGGCGCCCCGGCCGCGGCGGAGCCCGAAGGCCCTCGCAGGCGGCGCGCGAGCGGTCTGATCGCGGCCGTCGCGGCGGCGGCGCTCGTCGCGGGCGGCGTCGGCGGAGCCCTCGGTTACTGGGCCGCCGACAGCAACGGCTCCGGTTCCTCCTCGGGATCGACCACGGTGGCGGCCTCCAACAGCCCGAAGGACTTCAAGCGCGAGGCGGGCACGGTGGCGGGCGTCGCGGCGAACGCGCTGCCCAGCGTGGTCACCATCGACGCGCAGTCCGGCGACGGCGAGGGCGGCACGGGCACCGGCTTCGTGTACGACAAGGAGGGCCACATCCTCACGAACAACCACGTGGTGGCCTCCGCGGCGGACAACGGGCAGCTGACCGCGACGTTCTCCGACGGCAAGAAGTACGACGCCGAGGTGGTCGGCCGGGCCCAGGGCTACGACGTGGCCGTCCTGAAGCTGAAGAACGCTCCGGACGGACTGACTCCGCTGCCCCTCGGTGACTCCGAGAAGGTCGCGGTGGGCGATTCGACCATCGCGATCGGCGCGCCGTTCGGTCTGTCCAACACGGTCACCACCGGCATCATCAGCGCCAAGGACCGTCCCGTCGCCTCCGGTGACGGTTCCAGCAACAAGAACTCGTACATGAGCGCCCTGCAGACCGATGCCTCGATCAACCCGGGCAACTCCGGCGGTCCGCTCCTGGACGCGGGCGGTGCGGTCATCGGCATCAACTCCGCCATCCAGTCGACCTCCGGGGGCGGCGCGGGCCAGTCCCAGGCGGGCTCCATCGGCCTCGGCTTCGCCATCCCGGTCAACCAGGCGAAGAACGTCGCCGAGCAGCTGATCAAGACCGGGCAGCCGGTCTACCCGGTGATCGGAGCGACGGTCACGATGGAGGAGAAGACCGGCGGCGCCACGATCTCGGACCAGGGCGCGGCAGGCACCCCCGCCGTCACGCCGAACGGGCCCGCGGCCAAGGCCGGGTTGAAGGCCGGCGACGTGATCACGAAGTTCAACGACACGGTGGTCGAGAGCGGACCGACCCTGATCGGCGAGATCTGGACCCACAAGCCGGGCGACAAGGTCACGCTCACCTACAAGCGCGACGGCAAGACGGCAACGGCCGAACTCGTCCTGGGCGAGCGCAAGGGCGACAGCTGACCCCGGTCGGGACTGTTCGAACGCCGCACATGGGAGGGGCCGCCGAATCCTCGGCGGCCCCTCCGGCACGTGTGGCCGGCCCCCCTCCGGTCGGTGTTGCCCGGAGGGATCAGCGACCCGGTACGCTGTAGGCGCTCCGACGCAGGTCGGCGGGGCGAGGGTGGGTTGCCCGAGCGGCCTAAGGGAACGGTCTTGAAAACCGTCGTCGCAGCGATGTGACCGTGGGTTCAAATCCCACACCCACCGCAGATGAACGGCCCCTGACCAGGTGATTCGGTCGGGGGCCGTTCTTGTTCGCGTGGCGCGTCGGGTCTGGTGACCGGCCGTCAGTTTCCTGTGCGCCGGGTGCGCGGGGGGTTCACAGGGCCTCGGGGCGTTCCGATGTCAGGCGGGCCGCCGATGCGATCGCCGCGCGGGCCTCCTGTTCGGAGAGGCCCGTGCGGACTGCGGCGTCGGTGAGGGCGTCCGCGAGCGCGTCGCCGAAGCCGTGTTCGTAGGCGCGGCAAGCTGCCCAGAAGAGGCGGGTGTTGCGCTGGCCCTCGTGCGCGGCGAGCACGAACTGGACGAGGCCCTGTCCCTGGCCGGCGCGGGAGGGGCGGCTCGTGGGGTGGTGGGGGCGCGCGGGGGGCGTGAGCAGGCGCAGGAGGGCGCGCGGGCACGGGGCGGGTGAGAGATGGGCCGTGCCGGGGGCGAGCCGGTACCTGCCGTGGGTGGTGACCGATCCGGGTCCGACCAGATAGCCGCCGCTGCCACGGACGTCGATGCCCGGGGCGAGGCGGCTCGCGGAGTTGGGCACGGTGGTGCCGGACGGTCCCGTCAGCCACAGGTGGCGGCCACCGCTGGGGGTCAGCACCGTCACCGTGGCCGGGATGGTGAACAGGTGCTGGAGGGCGATCTGCTGGAGTGCGGCCACGGAGTCGTTGCCGTGTGCCCCGTCGATGTCGAGGTCGATGCCGATGAGGCGGTGGGGAGGCCGTCCGCAGGCGATTCCGTACCCGGTGGCCCGGGGCGCGGCGGCGAAGAGTGCCCGCACCGCGGCCGGGTCGGTCGTGGCGTCGTGGACGCCGTGACCGGGCAGTCCGCAGGCGCCCCGGCAGCGTACGGGAGGGTCCTCGCCGTGATGCGGGGAGCGCAGTGCGGGGAGCTTGGTCGCGGACAGGGGGAAGACGGGGAGCCCGCGTTCGGCGGCGGAGAGCGCGTGCGCCAGGGCCAGGGTGGCGGTCTGCCGGTCGATGGTGGCCATGCCTCTATGTTCGTACAGATGTTCGAAGAAGGGAAGAGGGACGGAGGGCGCGCGGGGCGGCGGAACGCTTCTTCCTGTGCGGTGCGTGGAGTGGAGGTGTGTGCCGACTTGTGGGTGTGGGAGAGGTTTATCGGGTGTTCCTCATGCTTGCGAGGGAATCGTGAACTGTGGGTGGTTCGCCATGGATTCGGTGGGCAACTTTCGTCTCGCGACGTCGTGACCAGCACCGAGGCGGTCGGCCAACTGCTTCGGAACCAGCCGTACCAAGCCGCACTTTCGGTTCCTGGAGGAAATTGACATGGCAAGCACCCGTACCGCTCGTACCCTCGCCGCCGTTGCCGCCCTGCCTCTCGCTGCCGCACTGTTCGGCGGTGTCGCGATCGCCGACAACGGCTCGTTCGCGAGCGACGGATCGAACGCGGCGGTGGCGACGATCGGGACCGCCGGGGTCGGAGGGAACAACTCCGGCAATTCATCGACCTCGCAGCAACAGGCCGTCGGCTCCGGCGCGTCGAACCACAGCAATTCGGCCCAGGTGAGCGGATCGGCCTTCACCGCGATCGACCAGTCCACGGACATCGTCGCGGTCAACTTCACGCCGCTCTGGTGAGCGCCCGGCCGAGGGTGCCGGGGGGTCGACACCCGGCCGGCTGAGCGGCGGTCCGCGGGGCGGCACTCCGGTGCGCCCCGCGGACCGCTGTCCGCCTGTCCGGGCGGGGCGCCCGGGCGGTCCTTCCCCGGGGTGAGGACCCTGAGGGTGGCCGGCGGTCCCTCCACCTTCAGGAGGTGGAGCCTGCCCCACCCCTACAACCTGAGGCGGACGCCGCTTCGGGACCTGGGGCCGATCCCCTCGGCGGGGCCCGCTCCTAGCGTGGAGACATGACCACGCCAGTCTGCACCGGCGCCTCCAGGGCAGTCGCTGCTTCCGCCGGACACCCGCGTTACACGTCGTTCTCGTCGTACGTACGGGCACGGGGCCCCGTACTGCTGCGTACCGCCCGTTCCCTCACCGCCAACCCGAGCGATGCCGAGGATCTGCTGCAGACCGCTCTCACCAAGACGTACGTCGCCTGGGAGCGGATCGAGGACCACCGGGCGCTCGACGGATACGTCCGCCGGGCCCTGGTGAACACCCGCACCTCTCAGTGGCGCAAGCGCAAGGTCGACGAGTTCGCCTGCGAGGAACTGCCCGAGAAGGAGGCCGCTCCCGCGCCGGATCCCGCCGAGCAGCAGGTGCTGCACGACGCGATGTGGCGTGCCGTGATGAAGCTCCCGGACCGCCAGCGGGCCATGGTCGTCCTGCGGTACTACGAGGACCTCAGCGAGGCCCAGACGGCCGATGTCCTCGGGGTGTCCATAGGTACGGTCAAGAGCGCCGTGTCCCGTGCGCTCCGGAAGCTGCGCGAGGATCCCGGGCTCAATCCGGTCCGATGACGCCGGACACGTGCCCGTGACGGCCCGATTTTGCCGACCGACACCGATTCGTACTCCCGGGACTAGTGACATACCAAGTGGTATGTGAGCAGAATCAGCGCAACCTTACTGCCGCGTAGCGCCCACCGGGAGGACGCCGTGCTGAGCACCATGCAGGACGTACCGCTGACTGTGACCCGCATCCTGACGCACGGGATGACCATCCATGGGAAGTCACAGGTCACGACCTGGACCGGCGAACCAGAGCCGCAACGGCGCAGTTTCGCCGAGATCGGCAGGCGCGCCACACAGCTGGCCCACGCCCTGCGCGACGAACTCGGCATCGACGGCGACCAGCGCGTCGCCACCCTCATGTGGAACAACGCGGAGCACGTGGAGGCGTACCTCGCGATTCCCTCCATGGGCGCCGTGCTGCACACGCTGAACCTCAGGCTGCCTGCCGAGCAGCTGGTGTGGATCGTCAACCACGCGGACGACAAGGTCGTTCTCGTCAACGGTTCGCTGCTGCCGCTCCTCGTGCCGCTGCTCCCCAGCCTGCCGTCCATCGAGCACGTGGTCGTCGCCGGGCCGGGCGACCGCTCCGGGCTCGAGGGAATCGCGCCGCGGGTGCACGAGTACGAGGACCTGATCGCCGGCCGCCCCACCACGTACGACTGGCCCGAGCTGGACGAACGCCAGGCCGCCGCCATGTGCTACACCTCCGGGACCACCGGGGATCCCAAGGGCGTCGTCTACTCCCACCGGTCCGTCTACCTGCACTCCATGCAGGTCAACATGTCCGAGTCGATGGGTCTGACGGACAAGGACACGACCCTGGTGGTCGTCCCCCAGTTCCACGTGAACGCCTGGGGGCTGCCGCACGCGACGTTCATGACCGGCGTCAACATGCTCATGCCCGACCGCTTCCTCCAGCCTGCCCCGCTCGCCGACATGATCGAGCAGGAGAGGCCGACGCACGCGGCCGCCGTTCCCACGATCTGGCAGGGCCTGCTGGCCGAGGTCACCGCGAAACCGCGCGACCTCACCTCCATGGCGAACGTCACCATCGGCGGCGCCGCCTGTCCGCCCTCCCTGATGGAGGCCTACGACAAGCTGGGCGTCCGCCTCTGCCACGCCTGGGGAATGACGGAGACCTCACCGCTCGGCACCATGGCCAACCCGCCCGCCGGACTGACCGCCGAGGAGGAGTGGCCGTACCGCGTCACCCAGGGCCGGTTCCCGGCCGGGGTCGAAGGGCGTCTGGTCGGCCCGGGCGGCGAGCACCTGCCCTGGGACGGGGAGTCCGCGGGTGAACTGGAAGTCCGCGGCCCCTGGATCGCCGGCTCGTACTACGGCGGTGCGAACGGTGAGGACCTGCGCCCCGAGGACAAGTTCAGCGAGGACGGCTGGCTGAAGACCGGCGACGTCGGTGTGATCAGCGCCGACGGCTTCCTCACGCTCACCGACCGCGCCAAGGACGTCATCAAGTCCGGCGGGGAGTGGATCTCCAGCGTCGACCTGGAGAACGCGATCATGGCGCACCCCGATGTGGCGGAGGCTGCGGTCGTCGCCGTCCCCGACGACAAGTGGGGTGAGCGCCCGCTCGCGACGGTCGTCCTGAAGGAGGGCGCCACGGCCGACTACGCGGCGCTCAGGACCTTCCTCGCCCAGTCCGTCGCCAAGTGGCAGCTGCCGGAGCGCTGGTCGATCATTCCGGCGGTGCCGAAGACGAGCGTGGGCAAGTTCGACAAGAAGGTGATCCGCAAGCAGTACGCGGACGGCGAGCTGGACGTCACCCAGCTCTGAGCCGAACCGCTGGACACGGGCGAGGGCGGTACGGGTCTTCCCGTACCGCCCTCGTCGTACGCGTCCGTCCGTCGGCCTCTTCCGAGGCCGACCGTCAGTTGGTCCCTATCTTCGCCAGCAGATCCACGATGCGGGACTGCACCTCGTCGCTCGTGGAGCGCTCGGCCAGGAACAGAACCGTCTCGCCCGAACCGAGCCTCGGCAGATCCGCCTCGTCCATGCCGGAGGTGTAGACGACCAGCGGCGTGCGGTTCAACTGGCCGTTCGCGCGCAGCCAGTCGATGATCCCGGCACGTCGGCGACGTACCTGCATCAGGTCCATCACCACCAGGTTCGGCCGCATCCGCGTGGCGAGCTCGACCGCCTCGCTGTCACCCGACGCCCGCGCGGCCTGCATGCCGCGGCGCTCCAGCGTCTCCGTGAGCGCCAGCGCGATCTCCTCGTGCTCGTCGATCACCAGCACCCGCGGCGGATGCTGGTCACTGTCGCGCGGGGCGAGTGCCTTGAGGAGCACGGCGGGGTCGGCACCGTACGCGGCTTCCCTGGTCGCCTGCCCCAGACCGGCCGTCACCAGCACCGGAACCTCCGCGGCCACGGCCGCCTGGCGCAGCGACTGCAGAGCCGTACGGGTGATCGGACCGGTCAGCGGGTCGACGAACAGCGCGGCGGGGAACGCCGCGATCTGGGCGTCGACCTCCTCGCGGGAGTGCACGATCACCGGACGGTAGCCGCGGTCGCTGAGGGCCTGCTGGGTGGAGACGTCCGGGGCGGGCCAGACGAGCAGCCGCCGCGGGTTGTCCAGAGGCTCGGGGGGCAGTTCGTCGTCGACGTGGAGCGGCTGGGGCCGGTTGGCCACCTCGACCGCGCCACCGGGTCCGTCCAGCGGCTCCGGCCCTTCGGCGCCCTCGTCGGGAGCGCCTATGGCGTACGAGCGCCCCTCGGCCGCGGGGGCGGACAGCAGCTGACCCGAGCCGGAGCCCTGGGTGGTGCCGCCCGGTGCGGCACCCGCCGGCGCGCCCGCGGATCCGGGCCTGGCCGGAGCGACGGGCGACGGGACGGGCTGCGGCGCCGCGGGCGGCACCGGGGGCTCGGCCTCCGGAGGGGCGGCGAGCTTACGGCGGCGTCCGGCACCGCCGAGCGTCTGGTTCTGCTGGTGCGCGAGGTGCTGCGCGAACGGCACACCCTGGCCCAGCGTCCGCACGCTGAACGCGCGTCCCTGCGTCGAGTCCGACGACGCGGGCGACGGCGCCTCGGCGGGCAGCGGCTGGCGCCGCGCGTCCGGTACGGGGACCCGCACGGCCACGGGGGCGTCCGCAGGGCCCTGCGCTTCCGGCGCGGACGCGTCGTCGGCTGCAGGATGCGGAGCCGCTACGGACGCGGCTGCGGCCCCGGGCCCGGAGGGAGCGCCGGCCGCGGGGGGAGCAGCGATGGTGCCCGTGGTGTGCGTGGTGCTGTCCGGGCCCACCCAGGATTCGTCGGAAGGCTGGGCAGGGACGTCGACGGCGTCCGCCACGTCCAGACCCTGTCCCGAGGTGCCGGACTGCGACCAGTCGGGCTGCGGAGGGACGGCGGGCAGCGGCTGCCCGGGGACGGAGTGGTCCGGCCGGTCCTGCTGCTCCTGCACGTCGGCTGCGCGCGCCCTGCGGCGACCCGACGGCACGGGGTGCGCCTGCGGCGGTGTGTGGTCCGCGTCCGGTGTGCTCCGTACGGTGTCGTGGCGCTCGGGCAGCGGGACGGACGGCCCGCCCTGCGCGACGGGCGGGACCCGGTCCGCATCGGCGGGAGGCAGCGCGAACGCCGTACGCGGCTGTGCGGGCTCTGCCGGAGCGGAGTGCTCCGGCGCAGCCGAGAGCGCCCTCCGGGCCCGTCGCCCACCGGTCTGCTGTGCCTCTTGTCCCTGTGCCTGACCCTGGTGGGCCTGCTGGGCTCCGGCGTCGGCCGACGCGAGGGCCGGGAGAGCGCGCTGATTCCCGCCGCCGGGACGCGTCTGCCTGCCCTGGGCCTCCTGCGGCACACCCTGCGGAGGCACGGTCTGTCCGCGCTGCGGGCGGCCACCCCCGCCCTGCGCACCCTCGGCCGCCGTCACCACGGAGCCTTCGGAGGGAGCCGGAGGAGTCGCGGAGGCAGGGGAGGGCGCCGGAAGAGCCAGGGCCTCCCGGGGCCGGTCCGCCTGAGCCTGAGCCTCCGACTCCGCAGGGCTGGGCCGCCCGCGCCTGCGCCCGGAGCCCTCGCTCCGCTGGGGCGCGACTTCCTGTTCCTGCTGCTCCTGTGGCACGGCCGGTCCGCGACGCGCCCTGCGCCGCCCCGTCGGCTCGCCCGCCGCGGCCTCTCCTGCCTCGGCAGCCGCGTCCACGGGGCTTTCCAGGAACGCGTCCGTCGACGCCCTCCGGGCCCTGCGCCGGTTGCCGCCGGCACCACTGGTCGCGGGCTGGGGGGCGGCTTCCGGCAGCGCCTCCTCGGGCACAGGAACGGGCTCAGGCACCGGCGGGGGCGCAAGCGTCCCGGAGCCCGCGCCGAGCGGCACCTCCAGGACGTACGCACTGCCGCTCATTCCGGGCATCTCGTGCGTCTGGAGCACACCGGCGTGGGCCCGCACGATCCCGCGCACGATCGGCACGTGCACGGGGTCTCCCCCGGCGAACGGTCCGCGCACCTCGATCCGTACGACGTCACCGCGCTGCGCCGCGGCCACGACCACCGTCGAGTCGACGTAGCCGCCGCCCGGCACCAGCCGCGCCTTGCCGGTCGAGTCGACACCCGCCACGTCCGCGACGAGGTGGGCGAGCGCCGTGATCAGCCGGCCCGGGTCGACCTCGGCCTCGATCGGGGGCGCGTGGACCGCGAACTGCGCGCGGCCGGGGCCGATCAGCTCGACCGCACCGTCGATACCGGCCGTCACCACCGAGTCGAGCAGCACCGTCTGCTTGACGAGCGCCTCCGTGCCGTCGTCCAGACGCTGGTAGCTCAGCACGTTGTCGACGAGCGTCGTCATCCGGGCGTAGCCCGCGGCGAGGTGGTGCAGGATCTGGTTGGCCTCGGGCCACAGCTGGCCGGCCGGGTCGGCGGCGAGCATCGAGAGCTCGCCGCGCAGCTCCTCCAGCGGGCCGCGCAGGGATTCGCCGAGCACCGCGGTCAGCTGGGTGTGCCGCTCGCCCAGTTCGGAGAGCTGATCGGCCTGTTCCTCCAGCTCGGAGGCGTAGCGCTCGGTCCGGTCGGCCAGCTCGGCCGCGTGGCGTTCGGTCAGCCCGGCGACCTCGGCACGGTGGCTCTCGGTGAGCTCGGCGACCTCGGCGGCGTGCCGTTCGGTCAGCCCGGTGACCTCGTCGGTGTGCTGTTCCGTCAGTTCCTCGTAGGGCCTGCGGTCGGTGAAGGTCATCACCGCGCCGACCAGCTGGTCCCCGTCGCGCACGGGCGCGGTCGTGAGGTCGACCGGCACCTGCGCGCCGCTCTTGGACCAGAGGACCTGGCCGCGCACCCGGTGCTTGCGGCCGGACTTGAGCGTGTCGGCGAGCGGGGACTCCTCGTACGGGAAGGGGTCGCCCTCCGCGCGCGAGTGCAGGATCAGCGGGTGGAGTTCCTTGCCGCCGAGGTCGCTGGCGCGGAAGCCGAGGATCTGTGCGGCGGCGGGGTTGACGAGGACGACCCGCCCGTCCGTGTCCGTACCGACGACGCCTTCGGAGGCGGCCCGCAGGATCATCTCGGTCTGGCGCTGCGAACGGGCCAGCTCGGCCTCGGTGTCGACGGTGCCCGAAAGATCCCGTACGACGAGCATGAGCAGCTCGTCGCCGGTGAAGTTGGAGTGGATGTCGTTGTATCCGGCCTGGCCGCTGTCGAGGCTCGCGCTGGTGACCTCGACCGGGTACTCGGTGCCGTCGGTCCGGCGCGCGGTCATCCGCGTCGGCTTGGTCCTGCCCTGCTCGTCCGCAGTCTCCGGCCTGCGCATCGACCCCGGGATCAGCCTGGAGTCGAACTCCGGAAGCAGATCGAGCAGTCCGCGTCCCACGAGCGCGGTGCCCGGGGTCTCGAACATCTCGAGGGCGATGGTGTTGGCGTTGACGACCGTGCCGTTGCAGTTGACGAGCAGGAGCCCGTCCGGGAGGGCGTCGAGTATGGCTGCGAGGCGAGCAGCGCCTCGGGATGGCCTGCTGCTCACGAGACGCTTCCTCCCTGAATACCGCACCTTGCCGACAGCGGGCCCCATCCTGCCCCTCGGGCCTCAGGCTGTCACGAAAGGAGTCTAAAGGCACCGAGGGCACATGGGGCGGCGGATGAGGGGGAGCTCTCACCAAGGTTCTGTGCACACGGTGTACGCCGGTGGTCCATTTCATGACCGCGGGCGCCCCCTGTGACGTGCGGCGACGCGCACCGGTGGTCCCGGCAGGAGGCGCCGTACACGCCCCGCGGAGCCGGTTACCTGGCGGAGGGGAGCACCGGCACGAGGTTGTTCCAGCGCGAGATCTCGCAGCCGTTGGCCCGGCTGAACCGCGCGTCGACGTTCTCCCCCTGCCAGGTCCCCTGGACCCGGGCGGCGGCCGGCCCGCCCGCCTGCTGCGTGCACATGGCGTTCCGGTCCGTCGGTACGAAGGGGTTGTCGCCCGCCTCCGCCGCGTCCGCCAGCAGGTCGCAGGCGCGCTGAGCCGTGGGGTGGGTGCCGCCGGCCGGGTCGCACTCCAGCTCGAACGTTCCGTCGGCCGTCGGATTGCCCGACTCCGAGACCGTCACCGTGAGCCGGGTCCGCGTGTCCTGCCCACCCGTCCAGTCACCCTGGAGAACGGGGAGCGGGGGCAGCGGCAGGAGAGGGGTCACGGCCGTTGCGGCGGGAGCGGCGGCCGACAGTGCGGCGAAGGACGCGACGGCGGTGAGCGTGAGACGGCGCAGCATGCGGGGCTCCTGTTGTTCTGGCGCACCGAGGGGGCGCGCCGGGCCGCTCCGGTGCACGCCGGGTGGGTGCGCGCGCCGGGCGGAGGGACGGTGGCGGACAGAGGGCGGAGCCCTCGCCATCTCTAACGCTCCGCGCGTCCGCACGTTGCGCAACTCCTGGGGGGCCGACCGGATCGCCGCGCTGCCGGGCGGCGCTTTGCCTCGCCGCCCGCCTGCCTAGTACCGTGGGCGGCGATTGGTGACAGCGCGCTCGACTGTGTCATCATCTGCACGCACCACTCGCGCTCGCGCGGGGTGTGCTGGAGGCGTCGCCTAGTCCGGTCTATGGCGCCGCACTGCTAATGCGGTTTGGGTCTTAAAGCCCATCGAGGGTTCAAATCCCTCCGCCTCCGCAAGATCCCGAAGCCCCGCACCTCTGGTGCGGGGCTTCGGTCGTACTACTGGTCCGGAGGTGTCCCGCGGGCGGGCCGCAGGCCTGCTCCAGGACAGCGTTTTCGCAGGTCAGGAGCGGTATGGCTAATGGATTTCGCGTGACGGCGCAGGTCATGTAATGTTGTTCCCGCAACGCCGACCAGGCAGAAAAGCCCGGAACGCCAAGCACTCGTAGCTTAACGGATAGAGCATCTGACTACGGATCAGAAGGTTGCAGGTTCGAATCCTGCCGAGTGCACACAGCTCAAAGGCCCCCTGGACATCGTCCAGGGGGTCTTTGACATCAGCGGGTGACATCAACGCCCCCTGGGATGCCCCAGGACTGCACTTCACGTACGTCGGCCGGGCCGACGACGTGATCAAGGCATCCGACTACAAGATCTTGCCGATGGGGCGTCGCCCAAGGCGTCGTCCATCTGATCCGCAGCCGCGCGCAGCGTCGTGCCCATCACGTGCGCGTAGGTGTCCAGCGTCATGGTGATGGTGCTGTGGCCCTGATTGAGTTCCTGCGCCGGGTCGGCCTGCCGGATGCCGAGATGCTGGTCGATGACCCGCAGATGGTCGAGTGGCGGGGTGGCCGCGCCCATGAGTGGGACGCGGCCTGACACGAAGGACCGCTGATCACGACAGGGTGTATCGCGATGGTGCGAAGAAAAAGATCTCGGTGTCTTCACTTTCCTCATGGGCGTCATGATGATCTCTCCATGACGCAACACCCCGAGGACACCATGCGCACCAGCATCATCACCGCGCTCATCGCGGCAAGCTTGCTCGCTTCGCTCACCGCGTGCGGCAGCGGCGACCCGTCCTACACCGTCCGCCTGGATCGCAACAAGGATGGTTCGGCCATGGCCTATTTGAACCTACCCGATGCCACCACCGACGAAGCGGAGGCGGCAATCCGCGACTACGCCAGCACTATCAGCGGATCAGAGTGGGTGACCATCCTGATTTCTGACGAGACCGGCCCCGACGGGGGGCTCATATGTAGCGCCACGTGGATGAAGGATGAGAAGGCCGCGCAGAAGTGGGGCGGTCGCTTCAAGTCCGACACGTGGCCCGGTCTCGATGTGCGGTGCCCCGGGGCAGGTGAGGTTGCGTGAGGAGGCGCCGACTTCCGGTCCCGCACCAGGATCAGGGTGCCGTCCACGATCCACAGCCGTTCCACGGCGTCGGCGGGACGGGTGGCCGGCTCTATCGCTAGGAGCGGCCGCAGCCGATGGATGGCCCGGCATACGGTGGCCGGCGAGCAGCCGAACAGCGGCGCGAGCTGCCGCATCGTGAGGTTGGTCCGGTAGTAGACGGGCCACCAGCAATACCCGGTCCGCCAGCGGCAGGCACCGCGGCCGACCCTTCCTCGCCTTCGTCGGCATAGCCGTAACCCTCATCTGCCACCGCCGCCTCGTCCGCGTGGACAGGCAGGACCAGTCAGTGTGAGGCTCCGACACTGCTGACCCAGACGTGGAAGGGTGCGAACTCCGACTCGGTCTCGGTCTGCTCCGAGCGGCTCTTCACGTCCTCCAGGTCCGACCACGCGATGGAACCGGGCTCGCTGTCTGCCAAAAAGCCCTCGACGATCGGACCGAGGTCGTCGGAAGCCACATAGGTACCGCCGAACGGCAACGCGTCCGGGGGCACGGAACCGGTCGAGCACCGGAGCTGCCCGGCCTGTTCGTCGTGCCACACGTAGAACGTCGCCGCCCCGGAGAAATTCAGACCAAGAATGCGCTCCTGGATGGCTGCAGCAGTCCGCTCGAAGGCAGCCACCACCTCGGCGGCGGACAACGAGCTCCTGTCCTCGTCCACCGCACCCAGCGACCAGGTATTGGTCTCCCACTCCACCCGCCGGTCAGCTGGCTCAAGCACCAAGGGCTCGTCCGCCACCTCAGCAATCCACGTCAACAGCACAGCAGCAGTATCCCTGCATTGCTCGGGGCCCAACGGCGTCTATAAGAAACGATGTCTAAGAGGGTGTTTAGCTCATATTTGGGCCGCTGTGCCCGGGTGTGGGTCTGGACTTGCCTGGGGCTGGGGATGCTGGCTTGAATGGTGGTGCACGAGTCGTGGTTCTCGCGCCGTCTTGGCCTGGCTACTCCTGTTTCATCCCAGGACGCCGGTTCGTGCGCCGTGTGCTTCGGGCGCCGGTGTCTGCGCCCGGGCCTGCCGGGTCATCAGTGGGTAGCCCGAAATCGTGTCTGAACGTCGTCGTTATCCCAGTGATCTGTCCGATGCCCGGTGGGAGTTGGTCGAGCCGGTCCTGACCGCCTGGCGGTCCGAGCGCCGCGGCCGCGGCCTGGACATCGGCCGGCCACCGGATCACGACCTGCGCAGTCTGCTGGATGCGGTCCTCTACGTGAACCGGACCGGGATCCCGCGGCGCTATCTGCCGCACGACTACCCGCACTGGAACACGGTCTACGCCTACTTCGCCCGCTGGCAGGCGGAAGGCGTCTTCGACCAGCTCAACAGCTTGCTGAGGCGTCAAGTCCGCAGACAGGAAGGCCGGGAGGATGAGCCGACCGCATGTGTCATCGACTCCCAGAGCATCAAGACCTCCACCAACGTCCCCGCGGCCGGGCAGGGTATCGACGCCGGGAAGAAGATCGTCGGCCGCAAGCGGAGCATCGTCATCGACACTGTCGGCCTGCTTCTGACGGTGCTGGTCACCGCCGCGAGCGTGCAGGACTCGATCGCCGGCCGGACCCTGATCGAAAGGGTCGCGGTCGAGCATCCCACCGTTCGCAAGACCTGGGTCGACGGTGGCTACCGCCAGCACCTCGTCGAGCACGCCGCCACCCTCGGCATCGATATGCACATCGTTCGCCGCGACCCCACGACCAGGGGATTCTCTGTCCTGCCCCGCCGCTGGACCGTCGAGCGAACCCTCGGCTGGCTCATGAACCACCGCCGTCTCGCCCGCGACTACGAGGCCAAGCCCTATCGCTCCGAAGCCATGATCCAGCTCGCAATGATCAACCTCATGACCCGCAGACTCACCGCCGAATCCACCCCCACATGGCGCGGCGCATGAACCCTCCCGCAACATGGCAATCCGGGATGAAACAACGGGATGAAACGCCCTCTAAGGCGCCAGCCGAAGCCTGGCATCAGCGCCTGACATCAACGTCGGCGCACACGGGAGCACGCAAACATGTCCCGGTGGCCACGCCAGGCCGTGTGATGTGTGGGCGCACCCGCCTACGGATCAGAAGGTTGCAGGTTCGAATCCTGCCGAGTGCACAGCAGGCCAGAGGCCCTCAGGAGAAATCCTGAGGGCCTCTCGCGTTGCCCGTACAGCAGCGAAGTACGGCAACCGTGTCAGCCGGTTCCGCCCATCGGGTCGGACACCCGGGTGTGTTCGCCCTCGCGGCCGTCCGCGAGGAACTCCACCAGCGCCGTGGCGACGAGCCAGACCAGTGTGATGGTGAGGACGACCAGCGCCGTCGGGTAGCTCCACAGGACGTACGTCAGGACCGCCAGGCCGACCAGGATCCAGGTGATCCACGCGCGGTGGCGTCGCAGGAACGGTCCGACCGGGCCCGTGCGCATGCCCATGCGGTCGGCGGTGGAGCGGACCGCCCCGATGCCGGAGTGCCACGACTGCCGTACGAAGGTCGCCGAGCGGCCGGGGCCGCTCAGCCAGGCGGCCAGGGCGACCACCACGCCGAGCGTCACCGCCATGCGGACCGTGGTGCGCAGATAGCGCGTGAGCGTGTCGTAGACGGACTCGGCGGCGGCCTGCGAGACGGTGTCGGGCAGTGCGTTCAGATAGGCCACGCGGAAGACGGTCAGGCTCAGGCCGAGCATCAGCACGGCGAAGGCGAAGCCGAGCGCCGCGGTCACGAGAACGCGCCGGCGGTGCCTGGACAGCAGGACTCCGGCCGCGATGAGGACCACCGAGAGCACGGGCAGCCAGAACCCGGCGATCTGCAGGACCCGGAAGTACGTCTTGACGTTGCCGATGTTGTCGACGCGCAGCACCGTGAAGTCGGTGTGCACCTCGGGGATCTTCGAAGCCACCGTCATGCCTGCGTCGACGAGGCGTTGTTCGACCTGTGCGACGACCGGGCCGAGGTCGACGGAGACCGAGTTGTCGTTGATCTTCACCGCACCGCCGCCGGAGCCCGTGAGGGCCTTCTCGACGGCCACGTGGATGCGCCGGTTGGCCTGGATCCAGATGTTCTCGAAGGTCTCGGAGGCGATGACCTCCTGCGACTTGTCGTGGACGAAGCTGCGGACGGCACTCTCCAGTGAGTTGCCGAGCTTGCCGAGCGCCTTCTGGACCAGCGGACGGTCCGCGGGTGCCACGCCTTCGAGCAGGGTCGGCAGGTCGATGTGCTGCATCACCGCGTCGGTGACCCTGTTCGCCGCGGCGTTCTGGATGGCGGGGTCGGAGGCGAGCGGCGTGACCGTGTCCACGTAGCGGTCCTTGTCGCCCACGATGTCCGCCGCCCAGGAAGCGAACGCGGCATGCGGAGCGAGAACGCAGCCGATGATGATGAGCAGCGCGGAGAAGAAGGAGCGCCACCGGTGGTGGGGCGCCCGGGCGGTTTTGTCGGCCTCCAGCGCGTCGACGCGTGACCGTAGTACGTCCAGCTCGGGCTGTTCGCCTGCGGCCCCCGAAGCGTCAGGCTCCTTGCCGTCCGGACCCGCTGACCTGTCGTCCGGCATGGCGCGCCTCCGGGTGTGTCTGGTGGTTTGCTGCCAGCACATCCCGGAGGCCGGACACGCGCGAGCGCTCGGCGGCCGTCAGGGTGAAGGGCACAGTGGCGCCACGGAGCCGGCAACCAGGGTCGCGGGGGTGGGCGGGGGCGCTCGGTCCGGCAGCCGCGTACGTGCCGGAGCGGACGTCAGCGACTGCTCTCGGCCGTGCTGAGCGAGAGGCCCTCGGACAGGAAGTCCCGGTGGCCTCTCGCCCACGCCGTCAGGCCGACGCCTCGGCGGGCGAGCCCTCCGGGGTCCGCTCCCGCACGATGCGGCGGGGCCTGGCCGGCAGCCCGAGCAGCGGGTTGGCGACGCCCCAGGCCGCGCCCTTGCAGATCAGCTCCTTGTAGACGGCGGCGAGCCGTCCCGTCAGGGCCGCACCGACGGAGCGGTCGTCCGCGGTGACGTACTGGATCAGGCCTTCCCTGCGGCCCAGCGAGATGCACTGGTTGAAGTAGCGCAGCGGCGTCTTCGGGGTCTTCCCGCCGGTCAGGCGCGCCGCGATGGCGTCGGCGGCCTGCCACGCCATGGGGGTGCCCGTGGCGCACGACATCCGCAGCGGCTTGTCGCCGGGGCCCATCGCCATGGCCGAGTCGCCGATGGCGTACACGTCCGGGTGCGAGACCGAGCGCATGGTCCGGTCGACCACGATCTGGCCGGTGTCGGTGACTTCCAGGGCGGTGGCGCGGGCGATCGGGTGGACCGCGAAGCCGGTGGTCCAGACGGTGACCGCGGCCGGGACGGACGTTCCGTCGGCGGTCGTGACGTGGTCGGCCTCCACGGCCGTGACGGCTGCCTGTTCGTGGACGGTGATGCCGAGCTTGTCGAAGACCTTCCGTACGTGGTCGCGGCCCTTGGGCGACAGCCAGTCGCCGAGCTCGCCGCGGGCGGTGAGGGCGACATCGAGGTCCGGGCGGGCCTCGGCGATCTCCGTCGCGGCTTCCAGGCCGGTGAGGCCGCCGCCGACGACGACCACGGTCTGCCCGGCGTCCAGGCCGGCCAGGCGCTCGCGCAGCCGGAGCGCTCCGGGGCGGCCGGCGATCTCGTGGGCGTGCTCGGCGGTGCCGGGGACGCCTCGGCTGTTCCAGGCGCTGCCGAGGGCGTACACGAGGCTGTCGTACTCCAGCTCCTCCGTGCCGTCCCCGTCGCCCTGGTCGGTGACGGTGACTGTCCTGCGGTCGACGTCGACGCCGGTGACCCTCGCGAGCCTCAGCTCGACGCCGGTGCCTGCGAACATCTCGCTGAAGGGCCGGGCCTTGAGGTCCTGGCCGGCCGCGAGCTGGTGCATCCGCACGCGCTCGACGAAGTCGGGCTCGGCGTTGACGAGGGTGATGGCGACGTCCTCGCGGTGCAGCCGCTTGGCGAGGCGCCCGGCGGCGATGGCTCCGGAGTATCCGGCTCCGATGACGATGATGCGGTGCTGCATGTCCTGGCTCCTGTCTCGCGCGGGTTCACCACCTGAACCGGGCAGCCGTCCGTTTCCTGACAGGAGTGGGATGTGAAGCAGCTCACATCGGGATCAGAAGGCGTTGAACAGGGGTTCCCCGTGCTCGGTGGCCGCCCACTGCCGGGTCGCGCGTTCGAGCTTGTCGGGGTTGACCTGGTTGCGGAACGCGGCGATTCCCCCGCCGGTGATCTCCAGGCACATGACGCCGACGACGCGGCCGTCGAGGACCGCCACGATCGCGGGGGCCCCGTTGGCGGTCGTGACGTAGACCCCGGGTGAGCCGCCGACGATGGCGCGCTTGGCCTGGGCGGGCTTGAACAGACCCCGCATGAACTTCGCGACCGCGAGTGCGCCCTCGAACGCCTTGGCCCGGGCCGGGACCTTCCCGCCGCCGTCGCCGATCGCGATGGCGTCCTCGGTGAGCAGCCGTACGAGCGGTTCGGTCCGGCCGCTGGTGGCGGCGGCGAGGAACTCCTCGACGATCCGGCGGGTCGCGGCCTCGTCGATCTCGGTGCGGGCCTTGCCGTCCGCGACGTGCTTCTTGGCTCGGTGGAAGGTCTGCTGGGCCGCGGCCTCGGTGACGCCGAGGATCTCCGCGATCTCCCGGTGCGGGTAGCCGAAGGCCTCCCGCAGCACGTACACCACCCGCTCGTTGGGGGAGAGGCGCTCCATGAGGGCGAGGACGGCGTACGAGACCGATTCGCGCTGCTCGGCGGTGTCGTCGGGGCCGAGCATCGGGTCCCCGGCGAGCAGCGGCTCGGGCAGCCACTCGCCCACGTAGGTCTCGCGCCGGACGCGGGCCGAGGTGAGCTGATTGAGGCACAGGTTGGTGAGGACCTTCGTCAGCCAGGCCTCGGGGACCTCGATGCGGTCGACGTCGGCCGCCTGCCAGCGCAGGAACGCGTCCTGCACGGCGTCCTCGGCGTCGCTCGCGGAGCCGAGGAGGCGGTAGGCGATGGCCTGCAGGCGCGGCCTGGATGCCTCGAACCGGTCCACGTCGTTCATGGTCAGAGCCATGGCCCGGATCCTACTCGCGCGGCGCCCGCCGGCCCATGGGCCGCTGCCCCCGCGTCGCTCGAGCGGTGCTGTCCGACGGGGACCTGAATATGATCGGCGCATGATGCAGCGAAGGGCCGATGCCGCGTAGGCCCCCGGGTGTGCTCCGGGCAGGGCCGCCGGACCGGCAGACCCGTAGCGGGACCAGCACGTTGCTCATCGGCACGTGCCCCGGACCTCCCGTGTGCACCGCCGTGCACACGTACCTCTTCGTCGACGGCCTCGAGATGATCGGGCGCAGCGACAGCAGAGCCGTGGGACTGCGTCCGGACGTGCTCCTCCGGCCCGGCGGACCGCTGTACCCGGCGGAGGCCGCCCGCAGCGTGGGTGTGGCGTCGTCGCAGGGGCATCCCGGGTCCGGCCCGACTCTCCACATCCGGGTGCGGCTGCGTGGTGCGACGGTCCTCTGGAGCGAGCTGATGTACCCGGGCCGGGACGACGGGGTGATCGAGGAGGTCTGCTTCGATCTGGAGCAGTACGTGGGGGAGATCGAGCGGGCGTACGGCTTGTGCGCGACCGATCCCGCCGGGCCGTCGGGCTGACGAAGAGCCGGGAGTGGGCGAATGGGCTGGCAGTGCACCGGACTGGGGTGGCCCGACGACGGGCCCGTGCTCGGGTGGCGGCGGAGTGACGGGGCGGGCCGTGGCCGGAAGAGCGTTCTGGCGTACGGGAAGGAGCTCGGGTTCCGGGCGGAGGGCGAGCGGCACTGTTCCGGGGCGCGCGGCAACCCGTGCCCGGTCATGGCTGTGGTGTCCGCGCGGAGTATGGGGGCGCGCTGCCAGGAGTGTGCGCGGCTGGACCGGGCGCACTCGGTGGCCGCCGACACGATCGCCGACGACCCGCGGACGTACCGCGTCTACCTCGCGTGGTTCGGGCCGGGAATGGTCAAGGTCGGGATCACCCGTGAGTCCCGGGACGCGGCGAGGCTCCGGGAGCAGGGTGCCGTGGTGTTCACCTGGCTGGGGCGAGGGCCCCTGATGGCCGCCCGGCGTACGGAGGAGCTGCTGCGCTCGGCGCTCGGGGTGCCCGACCGGATCCCGTACGCACGCAAGCGTGTTGTGCGGGGCGAGCTGCCGGTGGCGGCGGAACGGGCCGCCGAGGTCGAGATGTTGTACGGGCGTGCCGCCGGGCTGGAGGGGAGCGGGTGGCCCGAGGCGCTGGAGCGGCTGCCGTTCGAGGCCGTCGACCACGCCGGGGTCTTCGGACTCGACGCGGTGGGGGCGGTGGCCCGGGTGGTGACCGGCCTGGTGGACGGCGGGGTGGTGGCCGGGCGGCTGGTGGCGGCGGCCGGGCCCGATCTGTATCTGGCGACCCCGGCGGACGGGGTCGTCGTGGCGGACACCCGGCTGATCACCGGCTGGGTGCTGGTGGGGGCCGACGCGCGGGCGGGGCTGAGCGTGCCGGTCGTCGCCGTGGGGGGCGGTGGGGTGCAGGACGGGCTGTTCTGAGATCGTCGCGACGTACCGACGAGGAAGGCGGGGCGGATGAGCGGCGACAGTGACCGTGACGATGTGGTGCGGTTCTGGGAGCGGCTCGGACTGCCCGGGATCATCGACGTCCATACGCACTTCATGCCGGAGCAGGTGCTCCGCAAGGTGTGGGCGTACTTCGACTCGGCCGGCCCGCTGACCGGTCTCGAGTGGCCGATCGCCTACCGGCACGACGAGGAGGAACGCCTCGCGCTGCTGCGCTCGTTCGGAGTGCTGCGGTTCACCTCGATGCTCTACCCGCACAAGGCCGGGATGGCGGCGTGGCTCAACGGCTGGGCGGCCGACTTCGCGGGAAGGGTGCCGGACTGTCTGCACACCGCGACCTTCTTCCCGGAGGAGGGCGTGGAGGGCTATGTGCGCGAGGCGGTCGAGGCGGGCGCCCGGGTCTTCAAGTCGCACATCCAGGTCGGCGCGTACGACCCGAACGACCCGCTGCTGGAGCCCGTCTGGGGACTGCTGGCGGAGGCCGGGATCCCTGTGGTGATGCACTGCGGGTCCGGGCCGGCGCCCGGCGCGCACACCGGTCCCGAGCCGGTCGGACGGCTGCTGTCCCGTCATCCCCGGCTGCGACTGGTGGTGGCGCACATGGGGATGCCCGAGTACGCGGAGTTCCTGGCGCTGGCGGCGGCGTACCCGGGGGTGCGGCTCGATACGACGATGGTGTTCACGGACTTCAGCGAGGACCTCACGCCCTTCCCTGCCGCGGAACGCGGAATGCTCGCGGATCTGGGGGACCGGATCCTGCTGGGCACGGACTTCCCGAACATTCCGTATCCGTACGCCCACCAGCTGCACGCGCTGGAGCGGCTGGGGCTGGGCGATGCGTGGCTGCGGGCCGTCTGCCACGGGAACGCGAGCGCCATGTTCGCCTGAGAAGAGGCATTCTCAGGGAATTCACAGGGAGGGGAAAGGCCTCTCTCACGGCCGTCTCACAGGCTGGGGCCATGACGACGACCTCGCCCCAGGGGCGTACCGAACTGCTCAGGCCGGACCGCAATCCCGTCCGCGTACTGGTCGTGGACGACGAGGCTCCTCTTGCCGAGCTGCTCTCCATGGCCCTGCGGTACGAGGGCTGGGACGTGCGAAGCGCCGGGGACGGCGCGGGCGCCGTCCGTACGGCGCGTGACTTCCGCCCCGACGCCGTGGTTCTCGATGTGATGCTGCCCGACATGGACGGGCTCGCCGTGCTCAGCCGGCTGCGGCGGGAGCACTCCGACGTACCGGTGCTGTTCCTGACCGCGCGCGACTCGGTGGAGGACCGGATCGCGGGGCTCACGGCGGGCGGCGACGACTACGTCACCAAGCCGTTCAGCCTGGAGGAGGTCGTGGCCCGGCTGCGCGGTCTGATCCGCCGCTCGGGCACGGCCACCGCGGCCCGCAGCGAGTCGACGCTCGTCGTCGGGGATCTGCTGCTGGACGAGGACAGCCACGAGGTGAGCCGGGGTGAGGACTCGATCCACCTGACGGCCACCGAGTTCGAACTGCTGCGGTTCCTGATGCGCAATCCGCGCCGGGTGCTGAGCAAGGCGCAGATCCTGGACCGGGTGTGGAACTACGACTTCGGCGGCCAGGCGAATGTCGTCGAGCTGTACATCTCGTACCTCCGCAAGAAGATCGACGCGGGCCGTACCCCGATGATCCACACCCGGCGCGGGGCGGGATACCTGATCAAGCCCGGTGAGTAGCCCCGTGAGCGGGAACCGTCGGCGCGCGCGGCGGCCGTGGACCCTGCGCACCCGGCTCGTCGTGTACGCGGTGACACTCATCGCGGTCGTCGCCGCCGTGATCGGATCGGTCACCACCATCGCCTTCCACAGCTACATGTACGGAAAGCTGGACGCCCAGCTGACCGACATCGCGAAGCGGGCCGACGACCGTCCGCCGGCCGGCGGAGCGCCCGTACCGGGCGGGCTGCAGAACAAGGAACCGCTCGACTTCGTCGGCATGGGCGGCCAGCCCTTCGACACGTTCGGTGCCGTCTCCGTGGACGGGTCCGTCACCGATTCGCAGATCTCCGTGAGGGGGGACAGCGGGCTCGACGTGCAGCAGAACCTGGAGCCGCTGACCGCCGCGCAGGGGGATGCCCTGGAGGCGGCCGGTGTGCCCGCGGACGACGCGGTGCACGACGTCGAGCTTCCCGGTCTCGGCGGCTACCGCGTGAAGGCCGTTCCCAAGGACGACGGTTCGACCGTCCTCGTCGGCATTCCCACCGGCGAGGTGAGCGGCGCCCTCACCACCCTGATCCTCGTCGAGGTCTGTGTCACCGGGGCGGGACTCGTCGCCGCCGGAATCGCGGGTGCCGCGATGGTCGGTGTCGCCCTGCGTCCGCTGCGCCGGGTGGCGGCCACCGCGACCCGGGTCTCCGAACTCCCCCTGCACAGCGGTGAGGTCGCCCTGCTCGAACGGGTGCCGGACGCCGAGGCCGATCCGCGTACGGAGGTCGGCCAGGTCGGTTCGGCCCTCAACCGGATGCTGGGCCACGTCGGTTCGGCCCTGGACGCGCGGCAGAAGAGCGAGATGCGGGTGCGGCAGTTCGTCGCGGACGCCAGCCACGAGCTGCGGACCCCGCTCGCCTCGATCCGCGGGTACGCCGAACTCACCCGGCGGGGACGGGAGTACGCCGGTCCCGACACCCGCCACGCACTGGGACGCATCGAGTCCGAGGCGGAACGGATGACGGGCATGGTGGAGGACCTGCTGCTCCTGGCCCGGCTCGACGCGGGCCGGCCGCTCTCGTACGAGAGCACCGATCTGTCGCCGCTCGTCGTCGACGCGGTGAGCGACGCGGGCGTCGCCGGCCGGACCGCCGGGGACGGGGGACGGACCGCCGGGGCCATGGCGGGGCCCACGCACCACTGGCGGCTGGAACTGCCCGAGGTGCCCGCGACCGTACGCGCCGATCCGACCAGGATCCAGCAGGTGCTGGTCAACCTGCTGGCGAACGCCCGTACGCACACCCCGCCGGGGACCACGGTCACCGTCCGCGTGCGGGAAGCACGCAGGGACCTGCCGTGGGTGACGTTGGAGGTCGAGGACAACGGGCCCGGCATCCCGGCCGGGCTGCAGCCGCACGTCTTCGAGAGGTTCGCGCGCGGCGACGCCTCGCGCTCCCGGAACGCCGGCTCGACGGGACTGGGGCTCGCCATCGTGCAGGCGGTCGTGGCCGCGCACGGCGGCCGGGCCGAGGTGCGGTCGGTGCCGGGGAACACGGTCTTCGCCGTCCATCTGCCCGCGGACGCGGTGTACGAGGGCGGCCCGGCGGGCGGCTCACAGCCGGACCACAGGCTCACCACAAGGGTGTGACAGCGCGGTTGGCGAGTGTCGTGTCATGCGAACCGACACCCCTTGGAGCACCTTGCCGGCCCGGGAGCATCTCCTGGCCGCAGCGGTCGACGCGGCCGGTGCTCCCGTACTCGACGTGGTGGTCCCCGTCCACAACGAGGAGAAGGACCTCGAGACCTGTGTGCTGCGCCTGCACGACCATCTGGCGCGCACGTTCCCGTACCGCTTCCGGATCACCGTCGCGGACAACGCGAGCACCGACCGCACGCCCCAGGTGGCGGCGCGGCTCGCGGCGCTGATCCCGGAGGTGCGGTCGTACCGGCTGGAGGAGAAGGGCCGGGGGCGGGCACTGCGCACCGTGTGGTCCCACTCGGACTCCCCGGTCCTCGCCTACATGGACGTCGACCTCTCGACGGACCTCAACGCCCTCCTGCCGCTCGTCGCCCCGCTGATCTCCGGCCACTCGGACCTGGCCATCGGTTCGCGTCTCGCGCGCAGTTCGCGCGTGGTGCGCGGCTCGAAGCGGGAGTTCATCTCGCGGGCCTACAACCTGATCCTGCGCTCCTCGCTGGCCGCCCGGTTCAGCGACGCGCAGTGCGGCTTCAAGGCGATCCGGCGCGAGGTCGCGCAGCGGCTGCTGCCCATGGTCGAGGACACCGGGTGGTTCTTCGACACCGAGATGCTGGTGCTCGCCGAGCGGGCCGGGCTGCGCATCCACGAGGTGCCGGTCGACTGGGTCGACGACCCGGACTCCACGGTGCAGATCGTGAGGACGGCGACCGAGGACCTCAAGGGGGTCTGGCGGGTGGGCCGGGCGCTGGCCGTCGGCGCGCTGCCGCTGGACCGGCTGGCACGGCCGTTCGGGGACGACCCGCGCGACCGGGCCCTGCCCGGGGTGCCGGGCGGCCTGGCACGGCAGCTGGTCGGCTTCTGTGTCGTGGGCGGGCTGTCCACGCTGTTCTACCTCGTCCTGTACTCCCTCTTCCGGCAGGGTGTCGGGCCGCAGTTCGCCAACGGGGCCGCACTTCTGGTGTCCGCCGTCGCCAATACGGCAGCGAACCGGAGGCTCACCTTCGGGGTGCGCGGCCGGGGCGGCGCGGTACGCCACCAGGCTCAGGGGCTCGTCGTCTTCGCCATCGGGCTCGCGCTCACCAGCGGCTCGCTCGCCGCGCTGGGCACGACGTCCGGAGCGCCCTCGCACGGCACGGAACTCGCCGTGCTGATCGCGGCCAACCTCGCGGCGACGGTGCTGCGGTTTCTGCTCTTCCGCGCCTGGGTCTTCCCGGACCGGCGCACGGACCACCAGGACGCCCCCAAGGCTCCCGCACACGAACTGAGGAACGTCCGATGACCGCCACGCACCCCGACCACCTCCCGGCCCCGCCGGACACCCCCGGGCCGTTCGCGCCACCGTCGGCGTCGGCCGCACGGCAGGGGCACGGCCGCCCGAAGGAGCCGCTCGTGCGGCGCATCCGGCAGGGCCGGCCCGAGGATCCGCGCTGGGCACGGCCCGCCTTCCTCGGCATGCTCCTGGTGATCACGCTCGCGTACCTGTGGAATCTCGGCGCCTCCGGATACGCCAACTCCTTCTACTCCGCCGCCGTGCAGGCCGGCAGCCAGAGCTGGAAGGCGTTCTTCTTCGGTTCGCTGGACTCCGCGAACGCCATCACCGTCGACAAGCCCCCGGCCACGCTCTGGCCGATGGCCCTGTCGGTACGGATCTTCGGCCTCCACTCCTGGGCGATCCTCGTGCCCCAGGTCCTGATGGGCGTGGCCACGGCCGGTGTCCTGTACGCGGCGGTGCGCCGCAGGTTCAGCGCCGCCGCCGGGCTGATCACGATGGCGGTCTTCGCCCTGACCCCGGTTGCCGCGCTGATGTTCCGCTTCAACAACCCGGACGCGCTGCTCGCGCTGCTGATGACCGTCACCGTGTACTGCGTGCTGCGCGCCCTGGAGGGCGGCCGGACGAAGTGGCTGGTCTGGGCGGGCGTCGCGGTCGGTCTCGCGTTCCTGTCGAAGACCCTGCAGGCGTTCCTGATCCTGCCGCCGCTGGCGGTCCTGTACGCGGTGTTCGCACCCGTGTCCGTACGCAGGCGCTTCGGCCAGCTGGGCCTGTCCGCCCTCGCCATGGCCGTCGCGGGCGGCTGGTGGGTGGCGATCGTCGAGCTGTGGCCCGCTTCCTCCCGCCCCTACATCGGCGGCTCGCAGAACAACTCCTTCCTCGAACTCACCTTTGGCTACAACGGACTGGGCCGGATCAACGGCGAGGAGACCGGAAGCGTCGGTGGCGGCGGCGGAGGCCAGGGCGGCGGCTGGGGTGAGACCGGCATCGGCCGGATGTTCAACTCCGAGATCGGCAGCCAGATCGCCTGGCTGCTGCCGGCGGCGCTGCTCCTGCTGGTCGCGGGCATCTGGCTGACCTGGCGTGCGAAGCGGACCGACACGGCCCGTGCGGCATTCCTCGCCTGGGGCGGCTCGCTGCTGATGACGGCGTTCGTCTTCAGCTTCATGGCCGGCATCTTCCACCAGTACTACACCGTTGCCCTGGCGCCCTACGTCGCGGCGCTGGTCGGCATGGGCGCCACCGTCCTGTGGGAGGAGCGGGCCCGGTGGTGGGCCGGCGCCGCGCTCGGCGGGACCGTCGCGGTGACGGCCCTCTGGTCGTACGTCCTGCTGGGGCGCACCCCGGACTACGTCCCGTGGCTGCGCTGGGCCGTCCTGATCGGCGGGCTGGTGGGGGCGGTGGGGCTGCTGCTCGCCGCACGGCTGGGGCGCGTACTCGCCCTCTCCGTGGTGGGGCTGGGTCTGGCCGCGTCGCTGGCCGGGCCGACGGCGTACACCGTCAGCACGCTGAACACCGGGCACCAGGGCTCGATCGTCACCGCCGGACCGGCGGGCGCGAGCATGGGCGGCCCCGGTGGTGGTGGCGGCCGGGGCGGCGGCCCCGGTGGTGGCGACGGCGGTACCGGCGGCGGTACCGGCGGTGGCCCCGGTGGCGGGACGCCTCCCGGTCAGGGCACGCAGCAGGGCGGTCAGGCTCCGGGCAACGCCCAGGGCGGCGGCTTCCCGGGCGGCGGCCGGCCGGGTCAGGGCCAGCAGGGCCAGGGGCAGCAGGGGCAGACCGGCAGCCCGCAGGGCGGGATGCCCGGCGGTGCCACGGGCGAGGGCGGCAGGGGCGGTGGCGGCGGCATGGGCGGTCTGCTGGGCGGTTCGACCGTCGGCGCCGAGGCCAAGAAGCTCCTGGAGAAGGACGCCGACGACTACACCTGGGCCGCAGCCGCCATCGGTTCGCAGAACGCCGCGAGTTACCAGCTCGCCACCGGTGACCCGGTGATGGCGATCGGCGGCTTCAACGGCAGCGACCCGTCCCCGACGCTCGCGCAGTTCAAGAAGTACGTCGAGGACGGGAAGATCCACTACTTCGTCTCGAGCGGTTCGGGCGGCGGTGGCGGCGGCATGGGCGGCAGCGGCGCCTCGTCCCAGATCTCGACGTGGGTCGAGGCGAACTTCCAGGAGGTCACGGCCGGCAGCGCGACCTTCTACGACCTCACTCAGCCGGAGAGCGGCAGCTGACGCGGCAGTTCGAGATCGGCGACAACAGGGCGGTGGTCCGAGGCGAGCGTCTCGGCCACCGCCCCGTCGCGTACCCGCACGGCCCCGGCACCGGACTTCGACACCGCCACGAAGTCGATCCGTTTCACCGGATCCTGCGCCGGGAAGGTCGGCGCCCCGGGATCGGCGTCCGTCAGCTCCTGCCAGAGAGGGGCCAGTTCCGGCGCGTCCGGCTCCGCGTTGAAATCGCCCAGGAGGATCTGCCGGGCGCCCCGGTCCTCGGCCATGATGCGCCGGGTGTCGGCGACCTGGGCGATGCGCACGGACGGGTCGGGCCGGTAGTCCAGGTGCGTCACGTACACGTGCACGGGCAGCCCCTGGACCCGCAGCACGGCCTCGGCGAAGCCCGGCGCGGGCGCGGGTACCGGGTTCGGGTCCTGGGTCGAGAGCCTCGTGATCTCGTGGTTCTCGGCGCTGATGATCCGGTACCGGGACAGCACCGCCACCCCGTACTCGCGCCGGGGTTCGCCGGGTGTCACCGGGTCGAGGCTGTAGATCGGCGCGAACGCCACCCGCATGTGCAGCCGACGCGCGAGCTCGCCCGCGAGGTCCCGCCACTCGCTCCGGGCACCCCAGTGCGCGTCGACTTCCTGGAGGCCGATCACATCGGCGTCCAGCGCGCGCAGCTGGGCGGTCTGACGGTCCAGGTCGAAGACCTGGTCCATGCCCGCACCGGCATGGATGTTGTACGTCGCGACGCGGAGCGGGATCGCGCGTCCCTCCTCGGCGGCTCCCGCGGGCGGCGCGAGCGCGGCCACCGACAGGCCCGCAGCGATCAGAACGCCCACCGTACGACGACGCAAGTACATGTCACTCCACTCGGATCCGCTCGGCACTTGTCAGGTCTGCGTCGACAGGGCTACCCGCCCCGAGGCCGCGCGCAAACGAGTTGTACGCCGTACGGGAAGTGCCTTACGGTGTACAACGCTGCAGTCCCATACACCGTACAAGCGCACCGGAAACCAGGAGCCCGCATGACGGCGACCGCCGCCGAGCAGAACGATCTCGCCTCCCGGGGAGGCCATCCGCAGCGCTGGCTGATCCTCGGCGTCATCTGTCTCGCCCAGCTCACCGTGCTGCTCGACAACACCGTCCTGAACGTCGCGATCCCCTCCCTCACCACGGAGCTGAACGCGTCCACCGCCGATGTGCAGTGGATGATCAACGCCTACTCGCTCGTCCAGTCGGGCCTGCTGCTCACGGCGGGCAGCGCCTCCGACCGCTACGGCCGCAAGAAGATGCTCGTCGCCGGCCTCGTGCTGTTCGGCATCGGCTCCCTGGCGGCGGGGCTCGCCCAGTCCTCCGGGCAGCTGATCGCCGCACGTGCCGGGATGGGCATCGGCGGCGCCCTGCTGATCACCACCACCCTGGCCGTCGTCGTGCAGATCTTCGACGACACCGAACGCGTCAAGGCGATCGGCATCTGGTCCACCGTCAACTCCCTGGGCTTCGCCGTCGGTCCGCTCGTCGGCGGCGTCATGCTCGACCACTTCTGGTGGGGCGCGATCTTCCTGGTCAACATCCCCGTGGCGGTCATCGGCGTGATCGCCGTCGTCCGGCTCGTCCCCGAGTCCAAGAACCCCCGGGGCGACCGCCCGGACCTGCTCGGCGCCCTGCTCTCCACCATCGGCATGGCCGCCGTCGTGTACGCGATCATCTCCGGACCGGAACACGGCTGGGGCTCCGGGCAGGTCCTGCTGACCGCCTTCACGGGCGTCGCCGTGCTCACCGGATTCGTCCTGTGGGAGCTCCACATCCCGTACCCGATGCTGGACATGCACTTCTTCCGGAACCAGAAGTTCATCGGCGCGGTCGCGGGGGCGATCCTGGTCGCCTTCGGGATGGGCGGTTCGCTCTTCCTGCTCACCCAGCACCTCCAGTTCGTGCTCGGGTACGGGCCGCTGGAGGCCGGTCTGCGCACGGCACCGCTCGCACTCACCGTGGTGGCCCTCAACCTCACCGGGCTCGGCGCCCGCCTCGTCCCGAGGATGGGGACGCCCGCCACCATCGCCGCCGGGATGAGCCTGCTGGCCGCCGGGCTCGGGGCCATCGCCCTGCTCGGCCGCCAGGGGTACGGCGGCATGCTGCTCGGTCTGGTCGTCATGGGCGCCGGTATCGCGCTCGCCATGCCCGCCATGGCCAACGCGATCATGAGCGCCATCCCGCCGGAGAAGGCGGGCGTCGGGGCCGGGGTCAACGGCACGCTCGCCGAGTTCGGCAACGGGCTCGGGGTCGCCGTGCTCGGGGCCGTACTGAACTCCCGGTTCGCCGCTCTCGTACCGGCGGCCGTCGGGGCGGCCTCCCTGCCCGCGGCGCTCGCCGCCGCCGACGGCGAGGGGGAACGGCAGCGGATCACCGATGCCTTCGCCTCGGGCCTGGAGGCCAGTCAGCTGGTCGGTGCGGTGGCGGTTCTGGCGGGCGGCCTGCTGGCCGCCGTACTGCTGCGCCGGGCGGAGCGCGCGGAGGAGGCGGAGCCCACCGAGGACCCTCGGCCCGAGCAGCGGGCACCGGAGCGGGCATAGCATCGGACGGAGTGCCGTACGGAGGGTGTCATCCGCTCCGTACGGCAGCCCGTTGAGACGGACACCCAGGGCAGTCCGTACCGTCGTGAGTCGAGGAGAGTGCGTCATGGGGTCCGCGGCGGACGGTGCGAACAACCCTGTACGGATCAGCGTGTGGCTGGACCGGCGAACCCCTTCGCGCGGCCGCAGGACGGATCAGCCGGCCGGCCTCGACCGGGACAGGATCACCGCGGCGAGCGTACGGCTGCTGGACTCCGAGGGCCTCGCCAAGTTCTCCATGCGCCGCCTCGCCGCCGATCTCGACGTCACGGCGATGTCCCTCTACTGGTACGTCGACACCAAGGACGACCTGCTGGAACTGGCCCTGGACACCGTCTTCGGGGAGATCGCGCCGCCCCGGGAGGACACGGGCTGGCGCGAGCGGCTGCGCGAACTGGCCACCAGCTACCGGCAGATGCTGGTGGCGCACCCGTGGGCCTCGGCACTCGCCGGGAACTTCCTGAACATCGGCCCGCACTCGATGCTGTTCTCGTACGCGGTCCAGGACGTCGTCCGGGCCACCGGACTGCCCCTGGAGCACCAGACGGGTGCGACGTCCGCCGTCTTCCAGTTCGTCTACGGGTTCGGCACCATCGAGGGCCATTTCCTGCAGCGTTCGGCGCAGGCCGGGTTGAGCCAGGACGCGTACTTCCAGCAGGCCATGAGCACGATCCGCTCCCGTCCGGAGCACCAGCACATCGTGCAGAGCTCGGAAGCCGCCATGGAGGCGCGCGGCGGGGACACCGTCGAGGAGATGCGTGAGCGGGACTTCACGTTCGCGCTGGACCTTCTGGTCGCGGGCATCGAAGCGATGCGCGAGCGGGCGGTCCGCCAGTAGCTCCGCGGCGTCAGTACCCGCGCCCCGTGTCCACGGCGAGTGCGGGACGGCGCCCCCCGGCCACCGCCTCCCAGCAGGCCGCGAAGTCCGTGACGACGTCCTCGTCGGCCGTGATGCCCGCCGAGTGCGAGGTGATCACCGTGCGCGGCAGCTTCCAGGCGGTGTCGCCGGGGCCCGCGGGCTCGTCGGGCAGCACGTCGAGGACGGCCCGTCGCACCGTCCCGGCACGCAGGGCGGCCTCCAGTGCCGCCATGTCCACGCAGGCGCCCCGGCCGATGTTGACGAAGGAGGCGCCCTTCATCGCGGTGAACCGTGCGCCGTCGAAGAACCGCTCCGTGGCGGACGTCAGCGGGAGCGCGGACACCACCCACCGGGCTTCGGCCAGCGCGGCCCTCTCCTCGTCCCCGCCGGCCGCGACCACGTCGTCGAAGCCCGGCGGCAGGCCACGGGGCGTGCGGCAGACGCCCACCGTGCGCAGTGAACACGCCCTCAGCAGACCGGCGACGGCGGAGCCGATGCGACCGGTGCCGTGGACGACGGCGGTCCGACCGGCGGCGAGTTCGGACGGGATGCGACGCCACCGGGCCGCGGTGTGCTGTGCCGTGTGCTCCGGGACGGACTGGCATTCGGCGAGCACCCAGGCCAGCACGTACTGCGCGATCCGCTCCCCCATCCTGCCCACGGTCCGGGTCAGCAGCGCCCCTTCCGGCCACGGTCCGGCGGCCAGCAGTGCGTCCGTACCCGCGTTGACGCTGTGGAACCACAGCAGCTGTCCGGTGCGCACGTCTCGGGGCAGCGTGTCGCCCACGTACAGGAACGGCCCCTCGGGCGCGGTACCGGACGCGCGTCCCGCCGGGCGCCCGGTGATCCGCTCCAGTTCCCCGACCACGGACGCGTCGAGGGAGGGCGGGACCAGGAGCTCGGCCCGCGCGAGCAGGTCGGGGCGGGGCATCGGCGGGGACATCACGGGGCGCGTCAGCCGCCGGTGGCCAGATGGGCGGGGAAACCGCCGGTGGCGACCGGGCCCCAGCGCTCCGGGGTGATCCGGATGAGGGACTTCCCCTGCTTCACCATCGCCGCCCGGTACTCGTCCCAGTCCGGGTGCTCACCGGAGATGTTCCGGAAGTACTCGACGAGCGGCTCGACCGACTCCGGTGAGTCGATCACCTCGGCCGAGCCGTCGATCTGTACCCACGGGCCGTTCCACTCGTCCGACAGGACGATCACGCTGACCCGCTCGTCCCGCTTGGCGTTGCGGGTCTTGGCCCGTTCGGGGTAGGTCGAGACGACGATCCGGCCCGCGTCGTCGACGCCGCAGGTCAGCGGGGAGCCCTGGGGGCGGCCGTCGGCCCGGGTGGTCAGCAGGATCGCCCGGTGCCGCGGCCGTACGAAGTCCAGCAGTCCGGCGAGCTCCACGGTGGTGTTGGTCGCGATGTTCGGTGCCATACGGCCAACCCTATGCCGGTACGGATTCCCCCTGCACGGCCTGGATGTCCAGCTCCACCCGCAGCGTCGTACCGATCGCGGAGATGCCCGCCTGCACCACTTGGTTGTAGTTCATGGCGAAGTCCTCGCGGCGCAGTTCGGCCGTTGCGTGGAAGGCCGCCCGTACCCCGCCCCACGGGTCGGGGCCGGTGCCGAGGTAGCTGAGGTCCAGGTCGACGTCGCGGGCCACGCCGTGCATGGTGAGCACGCCGTCGACCGTCCAGCGGTCCGGTCCCGCCGGGGTCAGGGCGCGCGAGCGGTAGGTGATCTCCGGGAACCGCTCCACGTCCAGGAAGTCGGGCGAGCGCAGGTGCTTGTCGCGCATGCCGTTGCCCGTGTCGATGCTGGCCGGGGTGATGAAGGCCTCCACCCGGGAGCGCTGGACGTCCTGTGCGATCTCGATCCGGCCGCCGAACTCGGTGAACCGGCCGTGCACGCTGGAGATTCCCAGGTGCTGCGCGACCGCGGCCACCGAGGAGTGCACCGGGTCCAGCGACCAGGTGCCCGGCGGCGGCAGCTCCACACCGCCCTGCCGGGTGAGCACCACGGTGCCGGCCTCGACCCGGCCACTGGCCGTGACAAGGGCGGTGGAGGCGGCGGGTGCGTAGCCGACCGCTGTGACGATCACCGTGTACGCACCGGCCTGCAGACGGTCGTCGGTGCGGACGGAACCGTTCTCGTCGGCGGCGGCCCGGAGCACCTGGGCGCCCGTCATGTCGGTCACCGTGATGACCGCGTGCTGGACCGCCCAGCCGTCCCGCGTCCGTACCTGTGCGCGAAGTCCCATCTGTGCTCTCTCCTTGCTCCATCACTCAGTTGCTCAGTGACTCAATGAGTCGGGCCCCGGGGCGGGGACGGCAGGCCGTCCCCTGCCTGCCGTCCCCACCACGGGGCCCGTTTCCGCCGGCGCGCACAGCCTCTCCGCTCGAAGCGCTGTTCCGCCAGGGGTCTTTGTGGATCTTCCGTGTGTCTACTCGCCGGGGTGGGCGAGCTCGATGTCGTGGCCGTCGGCCCCGGCACCCGTCACGGTCAGTGCGGTGGCCACCGGCGGGTAACCGGTCGCGATGACCGAGTACTCGCCCGCGTCCAGGTCGGTGAAGGCGTACGCCCCGTCCTCCCCGGTCGTCGAGCCCGCGACCACGTTGCCTGCCGCGTCGATGAGGGTGACCCGGGCGTCGGGCAGCGGGGCCCCGCCGGAGCCGGCCCGCACGACACCCTGGACCAGCGCACCGGCCCGCAGTGCCGCGTCGACCCGGGTGACTCCCTGGCCGCCGATCTCCACCGGCAGGGCCAGCGGACGGAAGCCGGCGGCCGTCACGGCCACGGTCACCGTGCCGGGGATCAGCTCGCCGAAGGTGAAGTCGCCCGCGTCGCCCGAGGTGCCGGTGGCCAGCACGTCGCCGCGCACATCGGTCACGACGACCATCGCGCCCCGGACCGGGCTGCCGTCCTCGGTCCGCACGGTCCCGGAGAGACCGCTCGTACCGGCGAGCAGGATGTCGTACGCGAGCGGCTCCTCGCCGACGACCACGGTGGAGGCCTGCGGCTGGAAGCCGTCGGCGGACGCGATCAGGACGTAACTGCCGGAGCCCGGCGCGTCGAGTACGTAGCCGCCGTCGGCCTGCGCGACGGAGCGCCCCAGCTGCCGGCCGCCCAGCGAGATCAGCGTGACGGCTGCCCGGGCGACAGGCGCGCCCTCGGCGCCGCGCACCACTCCGCGTACGGGCGTTCCCTGCGCGGTCACGACCGGGGCCTCGACCGAGGTGACACCGGCCGTGGCCTCGGCGACGAGTGCGGTGGTGCCCGTGGTGGCCTCGGTGGCCTCCGCGGCGGGTGCCCCTTCGCCGGCCGGGACCTTGTCGTTGCCGGCGTTCGTCTTCAGCGCGACCTCCTTGATGAAGATCGTCACGATGAACGCGACGAGTGCGGCCGGGGCGGCGTACAGGAAGACGTCGGCGACACCGTGGCCGTAGGCGACCTCCATGACGGTGCGGAACGGCGCGGGGAGCTTGTCCAGGTCGGGGATGCCCCCGCCGCCGGTGCCGCCGTGGCCGAACGCGGCGCCCTGGGGGCCGAGGTCGGCCAGGCCGTCCTTGACGTAGTGGGTGACGCGGTTGGCCATGACGGCGCCCAGCGCGGAGACGCCGATGGCGCCACCGAGCGAACGGAAGAACGTGACGACGGAGCTGGCCGCGCCGAGGTCGGCGGGAGCGACCTGGTTCTGCGTGGCGAGGACCAGGTTCTGCATCATCATGCCGATGCCGAGGCCCATCACGAACATGAAGACGGCGATGTGCCAGTACTCGGTGTCGTACCGGATGGTGCCCAGCATCCCGAGGCCCGCGGTGACGAGGAAGCCACCGGTGACCAGCCAGGCCTTCCAGCGGCCCGTCTTGGTGATGACCTGGCCCGAGACCGTCGACGAGAGGAAGAGCCCGGCGATCATCGGAATGGTCATGACGCCGGACATGGTCGGCGACTTGTCGCGCGCCAGCTGGAAGTACTGGCTGAAGAAGACGGTGCCGGCGAACATCGCGATGCCGACGAACAGCGAGGCGATGGAGGCCAGGGTGATGGTCCGGTTACGGAAGAGACGCAGCGGGATGATCGGCTCACTGGCACGGGACTCGATGAACACGAAGACCAGCGTGAGCAGGACCGCGCCCGCGAGCATCGTGTAGGTCTGCCACGAGACCCAGTCGTACTTGTCACCCGCGAAGGTCACCCAGAGCAGCAGCAGCGAGACGGCGGCGCTGATGAAGAACGCGCCCGACCAGTCGACCTTGACCTCGCGCTTGACGACCGGGAGCTTCAGGGTCTTCTGCAGCACGATCAGGGCGATGACCGCGAACGGCACACCGACGTAGAAGCACCAGCGCCAGCCCATCCAGCTGGTGTCGGTGATGACACCGCCGAGCAGCGGGCCGCCCACGGTGGCGACGGCGAAGACCGCGCCGAGGTAGCCGCTGTAGCGCCCGCGCTCGCGCGGGGAGATCATCGCGGCCATCACGATCTGGGCCAGGGCCGAGAGACCGCCGACTCCGATGCCCTGCACGACGCGGCAGGCGATGAGCATGCCGCTGCTGGTCGACAGACCGGCCACGACCGAGCCGAGCACGTAGATGATCAGTGCTATCTGGACCAGCAGCTTCTTGCTGAACAGGTCGGAGAGCTTGCCCCACAGGGGGGTGGTCGCGGTCATGGCCAGCAGCGAGGCCGTGACGACCCAGGTGTAGGCGCTCTGACCGCCGCCGAGGTCGGAAATGATCTCCGGCAGGGCGTTGGAAACGACGGTCGACGACAGGATCGCGACGAACATGCCGAGCAGCAGCCCGGTGAGCGCTTCCATGATCTGGCGGTGTGTCATCGGCGTGCCGTCGGGGGCGTCCGATGCCCCGTGCTTGGCGTGGCCGCCCCGCACACCGGTCGGTGTGGTCGTAGCCATGGAGTTCCTTGTCTTTGCTTCTGTTACACAGGTGTACGGGTGTGCGAATCGTCGGAGTGCCCGGTGCGGCAGTCGCCGCTGTGCTTTCCGGGGGTGCAGCCCACGAGGCTGCGGCAGGAGAAGCTGTCGCGCAGCCGGGACAGCAACGTGTTGAGTTGTCCGACGTCCTCGTCGGACCAGTCGGGGAGGTTGTGGGCGAACATTTCGGTGGTCCGCCTGGACAGTTCGCCCAGCAGGTCGTTGCCCGCGGGGGTCAGCCGCACGATGCGGGACCGCTTGTCCGCAGGGTCCGGGAACCGTTCGATCCAGCCGTTGTCCACGGCGTGGGCCACGTGCCGGCTGGTCACCGACATGTTCACGGCGAGAAGCTCGGTGAGCCTGGTGATCCGCATCTCGCCGTACCGGGACAGCAGGGTCAGCACGGCGGCCGAACCGCCGGGGCACTCTGCGGGCAGGATGCGGGCGAGGCCCCTCTTGACGGCTCCGATGGCGCTGAGCTGGCGGGCCAGTTCCTCGTACTGGCTCCGTGCGGCCACCGGTCCTCCAGCTTTCTCCCGGGATCATCTTGTTGCTTAGGGCAACGATAGAAGCTGTTGGTTGCTACAGGCAAACGAAAAGGGGCTTGCAGAAGTAAAGGAAGGCAAAAGCCTCCGTAGGCTCCCGGTCAAGCCCGCAGCGCAGGGCCGGTGAGCTGCGCCGGATGTGTTCCGTGGCACAGGGTGCGAGCGGGGCCGCACTTCACGGGAAGCGGCGGAATCTCCGCGGGAAGCGGCCGGACGGGCCCGTGGAGGCGGTGCGGAGCGCTTCGGTGGAGGGGTGAAGAGGCCGTGGACGGCTTGGACGGGCATCATCCGCTGTGGACCCGGGGGTTGGGCGGCACCTCCGAGTTCGCTAGTGTCCTGGGCCATGGCACACAACCCCCACGCCCCGCAGCCGGGCCCCGAGGGCACTCACGACCCGGCGGGCAGCACGCAGATGTTCCGCGCCTTCGTCGACGAGGGCGAGCCGCAGCGCAGGCAGCAGCCTGCCGCGACGTCTTCCGGGCCGAAGGCCGGGGTGATCGCGGTCGTCGTCGCGGTCGTCGTCGTCCTCGGCGCGGTCGCCTGGCTCGCGCTCGGCTGACCGCGGTCCCCGCGGACGGGGACCCTGCTCAGGTCACGTCCCTGTCACTTCCCACGGCGTGACGCCCCGGTCCCCCGGCCTGCCCGCCGGGGGGCCGGGGCGTCGTGCCGTGTCCTCACGCGGTGCGGCGCCCGCCTCCTGTCGGCGCCCGCCCTGCCGGGCACAGGTCGACCGCGGACGGCACCCGGGCGCACCGCGGCCGCCGAGGCGGTGAACAAGGTGCCCCGGCGGCCGGTGGAGCCGCGTGTCCGGCGTCGTACGCGCCGGACCGGCTGATGCGCCGTCAATCACCGACCCGTACGGGTCAGTCCGCGATGAGCCCCTCCCTGAGCTGGGTGAGCGTCCGGGTCAGCAGCCGTGAGACATGCATCTGCGAGATGCCGACCTCCTCACCGATCTGCGACTGGGTCATGTTGGCGAAGAAGCGCAGCATGATGATCTGCCGCTCGCGCGGGGCGAGTTTGGCCAGCAGCGGCTTCAGGGACTCGCGGTACTCGACGCCTTCCAGCGCCGCGTCCTCGTACCCCAGGCGGTCCGCCAGCGAGCCCTCGCCGCCGTCGTCCTCGGGGGACGGGGAGTCCAGCGAGGAGGCCGTGTAGGCGTTGCCGACGGCCAGCCCGTCGACCACGTCCTCCTCGGAGACCCCGAGCGCCTTGGCGAGCTCGGGCACGGTCGGCGAGCGGTCGAGCTTCTGGGCGAGCTCGTCACTGGTCTTGGTGAGCGCGAGCCGCAGTTCCTGGAGCCGGCGCGGAACCCGCACCGACCACGAGGTGTCGCGGAAGAAGCGCTTGATCTCGCCCACCACGGTCGGCATCGCGAACGTGGGGAACTCCACCCCCCGCTCGCAGTCGAACCGGTCGATCGCCTTGATCAGGCCGATCGTGCCGACCTGGACGATGTCCTCCATGGGTTCGTTACGGCTCCGGAACCGCGCCGCCGCGTACCGCACGAGCGGGAGGTTGAGCTCGATGAGTGTGTCCCGCACATAGGTCCGCTCCGGACTGTCCGTTCCGTCGGGACCCGATGCGGGACCCAGTGCGGCGAGCCGCAGGAACAGGGAGCGGGACAGAGTGCGGGTGTCGATGGCTTCCGATGAGCTGGTGAGCACGGCAGGTGCTGGTGCGCTCTTCGTGAGCGTGAGCACCTTCGAGCTGCCCTGTTCTGCGGACATGCCACCCCCTTGAGGTCGCGGACGGTCGCGGTGGCCACGACCATCGGAGGAACGCAGCCTCCACCTGAATACCGGAGGTAGAGCTGCGGCAAACGCGGTTCCAGCAGAATGTCACATGTCGGCAACACGCTGTAGTGACATGTCGACAAGTCAGCGCCAAAACTGCCCTGGAAACAGGGGGTGTACGGCTTTTGCGCCGCTGGAACCGGTCTCCGCAGGGTCTACCCGTTCCGGTTACGCCTCGATCCTGTTTGCGGATCTCAGACGGGCAAAACTTCTGGCCAGGAGCCTTGACACGTGCATCTGGGAGACACCGAGTTCGGCGCTGATCTGGGACTGGGTCAGGTTGTTGTAGTAGCGCAGCAGTAGGATCCGCTGCTCGCGCTCCGGCAGCTGGACGAGCAGATGCCGTACCAGATCACGGTGTTCGACCCCGGCGAGAGCAGGATCCTCGTAGCCGAGCCGGTCCAGGAGCCCCGGCAGGCCGTCGCCCTCCTGGGCGGCCTCCAGGGAGGTCGCGTGGTAGGAGCGGCCCGCCTCGATGCAGGCGAGCACCTCGTCCTCGGAGATCTTCAGCCGCTCGGCGATCTCGCCCGTCGTGGGGGAGCGGCCGTGAGCGGTCGTCAGATCCTCGGTGGCGCCGGTGACCTGGACCCAGAGCTCGTGCAGCCGCCGCGGGACGTGCACGGTCCGCACGTTGTCGCGGAAGTAGCGCTTGATCTCCCCGACCACGGTCGGCATGGCGAACGTCGGGAACTGGACGCCGCGTTCCGGGTCGAAGCGGTCGATGGCGTTGATGAGACCGATGGTGCCGACCTGGACGACGTCCTCCATCGGCTCGTTGCGGCTGCGGAAACGGGCCGCGGCGTACCGCACGAGGGGCAGGTTCGCCTCGATCAGGGCGGCGCGCACCCTGCGGTGTTCCGAGGTGCCCGGTTCGAGGCCCTTGAGCCGGCCGAACAGCACCTGGGTGAGCGCCCTGGTGTCCGCGCCCCGGGTTCTGGTGGGCGTGGAGGGATCAGGCGTCTCGGTCTGGATGTCGTCCGTCTGGACGTTCTGGGGCGGGACTTGAGGCGCTGTACTGGCCGGCACGGTGTCGCCACCCCTTTGCGGTCAACTACGGTCAACTCATCCGTCAAAAGCGGTCATAGCATCACAAGACATGTCCACTGTGTGCAAGCACCGGAAAAAGTCGTGTTGAGCGCGATTCGGTTTAAACATGCCGAAAAGCCCCTCTCCTGAAAGGTGAGGGGCCCGAAGGGCCGAAAGGCGGAAACGCGTCAGAACGGGTAGTCGGCAATCACCCAAGTGGCGAATTTGCGCCACTGTCCGGCAGCCGCCTGATGTGCCGGGTGCTCGATGTAGCGCTTCAGGGAGTCCTCGTCCGCGACCGCCGAGTTGATCGCGAAGTCGTACGCGATCGGCCGGTCGGTGATGTTCCAGGCGCACTCCCAGAACGCGAGCTCGGGGATCGTTCCGTCGAGCGCGCGGAAGGCCTGTACGCCGGCGACGACCCGCGGATCGTCCCGTTCCACGCCGTCGTTCAGCTTGAACAGGACCAGGTGGCGGATCATGGGGGTTCTCCTACTTCACGAGCTCGGACATGAAATCCCCCACGCCCTGCGCGGCGCTCGAAACGCCTTCGAAGCCGACTTGGACGAGGTCGGCGGCCCGGGCGGGAGACGTGATGATCGTGTACAGCACGAAGACCACAATCAAGTAGAGCGCGATCTTCTTCGCTTGCACCACAGCCCCGCCTCTCCCTTTCGATCACCTGTGCAGTCGGGTGATTCTAGCCGCACGTTTGGCCGTATCCGCTGGCTGTTTCCGATCACTGATGTGGCCTTTAAGGACGAAGGACCCTCCGATCCGGGCCCTTTGCCCCCGGCTGCGGCTTCTGCCAGGAGGCAGGATGGGAAGCGAGCCCGCCGGATGCAACCGAAACGTGCGGG
This sequence comes from Streptomyces sp. NPDC059499, assembly GCF_042749285.1. Lineage (NCBI taxonomy): Bacteria > Bacillati > Actinomycetota > Actinomycetes > Kitasatosporales > Streptomycetaceae > Streptomyces > Streptomyces sp. NPDC059499. The sequence continues at coordinate 628,154 of NZ_JBHYTT010000002.1, forward strand.
CCGAGGAACAGGACCTCTCCGGGGTCCACACCGCGAGATTCCCCCTGACCGCGGCGAGGGCCCCCTGGTCCCTGTTTCCACCGGGGGAAGCGGCTTGTCCCCCCGATGCCGCTTCCCCCGACCTCGAACCTGATGCAGGACATGACTGTGGCCCCGGCTTCCGAGCCGGGGCCACAGTCATGTCCTGCGCGAGGAACGCCCGAAGGGCCCGGCGCAATGCGCCGGGCCCTTCGTATGAGCGGTAGCGGAGGGATTTGAACCCTCGGTGAGTTTCCCCACACTCGCTTTCGAGGCGAGCTCCTTCGGCCGCTCGGACACGCTACCGAGAGAGAGCTTAGACCATCCCGGGCCATGGTTCGAAATCAGATTCCCGCCGCCCGGCCCGAGCGCGTGCGCGGCAGGGTCAGCGCTCGCGGAAGAAGGCGGTCAGCTGGGCCGCACAGGCGTCCTCCAGCACCCCGTGGATCACCTCGGGGCGGTGGTTGAGCCGACGGTCCCGTACGACGTCCCAGAGCGAACCGGCGGCGCCGGCCTTCTCGTCCCGTGCCCCGTAGACCACGCGGTCGATCCGGGACTGCACGAGGGCGCCCGCGCACATGGTGCAGGGCTCCAGGGTGACCACCAGCGTGCAGCCGGTCAGCCGCCAGGCGCCGAGAGCGGTTGCGGCGCGGCGCAGCGCGAGGACCTCGGCGTGCGCGGTCGGGTCGCCCGTCGCCTCGCGCTCGTTGTGGCCGGTGGCGAGCAGGGCGCCGTCCGGACCCAGGACAACGGCGCCGACCGGCACATCGCCGGCCAGCGCCGCCTGCGCTGCCTGGTCCAGGGCATGGCGCATGGGTGCCTGCCACGGGTCCCGTACGGGATCGGAGGGAGGCGGTGAGGAGGGCAGGGGTGGTGGTGCGTTCACCCGCGGACCCTAACGGACGGTCTCCAGGACCTCGGCCGCGCCGAGCGCGTCCGCGATCTCCACCAGCGCGTCGGTGCGCAGGGTCAGCAACTGCTTCTCGGACAGTCCGAGGTCGGCGAGGACCCCGAGATCTCCGAGCGGCCCCGCCGGTACGGCGTCGGGGTCGTGGTCCAGGTCGGGGTCGGGGTCGGCGACAGCGGCGGCGGTCCGGCCGTCGGCGCTGTCCTTGGCTTCGTCCGGTTCGCCGTCCTCCGTACCGTCGAGGTCCACGAGTTCCTCGAGTGCGGCGATCTCGTCGTCGGCCCCCGGTTCGCGGCCGAGCAGTTCATCGGTGAGCAGGATCTCCCCGTACGAGGAGCGGGCGGCGGCGGACGCGTCCGAGATGTAGATACGGGGGTCCTCCTCACCGTCCACCCGGACGACGCCGAACCAGGCGTCCTCCTGCTCGATGTAGACCAGGACCGTGTCCTCGTCCACCGAGGCCTCTCGGGCCAGATCTGTCAGGTCGGACAGGGTTTCCACATCGTCGAGCTCTGTATCGCTCGCTTCCCACCCGTCTTCGGTGCGCGCGAGCAGTGCGGCGAAGTACACCGTGACTCTCCCACTGGTCATAGGTGAATCGGTCCGACGGGAGGGCAGCACGGTCTTCCGGCTGCTCTGGGCCCCGCCCAATCGGCATCGTGGCAGAAACGAGCGCGAAGCGAGACGTCTTCGACCGTTGCGTCGGCCATGAGTTCCGGGAGTGCCCGCTCGGCGGGGGTCTCCTCGCGGGCGTCCGGGGAGGGGCATGGAGGTCCGCACGGCGGGTGATCACCAGCGGAACGTGCGCATCCGCATCTGTTGGCGCATACGGGCCGCGCGGGCGCGGCGCGGTTGGACCCGGTCGCGGAGCTGCTTCGCCTCATGGAGCTCACGGAGGAACTGGACCCGGCGCCTCCGGCGCGCCGCGTCACTCTCCTGCGCGTCCTGCACGTTCTCCTGCACGTCGGGCAGGTCGCGCGCGTCGCGTCCGGCCTGCCGCTGTTTCCGCTGCTCCCCGTCGGGCAATCGACACACCACCCCAAGCCTGGGTCCGTATGCCCCCACCTTCCCCCCGAACAGGTGCTTGATGCCAGTGCAGACGTGCGGGAAGCCCGTCCGGGGCCCCGCTACTGTTGACGGCATGCGGATCCACGTCGTCGACCACCCGCTGGTCGCGCACAAACTCACCACGCTGCGCGACAAGCGCACCGACTCCCCGACCTTCCGGCGGCTCGCCGACGAGCTGGTCACCCTCCTCGCGTACGAGGCCACCAGGGATGTGCGGACCGAGCAGGTCGACATCGAGACCCCGGTGACCGCCACGACCGGCGTGAAGCTGTCGTACCCGCGGCCCCTGGTCGTGCCGATCCTGCGCGCCGGTCTCGGCATGCTGGACGGCATGGTGCGGCTGCTCCCGACCGCCGAGGTCGGCTTCCTGGGCATGATCCGCAACGAGGAGACGCTCCAGGCGGAGACGTACGCGACGCGGATGCCCGAGGACCTCTCGGGGCGTCAGGTCTACGTCCTGGACCCGATGCTGGCCACCGGCGGCACGCTCGTCGCGGCCATCAGGGAACTGATCAAGCGCGGCGCGGACGACGTCACCGCGGTCGTGCTGCTCGCGGCGCCCGAGGGCGTCGAGGTCATGGAGCGCGAGCTGGCCGGCGCGCCGGTCACGGTGGTCACCGCCTCGGTCGACGAGCGGCTCAACGAGAACGGCTACATCGTGCCGGGGCTCGGCGACGCCGGCGACCGGATGTACGGCACCGTCGACTGACGGGGCCGTCCGGTCACCGGCCGCCCGGTCACCGGCAGGTGGACGGGGCCGGGGCGGGCTTCGTCAGGGCGGTGAGCGCGGAGGCGGCCGCCGCGGGCGTGCTGAACGCCGTGAACTTCGTACCGATGATCAGATCGACGTCCGCCGTCCGGCGGGCGTCGGTCTTCTGTACGGCCCCGGGCAGCTGCGTGCCGAGCACCGGGAAGGAACCGTCGGCCGCCTTCGGGGCGCCGAGCAGCAGAGCGGTGCCCGGCACCTTCTTGTCGTACGCGGCCGTGGCGTTGCCCACCTTGCCGATGGTGAAGCCGCGCTTCTTGAGTTCGTCGGCGGCGGCCTTGGCGAGCCCGCTGCGCGGCGTCGCGTTGTAGATGTTGACCTTGATGGTCGCCGGTTTGGGGAGCGCCTTGGCGGGTGCCGAAGCCGTCGGCGAGGGGCAGGCCTTCGTGCGCTCGGCCGCGTTCGCCCGTCCGTCGCCACCGGTGAAGACGTCGATGAGCTGCAGCGTGCCCCATCCGGCCAGACCGAGGGCCGCAACGGCAGCGACGGCCGACAGGACGAGCCTGCGGCGATGACGGGGGCGGCGCATGCGCGGGTAGGTGTTGCCCGTGATGCGGTACTTTCCGCCCATGCCGGGAGGGGTCAGCATGCTCATGGGCGCAGCGTAGTGCGACCTGGTGATGATGCCTACTAAACGATCAACAGATGGCACCCGTATGTGCATAAAAGCACTCGAAAGGCCGGAAATGGGCCACGGGTGGGAGTGGCGCGGTCAGCCGAGTTCGAGAACGCGTGCGTGCAGCACCTGGCGCTGCTGCAGGGCGGCGCGCACGGCGCGGTGCAGCCCGTCCTCGAGGTAGAGGTCGCCCTGCCACTTCACGACGTGCGCGAACAGGTCGCCGTAGAACGTGGAGTCCTCGGCGAGCAGGGTCTCGAGGTCCAGCTGGCCCTTGGTGGTCACCAGCTGGTCGAGGCGGACCGGGCGCGGCGCGACATCCGCCCACTGTCGGGTGCTTTCCCGGCCGTGGTCAGGATATGGCCGCCCATTTCCGATGCGCTTGAAGATCACACGGAAAGCCTACCGGGCAAGGACCTCCGGGCGCAGCCACGGGACGGGACTGCGATGCTTGGCAAACCGCAATGAATCGGGGGAAACCGGAACAGGGGCTGTCATGACTGGGAGCGAGAGCGCACTGCCGCAACAGGCTCAGGACATCGCCGCCGGGTACGCGGTCTCCGGTGCCGCCCTCGAACTCGGCGCGCTCCTCTGGGACGGTGCGGCCCTTCCCGGTGCGCGGATCCGTATCCCTCTGGGCATGCTCAACCGGCACGGCCTCGTGGCGGGCGCCACGGGCACCGGGAAGACCAAGACCCTCCAGCTGATCGCCGAACAGCTGTCGGCGAACGGGGTGCCGGTCTTCCTCGCCGACATCAAGGGCGACGTCTCCGGCATCTCCGCACCCGGACGGCCCGGCGAGAAGGTGAGCGAGCGCGCCGGGCAGGTCGGACAGGAGTGGTCGGCGGCCGGATTCCCGAGCGAGTTCTACGCGCTCGGCGGCATCGGGTCCGGCATTCCGCTGCGTGCGACGGTCACCAGCTTCGGACCGGTCCTGCTCTCCAAGGTCCTCCAGCTCAACCGCACACAGGAACAGTCCCTGGGGCTGATCTTCCACTACGCGGACTCCAAGGGCCTGGAACTGGTCGATCTCAAGGACCTGCGGGCCGTTGTCGCCTTCCTCGTCTCGGACACCGGAAAGTCCGAGTTGAAGGGCATCGGCGGGCTCTCCACGGCAACCGCAGGGGTGATCCTGCGCTCGGTCACCGCCTTCGAACAGCAGGGCGCGGGCGACTTCTTCGGGGAGCCGGAGTTCGATACGGCCGAGTTCCTCCGGCGGGCCCCCGACGGGCGGGGGCTGGTCTCCGTACTCGAACTGGCGGCCGTACAGGACAAGCCGCAGCTCTTCTCGACGTTCCTCATGTGGCTGCTCGCCGACCTCTTCCACGACCTGCCGGAGGTCGGTGATCCCGACCGGCCCGAGCTCGTCTTCTTCTTCGACGAGGCGCATCTGCTGTTCGCCGACGCGTCCAAGGCGTTCCTTGAAGCGATCACACAGACCGTGCGTCTGATTCGCTCGAAAGGAGTCGGCATCTTCTTCGTCACGCAGACACCGAAGGATGTCCCCGCCGAGGTGCTGGGCCAGCTCGGCAACCGGGTGCAGCACGCGTTGCGCGCGTTCACCCCGGACGACGCGAAGGCGCTGCGGGCGACGGTGAAGACCTTCCCCGACTCCCCGTACGACCTGGAGGAGCTCCTGACCGGGCTGGGTACGGGCGAGGCCGTGATCACCGTGCTGAGCGAGAGGGGCGCGCCCACCCCGGTGGCGGCGACCCGGCTGCGGGCACCGCAGTCACTGATGGGGCCGGTGCCGGCGGACGCGCTGGAACGGGCGGTGAAGGGGTCCTCGCTGTACGGGCGTTACGCCGAGGCCGTGGACCGTGAGTCCGCGTACGAGAAGCTCGCGGCCGGCCGGGAGGAGTCCGGGCGGGCCGACCGGGACGCGGCGGACCGCGCGGCCGTGGAGGAGGCCGTGGCGGCGGGGGCGCCCGAGGCGCGGAAGAGCGCGCCCGGGGAGTCGGCCCCGGCGCCGGGGGAGCGGAAGGAAGAGGACTCGCTGGTCCGGCAGGTGGTGGGGAGCAGCATGTTCAAGGCCCTGGCCCGGAGCGTGGGTACGCAGGTCGGGCGGGAGATCTCGCGGTCGCTCTTCGGCACGTCACGCCGCAGGCGGTGAGCGGGGCTCGCCGCCTGCGGCGTGAGGGAACGGTCCGGGTTACTCGGTGACGCCGTGCCCGTGGCCCTCGCGCAGTCCGCCGCCGCTGCCGGGCTCACCGGTGGTGGGGGCGGACGGGACCGGGCGGGTCAGGGAGCGCAGGTCGTAGGCGTAGGTGCCCACGGCGTTGGCGATCACGTCGATGTTGGTGTCGAAGTGCGCCATGTCGATGTTGTCCAGGTCGTCACAGGCCGCGTGGTAGCACGGGTCGTACGCGATGCCGGCCGTGCCGCCGAACGTCGTCGCCTGGTCGGCCGTCTTGATGCCCTCGGCGCCCGTGTCCGTACCGCCGGACGGGATGCCGACCTCGATGAACGGCCCGTAGTCGGAGCGTCCGGTGAAGTCCGTGCCGGTGTGGGGCTTGGCCTTCCCGTCCAGGAACCGGTTGATGTCACGCTCCAGTTGGGCGGAGCCCTCGGGGCCGGGGCCCTCGCCGACGTTGTCGGAGTTGTCGCCGTCGAAGACGAACTGCACACCGTTCGGCGAGGCGATCATGTCGAAGTTGAGGTAGAGCGCGACCTGTTTGCGCTGCTCCTCGGAGAGCTTCGCGACGTACGCCTCCGAGCCCAGCAGGCCGTTCTCCTCCGCCGACCACCAGGCGAACCGCACCTTGTTGGCGGGCTGCTTGTGGGACTTGGCGAGTTCCAGGGCGACTTCGAGGAGGCCGGCCGAGCCCGATCCGTTGTCGTTGATCCCGGGGCCGTCGGTGACCGAGTCGAGGTGCGCGCCGAGCATGACGGTCTTCGCCGGGTTCCCGCGGCGGGTCTCCGCGACGACGTTGCGGGTGGTGCGCTCCTCCTGGAACTCACGGATCTCGAAGTCGACCGTCACCTCGCCCTTGGCCAGGTCCGCGACGAGCTTCTCGCCCTCTGCCTGGAGGAGTCCGCCGGTGGGGATCTTCCCCGACTCGACGTCCCCGAGGGTGCCGGAGAGCACGCCTTCGGTGTTGTTGTAGATCACCGCGCCGGCCGCGCCCGCGACACCCGCGGCCGCCTGCTTCACGGCGAAGGAGCAGCCGCCGCGCTTGATCAGCGCGATCTTGCCGGTGAAGGTCGCGGAGGCGTAGTCGGCCGCCTCGCAGCCGGTGGTGTCGTCGACGGGAACGGCGACGAGGGCCGCGCGGACCCCGCCCTCCTTCGTGGACTTCGTGTACGTCATCGCCTTGATGGAGATGTCACGGGGCGTGGGTGAGACCACGGAGAGCTTCTCGGCCAGCGTCTCGGTGTAGACGAAGTCGAAGGCCTGGTAGCCGACCTCGTAACCGGCCTTCTGGAGCTGCCGGTAGACGTAGGCGGCGGAGGCGTCGTGGCCCAGCGAGCCGGCCGCGCGGTGGCCGTCCGCCGAGTCGGCTATCGCCTGGAACTGCTCCAGGTGCCGGTGGGCGTCCTTCGCGGACGAGTTCTTGACCAGGGTCCGCGACAGCTTGGCGGCGTCCTTGGCCGGGTCGTGGGGTGCGTGGCCCTGGTGCGGGGACGCGGCGAGGAGGAGCGGTGTGGCCAGGGCGGTGGCGGCCACAACCGCCATGGCTCTGCGACGAGTTGCGTGCACAGGAGTCCTTCCGATGCGAACGGATGTGCGTGAAAGCTAGCGAGCGGACCGGCATCTGTGAACCGCAGGCGCCGGTTGTGATCGCTTGTGTGGCCCGTTCGTGATCACTTGGCCCGTCCCGTCGCCTTCGCCGCCTTGGCCGCCGCCTTCGCTTCCTGCTTGTACGCACGCACCTCGGCGAGCGAGTCGGGTCCGGTGATGTCGGCGACGGAGCGGTGCGAGCCCGCCTCTCCGTACGGACCTGCCGCCTCCCGCCATCCGGTCGGGCGGACGTCGAACTGCTTGCCGAGCAGAGCCAGGAAGATCTGCGCCTTCTGGGTGCCGAACCCGGGCAGCGCGTTGAGGCGTTTCAGCAGCTCGGCGCCCGTACCGGCGCCCTCCCAGACCGCGCTCGCCTCTCCGCCGTACTCCGCCACCAGGAACTGGCACAGTTGCTGCACCCGCTTGGCCATCGAGCCGGGATAGCGGTGCAGGGCGGGTTTGGAGGTGAAGAGCTCGGTGAACGCCTCCGGGTCGTAGGAGGCGATCTCGTGCGCGTCCAGGTCGTCCGAGCCCATGCGTCCGGCCAGGGTGTACGGGCCGGTGAACGCCCACTCCATGGGGACCTGCTGGTCCAGCAGCATGCCGACGAGGGCTGCGAGCGGACTGCGTCCGAGGAGCTCGTCCGCGTCGGACTGCTGCGCGATCCGCACCGTGAAGTCCATGCCGTCGTTGCTCTTGGTCATATTTACGATGATCGCGAGAGCGGCGGGGATCGGCGAGTCCAGTGATGCCGGGCGGGGAGTCCGGAGGCATCCGGGGAGCGGGGATGTCACCTGTCCGGAGCGCCGTTCGTTCTCGGTGCATGAACGCCAACGAGAAGCTGACCATGGCCGTCGCCGGCGGAACCGGGACCCTGGGCCGGGGGGTCGTCGACACGCTGCGCTCGCGCGGTCACCAGGTGCGGGTGCTCAGCCGTCGCTCGCGGGAGTACCGCGTCGACCTGACCACGGGGGAGGGCCTGGACAGGGCGCTCGAAGGCTGTGACGTCGTGGTGGACGCCAGTAACAGCACGTCCTCGAAAGGTGCGGCGCGGACGCTCGTCGAGGGTTCGCGGCGCCTGCTGGCGGCCGAGGAAGCAGCCGGGGTCCGCCACCACGTCTGTGTCTCCATCGTCGGCTGCGAGCGCGTCCCCTTCGGGTACTACAGGGCGAAGGTCGCGCAGGAGCGGGTGGTGGAGGCGGGCCCGGTGGACTGGACCCTGGTACGGGCGACGCAGTTCCACGAACTGGTGGCCGGGCTGTTCGCCCCGATGGCCCGCTTCGGAGTGCTGGTCCTGCCCAGGATGCTCCTGCGGACCGTGGCGTCCGGGGAGGTGGCCGTGGCGGTGGCCGATGCCGCCGAGGGGCCCGCGCTCCGGGGCCGTATCGAGGTGGCCGGACCCGAGACCGCCGATGTCCGGGACCTCGCCCGGCAGTGGCGTTCGGTCACCGGCAGCCGCGCGCGGATGGTGCCGTTGGCGCTGCCGGGCGCGGTGGGCAGGGCTGTCCGGGCGGGTGCGCTGATCCCGGACCGGCCGGACGTGACCGGCACGACGACGTTCGCGGCCTGGCTCGAGGAGCGGAAGCTCCGGGGCTGAGGGCCGGGGGCGCCGGGTCGCGGGGCTTCAGGGCCGCAGGCGGGCGGCGCGCATCTGCAGGTAGCGGATCTCCGGTGCGCTGAGCGTGCGGTCGGCGGCCAGCCGGTAGGCGGCCCGTGCCCCCTCGCGGTCCCCGGCCTTCTCCAGCAGGTGGGCCCGTACGGCGTCCAGCCGGTGGTTACCGGCCAGCCGGTCGCTCAGCGCGTCCACTTCCGCCAGCCCGGCCCGGGGGCCGTGCACCATGGCCACGGCCACCGCGCGGCCGAGCGCGGCCATGGGGTCCGGGGCGCGGGCCACGAGGATGTCGTACAGGGCGAGGATCTGCGGCCAGTCGGTGTCCTCGGCGCGCTCCGCCTCGCAGTGCAGTGCCGCGATCGCCGCCTGCAGCTGGTAGGACCCCGCGGGGCCCTCGGAGAGTGCCTCCTCCACCAGGGCGGCGCCCTCCGCGATCGCTGCACGGTCCCACCGGGTGCGTTCCTGCTCGTCGAGCGGGATCAGCTCCCCGTCCGGGCCGCTGCGGGCCGCGCTGCGGGCCTCGGTGAGCAGCATCAGCGCCAGCAGGCCGGCCACCCGGCCCTCCTTGGGCAGGAGCACCCGTACGGAACGGGTCAGCCGGATCGCCTCGCGGGCGAGGTCCGCGCGGTGCAGGTCACTGCCGGAGGTCGCCGTGTATCCCTCGTTGAAGATCAGGTAGAGCACCTGCAGCACGGCGGCGAGCCGCAGATCGCGGTCGGCGGGCCCCGGCCGGCGGAACGGCTCTCCCCGGACCTTCTGTTTGGCCCGGCTGATCCTCTGGGCCATCGTCGCCTCGGTCACCAGGTGGGCCCGGGCGATCTCGGCCGTGGTGAGGCCGCCGACGGCGCGCAGGGTGAGCGCGACCTGGGCGGCGGGAGTCAGCTCCGGGTGGCAGCACAGGAAGAGCAGGGTGAGGGTGTCGTCCTCGGACGGCGCCCGGCTCTCCCCGGGCGGCGGGGCGGTGAACGCGTCCCGCGGGGTGAGTGCTGCCGCCGTCCTCTCGCGCCGGTGCCGGGCGGAGTCGCTGCGCAACTGGTCGGTCAGCCGCCGGGACGCGATCCTGATGAGCCAGCCGCGGGGGTTGTCCGGCAGTCCCCGCTCCGGCCACTGCTGCGCCGCCGCGAGGAGCGCTTCCTGCACGGCGTCCTCGGCGGCGTCGAAGTGTCCGTACCGGCGCACGAGCGCGCCGAGGACCTGCGGCGCGTGCCGGCGCAGCAGGTCCTCGACGTCCGTCGTCCGACGGTCCACACGTCACCTCCGAGCAGGCGGTTCCTCAGGCACCGCCCGAGTCGATCGGGCGGATCACCACGGGGTACTCGGGCGCGCCCTCGGGCTGCGGACAGAGCGCGATGCGTGCCGCGATCTCGGTCACCCGCTCCAGGCTCTCGCAGTCGAGCACCCAGTACCCGGCGAGGAGCTCCTTGGTCTCCCCGTACGGACCGTCGGAGATCACCGGCTGTCCGTCGGCGCCCGCGCTCACGAAACGGGTCTTCGCGGGTTCGACCAGCCCTTGGCCGTCCACCATCTCACCCGACTCGGCGAGGTCGTTGCTGATTCCTTCCATGAAGGCGAACATCGCCTTCACGTCCTTCTCGTTCCAGGCCGGGCTGTTCGCGGACGCCTTGCCGCGCATCGCCTCGTAGTCGGCCTGGGACCCCTGCACCATCACCAGGTACTTCATGATTCGCTCCCTCGGCGGCTGCGCTGCCCCTCGTGGGCAGCTCTCACAGGGGACGTCGGAGCCGCGGGCGGGTTCTCGACACCACGCGGGGGGTTTTCCGGAATCACCCCAGCAGGTGCGGCCCGGCAGCGGGCGGGCGCGCCGCGCCCTACCGCGCCCGGTTCCGGCCGAGCAGGGCGCGTACCGCCGCGCGGTCGACGTTCGTGAGGGCCCGGACGAGCTTCGGTGTGAGGAAGACGATCACGAGGCCGAGGAGGGAGGCCGCGGCGATCTGCAGGGGGGAGGAGAGGTAGTACTGGTGGCGGACGCCGTCCGAGGTGTAGTCGAAGACCTGGTATCCGGGCCAGCCCACGTAACGGGGGAAGACCCAGGCGTACAGCGGGTAGAGCGCGACCGTCCATCCGGTGATCAGGAAGGTCAGCGTCAGGCAGAAGCTCACCACCCGCCACGGAAACATGACGACCTGGAAGAGCAGTGCCTTCCAGCCCGCCGTGTCCGTCAGCCGGGCCTGGACGCCCGCCCACCGGCCGGACCGCTTCGCTGCGGGGATGTCTGCCGGCCCGGTGACGTCCAGGCCGAGCAGTGCGCCCGCCCGTCGCCGTTCGGTCGCACCGAGGCCGCGTGCCGCGGCGAGCAGGGCGGCGAGGACAGGCAGGCCGAGCACCGTGAGGGAGAGCCCGGCGCCGAGCGAGAACAGGGTCACGGAGAGGACGAATCCACCGATGGCGATCGGCAGCGAGGTCAGCGCGTAACCGATCTCCCGGTACGTGGCCGCGGCGAACGGGCCGCGCCGGAACGCCGTCGTGGGCGCGGCCCCCGTGGCCCGCGCGACGGGCGCGTCGGCGGTGGACGGTGCTGTGGTGCGCGGGAGGGTGCTGGTGGTCATGGCGGCCTCGACATCATCGGGTGGGATGCTCCGTGCTGACGTGCTCCACACTCGTGGATCCGCGCCCCCAACGGCATGGGGTGACCAGGCCGGTTGGGGGTGGGGCTGCCCCCCCGGGCGCCTCGGGGGATCCCGGTGGCCGGTCGTCCGACCTGGCCGGGCCGCGGACCGGACCGGACAGTAGAGTTCGGCAGCGTCATCCCCGAGCACCGAGGTACCGGCCGTGTCCCCCGCACCATCCGAACCACCCGCCCCGCAGTCCTCGCCCGACCTGCGTGCCGTGAGCGTGGTGGGCATCGGTGCCGACGGATGGGCGGGCCTGCCGGACACGGCACGCTCCGCGCTCCTGGACGCCGAGGTACTGATCGGCGGTGAGCGCCAGTTGCGGCTGCTCCCGCCCGGCTGCGAGGGCCGGCGCGTGCCCTGGCCGTCGCCCCTGCGGCCCGCCGTACGCGGCCTGCTCGCCGCCCACGAGGGGAACCGGATCGCCGTACTGGCCAGCGGCGACCCCATGTTCTACGGCATCGGCCGGGCCCTCACCGAGGAGCTCGGCCCGGGGGCGCTGCACGTCCTGCCGCACCCGTCGTCGACCTCCTACGCCTGCGCCCGGCTCGGCTGGCCGCTGGAGGACACCGAGGTCGTCACCCTGGTGGGCCGTCCCGCGGCCCGGCTGGCCGCCGCCCTGTACGACGGGCGCCGGCTGCTCGTCCTCAGCGCGGACGCGGCCACTCCGGCCGCCGTGGCCGCCCTGTTGCGGGAGCACGGCTTCGGTCCCAGCCGGATGCGGGTGCTCGAACAGCTCGGCGGCGAGCGCGAGGACTGTGTGGACGGCACCGCGGACACCTGGGCGCGAGAGCCCGGCGACCCCCTCAACGTCATCGCCGTCGAGTGCCGCTCCACGCCGGACGCCCTGCGCGTCGGCGCCGTGCCGGGCCTGCCCGACGAGGCGTACGAACACGACGGCCAGCTCACGAAGCGCCACGTACGCGCCGCCACGCTCGGCGTACTCGCGCCCGCCCCCGGTGAACTCCTCTGGGACATCGGCGGCGGCTCCGGATCGATCGCCGTCGAATGGCTGCGGACCCATCCGTCCTGCCGCGCGGTGACCGTCGAGCGCGACCCTGTGCGCGCCCGGCGCATCGCCCGCAACGCGGACCGGCTCGGCGTCCCCGCCCTGCGCGTGGTCACCGGCCGGGCGCCGGACGCCCTTGCCGGACTGCCCGTCCCCGACGCCGTGTTCATCGGCGGCGGCCTCACCGTGCCCGGCCTGCTCGACGCCTGCTGGGACGCGCTGCCCCCGGGCGGCCGGCTGGTCGCCAACACGGTCACGCTGGAGTCGGAGGCGCTGCTCGCCGAGCGGTACCGCCTGCACGGCGGCGACCTGGTGCGGCTCGCGGTGGCCCACGCGGTGCCGGTCGGCGGGTTCACCGGGTGGCGCCAGGCGATGCCCGTGACGCAGTGGTCCGTACGCAAAGCCCAGCCCGACTCACACGCCTCAGGAGACAACAGATGACCGTGCACTTCATCGGCGCGGGCCCCGGCGCCGCAGACCTGATCACGGTGCGCGGCGCGCGCATTCTCGCCGCCTCTCCTGTCTGCCTGTACGCGGGCAGTCTGGTGCCGCGCGAGCTGCTTGCCGAATGCCCGCCGGACGCCCGGCTCGTGGACACCGCCGACCTGGACATCGACCAGATCACCGCCGAACTGGTCCGCGCCCACAGCGACGGTCACGACGTCGCCCGGCTGCACTCGGGCGACCCCTCGGTCTTCAGCGCGGTGAACGAGCAGATGCGGCGGCTCGACGAGGCGGGCGTGCCGTACGACGTGGTGCCCGGGGTGCCCGCGTTCGCCGCGGCCGCCGCCGCGCTGAAGCGGGAGCTGACGGTGCCCACGGTCGGCCAGACCGTCATCCTCACCCGGATCGCCCAGCGCGCGACCGCGATGCCCGAGGGCGAGGACCTGGCCACGCTGGGCCGCAGCGGCGCGCTGATCGTGCTGCACCTCGCGGCGCGGTACGTGGACCGGGTGGTCGACGAACTGCTGCCGCACTACGGGGCCGACTGCCCCGCGGCCGTGGTGGCCATGGCCTCGCGCCCGGACGAGATCATCCTGCGCGGATCACTGGACTCCATCGCCGAGCAGGTCAAGGCGGCGGGGGTGATCCGGACCGCGGTGATCATGGTGGGCCGGACGCTGGGTGCGGAGCAGTTCCGTGACAGCCACCTCTACTCCCCTGCCCGGGACCGCCACACCTGCTGACCCGATCCTGTCCGGCGAGTGCTGGGGGCTGACGGCTCCCGTCACCGGATCTCGCTCCGCCCCACCACCGTCCCCGCGCGGTCGATGCAGATCACGTCCACCGCCACGGGTGCCCCCCGCAGCACGGACAGCGCCTGGTCACGCGCGGCCACGGCCACCAGGTCGCCCAGCGGTACACCGGCCGCCGCGCACAACTGCAGCGCGGCCAGGCCGGTGTTGGCGACCTCGATCTCGGCCGCCAGCGCCTCGCTCGCCCCGCCCTGCCGTGCCAGCCCGGCCAGGAAGATCTTGTCGACCTGGGAGCGGCCCGAGTGCAGGTCCAGGTGACCCGCGGCGAGCTTGGACAGCTTGGCGAACCCTCCGCAGACCGTCAGCCGCTCCACCGGATGCCGGCGCACGTACTTGAGTACCGCACCCGCGAAGTCCCCCATGTCCAGGAGGGCGATCTCCGGCAGCCCGTACTCGGTCACCACCGTCTTCTCCGAGGTCGAGCCCGTGCACCCCGCCACATGGGTGTGCCCGGCCGCTCGTGCGACGTCCACCCCGCGACGGATCGAGTCGATCCAGGCCGAGCAGGAGTACGGCACCACGACGCCTGTCGTGCCCAGGATCGAGAGGCCGCCCAGGATGCCCAGGCGAATGTTCCACGTGAAACGTGCGATCTCCTCGCCGTCGTCCACCGAGACCGTGATCTCGACGTCGCCGGTGCCGCCGTGCTCGGCCGCCACCCGCGCCATGTGGTCACGCATCATCTGGCGGGGCACGGGGTTGATCGCGGGCTCCCCTACGTCGAGCGGCAGCCCCGGGAGCGTCACCGTCCCCACGCCGGGCCCCGCCCGGAAGACCACTCCGGTCCCCGGTGGGAGCGGCCGCACAGTGGCCCTGACCAGCGCACCGTGCGTCACGTCCGGGTCGTCGCCCGCGTCCTTGACCACTCCCGCCGTGGCGAAGCCGTCGCCGAGCTCCTCCACCGCGAGCGCGAAGGCCGGGGTCTGCCCCCGGGGCAGGGTGATGGTCACGGGATCGGGGAACTCGCCGGTCAGCAGCGCGGTGTACGCGGCCGTGGCCGCGGCGGTCGCACATGCACCGGTCGTCCAGCCGGGCCGCAGACCGGTGTGCTTGAGTTGGGCGGCGCGCCCGCCCTGCGCCTCACTGCTCATGGATGGACCGATCCGATGCCGCTGCACGTACTCGTCCTCGGCGGAACGACGGAGGCCCGCCTGCTCGCGGAGTCCCTGGCGGCCGCGGACGGACTGCCCGCCGGGGCCCGGGTGACCAGCTCGCTCGCGGGTCGTGTCGGCCGCCCGAAACTGCCGCCCGGCGAGGTGCGCATCGGTGGATTCGGCGGAGCCGACGGCATGGCCGCCTGGCTCCGGGCGCACCGAGTGGATGCGGTCATCGACGCCACCCATCCTTTCGCCGGGAAGATCAGTTTCAACGCGGCCGAGGCCGCCACCGCAGTCCATGTTCCCCTGCTGGCGTTGCGCCGGCCCGGCTGGGTGCCCTCGGAGGGCGACCGGTGGCACGCGGCCGGCTCGCTGGCGGAGGCGGCCGGGCTTCTTCCGGGACTTGGCCGACGGGTCTTCCTCACGACGGGCCGGATGGGTCTCGCCGCATTCGCCGGTCTGGACGAGCTCTGGTTCCTGATGCGTTCGGTGGACGCTCCCGACGCGCCGCACCCGGCGCGGATGGAGACGCTGCTGGACCGTGGGCCGTTCACGCTGGAGGGGGAGCGGGAGCTGATCCGCCGCCATCGCGTCGATGTCCTCGTCACGAAGGACAGCGGCGGCGAGGCGACCGCCCCCAAGCTCACCGCGGCCCGCGAGGCGGGCATACCGGTGGTCGTCGTCCGGCGGCCCCCGGTACCGGAGGGCGTGCCGGTGGCCGGGACCCCCCGGGAAGCCGTCGGCTGGCTGCGCGACCTCGCGTGCCGGACCGCGCGAGCCCGGCCTGATCCAAACGAAAGACCCTAGCCGGCTCAGACGCCCGTACGACCGTCGATCCGTTCGCGTACGAGATCGGCGTGCCCGCAGTGGCGGGCGTACTCGCCGACCATGTGCGTGTAGATCCAGCGCAGGGTGACCTGCCCGCCCATGAAGGGGCTGGTGTCATCGAGTGCGCGGGCGGCGCAGTTCTCCCGTGCCCGGCCGATCTCGGCCTGCCAGACGGGCAGGGCCTGCTCGTACGTCGCTCCGTGGGCGAGGTCGAAACCGCCGTCGGTGGCTTCGGGATCGGCCCCGGGGGTGAAGAGCGGCGGCACGTCCTCCTGGGCCAGGACCCGGCGGAACCAGTTCCGCTCGACCTCCGCGAGGTGCTGGACGAGTCCGAGCAGGGTGATCGGCGAAGGTGCCGCGGTCGCCTCGCGGAGTTGGTCCTCCGTCAGGCCGTCGCACTTCTGGGCGAGCGTGGCGCGGTAGAAGTCGAGCCAGCTCTCCAGAGAGGCCCGCTCACCGGCGTCCAAAGGGGGCATGGGGCGTTCGGGAGCGCTCATGTCCGCCATCGTGGCACGGGGGTCCGACAGCGGACGGGCAGCGGCCCGCCACCGCCCGTCCCCGCCGCGACCGCGTTCAGCCCTCCGGGTAGCGGCGCGGCGTCCAGACGATCTGCCGGCCGTCCCCCCGCCGCACCCACCGGGTCTGCGAGGACCCCACGATCAGGATCGTCCGCATGTCGACCTCGGCCGGATCGAGATCGGCGAGGCGCACCGTGCGCACACTCTCCGCCGGGCCGCCGACATCGCGCCCGAGCACCACGGGTGTGTCCGGGGAGCGGTGCTCCAGCAGCAGGTCGCGGGCCTTGCCGACCTGCCAGGTCCGGCTGCGTGAACCGGGGTTGTACAGCGCCATCACCAGATCGGCCGTGGCCGCGGCGCGCAGCCGCTCGGCGATGACCTCCCAGGGCTTGAGCCGGTCCGAGAGCGAGATGGTGGCGTAGTCGTGGCCCAGCGGAGCACCCGCGCGGGCGGCGGCGGCGTTGGCCGCGGTCACACCGGGCAGCACCCGTACCGCTATGTCCGTGTACGCGTCCTGGGACGCCACCTCGAGTACGGCCGTGGCCATGGCGAAGACCCCCGGGTCACCGCCCGACACGACGGCCACCCGCCGCCCGCGCCGCGCCAGGTCCAGCGCGAACTCCGCCCGTTCCGACTCGACCTTGTTGTCGGAGCCGTGGCGCTGCTGCCCCGGCCGTACCGGCACCCGGTCCAGGTACGTCGTGTAGCCGACGACGTCGTCGGCGGCGGCCAGCGCCCCGCGGGTCTCGGGCGTCAGCCACAGCGGGCCGGCCGGCCCGGTGCCCACCACGACGACCTCGCCGGAGCCGGCGGCCCGTTCGGGGCGGGGTGCGTCGATCCGGCTCGGCAGCACCGCGACCGCGAAGTACGGCACCGAGTCCGCGTCGGTGTCCGCCAGATCGCCGGTGCGCTCCCCGGCCATGGTGGCGCGCTCGACGTAACGGGCCTCGGCGAGCCGCCCGGACGCCTCGAACGCACGGCGCACGGCAGGGAACGTGCGGCCCAGTTTCATCACCACCGCCGAGTCGGTGGCCGCCAGACGTGCCGTCAGCTCCTCCTCCGGCAGCGTGCCCGGCAGGATCGTCAGCACCTCCTCGCCCTCGACGAGCGGGGTGCCGAGACGGGCGGCGGCGGCGCTGACCGAGGTGACGCCCGGGATGACCTCGGTGGCGTAACGGTCCGCGAGCCGCTTGTGCATGTGCTGGTACGAGCCGTAGAACAGCGGGTCGCCCTCGGCGAGCACGGCGACGGTGCGCCCCGCGTCGAGATGGACCGCGAGGCGGGCCGCCGCCTCGGTGTAGAACTCGTCCAGCGCGCCCCGGTAGCCGCCCGGGTGGTCGGTGGTCTCCGTCGTGACGGGGTAGACCAGCGCCTCTTCGATGTGGTCGGCGCGGATGTGCTGCGCCGCGATGGAACGGGCGATGGACCGGCCGTGCCGGGCGGAGTGGTACGCCACGACATCGGCCTCGGCGATGACCTGCACGGCGCGCAGGGTCATCAGGGACGGGTCGCCGGGCCCGAGCCCGACCCCGTACAGCCGTCCGGTCTTCTTGTGCTCGCTCACGCTCACTCTTCCTCGCTGGCGATCGCGTTGATGGCCGCCGCGGCCATGGCGCTGCCGCCGCGACGGCCGCGCACGATCAGGTGCTCGAGGCGGGACGGATGGGCGGCCAGCGCGTCCTTGGACTCGGCGGCGCCGATGAAGCCGACCGGGACACCGATGACGGCGGCGGGGCGCGGGGCGCCCTCCTCGATCATCTCCAGGAGCCGGAAGAGGGCGGTGGGCGCGTTGCCGACGGCGACGACAGCCCCTTCCATGCGGTCGCGCCACAGTTCCAGTGCGGCGGCGCTGCGGGTGGTGCCGAGCTTCGCGGCCAGTTCCGGGACGGCCGGGTCGGACAGGGTGCACACCACGTCGTTGTCCGCCGGCAGCCGCTTTCGGGTGACACCGCTGGCGACCATGGCCACGTCGCACAGGATGGGCGCACCGGACCGCAGCGCCGCGCGGGCGCCGGCCACGGCATCCGGCGAGAAGGCGAGATCGCGTACGAGGTCGACCATGCCGCAGGCATGGATCATGCGGACGGCGACCTGGCTCACGTCGGCGGGCAGCCCTGCCAGATCCGCCTCCGCGCGGATGGTGGCGAAGGACTGGCGGTAGATCGCCGGTCCGTCCTTCTCGTACTGATGCACAGTGCTGTCGCTTTCTTCATCGGGTTTGTGGCCTGCGGCCGGACACAGGTGAACAGGTGATGCGCGGTCAGGTGCGAGAGCCTCGCGCCGCTGCCACGGCGGCGGCCAGCGCGGCAGGGTTGTCCCGGACCGTTGCCGTGGCGTCCGACCGGTCCCCCGTCACATGGGAGATCCGGTGTCCGTCCGGGGTGGCGACCACGTCGATCCACTCCCCGTGCGGATGGCCGCAGCGGCGTTCGCACCCGGACCAGTACACAGGCAGCCGTCCCGCGGGTCCGACGGCGGCCCCCGCTTCGGCCCGCACGTCGGCCAGCGACTTCGCGCAGCCGGGCCGTCCGATGCACGCCCCGACCCCGGCCCACGGCGAGCCGGGCCCGGTGATCAGACCGGCCTCCGCGAGGGCGGCGAGCAGCTCGTCCGCGTGATCCGGTGCGACGCCGGTGACGACGACGCCGCGCCACGGGGTGAGCCGCAGTTCGCCGGCGCTCGACAGGAGCCGCCACCGGTCCGGGTCCAGGCGCCCCAGCGGTACGCCGACGGACAGCGCGACATCGCGGCGGCCGCCGCGTACGGCGCCGAGGGCAGGCGGGAGGGATGCGTGGGGGCGGGGATGGCGGTCCTCCGACACGGCGGTACCGGTTCGCCTCAACCGCCGTACGACGTCGTCGGCCAGTGCGGCGGCGCCGCACGGCAGGTCCTTGACCCGCCAGGCACCGGTGTCCGGGGCGGCGTCCAGAAAGGCTTCGGCGGCCAGGAGCGCGGCGCGGGGCCCTTGGGAGGCCGGGATACGCAGGACGGTGTCGGTGTCCCCGACACGCAGCATCGCGTCGCCGTCGTCACGGGCCAGCAGGGTGAGGTCGGCGCCGAGGGCATCCACATCACCGCGGCCGTCATCGAGTGCGAACAGGAAGCGGCCGGAGAGCGCGGTCGCACGGTCGCTTCCGCACAGCAGACGGTCAAGTCCGGCCAGCCACACTCCGACTTCGGCGGCCCCGAGGCCGTCGAGCCCCGCGAGGGGGGAAGCGACGACGTTGCGTATCCGCTCGTGGCGTTCGGAGGGCAGCAGCCCGGCGCTGACCAGCAGTCCGGCCAACTCCGCACCGCAGTCCGGGGCGAGCCCGCGCAGCTGCACATTGCCGCGCGAGGTGAGATGCAACTCACCGTCGCCCAGCCGCACCGCGGCCTCCCCGAGAGCGTTCGCCCGAGCAACGGTCAGCACTCCACCGGGCAGCCGGACCCGCGCCAGCGCACCGTCGTCCGCCCGGTGCAGACGCAGCGTTCCGGGGCAGGCATCACCGCCCGGAGACCGGGGCGGGAGGGCGGATGGGGGCATGGCGGCGAGCATACCGACCGTGACCGCGGCACAGCCCTACGGTGACTGTGACCTGTAGGACACCCACCGGCCGGACCCGGAACCGCGACCGGTCCGGGGCCGTGCCGGGTTCGTTGCCCGGTCCCGGCCGCCGCAGGGCGAGAACCGGCCCGTCGTGCCACCGGGACAAGTCCCGTCCAGGGGCATCCCGTCACGCCCGGCCACCCGGCGCCTACTATGCCTAGCGGCGGTCCGTTCGGCCCGCCATCGCCAGACGGCGACATGGGAGGAAGCCCGGTGAGATTCCGGCGCGGTCCCGCCACTGTGAGCCCGGTCCACGACCGGGCGAGTCAGGAACTCCTGCCGTCCGACACCGCCCGGGGCGTGGACACCCCGAGGAAGGGCTGACGCCGCATGATCCTGCTCCTGTCGACGTCCGACACCGACCTGCTCAGCGCCCGCGCATCCGCGGGCCCGGTCAACTACCGCTACGCCAACCCCTCCCGGCTCTCCCTCGACGAACTCCCGGAGCTGCTGGACGGCACGGACCTCGTCGTCGTGCGCCTCCTCGGCGGCGTACGGGCCTGGCAGGACGGCCTCGACCAGGTGCTGGCGACCGGTCGTCCCGTCGTCGTGCTGACCGGCGAACAGGCCCCCGACGCCCAGCTGATGGCCGCGTCCACCGTCCCCATCGGCATCGCCGCCGAGGCGCACGCCTATCTCGCGCACGGCGGCCCCGCCAACCTGGAGCAGCTGGCCCGGTTCCTGTCCGACACCGTGCTGCTCACCGGCCACGGCTTCGAGCCGCCCGCCCCCGCCCCCGCCTGGGGCCCGCTGGAGCGGACGGCCCGTGAGGGCATCACCGGGCCCACCGTGGCGGTGTTGTACTACCGCGCCCACCACATGAGCGGGAACACGGCGTTCATCGAAGCGCTCTGCACCGCCGTCGAGGACGCGGGATCCCGCGCCCTCCCGCTGTACGTCGCCTCGCTCCGTACGCCCGAGCCCGAACTCATCGACGAACTCCGTGCCGCCGACGCCATCGTGACCACCGTCCTCGCCGCGGGCGGCACCAAGCCGGCCACCGCGTCCGCGGGCGGCGACGACGAGTCCTGGGACGCGGGCGCCCTCACCGGCCTCGACGTCCCGGTGCTCCAGGCGCTCTGCCTCACCAGCCCCCGCGCCGCCTGGGAGGAGAACGACGAGGGCGTCTCCCCGCTCGACGCCGCCACCCAGATCGCGGTGCCGGAGTTCGACGGCCGCCTGATCACGGTGCCGTTCTCCTTCAAGGAGATCGACGAGGACGGCCTGCCCGCGTACGTCGCCGACGCCGAGCGTGCGGCACGGGTCGCCGGAATCGCCGTACGGCACGCCCGGCTCCGCCACATCCCGGCCGCCGAGAAGCGGATCGCCCTCGTCCTGTCCGCGTACCCGACCAAGCACTCCCGCATCGGCAACGCCGTCGGCCTCGACACCCCCGCGAGCGCCGTCGCCCTGCTGCGCAGGCTCCGGGCCGAGGGCTACGACTTCGGGCCCGAGGAGGAGATCCCGGGTCTGGTCTCCGGCGACGGCGACGAGCTGATCTACGCGCTGATCGAGGCCGGCGGCCACGACCAGGAGTGGCTCACCGAGGAGCAGCTGGCCCGCAACCCGGTCCGGATCCCCGCCGCCGACTACCGCCGCTGGTTCGCCACGCTGCCCGCCGAACTCCGCGAGGCCGTCGAGCGGCACTGGGGCCCGGCCCCCGGCGAGATGTTCCTCGACCGGTCCCGCAACCCCGAGGGCGACATCGTGCTCGCCGCCCTGCGCCGCGGCAATCTGCTGATCCTCATCCAGCCTCCGCGCGGCTTCGGCGAGAACCCGATCGCGATCTACCACGACCCCGATCTGCCGCCCTCGCACCACTACCTGGCCGCCTACCGCTGGATCGCCGCGTCCGCGGACGACAACGGTTTCGGCGCCGACGCGATGATCCACCTCGGCAAGCACGGCAACCTGGAGTGGCTGCCCGGCAAGAACGCCGGCCTGTCCGCCGCCTGCGGCCCCGACGCCGCACTGGGAGATCTGCCGCTCGTCTACCCGTTCCTGGTGAACGACCCGGGCGAGGGCACCCAGGCCAAGCGCCGCGTGCACGCCACCCTGGTCGACCACCTCGTACCGCCGATGGCACGCGCCGACAGCTACGGCGACATCGCCCGCCTCGAACAGCTCCTGGACGAGCACGCGCAGATCGCCGCGATGGACCCGGCGAAGCTCCCGGCCGTCCGCGCCCAGATCTGGACACTGATCCAGGCCGCGAAGCTCGATCACGACCTGGGTCTGCAGGACCGGCCCGAGGACGAGGGCTTCGACGAGTTCATCATGCATCTCGACGGCTGGCTCTGTGAGATCAAGGACGTCCAGATCCGCGACGGGCTGCACGTCCTGGGCGGTGCCCCGGCCGGCAAGGACCGCGTCAACCTCGTCCTCGCCGTCCTGCGCGCCCGCCAGATCTGGGGCGGTACGACGTCGCTGCCCGGTCTGCGCGAGGCGCTCGGCCTCGACGAGTCCGCGGCCACGCGCACCGCCGCCGACGAGATCGAGGAGCAGGCCCGCGCTCTCGTCCAGGCGATGGAGGACGCGGACTGGGATCCGGCCGCCGTGGCCGACGTGGCCGCCGGACAGCCGTCCGCCGTCGCCGACATCCTCGACTTCGCCGCCAAGGAGGTCGTGCCGCGTCTCGCCGCCACGACCGACGAGCTCGACCACACCGTCCACGCGCTGAACGGCGGGTTCGTCCCCGCGGGCCCGTCCGGTTCCCCGCTCCGCGGTCTGGTGAACGTCCTGCCGACCGGCCGGAACTTCTACTCCGTCGACCCGAAGGCCGTCCCGTCCCGCCTCGCCTGGGAGACCGGCCAGGCCCTCGCGGACTCGCTCCTGGAGCGCTACCGCGCCGACAACGGCGAATGGCCCACCTCCGTCGGCCTGTCCCTGTGGGGCACGAGCGCGATGCGCACCGCGGGCGACGACATCGCCGAGGCCTTCGCCCTGCTCGGCGTCCGCCCGGTCTGGGACGACGCCTCGCGCCGCGTCACGGGCCTGGAGCCGATCCCGTACGAGGAGCTGGGCCGCCCCCGTATCGACGTCACGCTGCGCATCTCCGGCTTCTTCCGCGACGCCTTCCCGCACACCATCGGCCTGCTGGACGACGCGGTACGCCTGGCGGCCTCCCTCGACGAGCCCGCCGAGCGGAACTTCGTACGCGCCCACACCCAGGCCGACCTGGCCGAACACGGCGACGAGCGGCGTGCCACCACCCGCATCTTCGGCTCCCGGCCGGGGACGTACGGTGCCGGGCTGCTGCAGCTCATCGACTCCCGCGACTGGCGCACCGACGCCGACCTCGCCGAGGTCTACACGGTGTGGGGCGGCTACGCCTACGGCCGTGAGCTCGACGGGCGCCCGGCCCGGGACGAGATGGAGACCGCGTACAAGCGGATCGCGGTCGCCGCGAAGAACACCGACACGCGCGAGCACGACATCGCGGACTCGGACGACTACTTCCAGTACCACGGCGGCATGGTCGCGACCGTACGCGCGCTGAAGGGCACCGCCCCCGAGGCGTACATCGGCGACTCGACGCGCCCCGAGACGGTCCGCACGCGCACCCTGGTCGAGGAGACGTCCCGGGTCTTCCGCGCCCGGGTGGTCAACCCGAAGTGGATCGAGGCGATGCGCCGCCACGGCTACAAGGGCGCCTTCGAGCTCGCCGCCACGGTCGACTACCTGTTCGGTTACGACGCGACGACGGGCGTGGTCGCGGACTGGATGTACGACAAACTCACCGAGACGTACGTCCTGGATCCGACGAACCGCGCATTCCTCCAGCAGGCCAACCCCTGGGCCCTCCACGGCATCGCGGAACGCCTCCTGGAGGCCGAGTCCCGGGGCATGTGGGCGAAGCCCGACCCGGCCGTGCTCGAGGCGCTGCGCCAGGTCTTCCTGGAGACGGAAGGCAACCTGGAGGGTGAGGACTGAGGCGCGCGTCCCGGCGCTCCGCACCGGGCGGATCCGGGACATATTGCCGCTCCGCAGTACCGGGTCCAAGCTGGTGGGATGGGTGATCAGGTAGGCCCCACGCCAGTCGCGTCTGTCCAGCAGGCCCTCCGCCTGCTGGAAGCGGCAGGAGCGCACGAGGGTGGCGTTCCCGCGGAACAGCTGGCGAGGGAGGCGGGGCTTCCGCCGGCCACCGTGCACGAGCTGCTGCCCGCGCTCACCCGTGACGGCTTCCTGAGGAAGCTGGACGACGACGGGTACGTCATGGGCGACGAGCTGTTCGAACCCAAAACGGGGAGCAACGCCGAGGGGCTGCTCACGCGCGTCCGCCCCGCACTCGCCACGCTGCGGGACGAGGTGTCGGCCGCCGCCTACCTGACCTTCTACGAGGAGGGCGAGATCCGCGTCGCGGAGATCGTCGACGGGCCGCAGACGCCGAGGGTCGACCTCTGGGTGGGATTCGAGGACGCCGGCCACGCCACGGCACTGGGCAAGTGCGTCCTGCGCGAGCTGGACGAGGAGGCGCGCGGCGACTATCTCTCCAGACACGACCTCGCCGATCTCACGCCCCGCACGATCACGCGGCGGGAGGAACTCGTGCGACAGCTCGAATCCTCCCTGCCCGCCCCTGTCGTCATGGACCGCGAGGAGTACTCCCTCGGCACGCTCTGCATCGCGGTGCCCGTCTACAGCGGGGACAAGCTCGGCTCCCTCGGCATCTCCTTCCGGTCGGACCGGATGTACCGGACCAGCCAGGTACGGGAGAGGCTGCTCGCCTCGGCGGAGCGGGTGACCAGGGGGCTGTCCCTCACCCTCTGAACCGCGCTGCCGGGTGCGGGCGGAGGACGCACAGAACTGAGACCGGGCGCGTGGTCATCTACCGGTCTCCGGCCCGTACCACCGCATGGCCTGGCCGGTGATCGCGGCGATGCGCGCGAAGTCATCGAAGCCGCCCTCGCCCGCTGCGGCGCAAGCATCTGAAGAGCACCACGACAGAGGTCGCTCGGGGCGCTGCCGACGACTTGCCTATCAGGAAAGCCAAGAGTTACTTTCCTCATGGGAAAGTTATCGGGGACGGGAGGGCGATAGTCGTGAGCATGCCGATGGATGCCGAACAGGCATGGAAGGATCTCCAGCGCATCCGAGTGCCGCAGGAGCGGGTGTACGACGAGTTCGAGCGCTCCGCGTCCGGCGGGCGCGGCATGACCTATGGCACGGCCGCCCTCATGTGGGTGTTCCTTGCCGGCGTCGGCATGGACCTGCCCCAGTGGGGCGTCGGACTGTTCATTGCCGCCTATGTCGGTCTGTTGAGCGCGCTGATCGTGATGAACAGCCGCAGGAGCCGGATGCAACTGCACCACACGCGCTGCCCCGGGCGTATGTGGGCCGCGTTCGGTGTGGCGGCGGTGCTGGTCGGCGGGACGGTCGTGCTGTCGGACCACCTGACCGAGCCACTGGAGCCGATCTACGCCGGCCTCGTCCAGGCCACGGCCGCAGTGGCCGTGTACCTGCTCTCCCTCGGTCCCGCCAACCGCTGGGCGGCCGACACGGTGCGGAGCGGCGGCGAACGGGCGGCCGTCGAGGAGGCGGGCCGATGAGTACCCCCGCCGGCTTCGACGAGCTGATCCACCCCGCCACCCGCCTGTCGGTGGTCGCGCTGCTCGCCGCCACCGAGTGGGCGGACTTCGCGTTCGTCCGCGACAGCCTCTCGCTCAGCGACTCCGCGCTCTCCAAGCAGCTGCACACCCTGGAGGGGGCCGGATACCTGGAGATCCAGAAGGAGGGCGGCGGCCGCAACCGCCGTACGAAGGTACGGCTGACGGACCGCGGTCGTACCGCCTTCGAGGGACATGTGGCGGCACTCCGGGCCATCGTCGACGGCGTCGGACCCGCGACCGGGGCAGCACAACAGCAGCCCCACGCGGAGGCGGGCCGATGACGACGTCCGGGCGCACCGACGTCCGGCCCGTGATCCATGTACGCGATCTGACCATGGCGTACGGCGATGTCGACGTCCTGCGCGGCATTGATCTGGACATCCGCCGCGGCGAGGTCTTCGCGCTGCTCGGGCCCAACGGTGCGGGGAAGACCACCACCGTCGAGATCCTGGAAGGCTTCCGGCAGCGCTCCGGCGGGGAGGTGAGCGTCCTCGGTGCGGACCCCGAGCGGGGCGGCGACGCGTGGCGAGCCCGGATCGGCCTGGTCCTGCAGTCCTGGCGAGACCACCGCCGCTGGCGGGTCGCCGAGCTGCTGACCCACTTCGCGACCTACTACCCCGACCCGCGCGACCCGGCCGAACTGCTGGCCCTGGTCGGCCTCACCGACCAGGCCGGCCGGCAGGTGGACCGGCTGTCCGGCGGCCAGCGCCGGCGCCTCGACGTCGCGCTCGGCATCGTCGGCCGCCCCGAACTCCTTTTCCTTGACGAGCCGACCACCGGCTTCGACCCTCAGGCGCGGCACGAGTTCCACGTCCTGGTCGAACAGCTGGCCCGCGACGATGGCGTCACCGTCCTGCTCACCACCCACGATCTTGCCGAGGCCGAGCGGCTCGCCGACCGGATCGCCATGCTGGTCGGCGGCCGGATCCGGGCCTGTGGCACACCCGCGGAACTGGCCCGGCTTGCCGCGGCCCAGGCCGAGGTCCGCTGGACGGCCGACGACGGGGCGCCCCGCCGCGAACGCACAGAGGACCCCTCACGGCTGGTCTGGGAACTCCACCGGCACGCGGACGGACCGATCGCCGACCTGGAGGTCCGCCGTCCGACGCTGGAGGACACCTACCTGCACATGGTGCACCGGGAGGCCGACGGCACGGACGGGGCCGACGGCACGGACAGGGACGCGGACGAGGAGGCACCGGCCGCATGAGGGAGGCACACATGACGAACAGGACGAACAGCTGGCGTGCAGGGCTCCAGCGCGGCGGAATCGAACTGCGGCACCTCCTGCGCAACGGCAAGGAGATGTCCGGCCATCTGACCAACGTGGTCGTCGCGTTGCTCGTCGCCGCCTACGTCAGCGACGACGTGCCCGGGACCAGCACCCCGATGAGCCACCTGGTGCTGGCAGGCTTCGCCGCCTACCTGCTGTTCCAGGTCGGGCTGATCAACCTGCCACAGATCCTCGTGACCGAGCGGGAGGAGGGCACCCTGCTGCGGCTGCGCACCACGCCCGGCGGGATACCGGCCTACCTCATCGCAAAGTGTCTGCTTGTGGTCGTCCTGGCGGTCGGCACCCTGGCGCTGCTCCTGGTCGCCGGGGCCCTGCTGGCGGACGGGCCGCTGCCGCACGGGCCGGGCGACTGGCTGACACTGCTGTGGGTCACCACACTCGGGCTGCTCGCCGTCGTACCGCTCGGCGCGGCCATAGGCGCCGTACTGCCCAACCCCCGCGAGGCCTTGGCCTTGATCATGCTGCCGACGATGGGGCTGCTGCTCACCTCGGGGACGGTGTTCCCGATCACCGCACTCCCCGTGCCGGTCCAGCATGTGGCCGCGGTCTTTCCGCTCAAGTGGATGGCTCAGGGCCTGCGTTCGGCGCTGCTCCCGGACTCGGCACGGACCGCCGAGGCGGCCGGCTCCTGGGAACTGCCCATGGTCGCCATGGTCCTCACGGCCTGGGCAGTCCTCGGGTTCCTCCTCGCGGTTCCGCTCCTGCGCCGCGCGGCCCGCCGCGAGTCCGGCTCGCGGCTGACCGCCCGCCACCGCAAGGCGGCGCAGAGCGGCGTGCCGGCCGCGTAGGCGGCCTCGCGACCACCGGGTTATGCCGCCACGTCACACGGAACGTGGCCACCCTCGCGGTCCCACCGAGGATCAAGGGAGAGTCGAGGAGCCTGACGAGAGCAGCGCGGAGGGCTCCGACGAGTCTCGATGAGACCGACGAACCTGGAAGAACGCCGAAGGGCCCCGCAGCAAGCTGCGGGGCCCTTCGACGTATTGCCCGGTGAGAGCAATGGCGGAGGATACGAGATTCGAACTCGTGAGGGGTTGCCCCCAACACGCTTTCCAAATGTTCGCGTGGGGGTCCGGAAAGGGCCGGGGCGTCCTCACCTGGGACAGAGCGTTCGGGATGGCCCTGTCCGGCCGGGGCCGGACGGGGGCGAATGAGACCCGAACTGAGACCGGGGATACTGCCTGTCCCTGACGCGAGCTCGGCCAGCTGTTGCCGTTAGCCCGCTCTGCCTGGGGCGCTGAGCTGGAGCATCCTGCTGATCCGCAGCTCCGGCGAGCGGCCCTGTCCTGCCGTCAGGCCGACAATTTCGGTCGCCTTGAACGCCCCTTGCAGGTCGAGAAGATGGTGTTTACTGCCTGTCAGATAGCCGATCGCATGGGGTGAGAGAGGTCGGGAGGCAGCAGTGGAGCAGGTAGAGGGCGTAGAGGGTGCTTTCCGGAAACCGTCCCAGGTAAGCAACGAGCTCTCCGGGCAGGTGGATGGGCCAGCCATCCAGGCGGGGGCTATTCATGGCGATGTAAACATCACGATGACGGGTCGACCGTCCGTAGCTGAGGCTACCGAAGAGGCCCTCGCTGAGGAGTTGCGCAGGTCGTCGCAGATCTGGAGGGCCCGGTTCTCCAGTGTCGACCTCGTCAACCTGCCACGGATGGCGATGCTCGCGCAGACCAACGCTGTAGCGGCCGCAGCAAGGAGAGCCGGACTCGACAGCACGAAGCCATTCGGCGGACAGGGTATGGCGCCCGGGGAATTCGTCCGGATCGTGCGCCCGTTGTTCGAGACATGGGACGCGGAGGCGGTGACTCTCAGCGAGCGCACGGCAGGAAAGGTGCATCGCGGCCTTCTGGTCTCGTTCGAAGGTGCTATGCGCTGCAGCAACCCGCCCGAGGCTCCGCTGCAGGAGCCGACCGGAGTGCTGACCAAGGATCCTCACCTCGTCTTTTTTGTGGGGGCGAGGAGAGTGATCGTTACCTTCGACCCGCGTTGGCTAACGACATGGACGGCGAATACAACGCTCCATGAGGCTGCTGAAGAGTCGTTGATTTTCTCGGGTATCGGCACTGTGGCATCAGTATCAAGCGGAGGACAGATTCGAATCTCCGCACTTGTATACGGGCGGCCGGAAACCCTGGTGCAGGCTCAGTTTGAGTACGCAAAGCAGTCTCTTCTTCCGGATCCGCCCGGTTTGACGTGGATGGATTTCCGCAACGAACTTTCAGAGTCGGAGCTTGCGCAGCTCCATTTGGATCCATCCCGGGAAGGAGTAATTGTGAGCCGCAAGACTATCGCTCTACTATTCGATGAGGATGAGGTGCTGCCCGGGCAGATCGACTGTGATGTGTTGACGCAGGTTTCACGGGTAGTTCCCGAGTATCGACGTGACCTGGGTGTGGCCGTCGCTAGTCTGCTATTCAACGATAATGGAGTTTCAGTTTCTGATCTCGCTGCTTATTTCCTGGCTCGGGAGCCCGCACTCTGGAAGACTCTCACGGTGCCTGGGCTTATCACTCTGATCAAGTCCTACAACCTCGCTGTCTCTACCATTTCTGGGCTCAGCGAGGAGCAGGCGGTGGACTTGGGCGCAGTGATGCGTGAAATGGTTCCCAGTTATCTCGGTAGTGTTGAGGTGGACAGAAGCCTGCCCTTGCATGATCGACTACTGCCGCCGTATGACGATTACCATGTTGCCGGTGCGGAATTGCGGCTGGTTTATAGTGCGGCAAGGCGGCTTCAGGATGAGGCTAACGGTGAGGACCTCGAAGCACCGTTGAATGAATGGCGTGACAGAGGGCTGTTTCGCACCGTGAGGTGGGAAGAGGATATGAAACAGTCAGCAGCTGAGGAAGAACAGGCGTCGATGCTCATCCAGGCTTGGCTGAATACGCAGTCTGAATGAGCCCGCAGAGCGATCCATCAGAGGCACTCTGCTGTAGTGGGGGCACGCATCGGAGCTCAGTTTAAGGACCGAGTGAAGTTGGCACGGGCATGGTCCTCGAAGTAGTTTTGCGCCGATCGAATCGCCCCGGTCGCCGGGCCTGGCTACCGGGGCGATGCAAGTTTTGATGAGCCCCCGCCGATCAGCCCCTGTTGGGTGAGTCTGCGGTGCGTGTTGTGTTGAAGGTGAGGCTTGAGAAGTCCCGCCCTTGAAGCACCGGGCCACTCTGAGCGCCGCCGCTGATGGTGTTGTGCACATCGCTTGATGAGCTGGCCTGTGCCCGCTGCCACCACTCATCGAGCAGTACGCGGAACTCTCCATCCAGGGCTGCTCGTACGCCGAGAGCGGTGGCCAGTGCCTGCGCGCGCACTGGGTCTGCAGGCTCCCCCTCAAGCGCGACGACTTCCAGCTCGCCGGAGCTGGCCTGGAGTGTCCCGGCGCCTCGTTCTTCCTGTGCCGCAGCACTCCTGAACGGACGCCGAACCAGGGCAGTTAGTCCTTGCCACGCCTGACGTCCGGCTTCGCCGCCGAGCCCGCCGGCCAGCGCGGCAAGGGCGGCTGCGGTGATCGGGTCCATGCTGTGGACTCCCTCGTTCGGTGACTGATACCACTCTAAGTCGGCCTCGCAGCCTCTCGAAGCGGTTCCGGCACATCCAGGTCCGATGAACCTGAAGCTGTGCCTTCGGCGCTGCCGCCTCTTCACCAGCCCTGCTGCAGCTTGATGCCCCAATTCAGCGCCATCCGGATCGGTCAGCAGTTGCGGCTGGCTGCTGGGTCACTCGTGCCGGAGACGGATTGCCAGCACGGTCCCGTCGGCTCGGATGGACACCGCGCTCCACTGTTTCGATGTGCTGTGGCTCGGCCACTGGCCTCGAAGTTCGTGTACTTCGCGTCGGTATTCGTTGACGCGTCCGTGGTGGAGGTGCATGTACAGACTCTTCTCGAGCCCGGAGAACGCCTCCACGCGGGTACCGTTGAGGCGGTAGATGTGGTCGGTGCCGACGAAGTCGACGTCGTGGATGCGGTGCTCCGCATCGCGCAGCCTGTCTGTGTCGGCGTGGACGTCGTTCTGGAAGTGGCGTCGCCCCTGCTCCTTGGTCAGGTACTGGGCGGTGGGTTTGCCACCTCCGGTGAAGGCCATCAGGGTGGCCGCTTCCGTCCGTGCCAGCACGATGCTGAACCAGGCGAACGACTTTGGCAGTACCTGGAACCCGGGGATGGTCGTCCCTTCTCGTTCCGCGTGCCCCACGACGTCGGCCAAGCGGTTCCCCTGGTCCAGGGCGAGGTCCAGGTCGGCTTCCGGTGTCTCTCCGTGCGGGCTGAGGGCAGTCGTGCCTGGTGCCTCCAGGATGTGCAGGGCGAGGCTCTCCTTCTTGGGGATCTCAGTCCCGATGAGCAGGTACGGGACGGTGCCATAGGGCCCGATGTGCACGGAATCCACGTGAGCACTGGCCGTGCTGAGCTGCTTGTGCACCTGCTGAACGGTGCTGTGGGTGCCCTTCGAGGAGACGAGGAGGACCTTGGACGGCTGCCCCGGCTGCCAGGCTTCGACGAAGAAGTGGGGCCGACGCTGCAGCGGTTCCGGGAGGGGGCCCGCCCCGGAGGCGCTGCGAAGGGTCCAGCCGGCCTTCAGAGCAACGTCCGACGGAATCACGGAGACCGAGTGGTCGGGGTACCGGGACCTGACCAGCTTCTCGGCCAACAGAGAGGCGAAGCCGGTGCCGATCTCCCCGGACTGCGTGGCCTTGTAGAAGCGCAGGAGATCGCGCCCCTCGGACGACAGCTGCAGGTAACCGCCTTGGTTGCCCTCCAGGGCCTGGATGTAGCGCAGACTCCCCCAGTGCTCGGCCAGTCCCCGCCCCGCGCCCTGTCGGGCCGAAGCAGCACCGAGACCGATGGCGTGAATGACCTGCCAGGGTGTGAGAGTCAGAGATCGTGGCGTGATCCGGACAGCCCTGCAGTCGGTGCGCCGACGAAGCGGTCCCTGCCCCTTGCCTGTTCGCTTCTCGTCCTCATCATCTGCCGCCTCGGAGACACGGGCGGCCAGCTCGGTGGACGAACGGACCTGGACGTACGAGGTGTTGCTCAACTCGTCGATGATCTCGCTGACGGCTTTGGATTCGTCCTTCTTCACCGGCTGGCCCTTCCGTCGATGTCGCGTGGCGTGAGCCACAGGACGGTAGGACGGGGCAGGGGAGCGCAATCAAGTGCGCACGAGGGGGCGCAGGCTGGTATCTGGCCAGCCATCTGGGATGAGGGCTCAGTAGCTCGTCGACCGTGGCCTCTGGCCCTGGATCTCGGCCGTAGGAGATGGCTCCAGGAGCCGCTTCGACTACCGTATAGCTATGAGTCGTTGTACAGCCCCACGCCAGGGTCATCGGACCGCCAGCGGACGTGCGGCGTGCCCCGCGTGCGGCGGCGGAGGCTACGGGTACTCGTCGCCCCGGTCCTACTACCCGCCGCCGACTTACACGCCGCGGAGCGGTGGCGGGGGCGGCACGACCAGTGGGGGCAGCTCCAGTAGCGGTAGAACGCGGGCGCCTTGGTCACCGAGCACCTCCTCCGTGATTTACACGCCTGCCGAGGTGAAGGGGCTGACTCCTGTTCGCGACGCCGCCGTGTTGCGCGCGCGCCAACAGCCCGACCTTCGCGATGTCTTCCTCTGCCACGCATGGGATGACCGACGCGGTGCCGCCCGGAAGTTGTGCGACCTGCTGGAAGCAGAGGGCGTGTCCGTCTGGTTCAGCGAGAAGGACATCGCGCTCGGCCTACCGTTCATGCGGGAAATCGACAGGGGTCTGGCGAGGTCGCGTACGGGTCTCGTCCTGGTTACCCCAGCGCTACTGAGGCGCATCGATCGCGGTGGTGTCTCTGACAAGGAGCTCTCGGAGCTTCTTGCACGTGACCTGCTGCTCCCTGTCATGCACGAAACGACCTACGGCGAACTCCGGGACATTAGCCCCTTGCTTGCTTCTCGAAACGGCTTGGACACGGCGGATGATTCGATGGCAGTTATTGCCACCAAGATCGCCGAGCTGGTCGCCGTTGAGGACGACCTGTCCGGGCTGCCCACACCGGAGAACTAGTCGTCCGGCGGCGTGCCCGGACGTCGCTTCGCGTCGCCGGCGTTAAACCCGCAGTGTGGCTGGCCGACCTCGCATGGGAGACCGAAGCCTGTGTGGCTGACGCGCTGACCTCTGATCCACTTGCACGGCTCACGGTTCCTC
Source organism: Streptomyces sp. NPDC059499 (assembly GCF_042749285.1). Lineage (NCBI taxonomy): Bacteria > Bacillati > Actinomycetota > Actinomycetes > Kitasatosporales > Streptomycetaceae > Streptomyces > Streptomyces sp. NPDC059499. Next base: position 660,854 of record NZ_JBHYTT010000002.1, read on the forward strand.
GGCCCCTATGAGTGAGCTCTCCCCGCTCGCGCTCCTATTGAGCGAACCCAGGTCGCGGCCGTGACCAGGCCCTGTGCCGCTCCACCTGTCCCGCCTAGCGTTCCCCGTCGCCAGCCGCGTACGGACCGGCAGACTCAGTTTGTCGACCTGCGCCCTTATCACAGTGAGCCGTCGCACCGCCTCTGTGTGAAACATCCGGCGCTGCCACCGCTGGTAGCGGTAAGCACACTCCATGGTCGTCCAGGCCAGCCAGAACCCCACAACCCCAGCGACGACGGGCGCCGCGTGCAGCCGCGCCCCACCCCCGCCTTGGACGCCGAGGGGCAAAGTCCAGGCGAGCGTGAGGGCGACGGTGAGCGCCAACCATAGGTTGTACCCGCTGAAGATCCAGGGCTGTGCCTCACACAGCCATCGGAACCGCCCACGTTCCGCCGCACGCGCCTGAGTAGCCACCGCCCCTGCCAGCTCTTCGAGCGCGAACCGTGCTCGGTCCCGCTGCTCTCGCCGGATCGGCGCTTCCCATTCTTGCGTACGCACGTCAAGCCGAGCGATCTCCCGCCGGACCACCGCAATCGGGGCTGCCGCGGGCATCGCTCCCGGCCACTGCACCCACCGTTCGCGGTCCTCCTTGAGGGAGCGTACGAAACCGGCTGCCATCGGGCCGACGACAGCACACATGCCGAGTATCAGTACGACGGCGAAGCCGGGACTCTGCCCCCACACTTGAGTCACAAGCACTGCCGCGAACAGCAGCAGAAAGGCCGGCACCGGATAGGTTGCCCGGAGGTAGTTCTCCTGCGAGGCGTCCTGCAGTTCACGTTCCCACGCCTGAACGAGGCGGCGCATGAGGCCGCATGCCAGCAGTACAGCGATTAGAACGAAGCCCATCAGCCCAAGGGAGGCCAGGGCGAGCAGCAGGGCGACCGGGTCGTCGTCCGGATTTGAGGACGGCCCGGTCGCCGTTGCTGCCCACGGCACTAGAACGCAGAGCGCGGTGGCGATGAGGCCGGTGGCCCAGCCGAGTAGTCGGCCGGGCCGTCGTGGCGCCCGCACTTCAGACAGGACTGCTGGCACCCACTCCGATGCCACCAGGGTCTCCAGCGAGGCGATTAGCTCCTCAACGGATGCGTCCCAGTCATCCGAGGGGAGGCGATGTGCCTGCCGCAGAGAGAGATCGCGGATCGACGTGGGAAGCAACTCGGGCGATGGTGGCTCTGCGGCGTCAAGGAGCAGTGGGATCACGGTCTTCCCAGCGGCCAGCGCCAGTTCGATCTCGTGCCGCACCCAGTCGCCCGGGCGGTCGAGGGATCGAGCGCCCGTCGGGTCGCGCGCCTCCAACCAGCCCTCCGGAATGGTGACGAGCAGGACCTCGCAGTCATGCACTCGGGCTCTGAGGTCGTTTGGGTAGCGGCTACCCGGCAGCATCGACGACGTGTCGAGGAAGACTTGCGCGTCACCGAAGTGTCGGCCGAGCCGATGACGCAGCCGGTGCACCGCATCCGTGGCACGCGGACTTCTGCGGTAGTTGATGAAGACGCCCCCCATGGCGGTGTAGCTCCTCTCGTCCGTTCCCTCTGTCAGGGTGGTGGCTGGGTCTTGCTCAAAGCACTCAGAATCGCGAAGGCCAGGGCACCCAATGCACGCGGTGGGCTGTGGCCAGGGCAGATGATCTTCGAGGGAGATCACGCTGTGACGCTCTGCCCGCTGCGGTCGGCGCCCCTTGGTCACGCGCTTGCGGGCGCCCCGGATCCATGTGCTGAACTTCTGGGCCATGGCGCTGACGGACGTAGACCGGCTGCTCGCGGTTGCGATCCGCGTCAGGGCTGCCGTGTGTGACCACCTCGCCTACAAGGTCATGACTTCTTGCGTTCTCGTACAAGTTGTCGGAGGTCGCAGTTAGAGTCGCAGTCGTCCGCATCGGCACTCTCGATTGGCGCTTCCATGGCCAAGACAGTCTTCTACAGCTTCCACTACGAACAAGATGTCCACCGCGTCCAGTTGGTTCGCAATATTAACGCTCTTGAAGCGCAGCCACTGTTGAACTCGCAGGACTGGGAGCAGGTGCGTAGGCGTGGAGACGAGGGAATCAAGAAGTGGATTCACGAACAGATGGCGTACAAGAAGGCCGTCATCGTGTTGATCGGCAAGTACACGGCAAGTCGACCCTGGGTCATGCATGAGGTTAAAAAGGCATGGGCCGACAAGAAGCCGCTGCTGGGGATCCGAGTCCATGGACTCTCGGCTCTGGGGGGTGTTGATAGTGCGGGTTCCGACCCCTTTGTCAAGGCTATTGGTGCGGGGGTAGTGCCAGTATTTGATCCCACGACGCAGGATTGGTCGGGAAAGACTGACAGTAAGGCGACTTATAATAAACTGCGTGACAATTTGGAGTCTTGGTCGGGTCAAGGGGTGATTAGGCGGTCATGGTAAATCAATCCGCATGCCCGTTTTGCGTGATTGTCGCAGGAGGCGACTCCAGTGCGAGGGTGGTGTATCGCACCCAAGAGGTCACCGCATTTTTTCCATTGGAACAAGCCACTCGCGGTCACACTTTGGTAGTGCCGAACCGTCACGTTTCAGACCTGACCGATCTCAATGCTGTTGAGGCCCATGATTTGGGTGAAGCGCTTCTGAGGGCAGCGCGTGCGATCCGTTCGGCCCTAGCTCCGGATGGTTTGAACGTGATTCAGTCGACCGGGGCAGTTGCCACTCAAACCGTAACTCATGTGCATTTCCACCTCGTGCCCCGATGGTCGGGGGATCGCATGGTGCTTAGATGGCCTACGGGTGCGGCCGAAGGTAGTCAAGCTCAAAGTCAGACTCTCGCTGCGATCCAGTCTGCGCTTTTTAGTGGAGTAAGCGCGGTTGGGGCGGAGGACCGTCGGCAGCACTTGTCGTTCATTCAAGCGATAATTACGCGCATGTCGCAGGCGTCGTCATCCTCGAAGGCGTGGCTGCTTCCAATTGTAACCGCGACTTACGGATACGCGATCACGAAGAGTTCGATCTTCGTGGCACTTCTTGGCCTCTTGGCGGTGCTTGTCTTCGGTATTCTTGATGCTAATTATCTAAAGCAGGAGCGCGCCTTTCGTAAGCTCTATGACGAGGTAGCGGCCGGTCGTTCAATTCCTGCCTTCTCCTTGAATCCTACCCTGGCGTCGCCTGCGGGTTCTCGTGTCAACTACTGGCCGGATTGGCCCGATATTAAATCGTGGGCGGTTGCTCCCGTTTATGGGCCCTTGCTGCTTGCGGGGATGGGTATAGGGGCTTGGCTGCTCTACCGTTGAGGCCCCAAAATGATCGCTTCGGCGAACCTGGAAAAGGCATCGGCGCCAGCGTGTTGGCTTTGTGCCCATCGCCGTGCAGGATCGCTGCTCTGGCTGCCCAAGCCAGCAGAGTCTCGGCGAGCCAGCGGACGTGACTGCCGACCTGTGCCTCGGCCGGTCCGAGGCGCATGGGTGTGCCGCTCAGCAGCAGCGCAGGGTGGGTTCTGCCTTGATCCGCTGGGCACGTAATGAGCATGAACCGATCGATGGCGAAGTGGGCATGTTCGGTGGCCGAGGCGGAGCTGCGTGAGTCCCTTCCCCGTCGTTGGATGCACTCGCAAGGGGTCGCGCGGCGCGCGGCCGAGCTGACTGAACTCCTGGGTGGTGACGCGGACCTGCTGGCTTCTGCCGCCGTGCTTCACGACGTGGGCTACGCACCGCGGCTGGCAGCGACAGGCTTTCATCCGCTGGATGGTGCCCGGTTTCTTCGTGACGACCATGCTGCGGATGAGCGGCTGGTGCGGTTGGTGGCAAACCACTCGTTGGCGTTGCTGGAGGCGGAGGAGCGCGGGCTACGGGGCGATCTGGAAGCCGAATTTCCGCTGCTCGACGACCACCGGCTCGTGGATGCCTTGGTGTATTGCGACATGACGACGACGCCTGACGGGAAGGACACGTCTGCCGAGGATCGGCTGGAGGAGATCATGGATCGCTACGGTGCAGACAGCCTGGTGGGGCGGTTCATCCGTCGCGCATCGCCGGACATCCTCGCGGCCGTGAGTCGGGTGGAGGCGGCTTTGGCGGCTCAGCCCAGGTAGGGGTACGTGCCGGCGAGGTAGTCGCCGATCTGCTGGCGCATGCTGGGGTGGATGTCGTACTGGTCCAGGTCGCTCGGCTGGACGTAGCGGACGCCGTCGGCTTCGTCGTTGATCGTGGGCTCGCCGCCTACGGGGCGGCCGATGTAGGTGTTTTCGTACTGCTGGCGGATTTCGCCGTCGGTGTAGGCGACAATGTGGTTCGGGTTGGTGTAGACGCCCAGGAAGCCGGTGATCTCGGCGATGATGCCGGTCTCCTCCAGGCATTCCCGTACCGCGCACTGTGCCGCCGTCTCGCCGATGTCCTGAGCGCCGCCCGGCAGGGCCCACTGGCCCGTGTCGCGACGGCGCTGGAGCAGGATGGCGCCGCTGTCATCGACGACGAGCAGGTTGTTGGCGGGGATCAGGGTGTTGGCCTTGGGCGCCTTGGGGTCGTTGTAGTACTCAGTCCTGCCCATGTGAAGAGGTCCCCTCCTGGTCCGACGTCCAGGGCCGCGCGTTGGCCCAGACGGCTTCGAAACTCTGAGCGTAGTTGTCGAACCACCCTGTGGCGTCGACTCGCTTGAGATGGAGCAGTGGGTTCGCGCTGGCCGGCTGGCCCCAGACGTGCGGGTTGACCAGCAGGTCGTCGTCGTAGCGGAACATGGAGGTGTAGAGCGTGGTGTCGTGCAGCCGGACCTCGCAGCCGGCCTCGGACCGCAAGGGACGGTAGTAGGTCAGGGAGGCGCGGATCTTGGCGCCGAGAGTGTCGCCGATGCCTTCTTCGTGACCGCGGATTGCCGCTGCCTGGCCGTTCGATTCGCCGAAGCACAACCGGACTTGGACGCCGTCGGCCGCGCGCTCGGCAAGCATCTTGGCGACGTGCGGGTTGGACTGGGCGAAGAAGGTGCCGGAGAAGACGAGCACGCCGATCTGCTTCTGGGCTCCCTTCAGGAGCGAGAGCCACGTGTCCCGAGGAACGCTGGCCCTGTTCTGGTAGGTGCCGACGAGCTCGATGCCTAACCCGGCGCTGGGTTGGCTCGCGCTCAGTGTCGGGGCTGGCCAGAGGAAGGTCTCCTCCACACGCAGGTGTTGGGCGACGTGGAACCGGTGGCGTGGGTGGGGCACGCGTCCGCCTAGCCAGCGACTGACGGTTTTCGGGTCTACCTCGCAGGCTTCGGCGAGCGATTCTGGTGAGACGCCGCGTTGGGCGAGTACGGAGTGCAGTCGCTCGTTCACAGCGCTATCCAAGCCGACGCGGTCAGGAGCGGGCAAGGACGCTTTGGGACGTTCCTGCGAAGCTGACGCTGCGACCGGGGTATTTACGCTGGTGGCATGGAGCTCATCGTCCTGTGGGACATCGACCACACGCTCATCGACAACTCAGGGGTGAGTAAAGAGATCTACGCCGCTGCGTTCGCGGCGCTGGCGGGGACCTTCCCGTCCGGGCTGGCGCGGACGGAGGGCCGTACGGATCGCCTGATCATGCGCGACATGTTCCAGCGAAACGGGCTCTCCGAGCCGGACTGGGCAACTGTCGAGGCTGCCCTTACCCACGCTGGACAGCAGCGGCTCCACGAGCTCAGCAAGCGCGGGACAGCCCTGCCAGGCGTCCGCGATGTACTGAAGGCGGCCTCGGTACGCGAAGCCTGGGTCACATCGGTTCTCACCGGCAATATCGCGGCCAATGCCCACGTGAAGGTATCGGCGTTCGGCCTTGACCCCCTGCTGGATCTGGCAGTTGGCGCTTACGGGGCCGATGCCCTCCAGCGTCCCGGCCTGGTAACCGTCGCCCGGGAGCGTGCCCATCGTCTCCGGGGCGTACGGGATGACGTGCCAGTCGTACTTGTAGGGGACACGCCGAGGGACGTCGAGGCTGCACTCGCCACAGGCTCGGGGATCATCGCCGTCGCCTCTGGCGTCCACAGCCCCGAAGAATTGGCCGCCGCAGGCGCATCTGTGGTGCTGCCGAATCTGACGGATACCGCGCAGGTGCTCGGGATCCTGGAGAGCTTCGCGGCGCACTGAAAACGTCCCAGGACGTCCTCGGATCGTCCGGATACGCGGTGATGCGGTCCCATGTCGTTCCGCCAGCATCAGGTCTCCCACCAGGCAATTGCCCGAAGGAGACTCACATGATCGGGGAAGTCACCGGGATCCGCAGGATCCGGATGCTGTACCTGCAGCTGCTGTATCGCTGCAACTTCGAGTGCCTGCACTGCTTCCACGGCAAGCGGCTCCAGCACGCCGACGCGTTCACGGCGGACGAGGCGATCAACCTCCTCACGCTCATGCGCGAGCAGTACGGCACCGAGGCTGTCACCCTGCTGGGCGGCGAGCCGTTCGTCTACAAGGACCTCACCCAGGTCGTCCGGTACGCCAAGCAGGAACTGGGCATGCGGGTCGAGATCTGCACCAACGGCTATCGGATCGAGCGCCGGCTGACCGAGATCGCCCCCGACCTGGATCTGCTGCGGGTCTCGCTGGAAGGCATCGGCTCGACCAACGACCACATCCGCAAGTTCGGGAGCTACCAGAGTGGGCTGAGCGCACTCGACATCGCCCGGGGGCTCGGCGTCCGCACCGGCGCGACCATGACGGTCACCTCTCGCAACATCGACGAGGTGCTGCCGCTCGCCCGCACCCTCCAGCACTACGGAGCAGAGCAGTTGAAACTCCACTGCCTGCGGCCGGTCGGCAACGCCGCCGCCCACCCCGAGCTCCTGATCACCGACCCCGCTGCCTACATCCGCCTTCGAGGCCAGCTCCAGGCGGCCGAGCTGGACATCGAGGTGATCGTCGACGAGGACCTGTCCGAGCACGGCGCCCCAGAGATCTGCGCTCCCGAGGGAGGCCCCGAGGCCATCGAGCGGATCGAGGCCGACCCGCGCGGTGCACTCACCATGTCCTGCAAGGCCGTCGGCAAGGACTCGCACGCCTTTTGGTACGACAAGCTCGCCGACCACATCGACCACCGCCCGTCCGCCACCGACGAACTCACCCTCGCGGTACCGGACGTGCTCTACGGCCGTGTCTGACGCCCCGCTGTTCGAGAGCCTCGAAGGACTCCGCGGCACCGGCAAGTCGACCGTCGCTCCGATGCTGGCAGTGGCCCGTGGAGCCGTTCTGGTCCCGACCGTGCCGCTCATCTACCAGGCGCTGCGACGCGAGGTGGACCTGCTGGAGAATACCGAGGCCCGGATGTGCTTCTACCTGTCCGCGCTGTTCACCGCGGCCGATGAGATACGGCGCCACCTGTCCGCGGGCACCTCAGTCGTCGTTGAGAGCTACTTCGCTCGCTGCCTGGCCAACCACCGCGCCCTCGGAGCCCGTCTCGGGGTAACGCTGCCGCCTGACCTGCCGCAGCCTGTGACCTATCAGCTGACATGCGGCGAAGACGAGCGTCGGCGTCGGCTCGCTGATCGGATCAAGCCCGTTTCCCGGTGGGACGCCCTCGTCGAAGGTGCTTCCGACCGGGTTGCCGACGCCTACGCCCGGTTCCCGATGCATCGCGTGGACACCACGCGGCTGGACCCCGACAAAGTCCTCCAGGCGATCCTGGCCACCGACACGCAAGGAGCCCACCACCGTGCAGACGCAGAGCCTGTGGGAGCACACCCTCACCTTCTTCCCCCAGTTCCTTGCCGCACTGAAGGAGCGTGCCGCTCCTGACGCCACTGTCGCGGTCATCGGCGCGAGCGACGGCAAGTTCATCCTGCCGCTGGCCGCCGCCGGCTATCGCGTGATCGCCGTAGAGCGTGATCCCCTTGCTCTTCACGGCGGTGAGGTCAGCCTCCCGGGTGATAACCGGGCTCACGCAATGGGCCTCATCGACCGCCTCAAGCTCGAATCGCTTTACGACAGCGTGCAGGTGGTGGAGGAGGACTTCCTTCAATCGGAGCCCTTGGACATGCCGTGCGACGCCATCTGGACGAGCTGTTCGTGGCATTACAGTGCCAACCACAACCGTCCGCTTGCCGAGTTCGTCACCCGCATGCAGTCCTCCGTAGGCCAGGACGGCATGTTTGGCGCGGAGTTCATGATGCCTGTCACCCAGCGCCAGCACCTGGTCGAGCACTACACGTCCCCCGAGAAGCTCCGGCGCCACTTCATCGGCGACTGGGACGTTCTTCTGACCCTGCGAACGAATGAGTTTGCCGAGCGGGCCCACATCGGCCAGCTCCAGGACCACACCCACCGGATGGGCCTGCTCCTCGCGGCCCGCACCCCCTCCTTTCGCTAAGGGAAGAGCCCCATGAAGCACGAGTACGAGGCCAAGTTCCTCACCATCGACGTCGCCGTCCTCCAGGCCAAGCTCACCGATCTCGGTGCCGCCCAGGCGTTCCCGCGCATCCTTCTCACCCGCAAGATCTTCGAGAACGATGCCCTCGAAGGAAGCGCCTGGGTGCGGCTGCGTGACGAGGGCACCCGATCGACGCTGACCCTCAAGCAGGTCACCGACGCCACGACGATCGACGGCACCACCGAGATCGAGACCGAGGTCACGGACCTGCACGCCATGGCCGAGATCCTCCGCAGTCTCGGCATGCGCGAAGTCCGGTACCAGGAGAACTACCGCGAGGAGTGGCGCCTCGGGGAGGTCGCCTTCGACTTCGATACCTGGCCGGACCTCCCCACCTTCGTCGAGATCGAAGGGCCGGACGAGGCATCGGTCCGACAGGCGGCTGCCATGCTCGGGCTCGACTACTCCGAGGCCCGCTTCGGCAGCGTGGATGAGATCTACAAGAGCGAATCCGGCCGCGACATCCTGGCCGAGCCCACCCTCCTCTTCGCGGACGCCGACAAAGACGGGGCAGCTGCCGTGGCTGCCCAAGGCCGCTGACTGTGAGGGCCGAGCTGTGCTTATGGAACTGGCCGTGCCCCACCGGGTGATTCCCGGTATCGCCGAGTTCGCCCGTGGCGGCCTACCCGCGCCGGCAAGCACCGACGACGCCAACCACTGGGTCGACGGACTGTGCTGGCTCTACTGCGGCCAGAGGTGGACGCGTGTCCTGTGGATCGGTCCCGTGAGCGTGGCCGGTGCGCAAGCAGCGATGTACGCCTGCGGCCCCTGCATCCGGGAACTTCAGGAACAGGTCTGGCAATCCATTCTCCTCAACGATGAGCCGGTGCGTTCGCCGAGGGCCGGGGCTCCCGCTGAGGCAGAGCCTGATGGCAGGCGTCGGGCGGGGAAGCATCGAGCACAAGGCAGATTCCTGCGCCGCGGATAAACCCCTTGGTGCGGCGCCGGGCACCTCCAGGGCGATGGCGCCGCGCGCTGCACCATCCAGCCGCCGGGGGCGCCCGCCCCTGGCGGCTGAGGACTTCTATCGGCGGCGATGCCGATGGTGCTGATCGGCGGGCAAGGGCGTTGACGTGTCTATCGGGGGCCGGTTCTGCTGGGCGGGGGCTCCTGCGGTCAAGGTGGTGCGCAGGCGGGCGGCTTCAGCTCGTCGGTTGCGTGCGGGGTTGCGGCTGGTGTGCTGGATGCGGGCGATGAGGACGCGAGCGGGTTGGCGGGCGGTGGTCAGTTCGCGTTGGGCGGCGGCTTCCTTTACTTCCAGAACATCAGAGGGAAGACGACCGAGGAGTATTGCGCTTCGGGCATCGCCACGCGCAGCTCGTCGGCGGCATCCCACAACCGGTTCTTGATCTCCTGCTGGGTCACTGCCATCAGTTGGGGGTGTCCTTGCTCGTGTCCGGGTGGCGATCTCAGGGCCGCGGAGCTTCCGCTGGGCATCCTATTTTGTCCCTCTGACAGTGAGGCTGTGGTCGCCCTCTCTGCTGGCCGGTTCAGGGGCCGACTTGGGCTGGTGCGGTCCGCAGGTTGCCGCGAAGCTTCGTGCGGGTCACCCAGGAAGATCTTGGTCTCGATGCGGTCGACGATCGCGACCCCGGTTGCCCTGATCGTTGGCATAGAGCAGCCGGAGCCTGACCGTGGAAGGCCACGGCTGTCCATCCTGGGTAACTGAGACCAAAACTGAGACCACGCACGCCGAAGGGCCCCACCGCAAGCGGTGGGGCCCTTCAACGTATTGCCCGGTGAGAGCAATGGCGGAGGATACGAGATTCGAACTCGTGAGGGGTTGCCCCCAACACGCTTTCCAAGCGTGCGCCCTAGGCCACTAGGCGAATCCTCCGCCGCAAACAATACAAGACGTTGGGGAGTGCTCGCGAACACGTTCACCCGGAGATCGTTCCGAGCGGTCCCGGAGCGGACCCGGGGGGCCGGGTGGGTGGACTTCGGGGGGCGGGGATCGGTTAAGGTGGGCGTCAGCCCCTCACGTGGCGCTATCTGACTGAACTCCCCCAGGGCCGGAAGGCAGCAAGGGTAGGTTGGCTCTGGCGGGTGCGTGGGGGGCCCTTGCGTGCCCGGGGGTGTGGTGTCCCGCCGATGGTGTGCCCGGAGCGGGGCCGGTTGTCGGTCCGCCCCGATAACCTCGTATGTGTGTCGTCCCTTGCGCTCTACCGCCGCTATCGCCCCGAGTCCTTCGCCGAGGTCATCGGTCAGGAGCATGTCACTGACCCCTTGCAGCAGGCCCTGCGGAACAACCGGGTCAATCACGCGTACCTGTTCAGCGGGCCGCGCGGATGTGGAAAGACGACCAGCGCGCGCATCCTCGCCCGCTGTCTGAACTGCGAAGAGGGTCCGACGCCGACGCCGTGCGGAAAGTGCCAGTCCTGCCAGGACCTCGCGCGCAACGGACCGGGTTCGATCGATGTGATCGAGATCGACGCCGCGTCCCACGGTGGTGTGGACGATGCCCGTGACCTGCGGGAAAAGGCATTCTTCGGGCCCGCGTCGAGCCGGTACAAGATCTACATCATCGACGAGGCGCACATGGTCACGCCGGCAGGGTTCAACGCCCTGCTGAAGGTGGTCGAGGAGCCTCCGGAGCATCTCAAGTTCATTTTCGCGACCACGGAGCCCGAGAAGGTCATCGGCACCATCCGTTCGCGTACGCACCACTACCCGTTCCGGCTGGTTCCGCCCGGGACGCTGCGTGGCTATCTCGCCGAGGTGTGCGGCAAGGAGAACAGCTTCGTCGAGGACGGTGTGCTGCCCCTCGTCGTGCGTGCGGGTGCGGGATCCGTGCGTGACTCCATGTCGGTCATGGACCAGTTGCTGGCGGGCGCGGGCGATGACGGTGTGACATACGCCATGGCGACCTCGCTGCTCGGCTACACGGACGGGTCCCTGCTGGACTCCGTCGTGGACGCTTTCGCCGCAGGTGACGGGGCGGCGGCCTTCGAGGTCGTGGACCGGGTGATCGAGGGCGGCAACGACCCACGGCGCTTCGTCGCGGATCTGCTGGAGCGGCTGCGCGACCTGGTGATCCTGGCCGCCGTGCCGGACGCGGGCGACAAGGGACTCATCGACGCGCCCGCCGACGTGGTCGAGCGGATGCAGGCCCAGGCGTCCGTCTTCGGCGCCGCGGAGCTGAGTCGCGCCGCCGATCTGGTCAACGAGGGGCTCACGGAGATGCGTGGGGCGACCTCCCCGCGGCTTCAGGTGGAGCTGATCTGCGCCCGGGTGCTGCTGCCCGCGGCTTTCGACGACGAGCGTTCGCTCCAGGCCCGGCTGGACCGGCTGGAGCGCGGCGTGTCCTTCGCGACGGCCGGCGCGGGCCCTGCCGTGGGGTACGTCCCGGGGCCGGAGGCCCATGCACCGGCCGGTGCCGGACTGCCGGGCGGCGGACCTGCCGCAGCCCGTGCGGCGGTACGCGGCGAGGCACCCGAGGGCGGCCCCGCAGCCGCACCCTTCGCAGCCCCGGCTGCAGCCCCCGCCGCTCCCGCCGTCCCGGAGGCTCCGGCTGTCGCGCCGCCGGTCCATCAGGCACCCGCGGAAGCGCCCCCGGCAGAAGCGCCGGCCGCCGGTCAGCGGCCGGGGGCATGGCCCGCCGCCGCAGGAGCCGGAACGGCCGGAGGCGCCGCGGCGGAGACGGCGCGTCGTCCCGGGGGCTGGCCCACCGCGTCCGCGCCGGGCCAGACACCGCCCCCGCAGACGGCCCCCCCGGCAGCCGCCCCCGTCCCCGCCGCGGCTGCCTCGGTCGCGCCGTCGGCGGCACCCGCGCCGGGTGGACAGGACATGGCGCAGGGCGTCGGCCAAGTACGGAACATGTGGCCGGACATCCTGGAGGCCGTGAAGAACCGCCGGCGGTTCACCTGGATCCTGCTCAGCCAGAACGCCCAGGTCACCGGCTTCGACGGCACCACACTGCAGATCGGCTTCCTCAGCGCGGGCGCCCGGGACAACTTCGCGAGCAGCGGCAGCGAAGAGGTGCTGAAGCAGGCTCTCGCCGAGCGGTTCAACGCCCAGTGGCGGGTCGAGGCCGTCATCGACCCGTCGGGTGGCGGAGGTGGCGGAGGCATGACCCCGCCGACCGGTGGAGGCGGTGGCCGCCCTCCGGCCGCCCCCTACCAGCCCCCGGCCGCCCCGCAGGCGCAGGCGCAGTCGTACGAGTCCCGCCCGGCTCCGTCCCAGCAGCCCCAGCCGCCGTCCCAGCAGCCCTCGTCCCAGCAGTCCGGGCAGTCGGGACAGTCCGAGCAGGGGTACTCAAGGGCCGCGCCCGAGCCGCCTCGCTCGGTCGCTCCCGAGGACGACACCGCCGAGGCCGACGATCCGGACCTGGTCGACTCCGCGCTCTCCGGGCACGATCTGATCGTCCGCGAACTGGGAGCGACCGTCGTCGAGGAGTTCAACAACGAGTAGGGGCCCGTGCCGCCGACCGTGTCCACGGAGCGGCGCCCGTCAAGGCGCCCGGCCCCCGGCGGTTAGGCTGCACCCGTGAAGGTCCTCGTCATCGGCGGCGGCGCCCGCGAACACGCCCTGTGCCGCTCTCTCTCCCTCGACCCCGATGTCACCGCTCTGTACTGCGCCCCCGGCAACGCCGGAATCGCAGAGGTGGCCGAACTGCACCCGGTCGACGCACTCGACGGCGAAGCCGTCGCGCGCCTCGCCACCGAGCTGGGCGCCGAGCTGGTGGTCGTCGGCCCGGAGGCACCGCTTGTCGCCGGGGTCGCCGACGCCGTGCGCGCGGCCGGCATCCCCTGCTTCGGCCCCTCGCGCGAGGCGGCCCGGCTGGAGGGCTCCAAGGCGTTCGCCAAGGACGTCATGGCCGGTGCCAACGTCCCGACCGCCCGCAGCTACGTCTGCACGACGGCTGCCGAGATCGACGAGGCGCTCGACGCCTTCGGAGCCCCGTACGTCGTCAAGGATGACGGTCTCGCGGCCGGTAAGGGCGTGGTCGTCACCGACGACGTCGAAGAGGCCCGCGCCCACGCGCTGGCCTGCGACCGTGTGGTCATCGAGGAGTTCCTCGACGGCCCCGAGGTGAGCCTCTTCGCGATCACCGACGGCACCACGGTCCTGCCGCTGCAGCCCGCCCAGGACTTCAAGCGCGCCCTGGACGGCGACGAGGGTCCGAACACCGGTGGCATGGGTGCGTACTCCCCGCTCCCGTGGGCCGACCCGAAGCTGGTCGACGAGGTCATGGAGACCGTCCTCCAGCCGACCGTCGACGAGCTCCGCCGCCGCGGTACGCCGTTCTCGGGGCTGCTGTACGCGGGCCTCGCGATCACCTCGCGCGGAGTCCGGGTCATCGAGTTCAACGCCCGTTTCGGCGACCCGGAGACCCAGGTGGTCCTGGCCCGGCTGAAGACCCCGCTGGCCGGTGTCCTGCTCGGTTCCGCGAACGGCACCCTGGACCTCGTACCCCCGCTGAACTGGCGCGACGACGCTGCCGTCACGGTGGTCATCGCCTCGCACAACTACCCGGGCGCACCCCGCACGGGTGACCCGATCGAGGGTCTCGCGGATGTGGTGGCGAAGGATGCCCCGGACGCGTTCGTCCTGCACGCGGGTACCCGGCAGGAGGGCGACGCGGTCGTCAGCGCAGGGGGGCGCGTGCTCTCCGTCACGGCGACCGGATCGGACCTCTCGACGGCCCGTGAGCGCGCCTACAGGGCCCTCGGCCGGATCCGGCTCGACGGCTCCCAGCACCGTACGGACATCGCCCGCAAGGCTGCCGAGGAGGCCTGAGGCCCGACGGCTCTGCCGTATCGGCCCCGGTCCCGGTTCCCGTCCGTTCTTGTGTGCTTCTGTGCCCGGCCACTTCCCCGAGGTGGCCGGGCACAGGCGTGTGCGGGCACTCCGGGAAGCACCGGCAGGAGTCCCGGCAAGGCGCATCCGTAACAGCGGACCCTTGTGCACCGGCGCGTCAGCAGCTTTGCCCAAAGCCATTCCATCGGGTGACGACTGGGCCATCCGGATGACGTCCGCCGAGGCCCCAACTAGGGTGCGGCGCAAGCGTTCCGGCACTTGGCCCACCGGCATTGCGATGTCAGTGGTGGGTGCCACAGTGGGGGAGTGACCAACACCGTCGCGGGGGCAGAGGGGGTGACGTCAGGCCGTGTCCGGTACCGGTTCGGTTGAGCAGCCGGGTGCGCATTCAGCGCGCGCCCGTGCCCTGGCTCTGCTGCGTATCCGCAGCAGAGCCGTGGCCGTGGCCATCCTGCCCGCGGCTGCGGCCGTCGTGCTGCTCGTCGCGGGCGCACAGGGCCACATCGGCGGCGGTGCGTGGGACGCGGTGCGCTGGGCGGTGACGGTCTGCGCCGTCGTGGTCCTGCTGCTCGCCGTCGCGGTCGCCGCCGCGGTGGCGCGGGCGCGGCCCGCGGTCAGTCCGACCGTGCCGCTCACCGAGGAGGCGGCCCCCGATCTCTACCGGCTGGTCCGCGACCTGGCCGACCGGCTCGAGGTCCCGGCGCCCTCCGCCATAGCCCTGACACCGGACTGCGACAGCTGGCTTGAGGACCGCACGCACCCCGCCGCCCAGCAGAGGGCCACGGACCTGGCCAAGGGGCTGTCCGGCGACCGGCGCGGCCGACGGGTGCCTGCCGCTCCCGTGCTGGTGATCGGCTCGCCCTTCCTGTGGTGGATGCGGGTCGCCGAGCTGCGGGCGGTGCTGGCTCCGGTCGTCGCGGGGACCGGTCCGTCCGCGCACCCCGACATAGCCGCTGCCCGCCGTTTCGTACGCGGACTCGATGCCGCGGTCGCCGATGCCTGCGTCCCCGGCCAGGGTGTCGTGCGCAGGGTGCCGACCGCCTTCGTCGGCTGGATCGCCAGGATGCTGCTGCGCGGTTGTCGCGGTCACGCGGCCGAGATGGAGCGCTGCGTCGCCGCCGCCGCTTCGGTGCGCGCCCAGGGGGTGGACTACGGACTGCGGATCGTCGCCCAGGAGCAGGTCGGCCTCGCCTACGCGGGCTGGGACCGCCTGCTGACCCGGGTCGCGCTGCCCGCCTGGCGGATGGGCCGCTGGCCCTCCCGGCTCGACGCCGGTGTCGTCTCCGCGCTCACCGAGCTCTCCCGGCGCGACCGGCTGGCGGAGGGCTTCACCTCCCGGCTCGGGGAGCGCCCGGCCTGCGATCTTCTGGAGGAGCCGGGTGTGGCCGACGAAGCGGCTTCGCTGCTGGCCGCGCGGCTCTTCCACGGCGGCCCCGCGGAGAGCGGCCCCGACTGGTCCCCGGTCGACTGGCAGCAGTATCCGGAAGAGGTCGTCGACCGGAAGTGGCGTACGGAGGCGGCCCGGCTCCACCGGGTGCTCGACTCCTTGGGTGTGTCCACCGGCGTGTCCGCGGGCGCGCACCGCGCCCCGGCCGCCGAGCCGGCCGGCACCGCGTTGCCGACGCTGGCCCGTGTCATCGACCACCTGGCCGCACCCGGCGGGAATGCCGAGGAGCTCGCCGCCGGGATCGGTGCCGCCGTGGCCCGCGACGAGGCGGGGGCGGCGCCAGCGCCCCGGAACGGCGGCCCGACGGAGGGTGCGCAGGCCGGAGCGGATCCGGACCCCCTCGACCTCTGGGGCCCCGTGCCGCTCCCGCTCTTCCCGCTCCAGCCGCCGCGTACGGGTGCGGAGCTGCTGGCCGATCACGTGGTGGCGATGGTCTGCTGCGCGGCCGTGGACACGGCGGGGGCGGCGCCCGGCCTCGACTGGCTCGACGGACCGGCGCTGCTGGTCGACGGCGGACGCAGCTCGGACCTGGGCGCTCCCGTCCTCAGCCTCGTCGAGGACGGCGACGCGGAGCCGCTGCGTTCGTGGCTCTCCGGGGTGGGAGTCCGCACCGACAAGCCCGTACGGCTGGTGTGAACGGCGCCTCGCGGTGAGAGGTCCCGCGTAACGCCGGTGCAGGCCTGTATACGCGTCGGTCACGCGTCGGTCCTGTTATACGCGTCGGTCACGCGTCGGTCCTGTATACGCGTCGGTCCCCCAGTACACCCATGTGTCCCCTGCGTCCCCTACGTCTCCAACATCCGGAAGGTTCCGTTCCGTTCACGTCAATTCGCGACGAACGGTGACGGAGTGCATGCGTTATGTGATGTGCTGGGGACCGGCGCTGACATCCGGCGCACCAGTGTGGTCCGGGGGATGAGGGAGGGGAGCGACATGGGGGCCGAGCAGATCCGGCGATGGGAATCAGGTGCCCTCGCGCACGCGGTGAGCGACCCCTTCGGGCAGGGCCCGCTGCCGTGGCTGCGCGGCAGCGAGAACTACTTCGACGACACCGGTCAGGTCGTCCCCTGGTACGCCGATCCCGACCTGGGCCGTGGCGGGGCCGGTGGCGGCACGCGTACGGCCGACGATGTGCACCGTCAGATCAAGGGCTTCGTGTCACCCGGCGCCGCGGCACCCGGCGAGGCGATCGACTTCCACATCACCGTGGACCCGCCCCAGCAGTTCTCCGTCGACATCTACCGCATCGGCCACTACGCGGGCGACGGCGCGGCCAAGATCACCACGAGCCCGCGGCTGTCCGGCATCGTCCAGCCGGCCCCGCTCGCCGCCGA
This sequence comes from Streptomyces sp. NPDC059499, assembly GCF_042749285.1. Taxonomy (NCBI): domain Bacteria; kingdom Bacillati; phylum Actinomycetota; class Actinomycetes; order Kitasatosporales; family Streptomycetaceae; genus Streptomyces; species Streptomyces sp. NPDC059499. The sequence goes on from NZ_JBHYTT010000002.1 coordinate 677,758, forward strand.
CCGCACGGTCTCCTGCCACCACTGGTGGCTCTCCTGGCGTCTGCAGATCCCCAGTTACTGGTCGGTCGGCGCGTACGTCGCGGTCCTCACCACCGCCGACGGCTACCGCTCCCACATCCCCTTCACGGTCCGCGACGACCATCCCGCGGATCTGCTGCTCCTGCTCCCGGACATCACCTGGCAGGCGTACAACCTCTACCCGGAGGACGGCCGCACCGGCGCCAGCCTCTATCACGCCTGGGACGAACAGGGCCGGCTGCTGGGCGAGGAGGACGCCGCCGGCACGATCTCCTTCGACCGCCCCTACGCGGGCGCGGGACTGCCCCTGCACGTCGGCCACGCCTACGACTTCATCCGCTGGGCCGAGCGCTACGGCTACGACCTCGCGTACGCCGACGCCCGCGATCTGCACGCCGGCCGTGTCGACCCCAGCCGCTACCGCGGCCTGGTCTTCCCCGGCCACGACGAGTACTGGTCGGTGCCCATGCGCCGCACCGCCGAGCGTGCCCGTGACACCGGCACCTCGCTCGTCTTCCTCTCCGCGAACACCATGTACTGGCAGGTCGGACTCTCCCCGTCCCCGTCGGGTGTTCCCGACCGCCTCCTGACCTGCCGCAAGCGCAGCGGGCCGGGCAAGTCCGCGCTGTGGCGCGAGGTCGACCGCGCCGAACAGCAGCTGCTCGGCATCCAGTACGCGGGCCGGGTCCCCGAGGCCCACCCCCTGGTCGTCCGCAACGCCGAGCACTGGCTCTGGGAGGCCACCGGTGCGGGCGAGGGCGACGAGATCGACGGGCTGGTCGCCGGCGAGGCCGACCGCTACTTCCCGCGTACGTCGCTGCCGGAGCACGAGAACCGCATCCTGCTCGCGCACTCCCCCTACCGGGACGGCGACGGGGCCACGCGACATCAGGAGACCTCGCTGTACCGGGCCCCGTCGGGCGCGCTCGTCTTCGCGTCGGGCACCTTCGCCTGGTCACCGGCGCTGGACCGGCCGGGCCATGTCGACACCCGCATCCAGCGGGCCACGGCCAACCTGCTCGACCGGATCTGCAAGCGCGACTGAGTGCTCTCCGGTCCGTGCCACCGACCGAGGCGGACCCGTGGCGTCGTTGCCCGTTCGCATGCGGGACAATCGGAGCGACTCCTGGATCAACCTACGCGGAGGCAGCGTGTCCGGTTTCGTAGAAAAGCCCGAGCCCGTGCAGGTGCCGGGGCTCACCCACCTGCACACCGGCAAGGTGCGCGACCTGTACCGGAACGAGGCGGGCGACCTCGTCATGGTCGCCAGCGACCGTATGTCCGCGTACGACTGGGTCCTGCCCACCGAGATCCCGGACAAGGGGCGGGTGCTCACCCAGCTGTCGCTGTGGTGGTTCGACCAGTTCGCCGACCTCGTGCCGAATCACGTCCTGTCCGCGGAGCTCCCCGCCGGAGCTCCCGCCGACTGGGCCGGCCGCACGCTGATCTGCAGGTCGCTGCGGATGGTCCCGGTCGAGTGCGTCGCCCGCGGCTATCTGACGGGGTCCGGCCTGATCGAGTACAACGCGACGCGTACGGTCTGCGGGCTCGCGCTTCCCGAGGGGCTCGTCGACGGTTCCGAACTCCCGGCGCCGATCTTCACGCCCGCCACCAAGGCCGCGGTCGGGGACCACGACGAGAACGTGTCGTACGAGGAGGTCGTCGGCGAGGTCGGCGCCGAGACGGCGGCCGCGCTGCGGCAGACGACGCTCGCCGTCTACGGCCGCGCCCGGGACATCGCGCGTGAGCGCGGGATCATCCTCGCGGACACCAAGTTCGAATTCGGCTTCGCACCCACCGCGGACGGCGGCGAGGAGCTGATCATCGCGGACGAGGTGCTGACCCCGGACTCCTCGCGCTTCTGGCCCGCCGCGACCTGGGAGCCGGGCAAGGCGCAGCCCTCGTACGACAAGCAGTTCGTGCGTGACTGGCTGACCTCGTCGGCGTCCGGCTGGGACCGCCACAGCGAGCAGCCGCCCCCGGCACTGCCGCAGGAGATCGTCGACGCGACCCGGGCCAAGTACCTGGACGCCTACGAGCTCCTGACCGGCACCCGCTGGTCGTGACAGCAGAAGGCCCCGGTCACGAGGACCGGGGCCTTCTTGTACGGAGCGAACGACGAGGTTCGAACTCGCGACCTCAACCTTGGCAAGGTTGCGCTCTACCAGCTGAGCTACGTTCGCATGCGCCGAGGCGCGCTGCTAACTATACCCAACCGCGCTCCCGTGCGGGACGCACCGCCGTACGACGGTTCTCGGCACCGACTTCGGACGCCGCCGAGGACAGGTAGTCGCGCACGGTCCCCTGGGGCAGCGATGCCCGCTCCGTGATCTCAGCGACCGGCGCACCGTCCGCCGCGAGTTCCAGCACCTCGGCCTCGCGCACCATCAGCGGGAGTCCCCTGCGGAGATCGCGTCGGCGGCCAACTCGGGCTCCACATAGCGGTTTCCCGCGTGCACCGTACGAATGATCTCGGCAGTCGGCGGGCGCTGACCGTCTTCGGAACGAAGGCGCGGACGCCCACCGCGAGCGCCCGCTGCAGATGCCCAGGCCGGCCGTGACTCGTCACGATCATGGTCCGGCAGCCGGGCGGTCCGGTGCTCAGGGATGTGGCGACCTTCACACCGTCAGCACCCGGCATCTCCCGGTTCAGGACCGCCACGTCCGGCCGGTGCGCCATGACCGTCGCGAGCGCCTCGGGTCCGGTCGCGGCCTCGGCGACCGGGAGCACGGCGCACTGGAGGGCGAGCAGCGAGGCGAGTGCGCCGCGGCATGTGCGTCGTCGCCTCCCGCACCTCCCACCCCCAGCGCGGACCGGAGGCCTGCGGGAGGGGCATCGGACCGTCGTCGAGCCCATGGATCCCGCAGTCGATGCCCGCGGCCTCAGCCCGCCCAGCGCCCTCTCCGGTTCGATCCGCAGGTCCGCCTCCCGGTAGTCGCGTACGACGTCCCGGACCTCGCGCCGCGGTTCCTGCGCGATCCGCTGCACCTCGGCCGTCCGCGAGACGGCCTCCGGCCTTCCCCGCTCGGTCAGTTGGGCCGCAGGCTCGCTCCTCGGCGCCATCACGGCGAGGTTGTGCCCCATCACCTCGCGCATGTGACGCCCGCGAACCGGAGCCGTTCCTCCGCGACCGCGAGGCGGATCCGGATTCGCGCCGTCGGGTCCAGGGGGCAGGGCGAAGAGCTCGCCGCGCGCCACGGAGAAGGAGATCCCGCTCACGGCCTCGTCGCCGCCGGCGTGACCTCGCTCGCTTCGATGGCCGCGCCGGAAGGAGAAAGCCGTCGCTGGTCATGACCCAGGACTTCCGCCGGATCAGGGAGGCGAGCAGTGCGCGCTGTCATCACTGCTCATGACACACGGCACGGGTCGATAAGGGGATACGACAAAGGCCCCGATCGATATCGATCGGGGCCTTTGAACAAGAGCGGACGACCAGGTTCGAACTGGCGACCTCAACCTTGGCAAGGTTGCGCTCTACCAACTGAGCTACGTCCGCATTGCCGCCACTCGGCTTTCACCGGTGGAGCGGTCACTACTGTACCTGATCCACAGGAGTGGTCCGGCAAGGCAGTGAAGAGCGGGTGACAGGAATTGCACACTGCGCCTTCCCCCTGGAAGGGGGATGTTCTACTACTGAACTACACCCGCACGCTGCGTGAGGCCCGGCCTTTCGGCCTTGCCCTTCGGCGTGCTCCAGACTCTAGCCGACCTGCAGGGGTGTTGTGCAAGTCGGCTCCCCGGGGTGTTCCGCCGGGGAGCCGGAAGATCGTTCCGGAATGGGACGTTCCGGAAGTAACTCTCAACTGGCGGCCTGGAACGCCTCGTAGACCTTCTTGGGGATCCGGCCGCGGGCCGGCACCTCCATCCGGTGCGAGCGGGCCCAGGCGCGCACGGCCGCCGGGTCGGGCGCGAGGGACGTGTGGTGGTACGACACCGGGGTCTTGCCATGCTTACTGGCATTTGTCTGCTTTCGGCCGGCCGACATGTACGGGGCCAGCGCCTTCCGCAGTTTTTTTGCGTTGACGGGATTGAGGTCGATCTCGTACGACTTCCCGTCAAGGGCGAAGGTGACCGTTTCCGCCGCTTCTCCCCCGTCGATGTCGTCGGAGAGCGTGACCACTACGCGCTGAGCCACGGATATCGGTCCTTTCCTGCGGCATCGGCGCGTCTGACATGCGCTGATGCCGGGCCTTCCGGCTGCTAGGCGGATGCGGATCGACTGGTGTCGACTGTTCCGGGGCAATGGTGCTTTCCCCCGTAATCATTTGTACAGCGGTAGGAGCAGCATTGTGAAGCCCAGCCAATTACACCAGCGTGTCCGCGTGCAATCCGGGTGAAGATTTTTCCCAGGACTTTCCCCGCATGTTGTCGCGGTCGATATCTCGGTGTGATCCGGGCCGTTCGATATCTACCCGCGTAGAATTTCTGGCCAGGTACGCTGAGTGGACCCGCGGGGATCTGGGGAACCCCTCGGAGACACAGCCGCACCACACCACCGGGAGTGCCAGTGGCACGCGTCGTAGTCGACGTCATGCTCAAGCCGGAGATCCTCGACCCGCAGGGACAGGCTGTGCAGCGCGCACTGCCCCGTCTCGGCTTCGAAGGAATCGCGGACGTACGTCAGGGAAAGCGTTTCGAGCTCGAGGTCGAGGGGCCGGTCGACGATGCCGTCCTCGCCCGAATTAACGAGATGGCCGAGACCTTCCTCGCCAACACCGTCATCGAGGACTTCATCGTCAAGATCGAGGCGGACGAGAAGTCCGAGGAGCCGAAGTGACTGCTCGTATCGGAGTCGTCACTTTCCCCGGCACGCTCGATGACCGGGACAGCCTGCGGGCCGTCCGGATCGCGGGCGCCGAACCCGTTTCGCTCTGGCACCGTGACAAGGACCTCCACCAGGTCGACGCGGTCATCCTGGCGGGCGGATTCAGTTACGGCGACTATCTGCGGGCGGGCGCCATCTCGCGCTTCTCGCCGGTGATGGAGACCGTCATCGAGCAGGCGAAGGCCGGTATGCCGGTCCTCGGCATCTGCAACGGCTTCCAGATCCTGACCGAGGCGCACCTGCTGCCCGGCGCGATGCTGCGCAACAACCACCTCCACTTCATCTGCCGCGACCAGAAGCTGCGGGTGGAGAACGCGGAGACCGCCTGGACCTCGGACTACAGCGCCGGCCAGGAGATCTCCGTACCCCTGAAGAACGTGGACGGCCGGTACACCGCCGACGAGCACACGCTCGACGAGCTGGAGGCCGAGGGCCGCGTCGCGTTCCGCTACGCCGACCTGAACCCGAACGGTTCGCTGCGCGACATCGCCGGCATCACCAACGCCGCGGGCAATGTCGTCGGTCTGATGCCGCACCCGGAGCACGCCGTGGAGCCGCTGATCGGCACCGGCGGCACCGACGGCCTCGGTTTCTTCACCTCGATCATCAAGAAGCTGGTCAACGCATGAGCCTGGACACGGTCAAGCACGCGGCCGAAACCCCGGACGCCGAGCAGCCCTGGAAGGAGCTCGGCCTCAAGGAGGACGAGTACGCCCGGATCCGCGAGATCCTGGGCCGCCGTCCCACCGGCGCCGAGCTCGCCATGTACTCCGTGATGTGGTCCGAGCACTGCTCCTACAAGAGCAGCAAGGTCCACCTCAAGCAGTTCGGCGAGAAGGTCCCCGAGAACGACGCGATGCTCGTCGGCATCGGCGAGAACGCCGGTGTGGTCGACGTCGGTCAGGGCTACGCGGTCACCTTCAAGGTCGAGTCGCACAACCACCCCTCGTACATCGAGCCCTACCAGGGCGCGGCCACCGGCGTCGGCGGCATCGTCCGCGACATCCTCGCCATGGGTGCCCGTCCGATCGCGGTCGTCGACCCGCTGCGCTTCGGCGCGGCCGACCACCCCGACACCCGGCGGGTCCTGCCGGGCATCGTCGCGGGCATCGGCGGCTACGGGAACTGCCTGGGCCTGCCGAACATCGGTGGCGAGGTCGTCTTCGACGCCTGCTACCAGGGCAACCCCCTCGTCAACGCCGGCTGCATCGGCGTGATGAAGCACGAGGACATCCACCTGGCCCAGGCCTCCGGCCCCGGCAACAAGGTGATCCTGTACGGCGCCCGCACCGGCGGCGACGGCATCGGCGGCGTCTCCGTGCTGGCTTCGGAGACCTTCGACGACACCAAGCCCACCAAGCGCCCCGCCGTCCAGGTCGGCGACCCGTTCCAGGAGAAGCTCCTCATCGAGTGCACCCTGGAGATCTTCAAGGAGAAGCTCGTCGCGGGCATCCAGGACCTCGGCGGCGCCGGGCTCTCCTGCGCCACGAGCGAGCTGGCCTCCGCGGGCTCCGGTGGTATGCGCGTCGAGCTGGACACCGTGCCGCTGCGCGACTCCTCCCTCTCGCCCGAGGAAATCCTCATGAGCGAGTCGCAGGAGCGCATGTGCGCGATCGTCGAGCCGCAGCACGTGGACCGCTTCATGGAGATCTGCGAGAAGTGGGACGTCATCGCCACCGTCATCGGTGAGGTGACCGAGGGCTCGCAGCTGGAGATCTTCTGGCACGGCGAGCAGATCGTGGACGTACCGCCGCGGTCCGTGGCCCATGAGGGCCCGACGTACCACCGGCCGTTCGCCCGCCCCTCCTGGCAGGACGCGCTGCAGGCGGACGACGCCGGCAAGCTGGCCCGTCCGGCGAACGGTACGGAGCTGCGCGAGCAGGTCCTCAAGCTGGTCGGCTCCCCGAACCAGGCCTCCAAGTCCTGGATCACCGACCAGTACGACCGCTTCGTGCAGGGCAACACCGTGCTCGCGATGCCCGAGGACGCCGGCATGGTCCGGATCGACGAGGAGTCGAACCTGGGCGTTGCCATGGCGACCGACGGCAACGGCCGGTACGCGAAGCTCGACCCGTACACGGGCGCACAGCTCGCGCTGGCGGAGTCGTACCGCAACGTCGCCGCGTCCGGTGCCAAGCCGCTCGCCATCTCGGACTGCCTGAACTTCGGTTCGCCCGAGGACCCGGACGTCATGTGGCAGTTCGCCGAGGCCACCCGTGGTCTCGCGGACGGCTGCCTGGAGCTCGGCACCCCGGTCACCGGCGGCAACGTGTCGCTGTACAACCAGACCGGTGAGACGGCGATCCACCCGACGCCGGTCGTGGCCGTGCTCGGTGTGATCGACGATGTCACCCGGCGCACGCCGGTCGCCTTCGCCGAAGAGGGCCAGCTGCTCTACCTGCTGGGCGACACGACCGAGGAGTTCGGCGGCTCGGCCTGGTCCGAGGTCATCCACCAGCACCTCGGCGGCATGCCGCCCAAGGTCGACCTGGGCCGCGAGAAGCTGCTCGGCGAGATCCTGATCTCGGCCTCCCGCGACGGCATGATCGACGCGGCGCACGACCTCTCCGACGGCGGCCTGATCCAGGCGGTCACCGAGTCCTGCCTGCGCGGCGGGAAGGGTGCCCGGCTGGTCGTCCCGGACGGTCTGGACGCGTTCACCTTCCTGTTCTCGGAGTCGGCGGGGCGCGCGATCGTCTCGATTCCGCGCAGCGAGGAGCTCCGCTTCAACGACATGTGCGGTGCTCGGGGTCTGCCCGTGGCCCGGATCGGTGTCGTGGACGGCGACGCGATCGAGATCCAGGGCGAGTTCAGCATTCCGCTGAGCGAGCTGCGTACGGCGCACGAGGGGACCCTGGAGGGTCTGTTCGCCTGAGTTCCGCCTGTACCGAAGCCCCCGTCCGGGTCGACCGGACGGGGGCTTCGGTGTTCCTGCCCGAGACCCGTTGATGATTATTACGTAATTACGTAAGGTGTGTGCTGTGGAGCTTGAGGAGCGTGTCGCCGAGCTGGAGCGCCGACTGGCGGTGCTGGAGCAGGCTGCGGACGGCGGCGGGTCGCCGAGTCTGGGCGACGGCGACTTCTGGGCGCTGGACGGGCTGAAGGACCAGCTCGGCCGGCTCGGGGACGCCGCCGCCGACGGCGGGGTGCTGTTCACGGGCGCGGTACGGCTGCCGGCCGGTGAGCGGTACGAGTGGCAGTACGGCGCACTCACCGCAGGGCTCCTCGGTTCGGACGAGGACCGCCCCGACTGGGCGGAAGCCGCCGAACCGCTGGCCGCGCTCGGCCATCCGGTACGGCTGCGGCTGCTCCGGGAGATCCTCGGCGGCCGGCGTACCGCTGCCGAGCTGGCCGAGCTGGACGAGACAGGCACGACCGGTCAGATCTACCACCACCTGCGCCTGTTGACCGGCGCCGGCTGGCTGCACACGACGGGACGCGGGCGCTACGAGGTACCGGCGGCCCGGGTGGTGCCGCTGCTGGTGGTCCTGACGGCGGCCCGGCCCTGACCGCACCGGACCACACCTGATGAGGGGAACCGTCATGCCCGTTCGCAAAGCAGTCATGATCCTCTACCGCTGCTGCTGGATCGTCTTCGTCGCCCTGGTGCTCGTGAGCGTCCTCGCGGATCCGCTCGTCCCCTACGGGCTGACGTTCGTGCCCGCGGGCATGGCGGTCGTCATCGGTCTCGCCGTGGGCCGCCGCAGCCGTACGGACCTGGCGAAGGCGGGCCCGCCGGTGGAGGTCGGTCCGCCGGTGACGGGCCGGTGGACCGCGCTCAACAGTCCGGCGGACAAGGTGCCCAGCCACGGCACGCACGGCTACGGACAGACGTACGCGATCGACATCGTGGCCGACCCGGAGGGTGAAGGCGTCCCCGTACGCCCGCCGTTCCGGTGGCTGTGGCCCGTCGTCCGCCGCAATCAGGACTTCCCCGCTTTCGGCGCCCCGGTGCTCGCGGTGGCGGACGGCACCGTCGTGCACGCGAGCGACGGGCAGCGCGACCACCTCAGCCGGAACTCCGGCCCGGCGCTCGCCTATCTGATGCTGGTCGAGGCGTCCCTCCGCGACATGGCCGGCGCGGGCAGGATCGTCGGCAACCACATCGTGCTGGACGTCGGCGACGGTACGTACGCCGTGTACGCCCATCTCCGGCGCGGCTCGCTCCGGGTGAGGGCGGGGGACACCGTACGGGAGGGTCAGCGGCTCGCCCTGTGCGGGAATTCGGGCAACTCGACCGAACCGCATGTGCACTTCCAGCTGATGGACCACCCGGACCTCGATGTGGGCCGCGGGGTTCCCTTCACCTGGCGGGGCCTCGGCATCCCGGCGAACGGCGAGGCGTTCGTCGCCGACGAGGCTGTCAGCAGCGGCTGATAGCTTGGCGATCGTTACACGTTGTGATGTACGGGGGGACGACGGTGGACGAGCGGGGAAGTGCGCAACAGGGCGGTGCCGCAAGGGAATGGCCCGACCGCGGGCCTTGGGGAAACGCCTTCAACAAGCTGCTGTGCGTGTGCGCCGTGGCCGGCATCGGCCTCAGTGTCTGGGCCTTCGCCCTGGAGCTGATCGACCTCCGCGACCGGTCCGAGAGCCGTGAGCGCATCACAGCGGCGTGCGGCGGTCTCATCGATCCCGACCCCGTCCTCGGGCTCAACGGCGGCGGCGTCAACCGGGTCAAGCTCTCCGACGAACACGAGGCCGACACCGACGAGCGGTCCAGCGGCTGTCTCGTCTACCGGGTCGGCGATCCGGGGACGACGTACGGGCACTTCTCGCTCGCCCTCGCCCGGCACGCGTCGGACCCGGACGCCGAGGAGTCCGAGGAGGACGAGACCGAGATCGACGAAGAGTCCGACCGGCCCTTCCGCTCCCGGTACACGGCCGACGAGCCGGCCCTCGTGGTGCGCCACGCGCTCCCCCACCCGCTCGGAGACGGGCGCCTGGGCGAGTACGACGAGTACAAGGTGACGGCGCGGGCGTTGTGCGAGAAGGGGGGCGCGGTCTCCTCCATAGAGGCGACCGCCGTCGCCCAGTACGACGAGCCCGTCACGCCCGAGGACCGCCGCACGCTCGCCGGCCTGGCGCGTCAGGCGGCGGACCGGGCCGCGGGGCGGACGGGGTGCACGGCGGAACTCCCCGGTCTTCCCGCCGTACTGGCCGAGCCGAAGTCGGCACTCGGCTCCCCGGCGAGCACGGGCGGCACCTGCGCCTGGTACCGGCGCTTCCTGGCCACGGAGGGCCGCGGGCAGCTCCCCGACCGGGCGCTGGCCGCTCCGGCGGGCAGGGCGAGCGACCATGACGCCTGCGTGCTGGCGGTCGGGGAGAAGGAGACCCGGAGGATCTACCCCGGTTACGCGAAGACCGCGGACCACCCGCAGAAGCTGGAGAACGTACTGAAGTACTCCCCCTGGTGGGTGAAGACCGAGACGTACGTCGGAGACGGGACGCGAGGGCTTCTGAGCAACGAGACGCTCGGTCCGGCCGAGCTCGCCCCGGGCACCGCGGGTACGGACTCCAGCGGCATCTGGTGGGCGTCCTCCGTCTGCGGAGGCCGGCCCGCCGTGCACGTGATGTGGCTGGCCTACCCGTACGACCGAATAGTCGCCGACCGGCTTGAAGGACTGTTCCGGGCCTACGTCGACGACGCCACCGAACGCCGCGGCTGCACCGGCGTCGCCTTCCCCGAGAAGGCGGACTTCGCCCGGAGTTGATCCGAGAACGACCGGCGGTCGATGTCACAGGCGCCGGTTAGTCTCGCTCCCATGCCACCGGCCAAGAAGCGCATGCGCGCGTACGACTACTCCAGGACCCTGACCGCGGTCCTGGCCCAGTTCGGCCACGTGCGGGAAGCCGTTCGCGCACTCGCGCCCGAACAGCTCGCCCTGCCGGCCCGGCTGGGCGAGTGGACCGTACGGGATCTGGCCGCGCACATGACGATGGCGCTCGGGCGGGTCAGCGACAGCCTGGAGCTGCCCGAACCGGCCGGCGGACCGAAGCCCGACCTCACCCTGCTGGAGTGGCCGCTCTCCACGGCCGGGCGCGCCGGGGCGATCGCCGACGCCACCCGGGCACTGGCCGAGGAATGGCCCGACCTCGACGCGCTGTACGAACGGACCGCCACCAGGTTCGGGGAGCTGGTGCCCGCCGCAGTGCCCGAGCGGCTGGTGACGACCCGGGCGGGCACCATGCGGCTGGGCGACTTCCTGGTCACCCGTACCGTCGAGCTCGTCGTGCACACGGACGACCTCCACCGGGCGACCGGCCTCGACATCCCGTACGACCGTCAGGCGCTCGCCGCGTGCACACGGCTGCTCGCCGACGCACTCTCCGACAAGGCGCCCGGCGGGTCCGTCGAGGTGCGCGTCCCGCCGTTCGCGGTCGTCCAGTGCATCGGCGGGCCCAAGCACACCCGCGGTACGCCGCCCAATGTCGTGGAGACGGATCCGCTCACCTGGATCCGGCTGGCCACGGGGCGTACCCGGTGGGCGCGGGCGCTCGACGATGCGCAGGTCGGCGCCAGTGGTGAGCGGGCCGATCTGGCCCACCTGCTCCCGCTGATGGGCTGAGGGGAACCGGATCGGCTACTCGATCCGTCCCATGACCATGCACAAACAACGTATGGCTGTCAGCGTCCTGGCCCTCCTCACCCTTGCCGCCTGCGGTACGGAGTCGGGCTCCGGAGCAGGATCCGGAGACGGCAGCGGAACCGTACGGACCGAACTGCCCGTCACCGGTGTCCACTGGAGCGTGTCCTCCCTCACCGTCGACGGGAAGAAGACCGCTGCTCCGGCCGGTGCCCACGTCGAGATCGACTCCGAGGGCAGGGCGAGCGGCAATCTGGGCTGCAACCGCTTCACCGCGGATGTCCGCGTCGACGGCGACACGGTCACCGTCGGGCCGGGCACCACCACCGAGATGGGCTGCGAGAAGGATCTCCAGCAGTTCGAGAAGGCGATGGGCCGTGCCTTCAACGGCGAGCTCAAGGCCGCCGTCACGGGCCGGGGCGCCGACAGGACCCTGACCCTGACCACGGCCGACGGCGACTCCATCGCCCTCACCGCCCAGCCCCCGGCCCCGCTGGCCGGCACCGCCTGGAAGGTCACCGGGCTGATCTCCGGGACCACCGCCACCTCCTTGCCCGCCGGCACGGAGGGCAAGGCGCACCTCACCTTCGGCAAGGACGGCTCCGTGGAAGGCAGCCTCGGCTGCAACTCCTTCCACGGCCCGGCGACGGTCGCCGGCTCCACGATCACCTTCGGCCCGCTCGCCTCCACACGGAAGATGTGCCCGGGGCCCGAGATGGAGCTGGAGCGCACGCTGCTCGGTGTCCTCAAGGGAAAGGTGACGTACACGATCGGGCACCGTTCCTTGTCCCTCACCGCGGAGAACGGCAAGGGACTCGGCGCGTCGGCCCCGGCGGCCAAGGGCTGATCCCCGGAGTGGGACGCGGGATCAGGAACCCGTCGGATACGGGAGCAGACCGGCGTTCGTCCTCTCCCACGACGCCCGCAGCTCGGCGAGCAGCTCCGGCTCGGCCGCCGCCCGGTTCGCCTGTTCCCGCTGGTCGTCGGCCAGCTTGAACAGCTGGTCGGTGCCGGCCTTCCCCCGGTAGTACTTCCAGTCACCGCGGCGCAGCGCCCGCTCCCCGCGCACCCGCCAGAACAGGTCGCGCTCCTTCGGTTCCTCGTCGCGCAGCAGGTATCCGGCGAGACTGATGCCGTCCAGCGGATAGGCGGGGTCCGGCCGGGCGCCGCCCAGCTCCAGGAGCGTCGCGGTCCAGTCGGGCGAGAACACGGGCAGGTCGCTGACCTGGTGAGCGTCGATGCGGGCGGGCCAGCGCAGCACCGCGGGGACGCGGATGCCGCCCTCCTGGAGCGAGCTCTTGTTGCCGGACAGCGGCCAGTTGTAGGAGAAGCGCTCGCCACCGTTGTCACTGGCGAAGAAGACCAGGGTGTCCTCCTCCTGGCCGGACCGCTTCAGGGCCTTCAGCACCTCGCCGACGGAGCGGTCCAGGTCCTCGACCATCTCGGTGTACTTCTGGACCGAGCCGCCGTCGGCGTTCCACAGCGCGCTCTTGTCGCCCGCCTTGATGCGCCGGACGATCTCGGCGCTCTCCTCGGTGTCGCCGTCCGCGATCCACGGCCAGTGCGGAGTGGTGAAGTTCAGGTTGAGCAGCCAGGGTGCGTCGTGGTCGCGCTGGACGTACTCGCTCGCGCGCTCCGTCAGGATCCGGGTGTAGTAGCGCAGGTCCTTGTACTCGGCGTCGCCCTCGTACAGGTCGTACTCACCGCCGAGCCCGAGCTTGGAGTAGTACTCGAGTGCCCCGCCGAAATTGCCGAAGAACTCGTCCCAGCCGGACCTGGTGGGGCTGTAGTCGGGCAGATAGCCGCAGTGCCACTTGCCGATCAGCGCGGTGGAGTAGCCGGCGCCGCGCAGCAGGGAGGCGAGCGTCGGGTGCGTCGGTTCGAGGCCCACCGACCTGTCCGCGATGGGCTCGGCGAGTCCGCCCTTGGTGCGGCCCGGGTAGCGCCCCGTGTAGAGGCTGAACCGGGTGGGGGAGCAGGTGGCGGACCCCGCGTACGCGTCCGTGAACCGGACCCCCTGGCGGCCGAGCCTGTCCAGGTTGGGGGTCCGGATGTGCGGGGCCCCGTACGAGGAGAGGTCCGCCCAGCCGAGGTCGTCCCCGAGGATGAACAGGATGTTGGGACGCCGGGAGTGCTTGCCGCGGGCGGCACGGAAGGGCTGCTCCCGCGTCGCGTCGCCGGAAGCAGGCCCGGAAGCCGGCCCGGTAGCCGCCGCGGCCGGTGAGGCGGCCTGCGCCCCGACGGCGGCGGTGGCGGCGGTCGCGCCCACCGCGGTGGTGAAGGTGCGGCGGCTCAGTGGTGAGGCGGACGGCTTAGGGGAACTGGTATTCGAATCGCGAGTGGGCATGAGGTCTCCAGGGCGGGCCCCGAGCGCCGGCCGGGGCAGGGCGCACGAGGTGGATGAACGCGACGGGGGTCCCGTCAGGGTCGGGGGCGTGCGGGAACGCACCCGGCCATGAGCGGGCAGAAAGGGAGAAGCGGGAGAAAGGGCGGGCTCGGCTCACGCGCCCCGGAAGTCCGGGACCGGGGCGCGGGGCCCCAGGAGCGCGGCAGGCTCAGGCGCAGCGACAGATGGCGCTCGCGACACGTCCCAGATCGACGTGGCGGCGCTCTACAAGCGGGACCGAAAGATCACCGGAGGGCTGCATGAGGCAGGAGCCTGCCAACGGGCCATGAGCCTGTCAACGCCGGTCTCGTACTGCGGACACAGGTCTCGTACTGCGGACGAGGTCGTCCGCGCTACCCGGACCGGCCCGCAGATCCCGGAAATGGCCCCGCCGCCCGGGAGCGTCGCTGGACGCGGGAAGCCCTCGTGACCTTCGTCCGGATCCCCTCCCGGGCCCTCGGATCGCCCCGCGGGCTCCTCGGCCGCGCCCCCGAGTGTGAGGCTCACCACGAAACGGGTGTGCGGCCGATGTTCGTCCGGCACCCGGGCCCGGCTCACCGAGTGCCACGAGAGGGCCGCGAGCCGCACTTTCGACGGCCCACCCGAACCGGCCGGTAACCAGCCGCTCATCCGGGCGCCGACTGCCCCCCGCCCACAGAAAGGCTCTCCGGCGAACCGGCCGCGATCACTCCGAGTGATCACTGGGTGTCACCCGGAACGGCCCGTCGGAACCCGTCCCCGCCACGTCCGCGGTGCTCCCACACGTCGTGCGCGACGCTTCCCCAATTCGGACCGGTGGTCGATCTCGCCTACACTCGGTGCCGTGCCTCGTGGTGATGGACGACTCAACCACGACCTGCTCCCCGGAGAGAAAGGCCCCCAGGACGCTTGCGGCGTCTTCGGTGTCTGGGCTCCGGGCGAAGAGGTCGCCAAGCTCACCTATTTCGGACTGTATGCCCTGCAGCACCGTGGACAGGAGTCCGCGGGCATCGCAGTGAGCAACGGGTCCCAGATCCTCGTCTTCAAGGACATGGGACTGGTCTCGCAGGTCTTCGACGAAACGTCTCTGGGTTCCCTCCAGGGCCATATCGCGGTCGGTCATGCCCGCTACTCCACCACCGGTGCCTCGGTGTGGGAGAACGCGCAGCCGACGTTCCGTGCCACCGCGCACGGCTCGATCGCCCTGGGTCACAACGGCAACCTGGTCAATACGGCCCAGCTCGCCGAGATGGTCGCCGACCTTCCCCGTAAGGACGGCCGTGCCACCCAGGTGGCAGCGACCAACGACACCGATCTGGTGACCGCGCTGCTCGCCGGCCAGACGGACGAGGACGGAAAGCCGCTCACCATCGAGGAGGCCGCCGCAAAGGTGCTCCCCGAGGTCAAGGGCGCCTTCTCGCTCGTCTTCATGGACGAGCACACCCTCTACGCCGCCCGTGACCCGCAGGGCATCCGCCCCCTGGTTCTCGGCCGCCTGGAGCGTGGCTGGGTGGTGGCCTCCGAGTCCGCCGCCCTCGACATCTGCGGTGCCAGCTTCGTTCGCGAGATCGAGCCGGGCGAGCTCGTCGCCATCGACGAGAACGGCCTGCGCACCTCGCGCTTCGCAGAAGCGAAGCCCAAGGGCTGCGTCTTCGAGTACGTGTACCTGGCCCGCCCCGACACCGATATCGCCGGGCGCAACGTCTACCTCTCCCGGGTGGAGATGGGCCGGAGGCTGGCGGCCGAGGCTCCTGTCGAGGCCGATCTGGTCATAGCGACACCGGAGTCGGGCACTCCCGCGGCCATCGGCTACGCCGAGGCGAGCGGAATTCCCTTCGGTGCCGGACTGGTCAAGAACGCCTACGTCGGCCGGACCTTCATCCAGCCGTCCCAGACCATTCGCCAGCTGGGTATCCGCCTCAAGCTGAATCCGCTCAAGGAAGTCATCAAGGGCAAGCGCCTGGTGGTCGTCGACGACTCGATCGTCCGCGGCAACACCCAGCGCGCTCTGGTCCGGATGCTCCGCGAGGCGGGCGCCGCCGAGATCCACATCCGGATCTCCTCCCCGCCCGTGAAGTGGCCCTGCTTCTTCGGCATCGACTTCGCGACCCGCGCCGAACTGATCGCCAACGGCATGTCCGTCGACGAGATCGCCACCTCGATGGGTGCCGACTCGCTCTCGTACATCTCGCTCGACGCGATGATCGAGGCGACGACGATCGACAAGCCGAACCTGTGCCGCGCCTGCTTCGACGGTGAATACCCGATGGAGCTCCCGGACCCGGAGCTGCTCGGCAAGCAGCTGCTGGAGACCGAGCTGGCGGCCGGCCCCGCCGCGACCGCGGCGGCCGACGCGCTGCGTCGTCCGTGATCCGGACCGACCGGCTCCCTCCCCACCAGCCCCGTATTCCCACACGAAAGATCCCAGGCAATGTCTGAGACAACAGGTGCTTCCTACGCGGCGGCGGGCGTCGACATCGAAGCCGGTGACCGCGCCGTCGAGCTGATGAAGGAGTGGGTGAAGAAGACGAAGCGCCCCGAGGTCCTGGGGGGCATCGGCGGCTTCGCCGGCCTCTTCGACGCCTCGGCACTCAAGCGCTACGAGCGCCCGCTGCTCGCCTCCGCCACCGACGGCGTGGGCACGAAGGTCGATCTGGCCCGGCAGATGGGCGTGTACGACACGATCGGCCACGACCTCGTCGGCATGGTCGTGGACGACCTGGTCGTCTGCGGTGCCGAACCGCTCTTCATGACCGACTACATCTGTGTCGGCAAGGTGCACCCCGAGCGTGTCGCGGCCATCGTGAAGGGCATCGCCGAAGGCTGCGTCCTGGCAGGCTGCGCGCTGATCGGCGGCGAGACCGCGGAGCACCCGGGTCTGCTCGGCCCCGACGACTTCGATGTCGCGGGCGCGGGCACGGGCGTGGTCGAGGCCGACCGGCTGCTGGGCCCGGACCGTATCCGTAAGGGTGACGCCGTGATCGCGATGGCGTCGTCGG
The DNA here is from genome assembly GCF_042749285.1 of Streptomyces sp. NPDC059499. Classification (NCBI taxonomy): domain Bacteria; kingdom Bacillati; phylum Actinomycetota; class Actinomycetes; order Kitasatosporales; family Streptomycetaceae; genus Streptomyces; species Streptomyces sp. NPDC059499. Next base: position 694,553 of record NZ_JBHYTT010000002.1, read on the forward strand.
GTCTTCACTCCAACGGGTACTCACTCGTGCGCCACGTGGTCTTCGACCGGGCCGGCTGGGCCCTGGACAGGGAGATCGAGGAGTTCGGCCGGACGCTCGGCGAGGAGCTCCTGGAGCCCACCAGGATCTACTCCCTGGACTGTCTGGCGCTGACCCGCACGACCGAGGTGCACGGCTTCAGCCACGTCACCGGCGGCGGCCTGGCCAACAACCTGGCCCGCGTCGTCCCGGACTCGCTGCACGCGACGGTCGACCGTTCGACGTGGACGCCCGGCGCCGTCTTCGACGTGGTCGGCAAGGCCGGACAGGTCGAACAGCTGGAGCTCGAGAAGACGCTCAACATGGGTGTCGGCATGATCGCGATCGTTCCCGCCGACTCGGTGGACGCCGCGCTCACGACCCTGGCCGACCGGGGTGTCGACTCGTGGGTCGCGGGTGAGATCACCGACCGCGGCGCGCACACCTCGGGCGCCGAACTGACCGGCAGCTACGCCCGGTAGAACGCCACGAACGCCGGTCCGGCACACTCCGGACCGGCGTGAGGCGGGGCCGGCCCCACCCTTCCGCACCGGGACAGCACAGAACCCGGTCCGGGCAGGCCCGGACCGGGTTCATGTGTCAGCGCGAGGTCAAGCGCCGCGGCGCTGTGACGACGGACCGGACTGGTCGTCCTCGTCCGCGTCCTCGTCGTCGTTGTACTGATCCGCGTACTGTGCGTACGGGTCATCTTCCTCGTCGTCGTCCTCGAACGGCTCAGCGTTCGGTGGCTGACTCGAAGGTGATGCGCCCAGCTCATTGGCCAGACGCGACAGGTCAGTCCCGCCGCTGCTGTACTTCAGCTGACGGGCGACCTTGGTCTGCTTGGCCTTTGCCCGGCCGCGCCCCATGGCTCGACCCCCTCGGTGACGGGGCTCGACGGCCCCAGAGTCTTGACACGCGTTCATGTTTCAGGACGGACTCTCGGCTGAGAGACCGCGCCCGTGGCTTTAACGGTACCTGCTTCCTCGGCCATACGGTACGCCGCCCGCATCACGTGCCTCGGTACAGGACCGTCGAGGAGCCCGTCCTCGCTGGTCAACCGCGATTTTAACCTCTTACGGACGGCCGACCCGCCGACCGGCGTGAGCCTTGTCTCCCCGTCCGGCGTACCGGCCGGGCACCGAGCCGCCACCGGCCCGTCACCGGCACTGCACAGTCCGATGACGGGCCGATGGCCGTCGGGTGAATCGGGCGAAGCGTCAGCGGCGACGGGCCTCGGCCATGCGCTGCTCGGCGATCCTGTCGGCCGCGGCGGCCGGCGGAATCCCGTCCTCCTTCGCACGTGCGAATATGGCCAGCGTGGTGTCGAAGATCTTGGAAGCCTTCGCCTTGCACCGGTCGAAGTCGAAACCGTGGAGCTCATCGGCGACCTGGATCACGCCACCGGCGTTCACCACGTAGTCGGGTGCGTACAGGATCGCGCGGTCGGCGAGGTCCTTCTCGACACCCGGGTGCGCGAGCTGGTTGTTGGCCGCGCCGCACACCACCTTGGCGGTGAGCACGGGCACGGTGTCGTCGTTCAGCGCTCCGCCGAGCGCGCACGGGGCGTAGATGTCGAGGCCCTCGGTACGGATCAGCGCGGCGGTGTCCGCGGCCACGGCGACCTCGGGGTGCAGGTCGGTGATCCGGCGTACGGACTCCTCGCGCACATCGGTGATGACGACCTCGGCGCCGTCGCTGAGCAGGTGCTCGACCAGGTGGTGACCCACCTTGCCGACGCCCGCGACGCCCACCTTGCGGCCGCGCAGCGTGGGGTCGCCCCACAGGTGCTGGGCGGAGGCGCGCATGCCCTGGAAGACACCGAACGCGGTGAGGACGGAGGAGTCCCCGGCGCCGCCGTTCTCGGGGGAGCGGCCGGTGGTCCAGCGGCACTCCCGGGCGACGACGTCCATGTCGGCGACGTACGTGCCGACATCACAGGCGGTCACGTAGCGCCCGCCGAGCGAGGCCACGAAACGGCCGTAGGCCAGGAGCAGTTCCTCGGACTTGACGGTGTCCGGGTCGCCGATGATGACGGCCTTGCCGCCACCGTGGTCCAGGCCGGCCATGGCGTTCTTGTACGACATGCCGCGCGACAGGTTCAGCGCATCCGCGACGGCCTCCTCCTCGGAGGCGTACGGATAGAAGCGGGTGCCGCCGAGGGCGGGGCCCAGAGCGGTGGAGTGGAGGGCGATGACGGCCTTGAGGCCGCTGTCACGGTCCTGGCAGATCACGACTTGCTCGTGGCCTCCCTGATCCGAGTGGAACAGGGTGTGCAGGACGCCGTCGGTCAGATTGGTCACTGTGGTGACTCCCAAGTACGAAGCGGCGGAAGACCCTCCTGAAGGTGGGGAGGGCTCCAGTCGGACCGGCCGTGCCGGTCCGACTGGGCAAGAGCGTAAGTCCTCGGGACACGCAGATCTGTTCCAGTGCCGAGGATCACCCCCTGGCGGAGTACCGGCGTGACACGATTTGCTGCATGTCGGTGGTGTCTTCAGTGCTCGTCCCTTACACGTCCTACCTGCGGGTGTACGAGCCGCTCGCCGCCTTCCGGGAGCCCGAACGCAGTCACTGGGCGCGCTACGCGCAGCGTTCCGTGCTCCCCACGGCGCAGGACGAACTGCGTCGCTCGCTGGCGGACTTGGTGCCCACCCCGCCGGTGGGGGTGCCCGTGCACGAGAGCGGGGACGCCTTCGTGGCGGAGCTGGACGGGGCGGTCTGCGTCTGTCCGTGGCGGACCCGGATGCGGGGATGGCTGGCGCTGGAGGAGCTCGGGGGGATGTTTCCGGCCACGGTGCTGGACGCGGTGCTGCCCCCGGTGGTGCGGGGGCAGGCGATCGCGGACTACGAGCGGTGGGCGGAGCGGAACCCGGACGCCCGTCCCTGGATCCGGACGACGGTGTGGCACGTCCCGGTGCGCTGGTTCGTCCTGTTCGACGACGAGGAGCGCGAGTACGTCGAGGCGGACTCCGACGGTGCCCAGCCCCTGCTGCGCTACCGCACGCCGATGGTGCAGGCGCGGCGGAGGCTGGCGCGGGCGCTCAGGACGCTGCGCGAGACGGTTGACGAAGGGCCGCTGACCGAGGGGCTGGTGGATGTGGGCCGATGGCTCGAGGAGTTCCATCCGCGCGCCCTGGTGGAACTGGACTACGGCGGCCTGGTGCACGCACTGCCCCGCGAGCAGCTCGCCGCCGACCGGTCGGCGGCGGATGTGGCCGAGGGGATCGCGGCGCTGAAGGCCGGCGACAGCGACGCGGCCGGTGTCGCGTACGGGCGTCTCGCCGAGCGGTGGCGGGCGGTCCGCGACCGGCAGTCCGCCAACTGACGACTCCGAAGTTGTGTGAAATCCCACGAACCGTCGCATAGCGGTGTGATCGGAAGGGAAGAGACATCCCGTGAGGTGTCCGGCATAGGCGGATGCCGAGGGTGCCGGGCGGAGGTGAACGGGGATGCCCTGACGGGAACTGACGAGCCGTGAACCCGCAGCCTGTGTGACGCGTGTGACACACGAGGCGGGAGGTCACTCCAGTGGGCCCAGGACCTACGTCCCGAACCGGGCCTTTGCCTCAAGGGTGACGGATAGCACTTACGGGGCCCTTGCGCCCTTCCCTACTCCTCATGCCAAAATAGGACAAGGAGTCCGGGGAGGACTCTGTTCGCCCAACTATGGGCGAAATGCTTGGCATTGCATGCTCATGGGGGGTCTGACGACTTCTGATGACTCCTGGTCGTCCTGTGACTGATCGTTACTGGGGCGTGACTGTCCGCTATGGCATGGTCCATCGGCTTCCGTCGCTGATGAACACCTGGGAGGGCAATTCCATCGGTTTGGCCGACGTGGCTGGACGGATGGTGTAGTTGTAGTGCCGAGGACAAGCCGTTCGTCCTATAACCGACTCGGCCCGCGTCCGCCATTTCGGGCAACGCGGGTCAAGGTGCAGAATTTAGAGGAAAGAACCGAGATGGTTCGGTTCTCCCGAGGAGGCCGCTCATGACCGCTCGCACCCCTGATGCCGAGCCGCTGCTGACCCCGGCTGAGGTTGCCACGATGTTCCGCGTGGACCCGAAGACGGTCACGCGGTGGGCAAAGGCCGGCAAGCTCACGTCCATCCGCACGCTCGGTGGACATCGCCGGTACCGCGAGGCAGAGGTCCGCGCACTGCTTGCGGGTATTCCGCAGCAGCGCAGCGAGGCCTGATACACCCCTGCCCCCGCAGCCATAACAGGGCTACTGCCGGGTCCCCCAACCCACAGTGCCCACCTATAGCTCCACACGACGGACGCCTGCCCCAACGGGCGTCATACCTGCGCAATAAGGGTGCGTCGTTCGATCGCGCTGGACTCCGCCGGGTCCAGCGCGATCTTTTTTTGTGCCCTGTGGGCCCTCGATGCCCGCGGAGCCGCCCTGTCTGCCCCGACGCCGCTGCGACCGGCCGTCCGCCGTCCTGTCCGCCTCCTGTGCCCGTCTGCCCGCCTGACGCCCCGTGAATGCCCGAACGGGCCGACGAGTCGGTTTCCTCAGGGGCGGGCGTACGACTGTGGGCGAGCCTGTTCGGGCCTGTTCGGGTGGGTCCCGGACGTCGTGGGACAGGTCGGACGGAACGGTCCGGGATGTGCCTCATGCGCAGTGCAATTGCACATATTAAATTCGCTAGTTGTAGGAAGGGAGTAAAGTGCCCACTTCTCAAAACTCGTTCGGTGACACCCGTCACACCGACCCTGTCTTGCCAACCGTACGCCCGGCCAACTAAAGGCCTTTCGCGGCCCGGAGGCGCATGCCGGCGGCCGGCGGTCAGGGTGCGCGGGGTCCTTCGTCGTCGCGTCTGCCCTCGTTCCCCCGCCCGGCCCCCGGAGCACCCTCTGCTGGCGTCGGTGGGTCGGGGAGCGGGGCTGCCGGTGCGGCGCCCCTTCCGGGGGCTTCGGTGGCGTTCTCGGACGTTCCGGTCGGTTCGGGGGCACTGTCGTTCCCCGGGTCCGGGTGCGGCGCCTGTGGGGCCGTCACGGGCTCCATGGCGAGCCGCAGCAGGCGATGGCAGATCGGGCAGTGACGGGTGATGTGCCGGTAGCCGGATGCGGCCGCCAGATGGGCGCGCAGCAGCGCGCGGGTCTCGTGCCGTGCCGCGGGCGCAGACATGCGTGCGACCTCCCCGTGGGCCGGACCGCCCCGCACCGAGGGAAACAGGGGCAGTCTCTGTTCTATGGGGTTACCCGCGACAGATGCCGCCGTCAAGACGCACGAAAGCCCGGATCCAGAGGATCCGGGCTTTCGTCATATGCGGTCCTGACGGGATTTGAACCCGCGGCCTCCACCTTGACAGGGTGGCGAGCACTCCAAACTGCTCCACAGGACCAGGTTTTCGCGGCTGCCTTGCGGCTGGCTGCGAAAACAGACTGTACAGGAGGTCGGAGGGCCAGGTCGAACTCACCCGTGGTGGCGACTCCGTCACGGCACGGAAACGGGCTGGTTCACGGTGCCGCGGCGTCGATCGCCTTCACGATCCGCTTGTCCGAGACGGGCTGTGCCGTGCCCAGGGCGTGTGCGAAGTAGCTCACCCGCAGCTCCTCGATCATCCAGCGGATGTCCAGGACGTCCTGCGGCACGGGCCTTCCCTGCGGCAGCTGTTCGAGCAGCCAGGCGTACTCGTCCTGCATCTCGTGGACCTTCTCCATGCGCGTGGTGTCGCGCTGGACGTTCGTCGGCATCTGCTGCAGCCGGCGGTCCTCGGCGACCAGGTAGCGCATCAGGTCGGGCAGCCTGCGCAGCCCGGTCATCGTGACGAACCCGGGCGGTACGAGGCGGGCGAGGTGGTCCCGTACGTCCGTGACGTTGTTGATCAGGACCAGGCTGTTCGTGGCCTTCAGCCGTCGCTCGCAGGCCTGCCAGGCCGCGAGGATCTGCTGCACCTGCTTGATCGTGCGCACGGTCAGGTCCACGAGGTCCGCGCGCACCTTGTCGTACAGCTTCCGGAAGGACGCCTCGTCCCAGGCGGGGCCGCCGTGCGCGGCGATCAGCCGGTCGGCGGCGGCCGTCGCGCAGTCGTCGAAGAGCGCCTGGATCGAGCCGTGCGGATTGCGGGACAGGGCCAGCTTCTGCTGGTTGCTGAGCGTGTCCGAGGCGAACTTCGCGGGGTTCACCGGGATGTTCAGCAGGATCAGCCGCCGGGTGCCGCGCCACATCGCCTGCTGCTGCTCGGCCTCGGTGTCGAAGAGCCGTACGGCAACGGTCGCGCCCTGGTCGACCAGCGCCGGGTACGCCTTGACCGGCTGGCCGGCCCGCCGGGTCTCGAAGGTCCGGTTCAGGGTGCCGATCGTCCAGTCCGTGAGGCCCGAACGCTCGATGGACTCACCGGTGGGCCCCGCGGTCGCCGCGGCGGCCTGGGAGAGGGCCTGGCGGGCCTTGGGGCGCAGCTGGACCCGCAGCGCCTCCAGGTCCTTGTCCTCCGCGACCTTGCGGCGCCGTTCGTCGACGATCCGGAAGGTGATCTTCAGGTGGTCCGGGATGCGGGACAGGTCGAAGTCGTCGGCCGTGACCGGGACGCCGACCATGCGCTGGAGCTCGCGGGCCAGGGTGAACGGCAGCGGCTCCTGCAGGGGTACGGCCCGGTCCAGGAACGTGTCCGCGTAGTTCGGCGCGGGGACGTAGTGCCGGCGGATCGGCTTGGGCAGCGAGCGGATCAGCTCGGTGACCACTTCCTCCCGCAGCCCCGGGATCTGCCAGTCGAAGCCCTCCGAGGTGACCTGGTTGAGCACCTGCAGGGGGATGTGGACGGTCACGCCGTCGGCGTCCGCGCCCGGCTCGAACTGGTACGTCACCCGGAACTTGAGCTTCCCCTGTCGCCAGGAGTCCGGGTAGTCGTCCTTGGTGACGGTCCCGGCCTTCTCGTTGATGAGCATCGAACGCTCGAAGTCCAGGGCGTCCGGCTCGTCCCGGCGCTTGTGCTTCCACCAGGAGTCGAAGTGCGCGCCCGAGACGATGTGCTCCGGGATCCGCTGATCGTAGAAATCGAAGAGCGTCTCGTCGTCCACGAGGATGTCGCGACGCCGGGCGCGGTGCTCCAACTCCTCGACCTCGCCGAGCAGTTTGCGATTGTCATGGAAGAACTGGTGGTGCGTACGCCAGTCGCCCTCGACCAGGGCGTTCCGGATGAACAGATCGCGGGACGCCTCCTGGTCGATACGGCCGAAATTGATCTTGCGCTGGGCGACGATCGGCACTCCGTACAGCGTGACCCGCTCGTACGCCATCACCGCCGCCTGGTCCTTCTCCCAGTGCGGCTCGCTGTAGGTGCGCTTCAGCAGGTGCTGGGCGAGCGGTTCGATCCACTCCGGCTCGACCTTGGCGTTGACCCGCGCCCAGAGCCGGGACGTCTCGACCAGTTCCGCCGACATCACGAAGCGCGGCTGCTTCTTGAAGAGCGCCGAGCCCGGGAAGATCGCGAACTTGGCGCTGCGGGCACCGAGGTACTCGTTCTTCTCGGTGTCCTTCAGCCCGATGTGCGACAGCAGGCCGGCCAGCAGCGAGGTGTGCACCGACTGCTCCGGCGCGTCCTCCTCGTTGATCTGGACGCCCATCTGCTTGGCGACCGTACGCAGCTGCGCGTAGATGTCCTGCCACTCACGGATGCGCAGGAAGTTCAGGTACTCCTGCTTGCACATCCGGCGGAAGCTGGAGGAGCCCCGCTCCTTCTGCTGCTCCCGGATGTAGCGCCACAGATTCAGGAACGCCAGGAAGTCGGACGTCTCGTCCTTGAAGCGGGCGTGCTGCTGGTCGGCCTGCGTCTGCTTCTCCGAGGGCCGTTCGCGCGGGTCCTGGATGGAGAGCGCCGCGGCGATCACCATGACCTCGCGGGCGCAGCCGTTCGTGTCGGCCTCGATGACCATGCGGGCCAGCCGCGGGTCCACCGGCAGCTGGGAGAGCTTGCGTCCCAGCGGGGTGAGCCGCTGCCCCTTCCTTCCCTCCTGGGGGGACTTCTCCTCCAGATCCAGCGCACCCAGTTCCTGGAGCAGCTGGATGCCGTCGCGGATGTTGCGGTGGTCCGGCGGGTCGATGAAGGGGAACTTCTCGATGTCGCCCAGGCCGGCCGCGGTCATCTGGAGGATGACGGAGGCGAGGTTGGTGCGCAGGATCTCCGGGTCGGTGAACTCCGGACGGGTCAGGAAGTCGTCCTCGGAGTACAGCCGGATGCAGATGCCGTCCGACGTACGGCCGCAGCGGCCCTTGCGCTGGTTGGCGCTGGCCTGCGAGACCCGCTCGATCGGCAGCCGCTGGACCTTGGTGCGGTGGCTGTAGCGGGAGATCCGGGCGTTGCCCGGGTCGATCACGTACTTGATGCCGGGAACGGTCAACGACGTCTCCGCGACGTTCGTTGCCAGAACGATCCTGCGGCCCGTGTGGCGCTGGAACACGCGGTGCTGCTCGGCGTGCGACAGGCGCGCGTAGAGCGGGAGCACCTCCGTCTGCCGGAGATTCCTCTTGTTCAGCGCGTCCGCGGTGTCACGGATCTCCCGCTCACCCGAGAGGAAGACCAGGACGTCGCCGGGTGCCTCCGACAGGAGCTCGTCGACGGCGTCGCAGATCGCGGTGATCTGGTCGCGGTCGGAATCCTCGCTGTCCTCTTCGAGGAGGGGGCGGTAGCGCACCTCGACCGGGTACGTACGCCCGCTGACCTCCACGATCGGCGCCGCGCCGAAGTGCTTGGCGAAGCGCTCCGGGTCGATGGTCGCCGAGGTGATGACGACCTTCAGATCGGGACGCTTGGGCAGCAGCCGGGCGAGATAGCCCAGCAGGAAGTCGATGTTCAGCGACCGCTCGTGGGCCTCGTCGATGATGATCGTGTCGTACGCGAGGAGCTCGCGGTCCGTCTGGATCTCGGCCAGCAGGATGCCGTCCGTCATCAGCTTCACGAAGGTGGCGTCCGGGTTCACCTGGTCGGTGAAGCGCACCTTCCAGCCGACGGCCTCGCCGAGCGGGGTCTTCAGCTCGTCGGCGATCCGCTCGGCGACCGTACGGGCGGCGATCCGGCGGGGCTGGGTGTGCCCGATCATGCCCCGTACGCCGCGCCCCAGCTCCATACAGATCTTGGGGATCTGCGTGGTCTTGCCGGAGCCGGTCTCACCCGCGACGATCACGACCTGGTGGTCGCGTATCGCCTCCAGGATCTCGTCCTTCTTCTGGCTGACCGGGAGCTGTTCCGGGTACGACAGGACCGGCATCCGGGCGGCGCGTCCTGCGAGCCGCCCGGCTGCTTTTCCGGCCTCGGCCGCGATCTCGTCCAGCACGGACTGTCGGTCCTCGGGCTTACGGATGCGGCGGGCACCCTCGAGACGACGGCCGAGCCGGTGCGCGTCGCGGAGCGAGAGCTGCCCGAGCTGGGACTGGAGATCGGCAAAGGAAGTAGACATACGGATCCCAGGATCTCACCCGGGCGCGAGGAGTGGCGAACGCATTTCACGCGGACGCCTCTCATGGGCCCCCGGTGGCGGGCTCCCACCCGGATTCCGGCACGCCGGTGGCCGATCGCGTACCGCGCCGGTGACCGAGAGGGCGCGCCGGATCACAGCACGTACCATTTCGGGCAACTGATCATCCGTACCTCGACCGAGGCGGTCCCATGTCCCGTGCGCGGTGGCGCTGCCTGACGGCGGTGCTCGCGGTCGTACTGGGGCTGCTCTGCGCACCCGCGACGACGGCGGCCGGCACGGGCACGCTCCCGGCCGTGGCCGCCGCCGGGAACACGGGCATACCGGGCTGCGACCGGAACAGGGACCACGACGGCACCCACCCCGTCCTCCCCGCCCGGACCCGCGCCCCGCACGACCAGGCGCCGGGCCCCGCCGCGGTGGGCCTGCCCGCCGTCACCGACCGGGCCCGGGTCACGCTGCCGGTGCGGCTCGCCGTACGCGGTCCGCGTCCCGCCACACCCACACCCGTCGAGCTTTCCGTGCTGAGGGTGTAGGCGGACCCGCCTCCCCTTCTCTCCTCTCCCGCAGAAACCCACGCACCAGCACGGAGTGCCGCATGCCCACGCCCACCCGCCGGACATCCAACAAGCCGCTCGCCTTCGGGGCCGCCGTCGTCCTCGCCGCAGGCCTGCTCGGCTTCGTCTCCTACCGGGCCACCGCCCCCGACGGCACCGCCTCCGGTACCACCGCCGTCAGCACGACCTCGGAACCGGACGCCGACATGTACGCGGAGCTGGCGGAACTCGCCCGGCGCGACGCGGGCGACAAGCTGGCCCAGGGCCGCACCGACGCCCCCGTCGTCCTCATCGAGTACGCCGACTTCAAGTGCGGCTACTGCGGGAAGTTCGCCCGCGACACCGAACCCGCACTGATCAAGAAGTACGTCACCGACGGCACCCTGCGCATCGAGTGGCGCAACTTCCCGATCTTCGGCAAGGAGTCGGAGGCCGCCGCACGTGCCTCCTGGGCGGCCGGACAGCAGGACCGCTTCTGGGCCTTCCACCGGGCCGCGTACGCCGAGGGCGCCAAGGAGAAGGGCTTCGGCAAGGAGCGGCTCAGGGCCCTCGCCCTGCAGGCCGGCGTCAAGGACCTCGACCGCTTCGTGCGCGACACCGACAGCAAGGACGCCGCGGACGCGGTCGGCAAGGACCAGGAACAGGCGTACGGAATCGGCGCCACGTCCACTCCGTCCTTCCTCATCAACGGCCGCCCGGTGGCCGGAGCCCAGCCGATGGCCGTCTTCACCCAGGCCATCGAAGCCGCAGCGGCCGAGGCCGCCAACGTGGGCAGCGCCGGAGAACCCGCGAAGTGACCCTGGACATCGGATACTTCGCGGCCCTGCTCGGCGGGCTTCTCGCCCTGGTCAGCCCGTGCAGCGCCCTGCTGCTCCCGGCCTTCTTCGCCTACTCCGTCGACTCCGCCTCACGGCTCCTGGCACGCACGGGCATCTTCTACGCCGGACTCGCCACCACCCTGGTACCGCTCGGCGCCGCCGGCTCGTACGTCGGACGGCTCTTCTACGGGCACCGCGACGCCCTGGTCCTCGGCGCGGGGTGGCTGATCATCGGACTCGGCCTCGCGCAGATCGTGGGCCTGGGCTTCGCCTCCCGCCGGATCGCCGCCCTCAGCGGCCGGATCCGCCCCACGACCGCGCTCTCCGTCTACGCCCTCGGCGCGGTCTACGGGCTGGCCGGCTTCTGCGCGGGCCCGATCCTGGGCAGCGTCCTCACCGTGGCGGCCGTCAGCGGCAGCCCCGTGTACGGCGGACTGCTGCTCGCCGTCTACGCGCTGGGCATGGCCGTTCCGCTGTTCGTGCTCGCGCTGCTCTGGGAACGCTTCGACCTCGGCCGCCGCGCCTGGCTGCGCGGCCGGACACTGCGAGCGGGCCGCTTCGAACTGCACAGCACGACCCTGCTCTCCGGCCTGTTCTTCATCGGGCTCGGGATGCTCTTCCTCATGTACGACGGGACGACCGCGCTGCCGGGACTGCTGGACGTCGACGACTCGTTCGCCGTCGAGGAGTGGGCCCGGAACATCGGCCGACGGGTGCCCGACGCGGTGGCGTTGGGAGCCGTGGCGTCGGTGGCGCTGCTGTTCCTCGGGGCGCAGGCGTGGCGGCGGCGCAAGGTACGGAAGGAAGAGGAAGTGGCCTAGGGCCTGACAACGGCGAAGGCCCCGTCCATCGGACGGGGCCTTCGGGTGGTGGCTGGGGCCGGGATCGAACCGGCGACCTATCGCTTTTCAGGCGATCGCTCGTACCAACTGAGCTACCCAGCCACGCAGCTCGTACGGGCTGCAGCGGTCCTGACGGGATTTGAACCCGCGGCCTCCACCTTGACAGGGTGGCGAGCACTCCAAACTGCTCCACAGGACCAAGCAATGTGCGAGACAAGTCTCGCACACAGTAAAGCGTGCCCCCAACGGGATTCGAACCCGTGCTACCGCCTTGAAAGGGCGGCGTCCTGGGCCACTAGACGATGAGGGCTAAGGGCCCACCTGCGCGCTTTCCAGCGCGTCGGGGACGTGAGAAGCATATGGGATGCGGGGAGGTATCGCCAAAACGGTTTACGGGGAGGTGTTGGAGACCGTCGGGGAGGGCGAGGGATCGGCCAGGTTCTCCTCCGGGAGATGGCGGCTGACCTCGGCCGTCGTGAGGCCCAGACCGCCCAGGGTGATCTCGTCCCAGGCCTGCAGGTGCCGGGTGGCGCGGTCCAGGTAGAGCACCGAGGCGCGCACCTTCTCGGGCTTCTCGTTCTGTACGGCGCGCAGCCCGCCGCCGCCCGTGGATCCCTCGACCTTCAGCCGCGTGCCGAACTTCAGCAGTTCGTTCACCCGGTGGTGCACATGGCCGGCGAGCACGAGGGGAACGGTGCCGTCGGTCTGCCGCGCCGCGTTCGGGTCGTGGGCCACCGCGATGTCCACCGGGGTGCCCGCCCGCTGCTGGTCGCGGAGCGCGGAGGCGAGCCGAATGCCGGCCAGCTCCGCGGCCGCCCTGCCGCCGGTGGGGCGCGAGCGGTCGGGGGTGAACTGGGGGTCGCCGGTGCCCGCGATCCGCAGCCCGCCGACGTTCACGGCGCTGCCCTCGTCGAGGACGTGCACGTTCTTGAGGTTCTTCAGGTAGGCCTGGGTGATCGTGGAGTCGTGGTTGCCCCGCACCCACACGTAGGGCGCGCCGAGGTCGCGAATGGGGTCCAGGAAGCCGTTCTCGGCGGCGGTGCCGTGGTCCATCGTGTCGCCCGAGTCGATGATCACGTCGATCTCGTACTGCTCGACGAGCGAGCCGATGATGTGCCAGGCGGCGGGGTTGAGGTGCACGTCGGACACGTGCAGGACCCGGATGGTGGCGGGGTCGGGCTGGTACACGGGGAGCGTGGACGTGGCGTCGTACAGCTTGGTGACGTTGGTGACGAGCCGGGCCAGTTCCTGCTGGTAGACGTCGAATTCGGTGACGATCGAGCGGGCGTCACCGACGACCGAGGGGGCGCTGGAGAGCAGCCCGGAGAACTTGGGCTCCAGGACGGACTTCGGATTCCAGGTGGCGTACGCGCTGATGCCCGACGCGGCCAGGAGCGCCAGTGCGAGCCCTCCGGCGGCCAGTGCGCGGCGCGGCCGGCGGTAGACGGCGAGGCCGAGCGCGGTGGCACCGGAGACGACGGCCACGCAGGAGCGGACGGCGAGTTCCCGGGTGCCGGCGGCGACGTCCCCGGTGACCTCGTCCTGGAGGCCGGCGAGGCGTTCGGGGTGCTTGACCAGGGCCTGGGAGCGCTCCGGATCCAGTTGGTCGACATCGACGTCGAGACGGACCGGGGCGACGTGGGAGTTCAGCTCCAGGGCGCCGAGCGGCGACACGTTGATCTTGGTGCCGCCGCTGAGTGAGGGGCGCAGGGTCATCGTCGTGTCCATGGGCCCCACCGGCGTACGCACACTGCCGACGATCAGCAGCCCCAGCCAGGCCCCCAGCACGACGACGGCGAGCAGGCCGAGCACGCGCGTGTACGGGTGCGGGGTGGCGGCGAGCGTGCTGACGGGGGCGGTGGAGCGGGCGCGGTAGTGGTGCCGGATGCGGACGACTGCGGCGCGGAACGGGTCGCGGGCCATTGGGCCCGTATGCCCCGATCGGGCGCCGTACATGCGGACCCGGTGGGAGGGGTGGGCCGGGCGGGTGGCCGCGCACCCGTGCGCTCTGCCCGATCAGGTCCGGTGCGGCCCGCCCGCCACGGCCGGTCGTACGTGACAATGGCGGGGTGCTGGAGATGACGCGCGAGGAGTTCGAAGAGCTGGTGAGTCTGGCTCTTGACCGGGTCCCGCCGGAGCTGATGCGGCTGATGGACAACGTCGCGGTGTTCGTCGAGGACGAACCGGAGCCCGGGGACCCCGATCTGCTGGGGCTCTACGAGGGCACGCCGCTCACCGATCGCGGTGAGTGGTACGCGGGGGTGCTGCCGGACCGGATCACCATCTACCGCGGGCCGACCCTGCGGATGTGCGAGTCGCGCGAGGACGTCGTCGCCGAGACCGAGATCACGGTGGTCCACGAGATCGCCCACCACTTCGGCATCGACGACGAGCGGCTGCACGCGCTGGGCTACGGGTGAGCACACGGGAACCCGGTCGCCGGCCGCCCGTCGACCCTGACGTCGACCTCTCCGTACCCGCGCAGCGTGCGGAGACCGAGGGGGGCGGCCGGTGGCGGGTCCCGGCGGTGATCGCGGCGGGAGGCGCGCTGGGCGCCACGGCCCGGTACGCGGCGACCCTGGCCTGGCCGGCTGCCGAGGGGGCGTTCCCCTGGGCGGTCTTCGTCGTCAATGTGACGGGGTGTGCCCTCATCGGGGTGCTGATGGTGCTGGTCGCCGAGCGGGGGACGGTCACGCATCCGCTGGTGCGGCCGTTCCTCGGGGTCGGGGTGCTCGGTGGATTCACCACCTTCTCGACGTACGCCGCCGACGTGTCGGAGCTGCTGGTGCGTCAGGAGGTACTCGTGGCGATGGCGTACGCGACGGCGACGGTCGTGGCGGCGCTCGGAGCGGTGTGGGGGGCGTCCGCACTCACGCGGGTCCTGGTGGACGGGCGGGACGCGTGAACTGGCTGCTGGTCGTCATCGGAGGCGCCGTCGGTGCGCCGTTGCGCTATCTGACGGACCGTGCGGTGCAGGCCCGGCACGGGGCGGGGCTGCCGTACGTGTTCCCGTGGGGGACCTTCGTCGTCAACGCGGCGGGCAGCCTGCTGCTCGGGGTGCTGACGGGGGCCGCCGTATCCGCACATACGTACGCCTTGCTGGGTACGGGGCTGTGCGGGGCGCTGACGACGTACTCGACCTTCTCGTACGAGACGCTGCGGCTGGCCGAGACCGGCCGGGGCTTCCTGGCTGCGGCCAATGTGGTGGCGTCCCTGCTGGTGGGCCTCGGGGCCGTGTTCCTGGGGGCGGAACTCGCGGGGGGCTCGGGCGGCTTCGCGGGCCCGGAGGGCTTCGGCGCCTGACCGGCCGGGAGGCGCCCCGGGCCTGTGCGGGTGTTGTGTCCGTGCGTGTCCCCGGCGGGGTCGGGGGAGTTGGACACAGCGTCCCCCCGACCCGCCCCTGCTCCGCAGTCTCCCGCCCCGGAGGTGCCATCCCGTGCGCCAGTTGTCCGCCCCCTTCCGTTGGGCAGCCGTCACCGCGCTGACGATCGCCGCGTCCACAGGCTGTATGAGCGTCGGTGAGGACGCCGGGAAACCGGCTCCGTCCCGCTCGGCCGGCCAGAAGGGGACGTCGGCCGAGCCGGGCGGTGACACCGCGCCCGGTTCGGGCCGGGCCGGCCTCGGCGGCGGCCACGCCGGGGCGCAGTCCGAGCGCCACGCCGCCCGCAGGGCGTCCCCGGGTGCCTCCGGGGCAGCCCCGTCGGCGACCCCGGGGGATGCCCGTGCGGTACCCGGCTCCGGTACCCCGGTGCCGTCCGGGGGCGGGCACCTGCCCACCCCGGAGCCCAGCACCCCGGGGCCCGGCGAACCGCCGCCCCCGCCGGTGGTTCCGGAGGAGCCTCCGCCCGCTTCCGATCCGGAGCCCTCGCAGCCACCGGAGGAGCCCTCCGCCTCGCCCGCCGCGCACTCCCGCAACGATGCGACGGGCGCGCGCGACCGGGTGGAGGTGTGGCCCACTCCGGAGGTATCACCGCAGGTCGCGCCGGTGTGAGGGGGCCCGGTTTGCGCAATGTGGGGGAGAGTGCGTATGGTAGTAGATCGTTTGATCCCATTGCCCGGCGCCGACACAGAAGAGCGCCGTGTGGCGCGTACTCTCCCTTGCCGTGGCTGGACCGCATTGAGGCGGTCGAAATTGCGAAAACACGGAGTTACGGGCGCGTGCCGAGACTCCGGAAGGTTTCGCATTTCGCATGTCAATTTCCAGTTCTGACCACACCGTCATGCCCGAGAACGTCGAGAACAACGAGCTCGTGGAGCTCGCCGAGGCCGTAGTGGCCGCGGCTCCCGAGGCCGCTGTGGCCGTCGTGGACGCTCCCGCCGAGATCCAGGCCCCTGCCGCCGACGCGGAGCTCTCCGACGAGGCCGCGGAGGACGCCGCCGACGCCGAGCCGACCATCACGTTCGCCTCGCTCGGACTGCCCGACGGCATCGTCCGCAAGCTCGCGCAGAACGGTGTGACCGCCCCCTTCCCGATCCAGGCGGCGACCATCCCGGACGCCCTGGCCGGCAAGGACATCCTCGGCCGCGGCCGTACCGGCTCCGGCAAGACGCTCTCCTTCGGTCTGCCGACCCTGGCCTCGCTGGCCGGCGGTCACACCGAGAAGAAGAAGCCCCGCGCGATCATCCTCACGCCGACCCGTGAGCTCGCGATGCAGGTCGCCGACGCTCTGCAGCCCTACGGCGACGTCCTCGGCCTGAAGATGAAGGTCGTCTGCGGCGGTACGTCGATGAGCAACCAGATCTACGCGCTGGAGCGCGGTGTCGACGTCCTCGTCGCCACCCCGGGCCGTCTGCGCGACATCATCAACCGCGGTGCCTGCTCCCTGGCGAACGTCCAGGTCGCGGTCCTCGACGAGGCCGACCAGATGTCCGACCTGGGCTTCCTGCCCGAGGTCACCGAGCTGCTCGACCAGATCCCCGGCGGCGGCCAGCGCATGCTCTTCTCCGCCACCATGGAGAACGAGATCGGCACGCTCGTCAAGCGTTACCTGAGCAACCCGGTCACCCACGAGGTCGACAGCGCCCAGGGCAACGTCTCGACGATGTCGCACCACGTCCTCGTCGTGAAGCCGAAGGACAAGGCGCCGGTCACCTCCGCGATCGCCGCCCGTAAGGGCCGCACGATCATCTTCGTCCGCACCCAGCTGGGCGCCGACCGTATCGCCGAGCAGCTCATCGAGTCCGGCGTGAAGGCGGACGCGCTGCACGGCGGCATGACGCAGGGCGCGCGTACCCGTGTGCTCGAGGACTTCAAGAAGGGCCTCGTCAACGCGCTCGTCGCCACCGACGTCGCCGCGCGAGGCATCCACGTCGACGGCATCGACCTGGTCCTGAACGTGGACCCGGCCGGCGACCACAAGGACTACCTGCACCGCTCGGGCCGTACCGCCCGTGCCGGCAAGTCCGGTGTCGTCGTCTCGCTGGCGCTGCCGCACCAGCGTCGCCAGATCTTCCGCCTCATGGAGGACGCGGGCGTCGACGCCTCGCGTCACATCGTGCAGGGCGCGGGCGTCTTCGAGCCGGAGGTCGCCGAGATCACCGGTGCCCGTTCGCTGACCGAGGTCCAGGCCGACTCCGCGAACAACGCGGCCAAGCAGGCCGAGCGCGAGGCGGCCGACCTCACCAAGCAGCTGGAGCGCGTCCAGCGCCGTGCCGTCGAGCTGCGCGAGGAGGCCGACCGTCTGGTCGCCCGTGCCGCCCGTGAGCGTGGGGACGACCCCGAGGCAGCGGTGGCCGAGGTCGCCGCCGAGGCCGAGGCCGCTCTGCTGGCCGCCGCGGCCGTGCCGGAGCAGCCGGCACCCCGCGAGGACCGTCGTGACGAGCGTGGCAACTACGGCCGTCGTGACGACCGTGGCGGCGACCGCGGTGGCGACCGTGGTGGATACCGCGGTGGCAACGACCGTGTCGGCGAGCGCAGTGGCCGCCCGTCCGGCGCGAACGGCTACCGGGGCAACAGCGACCGCCCGTCGTTCCGCAGCAGCAACGACCGTCCGTCCGGTGGCGGCTTCCGCTCCGGTGGCGGCGAGCGTCGTGACGACCGTGGCGGCCGTTCTTTCGAGCGTCGTGACAACGACCGCCCGGCGTTCCGCGAGCGTCGTGACGAGCGTCCCTCGGGCGGCTTCCGCTCCGGTGGCGGCGAGCGTCGTGACGACCGTGGCGGCCGTTCCTTCGAGCGTCGTGACAACGACCGCCCGGCGTTCAACCGCGACAACGACCGCCCCTCGTTCAACCGCGACCGTCGTGACGACCGCCCCTCCGGTGGTTTCCGCTCCGGCAGCAGCGACCGTCCGGTCAACCGTGACCGCCGCGACGACCGTCCCTCGAGCGGCTTCCGCTCCGGTGGCGGCTCCGACCGTCCGGCCGGCCACCGCGGTGGCACCGGCACGGGTACCGGCACCGGTACCTTCGGCCGCCGGGACGACAAGCCGCGCTGGAAGCGCAACGGCTGACCGTCGCTGACCGACTGATCCGCAGGGCCCGTACGACACTCCGGTGTTGTACGGGCCCTGCGGCGTTGAACGGGTTCGAAACTTCTCTCGATTTCTGTGAAGATCCTGTTAGGATCCGTCCACTCGCGTGGGGGGCTACGTGCCGGGGGGCAGGTCCGAGCGGCCAAGCGTGTCCGGAACGGTTCGGTTCCGATGACAGCTCCTTCTACTTCCCCATGCCTGCGTGCTGTTCAGTCCATGGGAGGAACCCGAGTGGCCCACCGTGCCCTCAGTTCAGGCGTCATCGCCGCATCGCTCGTGCTGTCCGTAACCGGAGGCCTGTCGCCGGCTGCCGCCGTGCCCCAGGGCGCACGGAGCACCGTCCCGGCCGCGACGGCCGCAGCGGCCGACCCCGTGGTGGTGCCGGCCGCGCTGCGCGGCACCGTGCAGTCCTTCAACCTCGTCGCCACCGGCGGTGCCCGCGACGCCGACGCCGTCGGTGAACTGGGCGTCTTCAACCGCCCGTCCGCCACGACCGGTTATCGCTGGACGCGTTTCTCCGACGGTGCCCACGTTTCCGCGGGCCCGACGGGCAGTGGCATCCTCGTGAAGGTGTACGGGACCGGTACCGACACGATCGCCTATCAGCGGGCGGACGAGGTCGAGCTGCGCGACATGGTGGCGGGCACCACGACGTTCGTGCCGATCCCCGAGGGGCTCACCTTCGCCGGCGTCTACGGGCACACGGTCGTCGCCGTGAAGCTGGTGACCACGGAAGCCGACGGGACGACCAGCACGACGGCCACCGAGGTACACCTCCTCGACATACGGGCCGACGGGACGACGCGGGACCGCACGGTCACCGGCCTCCCCGAGGGCGCCAGATACGCGGGTGCGGCCCAGACCGCCGCGACGGGCGACGAGAGCGGCGTCCTGCTGCGCTACGTGCACGACGGGGTCGCCCGGATGGCGATGGTCGACTTCGGAACCGCGCACATGGCCGGCAGCTCCGCCCGCATACAGGGGAACGCGCCCGGTTACCTTCTGACGCCCCGGTACGTGGTCTTCTACTCGTACGGCAGCGACTCGACGATCAGCGTGCTTCCCCGGATCGACATCGGTGCCGCTCCGAGGGTCCTCACCGCACCGGCGCCCACCGAGCGCAACGGCTACCACCTCGCCGTCGTCGGCGACTGGCTGCTGCACAACAAGGGGAACAGCGCGCTGATGGCCACGCCTCTCGACGGCGGACCCTCGCGTCAGCTGCTCGGTAAGGCCAGAACGGAGATCGCGGCCGCCCAGGACGGTTCCGCCGTGGTCGTCGGCGGAGCCACCGGCTACGCGTCGGACGCCACGTGGGGGACGTACCGCGTCGTGGAGGGGCCCGACGGGGCGCCGGAGCTGACCCGTGTGGTCGACCTGTCCGCACCCCCCGTGGACCTGGAGGGCATCGGACTGGCAGCCGGCAAGCTGACTGTCGCTTCCCGCCCCGGGTCGTCCCGCGTGGGCACGGAGAGGCAGATCGCCGTCCAGGGGACCCCGTCCTACGGCCCGGCGGTGCCTTCGTTCATCTCGTTCTCGACCGAGTGCGGTCCGGAGGACCCGGACTGTCACGCCATCCACGGCACCCAGTGGGGAGCGCCCGTGGTCCTGAACCGGCAGCCGTCCGGCGTCGGGGACGAGATACGCATCTCCGGCTGGGGGAACATCCGCACCGGCCTCTCCGGAGGCACGCTCACGGACACCGACGGTGCCTGGACCGTTTACACACACGCAGCCTCGGAGCAGCAGTTCGTCTACCGGAGCAACGCATCGGAGAAGGTGCTGACCCGGACCCCCGTGGCCTCCGCGGTGTGGGCCGACACGCTGTGGAGCGCGGGTACGAAGCCGGGCACGGTCACCTCGTACGACCTGGCAACGCGCCGGACGACGGCGACGGTCGATCTCGGCTCGGGCTGTGTACCGCAGGAACTCCAGGCGCTGGGGCGCTGGTTGTACTGGACGTGCGGACCCTCCGGCGGCGCCGGGGTGCTCGACCGTACGACGGGGAAGTCGATCGCGGTGCCCGTCGGCGAGGCACTCCTGGGGGACGGATATCTCGTACGCCACGACAAGGCGGCCGGAAAGCTGGTGCTGACCGACTTGGTGTCCTCGGCGGCGACCGGCGCGGCGGTGACCCGCGTGGTCGCGGACCTGCCCGCGACGGCGAACCCGCAGCGGCGGGTGGCGTGGACGGTCGACAAGTACGGCGGGCACCTCGCCTACGCGGACGCGGAGCAGCGGGTGCACATCGTGCCGACCGGGGTGCCGACCCAGCCGCTTTCTGCCCGCGACGAGTCGTGGACGGGAGGGCCTGGCACCATGGCGGGCCCCTGGACGTACGACGGGAAGCTCTCCAAGCCGGCCTCGTCGTGGAAAGCGGTCTTCACGGACCGGCGGACCGGGAAAGCCGTCCGCACCGTCACGGGCGGCGAGGTGCGGGGGGAGCTCCGGGGGAGGTGGGACGGCGAGACCGATGCCGGACCGCTCGCCGTCAACGGCCGGTACGGCTGGACGCTCACCGTTCAGCCGGCCGACGGCCACGGTGCGCCGTTGGTCCGCAGCGGCGAGGTCGCCCTGACCGTGGGGGCCGCGGCCTGGCGGGACTTCGGCCGGGACGGACTCGGTGACCTCTTCGTCGCTGTGCAGGAAGGCATGGTCGGACAGCGGGACGGCAAGCTGCCCGGCTCGGTGGGCCCCCTCAAGGGCTCATGGGGAGTTCTCGACGCGGACGCGAAGAGGGTCCTCCCGACGGGCGACCTCGCCGGTGACGGGTGTAACGACTACATGGTCGCGCAGACCGACGGCACCCTGTTGCGGATCGACGGTCTGTGCGGCGACGGCGGTGTCGACAGGGATGCCGTGAAGATCGGCACCGGTTGGAAGGCGTACGACATGTTCGCCCCCGGTGACATCAACGGTGACGGGATCCCGGACCTGCTGGCCCGTCAGCAGTCCACCGGATACCTCTTCCTGTACCCCGGCGACGGCAAGGGCAGGCTGAAGGCCCGTACCCAGATCGGGGTCGGCTGGAACGGGCTCACGGTCGTGGGAGCGGGCGATCTGACCGGCGACGGCTTCGGTGACCTGCTGGTCCGCGACAAGGCCGGGGTGCTGTGGCGCTACGCCGGAACGGGCAAGGGCAGGGTCGCCCCCAAGGTGCGGATCAGCTCCGGGTGGCAGCAGTACACCGCGCTCGCGGCGGTCGGTGACGTCACGGGCGACGGCAGGAACGACTTGTTCGCCAGGGACAAGGCCGGGGTGCTCTGGCGGTACAAGGGCACGGGGACGGGCACGTTCGCGGCGCGGGCCAAGGTGGGCCCGGGCTGGAACACCTACCTCACGATCTTCTAGCGCCGCAACGGGCGGGGCGAAGGGCGCATGCCGTGCCCCCGGCGAGGGCATCGCTGGGGGCATGACAAACGACGAAGCAGCAGTCACGAAACCCCCACCCGATGTCCCATCGGGGCCCGCCGCCCCCACCACGGACGAGGAGCGGCTGGCCCAGCTGGGCTACACCCAGGTGCTCGCGCGCCGGATGTCCGCCTTCTCCAACTACGCCGTCTCCTTCACGATCATCTCTGTGCTCTCCGGCTGCCTGACGCTGTACCTGTTCGGCATGAACACCGGCGGCCCGGCCATCATCACCTGGGGCTGGGTCGGCGTCGGCCTGATGACGCTGTTCGTCGGCCTGGCGATGGCGGAGATCTGTTCGGCGTACCCGACGTCCGCGGGCCTGTACTTCTGGGCCCACCGCCTCGCCCCACCGCGCTCGGCGGCGGCGTGGGCGTGGTTCGCCGGCTGGTTCAACGTGCTCGGCCAGGTCGCCGTCACCGCCGGGATCGACTTCGGTGCGGCGTCCTTCCTCGGGGCGTACCTGAACCTCCAGTTCGGCTTCGAGATCACCCCGGGCCGCACGATCCTGCTGTTCGCGGCGATCCTCGTCCTGCACGGCCTTCTGAACACCTTCGGCGTCGGCATCGTCGCCGTCCTCAACAACGTCAGCGTCTGGTGGCACGTCGTCGGTGTCGCCGTCATCGTCGGCGCCCTCACCTTCGTACCGGACTCGCACCAGTCGGCGTCGTTCGTCTTCACCGAGTTCGTCAACAACACCGGCTGGGGCAGCGGCTTCTACGTCGTGATGATCGGCCTGCTGATGGCCCAGTACACCTTCACCGGGTACGACGCCTCCGCCCACATGACGGAGGAGACCCACGACGCGGCCGTGGCGGGCCCGCGCGGCATCGTGCAGTCCATCTGGACCTCCTGGATCGCCGGCTTCGTGCTGCTGCTCGGCTTCACCTTCGCCATCCAGTCGTACGACGGCGCGCTGAACTCCCCGACCGGAGCCCCGCCGGCCCAGATCCTCCTGGACGCGCTCGGCGCCACCACCGGCAAGCTCCTGCTGCTCGTCGTCATCGGCGCCCAGCTGTTCTGCGGCATGGCCTCGGTCACCGCCAACAGCCGCATGATCTACGCCTTCTCACGCGACGGAGCCCTGCCCTTCTCCCGTGTCTGGCACACGGTCAGCCCCCGTACCCGCACCCCCGTGGCGGCGGTCTGGCTGGCGGCGCTCGGCGCCCTGGCGCTCGGTCTCCCGTACCTGATCAACGTCACCGCGTACGCCGCCGTGACGTCCATCGCGGTCATCGGCCTCTACATCGCCTACGTCATCCCGACCCTGCTCCGCCTGCTGCGTGGCGACGACTTCACCCCCGGCCCCTGGCACCTGGGCCGCTGGTCCCGCCCCATCGGGATCGTCGCGGTTGCCTGGGTCGCGGTGATCACGGTGCTGTTCATGCTGCCCCAGGTGTCCCCCGTCACCTGGGAGACCTTCAACTACGCCCCGCTGGCCGTATTGGTGGTGCTCGGCTTCGCAGCCACCTGGTGGCTGGCCTCGGCCCGCCACTGGTTCCTCAAACAGTCCCATCCCGACCACAAGGCCGTGATCCCGGACGAAACGGAAGGCTGATCCCCCAGGCCGCGGCACGACAGGGCCCGGCACCCGATACCCGATCGGCTGCCGGGCCCGGGCGGGCTATGCTCGGGGGGTGATCGCTCAGGGGCCGTTAGCTCAATTGGTCAGAGCAGCGGACTTTTAATCCGTTGGTTGTGGGTTCGAGTCCCACACGGCCTACGCGACGCAGGGAGGGGCAGCCCCCTCCGGCCTGCGACTCAGCGCCTCGACCGGCTTCGGCCGGTCGAGGCGCTTCGTCGTTCCCGGGGCCGTCGAGGCGCGCCCCGCTGTGGAACCTCTCCCGAATAGAGGGAGTTGTGCCCCTCGCCCGACGTTCCCGCAGGCCCGCACCTCCGCCGGGCCTGCGGGAACTTCTTTTGTCCAGCGCATTGACGGCGGCACCGGGCCGACTTACCTTCATCGCGTTCGTATGTCATATATGAGACGCGATACAAGAGATCTGAGACCCGCCATGCAGACAGGCCCGAGCCCGGCCCCCTCCCGCACCGGACGGCCGCGCCGTGAGCAGGCGCCGAAGGTCCCGGCCGGTGCAGGCAGACGGCCGCCGTCCTGGCCGACGCGTACGTCGCCCGCCGCGCGGGGCTGACAGACCACCTCCGATTTCCCCGACGGTGCCCGAGCGCGTCCCGTACGGCTTCGGCCCGCGGTGACCCGCTCGCCCCGGGGACCCCTGACCGTGAGCACTCAGAGAAGAGAGCCGACCCATGAACAAGCACCGCAGCCGCCGCCTCGCCTCCGCGATCTCCCTGGCTTCCGCCCTGGCCCTGACCGCCACTGCCTGCGGTGACGACGGCAGCGGCATGGCCGGAGCGACGGGAAGCGAAGGCAAGGGCACCGGACACATCGTCTTCTGGGACGAGAACGGAGGGGTCCGTACGGCGGTCTGGAAGGAGATCATCGCCGACTTCGAGAAGGCCAACCCGGATGTCGATGTGGAGTACGTGGGCCTTGCCTCCACGGAGGCGCAGTCCAAGTACGACACCGCCATCCAGGGCGGGGGTCTGCCGGACGTCGGCGGTGTGGGGGCGGCCATGGTCGCGGGCATCGCCGCGCAGGACGCGCTCGAGCCGCTGGACGAGCGGCTGGGGAGGAGCAGCCTCAGCGGCAAGCTCAACGAGGCGATGATCGAGAACGTGAAGGCCGCCGGCGGCCGGGACACGATGTACACGGTCCCGATCTCCGCCACCAACGGCGTCCTCTACTACCGCACCGACCTGTTCAAGAAGGCGGGCCTGGGCGAGCCCGCCACCTGGGACGAGTTCTACAAGGCAGCCGCGAAGCTGACGGACAGGAAGAAGAACGTCTTCGGATACACGATCCGCGGCGGCCCCGGCTCCATCGCGCAGGCCCTGGACGCGATGTACGGGCAGTCCGGCATCGACTCCTTCTGGGACGCGGCCGGGGAGAAGACCACGGTCGACGACCCGAAGAACGTCGCGGCGCTGGAGAAGTACGTCGGTCTGTACAAGAAGGCCACACCCGAGGCCGACCTCAACAACGACTTCACCAAGATGGTCGCCCAGTTCGACTCCGGGGACATCGGCATGCTCAACCACAACCTGGGCTCCTACCAGGACCACGTGAGCACGCTGGGCGCCGACAAGTTCCGCGGCATTCCGCAGCCCGAACTGGCCGACGGAACCCGGGTGATGGTCTCCAACCCGGTCTCCGGTCTGGGCCTGTTCAAGTCGTCCGAGAACAAGGCGGCGGCCTGGAAGTTCATCGAGTTCGCCGCCTCCCACGCGGCGAACTCCAAGTTCAGCGAGTCGGCCGGCCTGATACCCGCCAACGAGGAGGCCGCCGGGGACGCCTGGATCGACACGTCCGAGACCACAAAGCTCGGTGCCGAGGCGCTGTTCTCCGGCAACACGAAGATCGTCCAGCTCCCGTACTACCTGCCCGACTGGAACACCCTGTCCAAGGCGGACAGCGAGCCGAACTTCCAGAAGGTGCTGCTCGGCAAGATGAGTGCCGAGGACTTCCTGGGCTCGCTGGCCGAGCGGCTCAACGAGGCCCAGGCGGAGTGGAAGCAGCAGCAGGGCAGCTGACGCCCGGCAACCCGTCACCGCACGGCGCCCCGCCACGAGCGTGAGCGGGGCGCCCTGTCGTCAGTCGTCCAGGGTGGGCAGCCGTTCCGGGTCGGTGAGCGCCTGCGAGGCCACGGGGTGCGCCCCGGCGCGGACGTGGGAGGACTTCCTGGCGGCGCGCGTGGGCAGGCCCTAGTCGAGGCCCTCCGCCCGGAGGGCGTACATCAGGAGGAAGGTCCGGTAGGTGTCGGCGGACACGTCCAGGCAGATGTCGGGCCGGAGCGTGGCGGTCGACGTGTTGTCGAGGGCACGCTGACAGGCCGCCTCGGTCTCGGCCTCGGAGGGGATGTTCGACAGGTACGCGGCGAGCAGAAGGGCCGCTCCGAGGGCGACGACGGCGATTCGGATGCGCATGGTCTTCCAACGACCGCACGGCCCGGCCGGTCACTCGGGCCCTTGCTCACCGGGCCCTGTCGATCAGCCGGCCCCGTTGCTCACCGGGCCCGCCGGTCGTCCGTGCGCCGCGGACCGCCCCGGCCCGTCGCTCACTCGGGTTCGTCGAGGAGCGGCGGCAGATCGGGCTCGATGAACAGGCCGGCGTACTGCGGAGAGGGCAGGGGAGCGGCCGTGCCCGGGGCGGCGAGCTGCGCGCCCGTGTCCGCGGCCGTGCCGTTGGAGTGCCGCTGCGTCGTGCGTGCGGGCATGTCGGTCATGGAGTGTCCTGTACGTAGGTGTGCGGTGAGAGCCCCGTGACCGAGCCGATGGTGTGATGCCGGACTGGTCCCGACCGGTACGACGACGATGTGTGTCGCTTCCGGTGTCGCGCCGCTCCGGGGGCGGCCGGATCATCATGCGGTGCATGCAGACTGTAACCCTCGGAGCACGGCTTTCCCTCTGTATTGCCGTGGTCGGTGTGAGGGTCAGTGACCCGGGTTGGGCTCGATGTTCTGGTTTGCGTGGAAGAGATTGGGCGGGTCGTAGGCCTGCTTGACCTCGGCGAGCCTGTCGTAGTGGCCGCGGTAGGTCGCCCGGACCCGGTCCGGCGACTCGCCCGCACCGATGAAGTTCACGTACGCGCCGCCCATGGAATGCGGGTGCAGCGCGTCCCAGTAGTCCACGGCCCACTGCCGCAGCGCCTCCGCGTTGTCCGGGTCGGGGTCGATGCCGGCGATGACACCGGACCACACGGCGTCGCGGTAGGCCCATGCGGTGTCGTCGGCCCCGACACGGCCCGCGGCCCCGTCGACGGGGTAGAGGTGCATGGTCGACAGGCCGGTGGGGAGTGCTTCCGCGTACCTGGCGTGCACGTCGACGGCGTCGTCCGTGACCCGGTCGAAGAAGGCGCCGCGCCAGTACCACTGGAGGCCCGTGGGGATCAGCTCGTCGAACATGGCCTGCAGCGCCGGGTAGGGCATCGGCGTCGTGAAGTGGAAAGCGGGCTTGCCCGGTTCGTTCACGACCGCGAGGGTGTCGCCCAGGGCCTCCGGGTCCGCCGTCGAGGACCAGACGACGCCGCACACCTTCTGTCCGTGGAGCTCCTCCGGGAACGGGGGCGCGGGCGGGACGGTCATCGACGCGAAGAAGCCGTACAGGTCGTCGGGCGCCTGCGGCAGGAACTCGCGGTACCACCGCAGTACGTCGGGAAGGAGGTCCAGCGGCCACACGGTGATGCCGACCCCCACGTTGTCCACGGGGTGAAGTTCGAAGTCGAACGACGTCACGATGCCGAAGTTCCCGCCGCCGCCACGCAGCGCCCAGAACAGGTCCGCGTTCTCGCTCGCGTTCGTCGTGACGAAGCCGCCGTCGGCCAGGACGACGTCCGCGGACACCAGGTTGTCCGCCGTGAGGCCGTACTTGCGGGTGAGGTAGCCGTGTCCGCCGCCCAGGGTGAGACCCCCGACTCCCGTCGTGGACATGATGCCCGCGGGGGTGCCGAGTCCGAATGCGTGGGCGGCGTGGTCGAGATCGCCCAGCTTCGCCCCGCCGTCGACCTGCGCGGTCTGGGTGGCCGGGTCGACGCGTACGCCGCGCATCGGCGACAGGTCGATCGTGACGGCGTCGTCGGCGAGGCAGAGACCGGGTCCGCTGTGTCCCCCGCCCATCACCGCCACCTCGAGGCCGTGCGTGCGCACGAAGTCGACGGCTGCCATGACGTCCGCCGTGTCGTGGCACCGGACCACGGCCGCAGGTCTCCGGTCGATCATGGCGTTGTAGATCGTGCGGGACTGTGTGTACTCCGGGTCGTCCGGGCCGATGACAGGGCCGCGCAGTTCGGTCCGCATCGCTTCGAGTGTGGTGCCGTCCATGACCGTCTCCTTGCCGAAGTGTGTGCCGCACCCGCCCGGTCCGCCTGTGCCGGGCCTTCGGTGCGGGTTAGCGCCGGCGCTCCGGCAACCTCGGTCGCAAGCGGAAGCGGACACCGCAGGACTGATAGCTCCAGCGTCCCGCTGCTTGTGGAGCCGCGCACTCCGGCCCGCCCGCGGCCACGGGGGCATACGCACCCTGCCGCCGGTGCGGCCGAAGCCTCCGGAGGAACGGGTACCGGGGGGTCGCAGCGGTAAATGGTCAGGACCTCGTCCCGGATGGCGTAGTGTTGCACTCACAACGACGCGGGGTGGAGCAGCTCGGTAGCTCGCTGGGCTCATAACCCAGAGGTCGCAGGTTCAAATCCTGTCCCCGCTACTGAAAGACAGAGGCCCGGATCCTTTCGAGGATCCGGGCCTCTGTCGTATGCCTCCGTACGCCGCGGCTGCCGTGCTTGACCTTGACGCAACGTAAAGATCTAGCGTTCTCGGCATGGAGTGGTCCATCCAGGAAATCGCCAGAAGAGCCGGCACCACGAGCCGCACGCTCCGGCACTACGGAGATCTCGGTCTCCTCGCGCCGAGCCGGATCGGGTCCAACGGCTACCGCTACTACGACCAGGACGCCCTCGTCCGGCTGCAGCGCATTCTGCTGCTGCGGGAGCTGGGTCTCTCGCTGCCCGCCATCAAGGACGTACTCGAGGGGCAGCGGGACACGTCGGTGGCGCTCCGGGCCCATCTGCGACTGCTGGAGCAGGAGCGGGAGCGCATCGGGCGGCAGATCGCCTCGGTGCGGACCACTCTCCACAAGACCGAGGAGGGAAGAGAGCTCATGGCCGAAGAAGTGTTCGACGGCTTCGATCACACGGTGTACGAGCAGGAGGTCACCGAGCGCTGGGGGCGGGACGCGTACGAGAAGGGCGACCGGTGGTGGCGTTCGCTGAGCCGGGCGGAGCGCGACAGTTTCCAGGCCGCGCACGAGGCCATCGCCCGTGACTACGGGCAAGCCAGGGCAGCGGGCATGGATCCGTCCGACGAGCCGGTGCAGGACATCGCGCGGCGGCACTGCGAGTGGCTGTCGGTGACCACGACGGCCACCCGGTCGTACGTGATCGGCCTCGGGGAGATGTACGTCGCCGATCCCCGCTTCGGGAAGAACTACGATCGGTACGGAGACGGCACCGCCGTCTTCGTACGGGATGCACTGACGATCTACGCGCAGCGCATGCTCTCCGACTGACCATCGGGGCGCGGCGCTCGGCGCTCCTCCCTTTGGCCGACGACGAGTCGCCTCACGGCGCGGCTCCGGCCAGCCTGGGTGGAGCGCGGTACCGTCCGCAGCCGTGGGCGGACCGGGCAGGAGTGCACAGGTGGGGAAGCGGGACAGGCGGCGCGGCGGAGCTGCTGGAGGTGCCCGCACCCGGCAGTTCGTACGACTGCTGCCCGCACTGATGATCGCGGCCGGGGTGGTCTTCGACCTCAGTACGCCGCCCGATGTCAGTGCGATCCCCCTGTTCGCGGCGGCCCCGCTGATCGCCGCGCCGTTCTTCTCGCTGGCGAGCACGATCCGTACGGCCGTGGCCGCGATCGTGACGGTCCTGGCCATCCGGTTGTACGACGGCACGATCTCGGACGTCGCCCCGGTCACCGAGCTGCTCACCCTGGTCACCGTCTCCGTGCTCGCCCTCGTCATCAACGGAGTCGTCCGGCGCAGCAACGAGCAGCTGGCCTCGGCCCGGGTCATCGCGGAGACCGCGATGCGCGCGGTCCTCCCGACGCCGGACGAGCGGATCGGCGGGCTGCTGGTCGCGGCGCGGTACGAGGCGGCGCAGGCGGACGAGTTCGTCGGCGGTGACCTGTTCGCCGTCGTGGACACCCCGCACGGGGTGCGGCTGGTCGTCGGTGACGTACGGGGCAAGGGACTGGCCGCCGTGGAGGCGGTGGCGGTGGTGATCGGGGCGTTCCGGGAGGCCGCCGAGCAGGAGCTGTCGCTGGAGGGTGTGGCGCAGCGGCTGGAGAGGGCGCTGGCCCGGGAAGGGACCCGACGCGGCGGGCTCGACTCCATGGAGGGGTTCGTCACCGCGGTGCTCGCCGAGATCCCGGCGGGTTCGGGCAGGTTGCGGATCGTCAACCGCGGTCACCCCGAGCCGATCCTGCTGCACGGGGACGGGGCGCTTGAGGTGCTGGCGCCGACTGTGCCCGCGCTGCCGATCGGGATGGACCTGGGGGTGTGGCCGGACCGGTCGGACGAGTGGGAGCTGCCTGCCGGATCGACGCTCCTGGTGTTCACGGACGGCCTCTCCGAGGCGCGGGGCGCCGACGGGGTCTTCTACGACCCTGCGGCCCGGCTGCGCGGCCGGATCTTCCCGGGGCCCGACGAACTGCTCTCGGCGCTCACCGACGACGTGCGGCTGCACACGGGGGGCCATGCCGTGGACGACATGGCGCTGCTCGCGGTCGGCCGGCCCGCGCGGGGGCAGCCGGAGCGGCGGACGACTGTGAAGATCGTGGGGCGGGGCGATGGATGAGTCGTTGCCACGGTGCGTAGTCGAAGGACACCGCTCCGCATAACATATGACGCAACGTCAGAAACTGATGCCCCGGCGGGGAATACTCAACTCGCCCGTTTCGGACCGTTAATCCCCTGAAAGTCCACGTCAAAGCTGTGAATGATCAACGGGAACAGCTTGGAATCGGACCCGGGTGTCTATTAACGTTCGATAACGCAGCGCGGTTGTCCCAGTCGTCGCAAGAGGCGGCACCGTGCGCGAGCGCCGAATTCCGCAAGGAAACCGGGGAACCACCTACATGGGGTGAATCGGACACCTGTGTCTCGTGAGAGACAGAGGGGCCCGTAGGAGACCTTCCTGCTCCGAACCCGTCAGCTAACCCGGTAGGCGAGAAGGAAGGAAAGGAGTGCGCCCACGTGGCGTCCAATCAGCCTGCCCCCGAGGCCCCGTCACCCTTCAGGTCCGACACCCTCGGTGGCGAGGACAGGACGTGGGAGGAATGGAACCCCACCGAGGAGTCCATCCGTCCCGTTCGCGGCAGGCACCGTGTGGCCAAGCAGCGCGGCCTCGCCCGTAGCTCCACCGTCCTCGGCGTAGGCGTCATCGCAGCCGTCGGCGCGGGTGGCATGGCCACTGCGCAGAGCAAGCCGCCGGTCTCCATCTCTCTTCCCGATTCCATCGCGGACAATCTCCCCGACGCCAAGTCCCTGCCCGGCGTGAGCGCGTTCATGTCGGACGACTCCGCGGACAACGGTGCCGTCGCCACGGCCTCCCCGCTCACCACGGCCGGCATCACGGCCGCCGAGGCCGAGCAGGGCACGAGCAACGCCGGTGAGGCGCTGCGCGCCCGCATCCTCCAGCAGGCCGAGCAGCAGCAGGCCGGAGCCGAGGCCGAGGCCAAGGCCGCGGAGGAGAAGGCGGCAGCCGAGGAGGCCGCCGCCAAGGCCGCGAAGCAGCAGAGCGACGCCGAGGCGAAGGCCGCAGCGGAGAAGAAGGCGGCGGAGGTCGCGGCGAAGAAGAAGGCCGAGGCCGAGCGCCTCGCCAAGCTCGCCGCCAGCTACGCGCTCCCGACCTCCTCGTACACGATCACCTCGACCTTCGGCCAGGCCGGTTCGATGTGGTCCTCCGGCTACCACACCGGTCTCGACTTCGCGGCGCCGACGGGCACCCCGATCAAGGCCGTGCACAGCGGCACGGTGAAGTCGGCGGGCTGGTCGGGTTCGTACGGGTACCACACCGTCATCGAGCTGGACGACGGTACGGAGATCTCGTACAGCCACCAGTCCTCGATGGACGTCAGCGCCGGCCAGCGGGTCACCACCGGTGAGACCATCGGCCGCGTCGGTGCCACCGGCAACGTGACGGGCCCTCACCTCCACCTGGAGGTCCACACCGCGGACGGCTCGGGCATCGACCCGATGAGCTGGCTGCGGAGCAAGGGTCTCTCGATCTGAGTTCTTCCGGTCCGAGGGCTCCGCGGTGTGTCCGCAGAGCCCTCGCCGGTTCTCCGCCGAGCGTTCGCGCGGGCGGACAGCCCGTCCGTACCGGACGGACGGCCCACCTGAACTCCGGCGGCCCTGGCGCACCCCCCCCGACGTCAGGGCTGCCGGTCTGCCCGTGGTCGGCATCCGTCGGAATAGTCGCCTGAGCGGACTGGTTTGTTCCAGGTATGACTTCACTCCGCACACTCGGTTCCTCGAGCCTCCAGGTCTTCCCGCTCGCACTCGGCGGCAACGTCTTCGGCTGGACGGCCGACGAGGGCGGGTCCTTCGCCGTCCTGGACGCGTACGCCGCGGCCGGCGGCAACTTCATCGACACGGCCGACTCGTACTCCGCCTGGGCCCCGGGCAACGAGGGCGGCGAGTCGGAGACGCTCGTCGGCAAGTGGCTCGCGTCGCGCTCCAACCGCTCCGACATCGTCGTCGCCACCAAGGTCGGCGCCCACCCCGAGTTCAAGGGGCTCGCCGGCGCGACGATCAAGGGCGCCGCCGAGGCCTCGCTGCGCCGGCTCGGCACCGACCACATCGACCTCTACTACACCCACTTCGACGACGAGACCGTCCCCGTGGAGGAGATCATCACCGCGCTCGACCAGCTGGTGAAGGACGGCAAGGTGCGCGAGATCGCCGCCTCCAACATCAGCCCCGAGCGGCTCCGGGCCTCCCTGGAGTTCTCCGAGCGCGAGGGCCTCGCCCGCTATGTCGCGCTGCAGCCGCACTACAACCTCGTCTCGCGCGACACCTACGAGGGCGAGCTCCAGGACACGGCGGCCGAGGCGGGCCTCGCCGCCGTCCCGTACTTCGCACTGGCCTCCGGCTTCCTCACCGGTAAGTACCGGCCCGGCACAGCGGTCGAGAGCGCACGGGCCGACGGCGCGGCCAGGCACCTGGAGTCGGAACGCGGCCGCAAGGTGCTCGCCGCGCTC
Organism: Streptomyces sp. NPDC059499; assembly: GCF_042749285.1. Lineage (NCBI taxonomy): Bacteria > Bacillati > Actinomycetota > Actinomycetes > Kitasatosporales > Streptomycetaceae > Streptomyces > Streptomyces sp. NPDC059499. Next base: position 726,918 of record NZ_JBHYTT010000002.1, read on the forward strand.
GACAGGGTGGCCCAGGAGCACGACGCGGAGATCGCCACGGTCGCGCTGGCCTGGCTCGCCGCCCGGCCGACCGTCGCCGCGCCGATCGCGTCCGCCCGCACGGTCGGGCAGCTGCCCGCACTGGTGGCGGTGGCAGACCTGCGGCTGACCGACGTGGACCTCGCGGACCTCGACGAGGCATCCGCCTGACACTTCACCACCCGCCGGGCTACGCGGAGGGTGGGCGGCTGTCCCGCTGGTGGCCGTCGTGCAGATACGGGTTGTACCCGCCGTAGTGCCGGTGAGGTGCGGGGAGCTGCTGCTGCGGATACGGAGCGGGCTGCTGCGGGAACCTGCGGGGGGACGGGACCGCGACCGGGGCCGTGCCGCGCCGGGCGCGGAACCGGCCCGTCGCGTGGGCCGCGTACGTCAGGGCAGGGCCGGCGACCTCCCGGCGCTGCCACAGGTGGTGCAGCAGCTCCTGCTCGCGCTCGGCGAAGTCCGGGCCGGGTGTGTCGCGGCGGGCTCGCCGGCGCAGCACCGCCAGGGACGTCGCGAACGCCTCGTACTCCGCGACCGCCTGTGCCGCGGCCTTGCCCCGGGCCCGGTCGGTGGTTCCGTGCCAGTGCCGTGCCATGTCGCGGGCCATGCCCCTGGCCCGCATCGAGGCGAGAGACAGGGGTTCGGCGGGAGTCAGCCAGCCGGCCGCCGCGTAGACGGGCAGCTCGGTGGCCAGGGTGCGCAGTTCGCGCTGGCGCGTCCAGACGGCCAGCCAGGTCACCAGGCCGAAGACCGGCACCATGAACACCCCGTACACCGCGTAGAAGCCGTACGGGCCGAAGGCCGACGAGCCGTTCCACAGGGCGTGCATCCCCATGGCGAGGAGCAGGCCCAGGACCGGCAGCAGGACCCGGCGCACCCGGTGGCGCCGCCCTGCGACTGCCGCGACCCCGAAGCCGATGCCGGTGAGCACGGTGAACAGGGGGTGTGCGAACGGCGACATCACCACCCGCACGAAGAAGGTCCCCGCCGTCACCGACGCGAGGCCCGTGGTGCCCAGCTCCTGGTCCTCGCCGAAGGCGTTGCCCAGGTAGAGGATGTTCTCGGTGAAGGCGAACCCGGTCGCGGTGAACCCGGCGACCACGATCCCGTCCACGACACCGCTGAACTCCCGTCTGCGGAACAGGAATATCAGCAGGACGGCGGCGGCCTTGGCGCTCTCCTCCACGACCGGCGCGATCACCGTGGCCCCCAGGGTGTCGGCGCTCGCCGGGTCGGCGGTGGCCGTGGCGATCCACCGGGTCGCGAACGTGTTCGCGATGATCGCCACCAGCGCGGCGGCGCACGCTCCCCAGGCGAAGGCGAACAGCAGATTGCGCCAGGGGCCCGGCTCGACCCGGTCGAGCCAACGGAACGCGGCCATCAGCAGCGGCACGGGCAGGACGGCCAGCCCCAGCCCGACAAGGAAACCCTGGGTGCCGGTCTGTTCGCGGACCATGGACAGGATCAGCAGGCCGCACAGAGCGAGCACGACGATCACCGCACCGGCGCGGAACGCCTTGCTGCGCCACACCATGCCGACGCGGCGCGGCCGGTATCGCCACTGGCCGCGCTCCGGGACGGCGCCCAGGAACTCGTCGAGCCGCTGCTCCTCGAGAACCGGGACGGCCGGCTGCTGGTGCTGCTCGTACCCCTCGGACACCCGATGACCCTAACGAGGGGGACTGACACCTGGCCATGGTGCGCAGCGGCCGGCGCCGTTCAGTGGCTGATCAGCGACGGGTGAAGAGCACGTCCCGCACGACGTGCCCCTTGTCCAGGCCCTGCCCCTCGAAGCGGGTCAGCGGCCGGAACTCGGGCCGTGGCGCGAAGCCGCCGTCCGCCTGCGTGTTCTCGAACAGGGGGTGGGCCGTCAGCACTTCGAGCATCTGCTCCGCGTACGGCTCCCAGTCCGTCGCGCAGTGGATCACCGCGCCCGGCTTCGTCCGCTGTGCCACCAGGTCGAGGAACTCGGGCTGGATCAGCCGGCGCTTGTGGTGCCGCTTCTTGGGCCAGGGGTCGGGGAAGTACACCCGGAGCCCGTCCAGCGCCTGCGGCTCCAGCATCTCGCGCAGCAGGATGATCGCGTCACCGTTGGCGACCCGGATGTTGGACAGCCCTGCCCGGTCGGCGAGACCGAGCAGATTGCCCTGGCCCGGGGTGTGCACATCGACGGCCAGAATGCCGGTGCCGGGGTCGTCGGCCGCCATCTGCGCGGTGGCCTCGCCCATGCCGAAGCCGATCTCCAGGACCACCGGGAGGCCGTCGAACAGCTCGGGCAGGTCGAGGACGCGGAGGCCGTCGATGTCCAGGCCCCACTTCGGCCACAGCCGTTGGAGGGCGTCCTCCTGGCCGGCGGTGACACGGCTGCGGCGCGGCTGGAAGCTGCGGATGCGGCGCTCGTGGTGGGATCCTGCCGGGTCGGCAGCGGGTCCGCCGGGGAAACGGGGCTCCTGACGGAGTCTGCGCTGCCGCTCGAAGGATGCTGCGCGCCGGGCCTCGGCATCCGCGTCCGCGGGGGTGCCGGGCGTCTTGGGGGTGGGGTTCACAGGCTCAGACACAATGACCGGATTCTACGGCGGGCGGCTTCCATCCCGTCGCGCGTGCCCGCAGCAGGGCCCGTCGCGCCACCTCCCTCCCGATGGGCAGCGAAGCCGTGGCGGCGGGCGACGGCGCGTTCAGTACGTGCACGGTGTGCGGTGCCTCGCGGATCAGGAAGTCGTCCACCAGCGTGCCGTCCCGCAGCACCGCCTGAGCCCTGACCCCGGCCGGGGACGGCCGCAGATCGTCCTCCGTCACCTCGGGCAGCAGTCGCTGGACGGCCCGGGTGAACGCCTTCCTCGACAGGGATCTGTGCACCTCGCCCGCCCCGTACCGCCAGTGCTGCCGGGCGATCCGCCAGGAACCCGGCCAGCTCAGGGTGGACGCCAGCTCACGGGGGCGGACGACGGGCCAGCCGTATCCCTCACGGGCCAGCGCCGGCACCGCGTTCGGCCCGACGTGGACCGTGCCGTCGGCACCCCGGGTCAGATGGACCCCGAGGAACGGGAACGCCGGGTCCGGCACCGGGTAGACCAGGCCGCGCACCAGCTCCGGCCTCGCCAGCTCGTAGTACTCCCCGCGGAACGGCACGATCCGTACGCCGGGGTCGTCGCCCGCGAGCCGTGCCACCCGGTCGCTGTGCAGCCCCGCGCAGTTGACCAGCACCCGGGCGCGGACCACCTGCCCGTCGGCCGTCCGCACGGCGACACCCCAGGGGCGCCGGTCGACGGCGACGACCTCCGCACCGAACCGGACCTGCCCGCCCGCCCCGCTCACCTCGGCCGCGAGCCGTGCGGCCACCGCCCCGAAGTCGCACACCCCGGTCGTCCCGACCCGGATCGCCGCGAGCCCGCGGACCTGCGGCTCGTACTCCGCGATCTGGGCGGGGCCGAGCTCCCGGACCGGCAGTCCGTGCTCCCGCCCCCGCTGGACCAGGCCGTGCAGGCGGGGCAGCTCGCCGCTGTCGGTCGCGACGATCAGCTTTCCGGTCACGGCGTGCGTGATGCCGTGACGCGCACAGAAGTCGACCATCTCGGCGGCGCCGCGCACGGCGTAGCGTGCCTTGAGGGAGCCAGGGGGGTAGTAGATGCCGCTGTGGATCACCCCGCTGTTGCGTCCCGTCTGATGGCGGGCGGGCCCCCACTCCTTCTCCAGCACGGTGACCCGGGTGCCGGGCGCGGTACGCGTGAGCGCGTACGCGGTCGACAGACCGACGATCCCGCCGCCGATCACCAGCACATCGCAGTCGTACGCCGCGTGCGTCATCACGCCACCTCCCACCCCGATAGTGCACTGACCCACTGACAACGGGCTCAAACCAGGGGAGGCGGGGGCGTGGCGAGTCGTGGTCCCGCAGCCGTCCCCCGGTCCGGGCATACCGGGGCGTTACGGCGTTCCGCCCTACGCCGGGGCCACCAGAAGCGGCCGGGCCCGTTCCCGGAGCTCGGCCACACGGGGCTCGTCCCCGTACGGTTCGAGGCGGTGCAGCAGATCGCGTACGTACTCCGTGGTGCGCGCCGAGGAGATGCGTCCGGCCACCTCCACCGCCCGCGTCCCGGCCGCGCACGCCGCGTCCAGGTTGCCCGACTCCAGCTCCGCGACCGCCGACACGACGAGCCGCAGCCCGTGGGAGCGGACGAACTCCTCCGTCGGCTTGGACAGGGCCTGCTCCGTGAAGCGCCGCACCTGCCGCGGGGCCTTCAGGTCGCGGTAGCACTCGGCGGCGTCGGCGGCGAATCTGTCGTACGAGTAGAAACCGAGCCACGACGGGTCGGCATCGCCGGCCCGGGAACGCTCCAGCCAGCTCTCCGCCGCCTTCAGCGCGGCCCCCGCAGCCGGTGCGTCGCCCGCCTTCGCATGGGCGCGGGCCTCCACGAGGCGGAAGAAGCTCATGGTCCGCGCGGTGGCGAGACCGCGGTTGCGCTCGACCGCCGCCTGCGCCAGGTCCACGCCCTCGTCGGCGAAGCCGCGGTAGGTGGCCTGCAGGGACATGGACGCCAGTACGTATCCGCCGAGCGGTACGTCGGCGGCGGCGCGGGCGAGCCGCAGTGCCTGGATGTAGTAGCGCTGCGCGGCCTCCTGCTGGCCGGTGTCGAACGCCATCCACCCGGCGAGCCGGGTCAGCTCGGCCGATGCGCCGAAGAGGGCCCGGCCCACCTCGTCGCTGTACGAGCCGAGGAGCAGAGGTGCGGCGTCCACCCGTAAGCACTCCGGGACCATGGAGGAACGCCAGTCCCCTCCGCCGTACTTGGAGTCCCAGCGGCGGGCGTCCTGGGCGGCTTCGCGCAGCTTGGCCACATCGCTGTGGCCGACGCGCAGGGGCGACACGTCGGACGACGCGTCCGGGCCCGGCTGGGCGGGCACCCCGCCCTGCGCCCCGGGTGCGCCGAGGATCGCGGCCTCGGCCGCCGTCGGGTCCCGCGCGACCGACGGATCGGCGGGGGTTATCAGCCATCGCGACGCGGGCGTCGCGTACGCGCTCACGGCGAAGGAGCCCGCCAGCGACTGCCAGATCCCGCCGCCCCTGCGCCCGGCCGGATCCAGCCGGTACAGATCCGTCGCCGACCGCACCGCCTCGCCCACATCGCGCGGGAAGGCCAGACCGACCTCCGGCGCCGGGTCGGCGTCCGCGAGCCCGATCTCGTGCAGCGGCACCGGACGGCCGAGTTTGGCCCCTATCGCCGCCGCGATGAGATGGGGCGCGGCACCTTGCGGCACCATGCCCTTGGCGACCCAGCGGGCCACCGAGGTCTTGTCGTAGCGAAGAGTCAGACCGCGCTGCGCTCCGAGGTCGTTGACCCGCCGGGCGAGCCCGGCGTTACTGATTCCCGCGAGGGCGAGAACCGTGCCGAGCTTCTCGTTCGGCCCGCGTTGCTCCCTGGACATGCGCCACCCCTCGACACACAGACGGCAGCCGCGTCACCGTGAGGCGCGCGGCATTCGTACCGTGTTCTCCCCAGGTACGGTCCCGGGCACTCCGGCCGCACACGCATTTGGCCGAGCCCCGTGGAATATGCCGCCCTGCCGAGAACATCAGTAAACCCAGCGTAGTTCGCCGCATCCCTACCGTTAAGGGGCAGACGTCCGTATGGCGGGAATGTTGTGCGTGCGGGCGGACTGTACGGTCCTTGTCCGTCCCGGCGCCGGATGCGCGCCCGGGGGCGGGCGGCACGCCGCGCGGGCCCGGGACGTGGCCGCGGAGGTGTCCGCCGTGCTCCTGGTGTGTGGCCGTGCGCCCGGCCGTGCGCTCTGGTCCGGCCGGTACGGGAGCGCTTCCATTGGTGCTGCGTGGGTCGGCCCGCTGCACTGGACTCAGCGGGCTGGGGGAGACCGCCGCCCCAATCCCCGCGGGCGGCGAACCGGTCCGGGAGGTGGCGAACACCTCCCGGACTGTGTGTTGAACGGCAGCCGGTCGGGGGGCGGGACAGGTCGGCCGGCGCACCGGGGGGATGCGCCGGCCGATGTGATCCCGGACCGTCCGCGAAGCCCCCGTAGGCGAAACGCGCGGTTGTGCCGCGATCAGAGAATGGCCGAATAACGCCGGTCGGCCGACGTGTTGGGGAGCGGTCCGGCTATGGCCGGATTCCACCTGTTCCGCGGAGCGGCCGGGGCGCGGCCCGGTTCCGGGGCCGGACACCACAACTCCCTGAAGCACCGGTTCGGTTGTCACGGGCTCCGCCGGGCCTTTGCCAGGGGCGCATGCACTTCCGGCGTGCGCTGCCCGTACCCCCTCCCGGGCGCCTTTGTCGTGGCAGCATGTCCCGCAGCGGCGTTCGCGTGTCCTGGTACGCCGGTTCGTCCACAGCCTGTGGAGGCGGCGATGCGTTGGTTGGTGGGGTGGAGCAGTATCGCCGCGAGCTTCGGCACCGTAGGTGCGGTCGGCAACCACGGCGAGGGACGGACCGTCCATCCCGTGGGTTCCCAACTCCTCTGGGGCGACCCTGATCCGCTCTGGGCGGTCGGCGACTGGCGCCCCGACGAGATCCGCGTCATCAAGGTCGCGACGCAGGAGGGCGCGCCCACCACCCGCCTCGCGGTCCTCGGCTGCTGCGGGGCCACCGACGAACAGCTCCGCGTCGGACTGCTCGCCGCCCGCGGCGGGGCGCTGCGCCATCTCACCGCCTGGCCCGGCAGCTACACGGCCGTCGTCCAGATCGGCCGCCGCATCACCGTCGCCGGCGACATCGCCGGAGCCCGCCCCGTCTTCCACACGCCGTGGGCCAACGGAACCGCGTACGCCACCGCCGCCCTTCCGCTGGCCGACCTCATCGAGGCCCAGCTGGACATCGGTCACCTGGCCGCGCTGCTCGCCTGTCCGGAGACACCGGAAGCCCTGGGCAACGGCACGCCGTACGCCGGAGTGAAGCGGGTCCCGCCGGGCCACGCGCTCATCCTCCGGGAGGGCTCCCGCGAGATCACGGGATACGAAGCGGTGGCGTCCCTCGCCGTGGCGGCCCCCCAGGTCGACCCGGTCAGCGCCGTCGAGGGCGTACGGGACGCGCTCGTCGAAGCCGTACGCGCCCGGCTGACCGCCCCGCGCCACGCCCCGGAGACCCTGCCGCCCGACCCCGGACCCGTCCCCGGCATGGGACCCGCCGAACGCCGCGCCGCCCGCGGGGCGCCCGTACCCGGCATCGGCTCCGACCTCTCCGGAGGCAGCGCCTCCGCCACCCTCGCCCTGCTGGCCGCCGGACTCCCCGGGCTGCCCGGTACCGTCCTCGGCCACGGCACCGGGGCCGGCGAGCGCCTGCTGGCGGTCACGTTCAACGACCTCTCCACGAAGGGCCGCGAGGACGAGCTGGAACGCGCCCGCGTCATCGCCGCCAACCCCCGCCTGCACCACGTGGTCGTCGCGGCAGGCGAAGAGGCCCTCCCCTACGCGGCACTGGACAGCGGCCCGCTCACCGACGAACCCGCCCCCTCCCTCGTCGTCGCCGAGCGCCACCGCCGCCGCCTTGCCGCGGGCAGCGCCGACCACTTCGTCGGTCACGGCGCCCGGCAGGTACTCGACGCCCACCCCGCCCGCCTGGCCGACCTGCTCATGGACCGGCGCAGACGCCACCTGCTGCGCCCCGTCGCCGCCCTCGCCAAGGCCGAAGGGCCCTCCGCGCACTCCCTGTTCGTCCCGCTGGCCGTCTACCGCGCTGCCCGCCGGCTCGCCCGCACCTCGTACCGCACCGGCCTCGAAACAGCGGCCGGCCTGCTGCCGGACGCCAACCGCTACGCGCCCGACCTCGACACCCCGGCAGATGCCTCCCTCGCCTCCCTCGCCTGGTCCCGTCCGGGCCCCGCCGCACGCTGGCTCACCGGGGAGGCGCTCGCGGAAGTGGCGGTCCGGCTGCAGGAGGCGGCGATCCGGCCGACGTCGGTGCAACGCCCGGGAGAGGCCCGCGCCCGCGCGGCACTGGCCCGGCACGCGGCCGACCACCGGATCCTGGAACAGGCCGCGGAGATCCGCAGCCAGCGGCTGCACGCCCCGTTCCTCGACAACCAGGTCGTACGGGCGGCCAGGGCACTCCCCGAATCGCTGCGCGTCCAGCCGGGAGCCCGGGCGGCGATCCTGCGCAGGGTGCTCGCGGGCGCGGGCATCCACGACCTGCCGCCCGGCTGGGGCACCCCGTCCCAGGCCACCTCGGCCGCGGCGGGCCGCCTCGGCCTGCGCGCCGCTCTTCCGGACCTGATCGCGCTCTTCGACGCGCCCCTGCTCGCCGACGCGGGCCTGATCGAGGCCCGCGTCGTACGCAAGGCACTGCGTGCGGCGTCCGAAGGCGAACCGCTTCCCCTGGACGGCCTGGCCGACCTCGCCTCCACGGAACTCTGGCTCCGCCGCCTGGTCACCCGTCGGGGCACCTGCTGGACGGGCACGGCGGCCCCGCGCCAACGGGCAGTCGCCGGCGGCGTGGTCCCGTCCCGCAGGACGCTCCAGCCGTAACACCGGAAACCGAGGCGCTCCACGCGGGCCGCGGACCGGTGCCCGGGGGAGCTCCACGCGGGCCGAGGGCCCGGCACGTCGCCCCCGGACCGCCCCGCGGTTCAGCCCGCAGTCCGGCCCGTCGGGCGTTCGAGGACAAAGTCCCGCGCTCCGGAGGACCCGCACCGGACACAATGGGCCGGTGCAGTACCTGATCCTGGGCGCCACGGAGGCGCGAGACGAGCAAGGCGGCCCGCTGCCCGTAGGCGGTACGCGTCTGCGCGCCCTCCTCGCCGCACTCGCCCTGCGCGCCGGCCGCCCCGTCTCCGTCGCCGCGCTCGTCGACGACGTATGGGCCGGTGATCCCCCGAACGACGCGCCGGCCGCCCTCCAGGCCCTCGTCGGCAGGCTGCGGCGCGCCCTGGGCCGCGAGGCCGTCACCGGCACTCCCGGCGGCTATCGCCTCGAAGCCGGCCGCGACGACGTCGACCTGTACGTCTTCGAGCGGCTGGCCCGCCAGGGAGCCGCCGAACTCGACTCCGGCGACCCCGAGTCCGCGGCCCGCACCCTGCGCGCCGCGCTCGCCCTGTGGCGCGGACCCGCGCTCGCCGACCTCCGCGAGCGCGACCACGGGATACGGGCCGAGGCCGACCGGACGGCGGCGATCCAGCAGCGCATCGAGGCCGACCTCCGGCGCGGTGTTCCTGGAGGCCTCGTACCCGAGCTCAGAGAGCTCACAGCCGCCCACCCCTACAACGAGCCCCTGCACGCGCAGCTGCTCCGTGCCCTGCGCGCCGAGGGAAGACAGGCCGACGCGCTCGTCGCGTACGAGGAGGCACGCCGGGCCCTGGCGGACGGTCTGGGCACCGGCCCGGGTCCGGAACTCACCGCCCTGCACCGAGAGCTCCTCGACCACACGGGGCCCTCGGCCCTCGGAACTCCGGCAGACCCGCACCCCCCGGAAGGCAACCTCCGTCCCAGGCTCACCTCCTTCGTCGGCCGGGAGCCGGAACTCCTGGCGATCCGCGCCGACCTGACCCGTGCCCGCCTCGTCACCCTCATCGGCCCGGGCGGCTCGGGGAAGACCCGGCTGGCCGAGGAGTCCGCGGCGGGCCAGGGCGCCTGGATCGCCGAACTCGCCCCGCTGGACGACCCCTCCGCGGTACCCGGAGCCGTACTCTCCGCCCTCGGGCTGCGCGAGACGACCCTCCTGCGGGACAGCGCCCACGACCGGCCCACCGTGGCCGCGGACCCCACCGAACGGCTCGTCGAACACCTCTCCCACCGCTCGCGGAACCGCCCGTTCCTCCTGGTGCTCGACAACTGCGAGCACGTCATCGACGCGGCGGCAGCACTCGCGGAGACCCTCCTCACGCACTGCCCGCGGCTGCGCATCCTCGCCACCAGCCGCGAACCCCTCGGCGTACCGGGCGAGGCCGTGCGCCCGCTGGGTCCGCTGCCGCCGCACCCCGCCCACCGCCTCTTCGCCGAACGGGCCCGCGCGGTGCGCCCCGACTTCCGCCCCGGCGAGGGGACGGAAGGAGAGGACGCCGAGGACTCCCGGGTCATCGCCGAGATCTGCCGGCGGCTCGACGGGCTTCCGCTCGCCATCGAACTGGCGGCCGCCCGGCTGAGAATGCTCACGCCGCGCCAGATCGCGGACCGCCTGGACGACCGCTTCCGTCTGCTGTCCAGCGGCAGCCGCACCGTTCTGCCCCGTCAGCAGACCCTGCGGGCGGTCGTGGACTGGTCGTGGGACCTCCTCTCGGAGGACGAGCGCACCGTCCTGCGGCAGATCTCGGTCTTCGCGGGCGGCTGGGACCTGAGCGCCGCCGAGGCGGTGACCCGAAGCCCGGACGCCGCGTCCCTGCTCGGCGCGCTCGTCGACAAGTCCCTCGTCGTCGCGACCCCCACCGACGCCGGCGAGATGCGTTACCGCCTCCTGGAGACCATCCACGAGTACGCCTCCGAGCGCGCCGCCGAGACACCGGACGTACGGGCCGCGGCGGCTGCGGCACACACCGCCTGTTTCGCCGCACTGGCCGAGAAGGCCGACCCCCTGCTCCGCTCCGGTGCGCAGCTCCCGTGGATCAGTCGGCTGGAGGCGGACCTCGACAACATCCGCGCGGCCCTGCACCGCACGGTCGTCACCGAACCGTCCGAGCGGGACGCGCTGCGACTCGTCCTGAACATGGGCTGGTTCTGGTGGCTGCGCAACTTCCGCAACGAGGGTGCGGCCTGGGCCGACCGGGCCGCCGGACTCGGCGAGGACCCGGACGATCCCACGGACCCCCGCTACTGGCCCCGCAAGCACCTGCACATGCTGCGGTTCTTCCTCACAATGGAGACCAGGGCGATCGAGGAGACCCGGGACGACGAAGAGATCCACGCACTGGTGAGCTGTGTGACCGAGGCCTTCGGATCCGGCGGCCCGCAGGCCGCCCGCTTCCCGGGACTGTTCTGGCCGCTGACCTCGTACATGCGCGGCGAGTTCACGGAGGACGTGCGCGGGCACTTCGACGCGACCGTCGTCAACACCCGTGCGTACGGCGGCGACTGGGAGTACGGCGTCACCCTGATGTTCCGTACCCACATGCTCGTCGACACACCGCACGGGATGACAGGCATCGACGAGGACCTCGCCGAGCTGCGCACACTGAGCCGGCGCATCGGCGACCGCTACCTGCGCGCCCAGGTAGCCAGCGCCGCCGCGGAGGCGGGAATGATGCGGGGGAGGTACGACGAGTCCCGCGTCGCCTACCAGGAGGCGCTGGAGCTGGCACGGGAGGTCGGCGCCCACGCGGAGGCCCCGTTCCTGCTCGGCCGCCTCGCCGAACTCGACTACCTGACCGGTGACCTGGACGCGGCCAGGAAGGGACTGGACGAGGCGGAGGCCGAAGCCGAACGGCAGCACGTGCTGGACGCCCACGCCTTCGTGAACTTCCTGCGGGCCTCGATCGCCCTGTCGGCCGGGGAGATCCCGGCGGCGCGGCGCTTCGCCGACTCGGCGCGCGGCGCGCAGGTCTACGGCCCGCCCCCGCAGTTCGCGGCGGCCCTCCTGTGCCTGTCGGCCCGCATCAGCGTGTACGAACCGTCAGGCGGGCCCGCCGTCGGACTGCGCGGCATCACCGACGGCCTCCGCATGGCAGTCCAAGCCAACTGCGCGCATGTGTTCACCGCCTATCTGGGGGAGGCGGCGGGCATCACACTGCCGCGGCTCGGACAGTACGCGGCGGCGGCCCGCCTCCTCGCGGCCTCCCGCACCTGGCGGGGCAGAGGTCCGCGGTCGGTGCTGGAGGAGGCGGAGGTGGCAGAGGTGCTGGAGGAGCTGCGCGAGAAGCTGGGGCCTCTCCTGTACGACGCGGAGCGCGCCGCAGGCAGCGCCCTGACCCCGCAGGAGGCGGTGGACCTCCTGACCGGCATCACCGACGAACTCAGCGACAGCTGATCCTCGAGTTCGCCCAGTCGGCCAGTGCCGCCGCGCCGAACGGCTCCGTGGGCTCCACGACGAGCCTGATCGTCCGCTGGCCGGCGATACCGACGCGCAGGGCGACGGCAGGGTCACCGCCCCGCATCACCGGCGACCGCCACAACCGGGCACCGTCGCCGTTGAACACGGAGAAGCGCATCGCGCCGGTCCACTTGGTCAGATCGTCGACACCGGCCATCGCCTCGTAGGTGGTGCACTCGCGGTTCAGCCGGACGGTGAAGGACGAGCGCGGGTGGACGGTCACCCCGTGGGCGTACGTCGTGGAGCCGATCGACAGCCCGGAACGCTGCCAGACCGCCCCCCGGCTCTCACTCAGCACGATCTCCGGCTCGCTGTGGTCGCCGAGGACGGAGTACTTCAACTCGCTGACCTGGTAGACCTCGGGAGCCGGTGGCGGGGGAGGCTCCGGTGCCGGCGGCTTCGGCGGGGCGGGCTCGGGAGCGGGCGTGGGTTTCGGAGCGGGCGGCGGCTCGGGCGTGGGCGTGGGTGTGGGCGTGGGTTGAGGCTTCGGCGTGGGCGTGGGCGTCGGCTCCGGGGGAGCTTCGGGTGCCGGTGCGGCCGGTGCCGGAGGCTTCGGCTTCGAGGGGGGAGCGGGCGCGGGCACCGCCGGGGCGACCGCCGGCGGTTTCGCCACAGGTGGTGCCTCCGGGGCGGGCCGGTCGTCACCGACGAGCGCCCACACCAGTCCGGCGGCGGCCGCCACGGCGACCGCCGCAGCGATGCCTGCCTTCGCCGGCGCGCCGAGCCCTTCGGCCGCGGCACCGCCGGCCGTGCCGCCGGAAGCCGTGCTGCCCGTCGCCGCCGCGGCGGCTCCGGCTCCGGCCGCACCGGCTGCCCCGCCCGCCACGATGCCGGCGGCCTTGACCGCGTAGCCGGCGGCGAACCAGCCGATGACGGCGACCGGGAGCAGGGCCGGAATCCCCGCGTTCACATGGGCCAGTTCACCTGCGGCGACACGGCACTTCGCGCACTCGTCGAGATGCTTGCGCAGCCCCCGTTCGGCCCTGGTCCGCAGGCCGCCCCGGGCATGGGCACCGAGCCGGTCGGCGTACTGCGCGCAGTCTCCCCCGGACGTCAGGGTCTCGCTCACGTGCGCCTGCAGATAGGCCTGCTTGAGCCCCTCGCGTGCCCTGACGGCCAGTACCGCCGTGGCGTTTGCCGACAGCCCGAACAGCGGGGCGATCTCGCTCGGCGACTCCTCCTCCACGGTGGTGTGCCACAGCACGGCCTGCCAGCGCTCCGGCAGGCTGCGGAACGCCTGCATCGCCATCGACCGGTCCGCCTCGTGCATGGCCATCACATCGGCGCCGAGATCGAGGGTGTCGGCGTCGGAGAGCTCGGAGGAACGCGTGGCCTGCGCGGCGAACACCGCGAAGTCCTCGACGAGATGTTCCCGCTTCGCGCTCTTCGTCCAGGCGGCGGCGACATGGCGGACAGCGGTCATGAGGTACGCCCGGACCGCTTCCTCCGGCCCCTTCCCGCCGCGCACCGCCTGAAGTGTCCGTGCGAACACCTCGGCCGTCAGGTCGTCGGCCGTGTGCGCGTCGCGGCAGCAGGTGCGGGCGTACCGGCGTACGGCTCCCGAGTGCCGGAGGAACAGCTCCTCGTACGCCCGGTCGTCGCCGGTCCGCATACCCAGGATCAACTGGGCGTCCGAGGGCGCGAGTTCGGCGGAACCGCCGCGGCCCTCACGCTGCAGCGGCACGGCGAACGCCACACCGGTCTCCGTACCCGTATCCGCCGCGTGGCCCGCGTCGTGTTCCCCGGAAGGATCCGCCCCGGGGCCTGTGGTGACATCGGGCGGTGCCGGCCAGGGGCCGGGCAGGACAGTGCCGCCCTCGGTCCGCTCCTGCCGGTCCTCGCGGTTTCCGGAGCCTGCCTGGCCCGGCACGTGACCGGACGGCACACCGGTATCCGTGCCACCGCCTCCGGCAGCGATATCGTCGAACGGCTCTTCCTGCTGCCCGTCACCGCTCATCGCGGAAGCCCCCGTATGCACTTCGGACCCGAATACCGGGCAAGCGTGCCACAGAGCGTCGTCGCGACGAACCCTTCAGTCCCGTCAACCACTCGTCCGGGGTGTCTTGCTGTACAGGGGCCGCGGCGTCACCCCGGGGGGAAGCGCCGACGACTCCTGCTCCCGGTCGTCGGGTGCGGATGCGGGCGTACCGGTGTCCGTCCGGCGCCGGACGGAGTGCTGGACGGACACCGGCCGTATGCCTACGCGGGACGGGAGCGGAGACCCTCCAGCAGGATGTCCAGCAGCCGTGCCGAAGCCGCGGCCTGCTGAGCCGGATCCGGCAGGGCCGGAGCCGCCGTGGCGATCACCAGCAGCACATCGGCCACCGTCACATCGCCCCGCAGCTCACCGGACTCACGCGCCCGGTCGACCAGCCTGCCCACGACCTCGAGCAGCTCGGCCGCACCCGAGTCGTCGTCGAACTCCTCCTCGGCCGACGGGCGCGGTGGAACCACCCGGAGATCGGCCTGGCCCACTCCCTGCCGCTGGTGCGGGACCCGCGTCTCGCCCTGACCGGCCGTGCCGTGCTCGTCCGCGTCGGCCCCGACCCGCAGGACCTGCGGAGGCAGCAGCCGCCCCGCACCGGACGCCACGGAGGTCCGCAGGAAACGGGAGAGCGCCGACCAGGGCTCCTCCTCCTGCCCCAGAGCGGTCCGCGCCTGATCGGTCAGCCGGGAGGTCTCCTCCTCGGCTATCCGTCGTACCAGCACGTCCTTGCTCGGGAACCGGCGGTAGACCGTGCCGACCCCGACCCTGGCGCGCCGCGCCACGTCCTCCATCGGCGCGCCGTAACCCAGCTCGCCGAACACCTCACGTGCGGCGCGCAGGACGTGTTCCAGATTGCGCTGTGCGTCCACGCGGAGAGGCGCCGAGCGGGGTGTGTTCCCCGCCGCGGCGACCGTTCCTACCGCTCCTACCGCAGTCAGCCGCCCGTGGCCCTCCGTAGAAGAGGCGACAGCGGTCTGCCCATGCAAATCCTGAATGTGCATAACTTCCCCCGGTTATGACGTCTCCCCCCGGAGACTTCCCGCCGTGTCAGTCGGTGTGCGGATCATCGTCCGAATCCGACACCCCGACGGGGTACGAACATAGTTGAGCCCGGGTCAATTCAGAAGGGGGTAGTTCCGCACGGAGCGCCCCCCGATCGGAGCAAGGACCGGTTGGCCCCTGATTCGTCCCCTCTTCCCAGGCTCTCCCGACCTGCCTGACCTGCACGCTTGCCGAAATGCCCGGCGCGCGGGCGTCACCCGGTGATCGAAGAGCTCCGGTCACACAATTTGTCGGGCCTGTGGACAAACACCGGACTCCGGTGCGTCATGGGATGGTGATGGCTCCAGATTCCCGGCGGACGACCCCCGGCACCCGGCCAAGTGTGCGCATTCTCGTCGTAGGCGGTGGCTACGTCGGGATGTACACGGCGCTGCGTCTCCAGCGGAAGCTGCGGCAGAGACTGAAGAGCGGCGACGCCGAGATCGTGGTGGTCACGCCCGAGCCCTACATGACGTATCAGCCGTTCCTGCCCGAGGCGGCGGCCGGCTCGATCTCGCCCCGGCACGTCGTCGTACCGCTCCGCCGGGTCCTCAAGGACTGCACGATCGTCATCGGTGAGGCGGAGCGCATCGATCACGCCAAGCGCACCGCGACCGTGACGACCCTCGCCACCGGTGAGGACGGCACGGGCGCCGTCGAGATCCCGTACGACGAGATCGTCGTCGCGCCCGGATCCGTCTCGCGCACCCTGCCGGTCCCCGGCCTCGCCGACTTCGGTATCGGCTTCAAGACCGTCGAGGAGGCCATCGGCCTGCGCAACCACGTCATCGAACAGATGGACATCGCCTCCGCCACCCGTGACCCCGCCATCCGCGACGCCGCCCTCACGTTCGTCTTCGTCGGAGGCGGTTACGCGGGCGTCGAGGCGCTCGCCGAGCTCGAGGACATGGCCCGCTACACCTCGCGGTACTACCACAACATCAAGCCCGCGGACCTGAAATGGATCCTGGTCGAGGCCACCGGCCGCATCCTGCCCGAGGTCGGCGAGGCGATGGGGAAGTACGCCGTCCGGGAACTGCGGGGCCGCAACATCGACGTACGCCTCGACACCCGTCTCGACAGTTGCGAGGGCCGGGTCGCGGTGCTCAGCGACGGCTCCCGCTTCCCGACCCGGACGCTCGTGTGGACGGCCGGCGTCAAGCCCGCACCGCTCCTCGCCGCCACCGACCTGCCCCTCACCGAGCGCGGCCGGCTCCGCTGTACCGCCGCGCTCTCCGTCGAGGGCGTCGAGCACGCCTGGGCCGCCGGTGACGCGGCGGCCGTACCCGACCTCACCTCCTCCGAGCCGGACAGGGAGACCGCGCCGAACGCCCAGCACGCGGTACGGCAGGCCAAGGTCCTCGCCGAGAACATCGTCGCCACGCTCGCCGGACAACCGGTCAAGGACTACCGGCACTCCTATGCCGGATCCGTCGCCTCGCTGGGGCTGCACAAGGGCGTCGCCCACGTCTACGGCCGCAAGCTCAAGGGCTACCCGGCCTGGCTGATGCACCGCACGTACCACCTCAGCCGGGTGCCCACCTTCAACCGGAAGGCGCGCGTCCTTGCCGAATGGACCCTGGCAGGACTCTTCAAACGCGAGATCGTCTCCCTCGGCTCGCTCGAACACCCGCGCGCCGAGTTCGCCCTCGCGGCCGGCGGCCACGCCCACCCGGGACACCCCGGAAGCGAGGGAAACCGGACACGTCCCGAGGACAACCCGCCGAAGGACGACAGTCCGCCGAAGACGTCCGGTTGATCTCCCGGCTCCCTGGTCCGCGCCCTCCGACCGCTGCGGACAGCGGTTCTCCCGCTGTACGACGGCCGCAGTTCAGCCACCGGACGGACAGCCGAACCACAACTGTCAGTACGGTCGGTCACACTGGGCGTGTGACCATAGGTGGGCCCACACCTGCACAGAGTGACCCGGCCGACAGTCACCTACAGTGACCGAAAGCGACGATCGACAGCACGAAGAGGCCCGGCTGCGCCTTCCCGGGGGTCCGGCCCCGGACGCCCCTGCACCGGCAGAGGAACCGGCACAGAAACCGGCAGAAGAAGCAGCTCGCCCGAGCGGACCAGACCGACACACGAGGCCAGAAATTCCGTGAACTTCACGCGCTGGAGCGCCCGCCTTCCCGGAACGCAGCGTAGAACCGCCGCGCGGGACGACCACAGTTCCGTACCCGCCGCCCGCGCCGAGTCCGCCCGGCCGAAGAACGCACCCACGCCGCCGGACACCACACCGGAAACGCCCGCTGCCACGCCCCCGGGCGCCGCTCACGAAACCCTCTCGGCCCGCGACATCCTCGGCAGGCTCCCCGCCCCGGTCGCCCTGCTGCACGGCCCCGAGCACCGCATCACCTACGTCAACGACGCCTACACGGCGGCATTCGGCCCCCGCCCCTGCGGCGTGCGCGCCGTGGACGCCATGCCCGAGCTCACCGAGCTCAGCCTGCTGCCCCTGATGGACCAGGTCCTGCGCAGCGGCACGCCCCGCACGGTGAAGTCCCGAAAGGTCCAGGGCGGCAGTTCGTACACCGTGACCTGCACACCCGTGGCCGCCGACGATCCCGAGCACACGAAGAGCGCCCCGGGCGAGAAGGGCGTGCTCGTCTACGCCACCGATGTCACCGACCACGCCGAAGCGGCGGAACGGCTCCGCGCCAGCGAACGCCGCCACCGCGAAACCGCCGTGACACTCCAGCGCTCCCTGCTCCCGCAGGACCTCGAACAGCCCGACGACCTGCGGATCGCCGCGACGTACCAGCCGGGTGGCACGGATGCTGCGGTCGGCGGCGACTGGTACGACGTCATCACCCTCGGCGCGGGCCGCACGGCCCTCGTGATCGGCGACGTGATGGGGCGCGGTGTCCGTGCCGCCGCCGTCATGGGCCAGCTGCGCACCGCGGTCCGCGCCTACGCACGCCTGGACCTGCCGCCGCACGAGGTGCTCCAGCTCCTCGACGTCATCGCGGCCGAGATCGACGCCAGCCAGATCGCCACGTGCGTCTACGCGGTCCACGATCCCAACGAGGGGCATCTCGTCTACGCCTCCGCAGGCCACCTCCCGATCCTCGTGTGCGACGAGGACGGCACGGTGCACCGCGCGGAAGATCCGACCGGACCCCCGCTCGGCACCGGCGGCTGGGTTCACACCTCGGGGACGATCGCCCTGCCGCCCGGCTCCACCGCCGTGCTCTACACCGACGGCCTGGTCGAACGCCGCAGCGAGGACATCGACGAGGGCGTCGCCTCCCTGGAGCGCGCGCTGTCCGGTGCCAAGGGGTCGCCCCAGGTGGTCTGCGACCGGCTGATCCGCTCCCTGGGGGTGACCGCCGAGCACGACGACGACGTGGCGGTCCTGGTGGTGCAGCACCCCGCCCGCACGGGGACGAACGCGGAGCTGTTCCACAACGCCTCGCTCGATCTGCTCGGCGGCGTCGAAGCCGCTCCCCGTGCCCGCGCCTTCGCCACCGGGGTCCTGACCTCCTGGCGGTTCCCCGTCGAACTGTGCGACCTGGGGGTGCTCGCCGCGAGCGAACTCGTCGCGAACTCGCTCCAGCACGGCACCCCGCCCATGCGTCTGGGCCTGCGCCGCACGGACCGCCGCCTGATCATCGAGGTGACGGACGGCGACGACCACCTGCCGCGCCGCCGCAGAGCCGAACCCGCGGACGAGGCGGGACGCGGGATCTCCATCGTCGCGAGCATCGCCTCGTCGTGGGGCAGCCGCCGCACACCGGGCGGCGGCAAAGCGGTCTGGTGCGAGTTCGCGCTTCCTCAGTGAGCGTTGGCGGGAGCGGTCACCGGCCCGCCTTCCGGGAGTGACACCGCCACCACTCGCGACGGCACCGTTACGAGCGACGGCTTGTCCTGTACGGGAGTGAGCTGTCGGCCCAGTCTCAGGGCCAGCACGGTGATGCCCAGCGAGAACAGCACGAACGTCACGATGTACAGCCCGTGCAGCGTCGCCCCCATGGGCCCGCCCACGGCCGGTCCGACCGCCAGGGCCAGCTGCTTCACCAGGGCGAACGCCGAGTTGTACTGACCGACCATCGCCTCGGGCGCCAGGTCGGCGACGAGCGGCGCCACCGTCGGCGACAGCATCGACTCACCGAGCCCGAACAGGGCGTACGTCGAGATCATCGCGGCCGTGGCCATGGTCTGGCTGCCGTGCCCCAGGCCCGCGTATCCGGCCACGATCCAGGCGAACGCCCAGATCAGACCGACCCACGCGATGACCCGGCTGCGCCGCCGGCGCTCCACGAGACGGAGCACGACGAACTGCGCGACGACGATGACGGCCGTGTTGGCGGCCAGCGCGATGCCCAGGGTCGACGGTTCGATCCCGGCCGCCTCGGTGCCGTAGGCCGCGAGCCCGGACTCGAACTGTCCGTAGCAGGCGAAGAAGAGCACGAAGCCGAGGACACACAGCTGGACCATGGCCCTGTGGGAGAGCAGGACCCGCAGCCCGGACCCGGGGGCGGAGCCGTCGGTGGGCAGGGCCCCGGAGATGGACGGGGTGCGGGGCATGCGCACGGTGGCCGCGACCACCGCGAGCACGACGAACATGACCGCCTCGATGAGGAAGAGCAGGGTGAAGCTCGACGGGTCGTCGACGTCGACGATCTGCCCGCCGACCAGCCCGCCGACGCCGAGGCCCAGGTTCTGCAGGAAGAACTGCGTGGCGAAGGCGCGGGTACGGGTGGCCGTGCTCGAGCACCACACCAGCATCGTGGCGAGTGCCGGCTGCATGACCGCCGTACCGGCTCCGAGGACGGCAGCCGACAGCACCGCGGTCGTCACACTGCCCGCCACACCAAGCGCCGCAGCGCCCACGGCCGCCAGGCCGGCGGCGACGATCAGTACGGGCAGCGGCCCGCGG
Organism: Streptomyces sp. NPDC059499; assembly: GCF_042749285.1. NCBI lineage: Bacteria > Bacillati > Actinomycetota > Actinomycetes > Kitasatosporales > Streptomycetaceae > Streptomyces > Streptomyces sp. NPDC059499. The sequence goes on from NZ_JBHYTT010000002.1 coordinate 746,815, forward strand.
CGATCGATGGCCCGCCCCGTGAACGGCAGAACCGCCAGCGCTGCCATGGCGAAGACAGCCAGTACGACACCTGCCGTACCGGAGCCAAGATCCCGGACCTGCGCCACGTAGACGTACAGATACGGAACGGTGAACCCGAGGCCGAACGCGCTCAGCGCGCTCCCCACCTGGATCCGCCGCAGCGCTGCACCCATCTCCCTGGTCACACTCACCTACCTCAGACTTCGAAGAACCTTGAAGAACACAGACTCGTAGACTTTAGCACTAAAATTAGAACCTTAACGCTACACATAGAAGGACTTCGATGGCGATGGAGAGCGTGCGATACTGCCCGCCATGTCTGACACCCCCGAGCAGCCCGAGCTCCAGGAGCCGAGCCTCGATGAGCAGATCGCGGCCTACCAGCGCGAATTCCGCGACCTCGACCCGCAGGTCGAGCAGGTCGTCTCCGCGCTGGGCCGGCTGAACCGCCGGATGAACGTCGCGTACGGCCGGCAGGTCGCCGCCCTCGGAATCAGCAATGCCGAGTGGGAGGTCCTCAAAACCCTCGTCCTGGCCGGCGCCCCGTACCGGCTCGGCCCCGGCGAGCTGGCGAAGCGACTCGGTCTCACCCCGGCCGCGATGACCCACCGGATCGACCGGATGGCCGGCGAGGGCCTGGTCACCCGGGACAGGGACGAGAACAACAGGGTGCGCGTCATCGTCGAGCTGACCGACGAGGGTCGGACGAAGTGGCTCGAGGCGATGCGGATGGCCACCGACTTCGAGGAGGACCTTCTCCAGGACCTCTCGGGAGACGAGCGCGGGGTCCTGGGCGAGATGCTGATCCGCCTCCTGCGGCGTGTGGAGCACGCCCAGCCGGACGCCGGCGGCCGGCTCACCGACCTGGACTGATGGGGCCGAGGGCCTCCCGAGGGAGGGGTTGACACACCCCTCCCTGATCCGTAAGGTTCTCCGAGTTGCCACGGAGCCGGAACGGTCCCGAGGCAGCCGATCCCGCCGCGAATGCGGCAACCAAACTCAGCACGATCTCCCGCCGGGGAGAATTTCGGCATGCCGAAATTCAATTCGAAGACTCGATTATGAGTCGCGGAGGAAACCCGCTAGAGTTTGGGTGTCGGAACGGCCCAACAGCCGGGAAGACAAGCCCCACTGACTGGGAATCAGGCCCGAAAGGATCTGATAGAGTCGGACTCGCCGGAAAGGGAAACGCGAAAGCGAAGAACTGGAAAGCAGCCCCGCTTCGACCGGGAATCGGACACGAAAGAGTCTGATAGAGTCGGAAACGCAAGAACGAAGGGAAGCGCCCGGAGGGCCCCGGTGAAACGGGAC